>CAJSZT010000012.1:0-112846 GCA_910573785.1 Lachnospiraceae bacterium | reverse complement strand
TATGATTCTTATATACTTCGGTTGATTAAGAACTTGATTATAAACAAATCTTGAATCACGTCTTTCACTTGTCAGTCAAAAAGATTATCCCACAGATTTTAGAATATGTAAAACCGGCAGATTATTCATCGCTTACTCTACATCTTTTGTTCTAAACTCTTCTAAACCCTTTAAAAACAGAGCGCTTCCGGTGCTTCTGCACGGAACGGGAGGACAGGGCCGAGGCGGGAAAAATTTTGACTTTTTTCCGCTTTTTTGTTATTGTTATTTTGTTGTATTTGCTAGAGCGGGTAAGGAGGGGGACAATATGGAGTCTACGATGTTTTATCTGGGGATGGGTACGATCATCGTATGTGTTCTTGCGCTGTCTCCGGCTCTCCTGCTTTATGTGAAAACGAAAAAAATTCTGCATTTATATATCTGCCTTCTGTTGGCAAATTATCTGATCGAACTGGTTGAACTGCTCTACATAGCCCGTTTCTGCCTTCCCGAGGATATCCGTTATTTCAACCTGATTCATTTCCCGGTTCTGCGGATCTTTACTACAGTTTCCACCCTGCTTCTGGATCTGCTGATCCTGCTGCGGATCATGAATCTAAAATTCCATAAAAGCTGTCTCCTGCTTTTCGCGGCTGTGGCTCTGTTCTGCGCTTATACTGCCTGGCTGCCCCAGACGCTTCTGACGATCTGGCTGTTTTACATGCCGCGTCAGATCTGCCATTTCGGATACGGTATTTTTTTCCTGATCCGCAGGGGACTTGAAAAAGATGAGGCGGTCCGCAAAAGAATGGAGCGCTGTTCCTTTCTGGTTCTGGGTGTGTTTTTACTGAGCGTATCCATCCTTTTGGAGGACAGCCTGCTGATCTCCCACATCCAGACGTATTTTACGGACATGCTTTCCGTAACAGAGCGGAATTTTTCAGAAAATATCCTCTGGCTTTTTATCATGCTGTGTTCCATGGTCTACTGTGTCCGGGAGCTGGAACAGGGCGGAACGTCTGCCGCAGTATCCAGTCCTGTGCCGACACCCGGAGACATGGGAGTATCCGGTGCTGCGCCGGCACCCGGAGGCACGCGAGTATCCGGTGCTGCGCCGGCACCCGGAGGCATGGGAGTATCCGGTGCTGCGCCGGCACCCGGAGGCATGCGAGTATCCGATTCCATGCCGGCACCCGGAGCCGCAGGTATATCCGCTTCTGTGCCGATATCCGGGGCTATAGGCAGATCCGGCCCTGGTCGTACATCCGGATTGATGCCTGCGGCCGCAGGTGCCGAACAAAACAGCGGTATAGGGATGGCATCGGAAGCGGCGAGGTTCGGATACCTGGCGGCTGTGTCGGAGGAGTATAAGTTTACACCCCGTGAAATACAGATTCTGGATTGTATCCTTCAATATAAGACAACTGCGGAAATCTGTGAAGAGCTGAACATTTCAACCGGAACCGTGAAAACCCATACCCATAACATTTATATGAAGGTCAATGTGAAAAGCAGGCAGGAATTGATCCGTGCCCTGACAAAGACGAGATAGAGGATTCAATCCAGAAGATGGCAGCGTTGATTTTTTCTGGAGTATTCTCGGAAATCGGCTGCACAACGGAGTTCCTGTGAGTGCTCTCCAATAAAAAGAGGTAGAAGATTTGGAAAAGGTGATATTTTTTTACAGTGTAATATTGATCAGCGTTTGCGCGGCATCCATCTCCCCGGCAGGGATTCTCTATCTGCGGACAAAGAAACCGCAATACCTGTATCTGATCCTGCTGTTCGTCTGCTGGCTGATCGAATTGGTGGAACTGCATTACATCGTATTTGTCGGGCTTCCGACAGGTCTGATCCACCCAGAGGATCTGAACCACATCAGCTATCCGGCACTCAGAATCGGAATCTCCGCGGGAATCCTCCTGCTGGATTTGCTGATCCTGCTTTGGATCACCGGGCGGAAATGGAAAAACAGGGATGTGCTGACCATCCTGCCCATGCTTGCGGCCTGTATATATCTGGTGTTTCAGCCTCAGACTGAGCTGGTGGTCTGGCTGTTCTATTCCGTACGCCAGTTTTACAGGATGGGGTATTGTGCCTGGTTCGGGATCTGCCTGTTTCTGGAACAGGAGCCTGAGAGAAGGGAAGAGATGGGCAGGCATACCCTTCCTGTTTTCGGAGTATTTTTGCTGAACATCTGCATCCTGCTGGAGGATAGTCTGGTCATTTCTCATATTGATTTCTTTTTGTCGGATATCCCGTATATCTCGGAACGGAATTTTTCAGAGAATTTTTTGTGGATGTTTCTCTGTATTTATTCCATGGGCAGATGCATTCCGCAGATTGATAAGGCGCCGTCCGTCCGTGAAGCCCCGGAGGAGCCGTCCATACCGCCGACGGTCTCAGGCTTTGCCGGGACGAACCTTCGGGAAGGGGTTCCGGTATTTACCCAACGGTACAAGCTGACCCCGCGTGAGGCGGAAATCTTGAGATGCATGGCGGACCACAAAAGCACCGCGGAAATCTGTGAAGAGCTGTATATATCTATGGGAACGGTGAAAACGCATACCCACAATATTTATTCGAAGGTCAATGTGAAAAGTAAAAATGAATTAATCAAAGCACTGCTGAATGATTCGCCGCAAACAGAAAGCAAGGGGGAATGATCATGTCGTTACAGTTTATTTTCGGAAATTCAGGGGCTGGGAAGTCTCACTATTTATATGAGCAGATCGTAAAGGATTCCATAGAGCACCCAGAAACAAATTATCTGGTGCTGGTGCCGGAGCAGTTTACCATGCAGACCCAGAAGGATCTGTGCATGGCCCATCCCCGGCATGGGATCATGAACATTGATGTGCTCAGCTTTGTACGCCTTTCCCACCGGATCTTTGAGGAGCTAGGGAAGGAGGACCACCGGGTGCTGGACGATGAGGGGAAGAATCTGATCCTGCGTAAAATTGCTGGGAAGTTTGAAAAAGACCTGAAAATCCTGAAGGGGAATTTGAAAAAGCAGGGGTATATCAGCGAGGTGAAGTCCGTGATCTCCGAGTTTACCCAGTATGGGATCGGGCTGGAGGAGCTGGACGCGTTTCTGGAAACGCTGGAGCCGGAGAGCTATCTGTATTACAAATTATCGGATATCCGGACGGTATACGAAGGTTTTGAGGAGTATCTGGCGGACAAATATATCACAAAGGAGGAATTGCTGGACGTCCTGAGCGATCTGGTTCCGGAGTCGGCCCTTTTGAAAAACAGCGTCGTGGCATTGGACGGATTCACCGGATTTACCCCAGTGCAGAATAAGCTGCTGGGAGAATTGATGAAGGCGTGTAAAAAGGTGGTAGTCACGGTTGTCATGGATGAGAGGGAGGATCCGTTTGTGTATCTGCATCCCTATCAGCTGTTCGCCATCAGCAAGCAGATGGTGACCGGGCTGGTGAAGATCGCAGGGGAGCAGAAGACCATGGTGGAGGATCCGGTATACCTGTATGGGAAACCGGTGCGGCGTTTTCAGGAAAATCCGGCGCTGGGGCTGCTGGAAGAACGGCTGTTCCGGTATGCGGGGAAAGGACGGAAGACGGCTTTGGATGTAGTTTCTGCGGAAGAAGGGAAAGATCGAACCAGCAGCGCGGAGACGGCAGACGCAAAAAAGCATGGAACCTCTGGTATGGGATCTGCAGACTGTGGAAAGAATTTTGCGGCAGACTCGGTTTCCCTCCATGCTGTGCGCAACCCGAAAGAGGAGGCGGAATTTGTGGCGTCCCAGATTCGGCGTCTGGTGCGGGAAAATGGATACCGCTACCGGGACGTGGCGGTAATCGCCAGCGATATGAACACCTATGCGGCGCATCTGGAAAAGGCATTCGACACCTTTGGAATCCCGGAATTTATGGATCACAAGAAAAGCATCCTCCTGAATGCCTTTGTGGAGTATTTGCGGAGTCTTCTGGCAATGGCGGATGAAAATTTTTCCTATGAAAGCGTATTCCGCTTTCTGCGCACCGGGATATCCGGGTTTACAAGGGATGAGACGGACCGGCTGGAGAATTATGTGATCGCGCTGGGGATCCGGGGCCATAAAAAGTGGCAGGAGCCCTGGCTGAGGCCGGCCAGGGGATGCACGGAGGAGGAGCTTCAGCTTCTCAACAGCCTTCGGGTCCGGTTTGTGGAAAAGCTGGAAAATCTGCTGTTTATTTTGCGGAAACGAAAGAAGACGGTGGGGGACATTACGCTTGCCGTGTACGAATATTTTGTGCAGGAGAAGCTCCAGGAACAGATCCGGAAGCAGGAGCTTTTGTTCCAGTCCATGGGAGAGCTGGCGCTGGCAAAGGAGTACTCCCAGGTTTACCGCATTGTGATCGAGCTGTTTGACAAATTTGTGGAGCTTTTGGGGGAGGAGCCGGTGTCCCTGCAGGAATACCGGGAGCTTTTGGATGCCGGGCTGGAGGAGGCCAAGGTGGGGGTCATTCCTCCCAGCCTGGACCAGGTGGTCATTGGGGATGTGGAGAGGACCCGGCTGAATAACCTGAAGGTCCTGTTTTTCATGGGGGCCAACGACACCTTCCTTCCGGGAAATCTGGGGCAGGGGGGACTTCTGTCGGAACGGGACAGGGAAAAATTTACCAAACAAAAGCTGTCCCTGTCTCCGGGAGCAAAGGAAAAGACCTATATCCAGAAATTTTATCTCTATATGAATCTGACGAAGCCGTCTCAAAAGCTGTATCTTTCTTTCAGCAAGGTATCCTCCGACGGAAAGGCTCTGCGGCCGGCCTATCTGATCCAGGATATCCGCCGTCTGTTCCCAGAGATTCCGGTGTCAGATGAGGAAATGCGCACCCTTTCGGAACAGGAACTGACCCGGGATAGGGGCGCGGCTTTTGTTGCCAGGGGCCTTCGCGGCAGGAGGCAGGGACTGGACGGAGAATGGAAGGAGCTGTATACCTGGTATCGGAAGCAGGAGCCGGAGGGAATGGATCGGATCCTGGACGCGGCATTTTACAGGAAGGAGCCGGACCTTCTGGCAAAGGCAGCGGCGGATCGGCTGTTCGGAGAGGCTTCCCGGGTGAGCGTGACCCGGCTGGAGCAGTTCGCCTCCTGCGCCTATGCTCATTTCCTGACCTATGGGCTTCGACTGTCAGAGCGGGAGCAGTACCAGTTCGAATCACTGGATCTGGGAAACATCGCCCACCAGTCCATGGAGCGGTTTGCGCGGAAGGCGGAGGAGTACCGGATGGACTGGACGGAGCTGACAGAGGAGCTTCGGGAGCGGCTGATTCGGGAGAGCGTGGAGGAGAGCATTGCGGACTACGGCAATACAGTGCTGTTCAGCAGCGCCCGCAATGAGTATATGATCACACGGATCACGAATCTGATCCGGCGCTCCGTGTGGGCGCTGACGAAGCAGATGGCTCAGGGGGATTTCCGTCCCAGCGGTTTTGAGCTGAAATTCGGCAGCGGGAAGATTGACAGGATTGATACCTGCGAGGATGATGGAAATGTCTATGTCAAAGTGACGGATTATAAGACCGGGATGAAAAGCTTTGACATCACTGCATTTTATCATGGACTTCAGATGCAGCTTCCGGTGTATCTCAACGCGGCCCTTGAGCTGGAAAAAAAGAAAAACGAAAAGGGAAAGGATTCAGGGAAGGAAGTGGTTCCGGCGGGAATCTTTTACTATCGTATGCAGGATCCTTTTGTGGAGAAGGAATCAAATGACCGGGTCCTGGAAGGGAAGCTTTTGAAGGAGCTCCGGCTGGACGGTCTGGTGAACGCGGATGATACAGTGATCGAACATCTGGAACGGGGGTTGAGCGGCAGCTCCAATCTGATCCCGGTGGGGAGAAATAAGGACGGAAGCCTGAGCAAAAGCTCCCGCGCCCTGCCGCCGGAGGACTTTGCGCTGTTTCTGGCCTTTGCAAGGAAGAAGGAACAGGAGCTGAAAGCCCGGATGGGAGAGGGACATGCGGAGGCCGCGCCTTATGAGCTGAACGGGAGTACAGGCTGCGATTACTGTGCCTACCGCGGGATCTGCGGCTTTGATCCGCGGCTGGACGGGTATGCTTACCGAAGCCTGGAGAATTACTCAAAGGAAGAGGTCCTGGAGCATATCCGGGAGGAAGCAGAGGAAACATACCGCGCAAGGCGGCTACAGAAAGAGGAGAATGAAGAAATAATTGCGGATGCAGGGAAAGGAGGGGAGCTGTAAATGGGAGTACAATGGACCGAGGAACAGAAAAAGGTGATCGAACTGCGGAACCGGAATATCCTGGTATCCGCGGCAGCAGGCTCGGGAAAAACAGCGGTGCTGGTGGAGCGGATCATCCGGATCCTGACAGATGCGGACCATCCGGTGGATGTGGACCGTCTCCTGATCGTTACATTTACAGAGGCCGCGGCCGCGGAGATGAAGGAACGGATCCGGGGAGCCATTGAAAAGGAGCTGGAAAACAGGCCGGAGGACGTGCATCTGCAGCGTCAGGCGACCCTGATCCACAGCGCGCAGATCACCACCATCCACAGCTTCTGCCTTTCGGTGATTCGGGAGCATTTTCATGTTATTGACATTGATCCCGGGTTTCGGATCGCGGAGGAGGGGGAATTAAAGCTTTTGAAGCAGGATGTCCTGGAGGATCTGCTGGAGGAATGCTATGAGGAGAGGACGGAAGGTTTTCTGGAGTTTGTGGAAAAGCTGGGGAGCGGGAGAAATGACCGGAAGCTGGAGGAACTGATCCTGCAGCTCTACGAGTATTCCAGAAGCTATCCCCAGCCCGAGAAGTGGCTTAGGCAGTGCGCGCAGATGTATGCGCCCTGCGCGCAGGGGCAGCCGGAAGGCGCAGGCGGGCAGAATCTACCGAACACGCCGGATGCGGCAGACGCGCAGGACGCGCCGGAAAGATCAGAAGCGGCAGACGCGCCGGATGCAGCGGAAGCCGTGAGCAATGGCGCGCCGGAGCCGGTGTATTTCCGGAAAGCCATGGCGCAGGTGAAGCAGTATCTTGCGGATGTCCGGGAGCTTCTGACTCAGGGAATCCGGATCTGCGAGGAGCCGGACGGGCCTTATATGTATGGGGATATGCTGGAATCAGACCGGGAGATGCTGGAGGGGATCCTGGCTGCGGATACATTTGCCGGATTGTATGAACGGATCTTGTCTGCCAATTGGAAACGGCTGTCTGCGAAAAAGGACGAAAGCGTGTCTCCGGAAAAACGGGACCAGGTTAAGGCGCTCCGGGACCAGATGAAAAAGCTGGTGAAGGACCTGGCGGCAACCTATTTCTATGAGAGACCGGAGGAATTGCTGGAGGACATGGAATCTTCCTACGGTGTCATGAAGGTGTTTACGGAGCTGGTGATCCGGTTCGGAGAGGCATTCGCGGAACAAAAGCAGAGAAAAAATATGATCGATTTCAGCGATATGGAGCAGTTTGCGCTGAGGATCCTGACGGAGGAGCAGGAAGGGGAGCTGATTCCGTCCCTGGCGGCCCGGGAATATCAGGAGCAGTTCGCGGAGGTCATGATTGATGAGTACCAGGACAGCAACCTGATCCAGGAGGCGATCTTGACCAGCGTTTCCACGGTGGGCCGGGGGAAGAACAACATTTTCATGGTTGGGGACGTGAAGCAGAGCATCTACCGCTTCCGTCTGTCCAGGCCGGAGTTGTTCATGGAAAAATATGATACCTATGATACCGGAGACAGCGACAGGCAGAGGATTGATCTGCACCGGAATTTCCGAAGCAGGGCGGAGGTGCTGGACAGTGTAAATGACGTGTTCCGGCGGATCATGCGCAAAGAGCTGGGCGGAATCGTGTATGACGGTCAGGCGGCGCTCTATCCCGGCGCGGACTTTGAACCTCTCCTCAGAGAGGATGGAACTTCGGTCAATGAAACAGAGCTGCTTCTTCTGGATACCTCGGAATCGGAACTGCCGGAAGAAGAGGACGGCGCAGAGTATGCCAAAGGGACGGACCGGCAGCTGGAAGCCCGGATGGTGGCAAAGCGGATCCATGAGTTGGTCCGGAACGGGCAGGTGAAAGATAAAAAGACCGGGGAGTACCGGAAAGCCAGATATCAGGATATGGTGATCCTCACCCGGAGCATCCGGGGCTGGGCAGATGTATTTTCGGCGGTTCTGATGGAGGAAGGGATCCCGGCCTATGCAGGCAGCAGGGAGGGATATTTTGAGGCCTATGAGGTCAGCGTACTGCTGGATTACCTGCGGCTTCTGGACAACCAGAGACAGGATGTGCCCCTAGCGGCGGTGCTGGCGTCTCCTTTTGCGGGTCTGGACGCGGGGCAGATGGCGGAGCTCCGCGCGGCGGCTCCGGAAGGGACATTTTATGAAGCCGCGGAGCAATATGTGAATGCGGGGCGGATGCAGGATCCCGGGGAAGAAAACCAGGGGCAGGAGCTGTGGAGGCGTCTGGACGCATTTTACCGGCAGCTGGAGCATTTTCGGGATATGGTTCCCTTTACGGCAATCCATGAGCTGCTCTGGAAGATCATGGAGGACACCGGGTACGGTCTGTATATTGCCGCAATGCCGGGGGGCGAACAGCGTTCGGCCAACCTGGAGATGCTGGTGGAAAAGGCGGCGGCATTTGAAGGGAGCAGCTACAAAGGACTGTTCAATTTTGTGCGTTATATCGAGCAGCTTCAAAAATACAATGTGGACTACGGGGAGGCCAATATTGCGGACGAACAGTCTGATACGGTGCGGATCATGAGCATCCATAAGAGTAAGGGCCTGGAATTTCCGATCGTGTTTGTGGCAGGCATGGGCAAGCGGTTCAACACCCAGGATGTGAGGGGCAGCATGATCATCCATCCGGAATGGGGCGTAGGGATCGACGCGGTGGATCTGAAACGGAGGACCAGGATCCCCACCCTTTTGAAAAAGATCATCCAGCGGGAGGTCATGCTGGAAAATCTGGGGGAGGAGCTGCGGGTGCTCTATGTGGCCATGACCCGTGCAAAGGAAAAGCTGATCCTCACCGGGCAGCTTCCGGAAGCGGAAAAGGTGCTGGAAGAAGCTGCCCGGCAGGGGGAAGGAGCCAACCGGGAAGGGGCGCTCCCCTTTTACCGGCTGGCCGGCGCGAGATGCTGTCTGGATTGGGTGCTCCCGGCTGTCTGCGGGAGAGAGGCTCCTATCCGCATCCAGATCCGAAGCAGCCGGGACGCGGCGCTCCTGGACGCGGCCGAGGAAAAAGGAGACATGCTGGCAAGAGATGTGCTGGAGCACTGGGATACCAGCCGGGTCTATGCGCCGGAATTGAAGGCACGCCTGGAGGAGCAGGCCGGATTTTCCTATCCCTATGAGAATGACCGGAAGATGAAAATGAAATTCACGGTGTCGGAGCTGAAAAAACGGGCCTACCTCTCAGAAGAGAGCGGGGAGCAGATTTTTGAGGAGCCGGACGTGATCCCTCTGATTCCCCAATTTCTGCAGGAACAGGAGGAGCTTGCGGGGGCTTCCCGGGGAAGCGCGTATCATAAGCTGCTGGAGCTTCTGGATTTTACGGCAGAATATGAGGAAGAGAGCTTGAAGCAGGTCATCAAAAGGCTCTGTGAGGAAAATAAGCTGTCCGAAGAAATGGCGGACTGCATCCGGATCCGGGATATCCTTGGATTTCTGCGCTGCGCCTCCGGAGCGCGGATGCACCGGGCTGCCCGGCAGTCCCGGCTTTACAGGGAACAGCCCTTTGTTCTGGGGGTGGACGCGAAAGAGATCTACCCGGAGGAGACCGGCGGGGAAGCAATCCTGATCCAGGGAATCATAGACGTATACTTTGAAGAGGACGGAGAGCTGGTGGTGCTGGACTATAAGACGGACAAGGTAAAAAGGGCCGAGGATCTGCAAGAAAAATACCATGCCCAGTTAGAATATTATGCGGAAGCGCTGGAGCTGTTACTTGGAAAAAAGGTGAAGGAAAAGCTGATTTATTCTTTTACATTAGGAGAAGAGATCCGGGTTTGAAAAACGAAGCGGAAAAGGATTTCGCTGACGATCGGATATGTGCCGCGCGTAAAGAACTGCTAAACAAGTTCTTACGCGCGTTTTGCATAAAAAATATAAAATAATATTGACAAACAATATTATATTGAATATAATATGAAAAAAGAAATAATATAAAGAAAAATGTAATATTATTTGGATTGTGAAGAGTGTATCATCATATGGATTAGCCGTGAAAGTTTATCTCATACTAATCTTAAAAGAGCATTCTCGCAAATCTGGGCACAAAGAGTTTCCGAGAATGCTCTAAGACAGTAAAGAGGTGATTGAATGGTATTTAATACTGGCGCGGCGCTGCTGGACGCGATCGTCCTTGCGGTGGTAACCCGGGAGGCGGAAGGGACCTACGGATATAGGATCACGCAGGACGTGCGCAAGGCGATTGATGTATCAGAATCGACGCTGTATCCCGTTCTGAGGCGGCTGCAGAAGGATGAATGCCTGGAGGTCTACGACAGGCAGTTTGACGGAAGAAACAGACGGTACTATAAGGTGACGGAAAAGGGTGCGGTACAATTGAATCTGTACAAGACAGAATGGAAGAATTATTCTAAAAAGATTTCGGATATATTTGAAGGAGGGATGACTGTATGAGCTATGAGGAATTTATGAAAGAACTGGGAGGACTGCTTGCAGGAGTCCCGGAGGAAGAGAAGGAGGAGGCGCTGCAGTACTATTCGGACTACTTTGCGGATGCGGGCAGGGAGAACGAGAACCAGGTGCTTTCGGAGCTTGGAAGTCCGCGGAAGGTTGCCGAGCTAATTAAGGCCGGCCTGAGAAACGGCGGAATGGACGGCGGAGAGTTTACGGAATACGGATACACGGATGAACGCTTTGCGAAGAAAGATGATCTGATGCGCCGGGAGCCGAAGAAGGAGAAGAAGTCCCAGAACAGGTATTCCTACCAGGGGCAGGAGAAAAGCTCCTATAGCGGGAGCGCATATGGGAAGCCGGAAGGAAGCGACTATTCCTATGGAAACGGAAGCAAGGCGTATGAAAGCGGCGCCGGCGCATATAATAATGGAAAGGATACGTATGGAAATGCATATGGAAACGGGAATCAGGGGAATACTTCCTATCAGCAGAAAGGCGGGCCATGGACGAACCGTAGTCTAAAGATCCTGCTGGTCGTGCTGATCGTCTTTTGCGCGCTGCCGGTGGCATTTCCGGCTGTGATTGCTGTAGCCGCGGTTATTTTCGGGATTGCCGTTGCCGCGATATCCATATTCTTTGCGCTGGTGATCGGCGCCGCGGCAGTCGTGATCGCCGGGATCGTGATCATCTGCGTGGGGCTTTCCAAGCTGATCCTTCTGCCTTCCGCGGCGCTTCTGACAACGGGGATCGGGCTTCTGATCTTTGTGATCGGCCTGGTGGCGGCAGTGGCGGCGGTACGCCTGTGTATGCTGGTCTATCCGGCATTGTTCCGGTTTCTGGTGGGGATCTGCCGGAAGCCATTCCATAGAAAGGCAGGGGTGTAGAAGATGAAAAAACGTTGGAAGGTATTTTGGATCATGTGCATTTCTCTTGGCATCCTGGGGATCGCACTGTGCATTTCCGGATGGCTGCTGGGAGCGACCATGGAAACGGTCCGGAGCGCATTCGGTCTCCGGGATGTGGACGCGCGCTTTTTGGAGGATCATTATGAAAACTCTGTCCGTGAAGACAGAGAGTTTTCCGAAGACTATGATGGGGAAGCAGAGAGTTATGATGACGCAAATGACAGAGAACACACCGCTCCACAGGCGGAACAGCAATTTTCGGATATCCGGGAATTGGAGATTGATGTAACCCGTCTGGACGTGGAGATCTTGGAATGGGACGGCGGAGAAATCCTCGTAGATACCGGTGATATGGAGCAGGATATCCTGGATGATCTGGAGATATCCCACAAGGATGGGGAACTTAAGATTGAACTGAAAAATAAAAAGAAATGGGAAAACCTGGTGTACAGCGTATATGAACCCGAAGGAACCCTGCTCATTCAGATTCCCGCGGGCCAGCGTTTTCGGGAGGCTTCGGTCAAGGTCGGGGAAGGCCGCCTGACAGCCGATCACTTTCAGGCAGAGGAACTCAAGATTGAGGTCGGAGCAGGACAGGTGTATCTGGATTCCTTTACGGCAGACGAACTGGATCTGGAATGCGGCGCCGGAGAAGCCGATCTGTACGGAGATGCCCTGAAAAAGGTGAAGATCGAATGCGGGGTAGGAACCGTCAGATACTCGACAGCGGGAAGCAGGGAGGATTATGATTATGAAGTGGAATGCGGGATCGGCTCCGTGACTGTGGGAGACGATACCTACAGCGGGCTGGGCAGCGAACGCAAGATCAATAACGGCGGAAGCAGAAAGATGGAGATCGAATGCGGCATCGGCGTGGTGGATGTGTCCTTTGACGGCTGACGGCAGCCGGCGGAATGCCTGCCTTTAGATTCAGAACAATGAAAAAGTCAATCGAAGCAGAAGGGAGAAATGAATCATGGATGGAAAGAAATTATATCGTTCAAGGCAGAATCGGATGATCTGCGGAGTGTGCGGAGGCGTGGGAGAATATTTTAATATCGACCCGACGCTGATCCGGCTGGGTGTGGCGCTGGCCGGGGTGTGCAGCTTCGGTACCTGCGGGCTGGCGTATTTTGCTGCGGCAGTGATCATACCGGATGAAATGTAAAACTCAATTACGGCTCACAGTCATATACCCGGGCTGCTGAGAAAAGGCATTCTTTTGTGAATGCCTTTTTACTTTCTGGCAATACTCCTTGTGTACGGCGGGAAACGGCATCAGCGCGGCGCGTAAAGATGCGCGGACCCAGCGTATTATGTTTTATATAAAAGAAGGAGGCTGTCATGTCTGGAAAGAAGAATAAGAAGATCGACTTGAAGAATCTGGAGCCGGAGGAAAAGTTAAAATATGAGATTGCGGAGGAGCTGGGGCTGCTTGACCGGGTCATGCAGGATGGATGGCGTTCCCTGTCCTCCAAGGAAACGGGGCGGATCGGCGGAATGATCACCCGCAGAAAGCGGATGCGGGCAGAGGAAAACGGCGGGAAGGCTTCGGAAGCACAGTAAAGAAACAGAATGAAACGGTAGGATGCCCAGAGGCGCATATCCCGCGGGGAGTTTGCCTGCATGACCGGCAAACTGTTATAAAAGTGTGAAATTAAATCCAGATGGTTGAAAAAAGAGGACATTTTTGATACAATTGTACGAATCGGGGCTTCTGTTCATGGCTTGACAGGCGGCGGACAGTAACGAATCGGGAAAAGAAACGGGTGAGTTGTCATGGAAAACAAGATAGATATCTTTGAGATAGACATCGATGCACTGACTGCGAAGGACACGCTCAAAAGAATCGTACAGTTTATGGAAAGTGAAACGGTCAGCACCGTTGAGATTGTGACCCTGGAACTGCTGGTACAGGGGCAGGATGATCCAAAGTGGCGGGAGAAGATGCAGAAGATGGATCTGGTCCTGCCTGGGGAGAAGGAGATCCTGGAGGCTTCGGAGAAGGCGGCCGGGCTTTCGGAGGGGGCTTCCCAGCTCAACGGACATTTGATGAAGGAGCTGGAAAAGCGGGTATTTTTAAAGATGTTCTTCAAGTATCTCCAGAGGACCCGGAAGAAGGTCTTTCTTCTGGCGGAACAGGAGACGGACTTACTTCTTCTTCTGGAGAAGCTCCGAAGCTGCGCAAAAGGCTTTTTGCCGGCAGGACAGGCCGTACTGCCGGACGGAGGCAGGAAGGACAGTGTGATCAACGAGATCAACGGCGTGGAACCGGACTGCATCCTGTCCGTGCTTGGCTATCCGGAACAGGAGAATTTTATCTCTGAGGCAAAGGCGCTTTTGAATGCGCGTGTCTGGATCGGCTGCAGCCTGTCTCTGCTGCAGGAGGACAGGAAAAAGAAACCTGCCGGGAAGCTGAAAAAGTTTTTATTGAAACGAGCATTCATCCACCTGGTCGATCAACAGAAAAGCAGACACATAAAAGAATAGGAAAAGGGCTGCCGTGAACACCGCGGGCGCCGGCAGGAAAAAAAGGAAAAATCTGTAAATTCGGCAGAATGCATAATTACGATACAACGGCAAAAAATGAATTTTTTGTTAAATATATGGGGGAATGCATAAATATCATGGATTTCCTCTTTATTTTTTGGGCGTTTTGTATTAACATATATACGATATGTGTGTGTTCTTATTTGAAACAGGAGAACGGAATTTGTGAAAAATGCACATGGACAAGTGGAGATGAGCGGAGGAGATAAATTATGATAACGAATCAGGTGCTTCTGAATACGATTGAGGGTTTGAAGAGTATTTCCAGAATTGATTTCTGTGTATTTGACACGGAAGCAAAGGTGCTGGCAAGTACATTTGGCGAGAGTAAAGATTTTGAGGATGCAATTTTATCATTTGGTGCTTCTCCGGCGGACAGCCAGGTGATCCAGGGCTGCCAGTTTTTCAAGATTTTCGACGAGCAGCAGCTGGAATATATCCTGCTGGCAGGCGGGGAGAGCGATGACGCCTATATGGTGGGCAAGATCGCCGCGTTCCAGATCCAGAATCTCCTGGTGGCATATAAAGAGCGGTTTGACAAGGATAATTTTATAAAAAATCTGCTGATGGATAATCTGCTTCTGGTGGACATTTATAACCGCGCCAAAAAATTACATATTGACACAGAAGTAAAACGTGTTATCTTTATTATTGAGACTTCGCACGAGAAGGACAGCGCTGCCCTAGATAATGTGCGCAACCTTCTGGGCGGAAAGGCAAAGGATTTTGTTACGGCTGTGGATGAGAGGAATATCATCGTCGTAAAGGAGTTGTCTGAGAAGGACGGCAGCAGGGAGCTTGCCAGGATGGCAAAGGAAATGCTGACGATCCTGCGGGAGGACAGCGGAGATGAGCAGATGCATATTGCCTACGGTACGGTCGTGAACGATATCAAGGAAGTCTCCAAGTCTTACAAAGAGGCAAAGCTGGCGCTGGATGTGGGTAAGATATTTTATGTGGAGAAGGATATTGTGGCATACAGCAGCCTGGGGATCGGGCGTCTGATCTATCAGCTTCCGCTTCCGCTGTGCAAGATGTTCATAAAAGAGATTTTCGAAGGGAAGTCTCCGGATGAATTTGATGAAGAGACGCTTGCGACGATCAATAAATTTTTTGAGAACAGCCTGAATGTATCAGAGACGTCCAGGCAGCTTTATATCCACAGAAATACTCTGGTTTACCGGCTTGATAAGCTGCAGAAGAGTACAGGGCTGGATCTGCGCGTGTTTGAGGACGCAATTACATTCAAGATCGCGCTGATGGTCGTGAAGTACATGAAGTATATGGAAACACTGGAGTATTAGAAACAGCCGGCGAGGCGGACAAAGTACGTCCGATAAAGTATGGTGTTCAGGAGGAGCATATGATTGAACTAAAGAACGTAACGAAGGAATACACAAAGGGCAATGCCGCCCTCAATGGAGTATCCGTCAAGATTGAAAAGGGTGAATTTGTTTTCATTGTAGGAGACAGCGGATCAGGCAAGTCTACATTGATCCGTCTGATCATGAAGGAACTGGATCCGACAGAGGGGACGATCATCGTCAATGGCCGGAACCTGAACCGAATGAAGCATCGGCACATTGCGAAGTACCGAAGAGGGCTGGGCGTGGTATTCCAGGATTTCCGCCTGTTAAAGGACCGGAATATCTATGAAAATATCGCGTTTGCCCTGCGTGTTACCGAGACGCCGACCAGAGTGATCAAAAAGAAGGTTCCTGCCGCGCTTTCACTGGTAGGGCTTGCCCAGAAGTACAAATCCCATCCCAAGGAATTATCGGGCGGGGAGCAGCAGCGTGTGGCGATCGCGAGGGCGATCGTGAACGAGCCGGCGATCCTGCTGGCCGATGAGCCGACTGGTAACCTGGATCCGACCAATTCCTGGGAGATCATGAGCCTTCTGAAGGAGGCCAATGAGAGGGGGACTACGGTTCTTGTGGTAACACATAACCAGGAGATCGTTAACGAGATGAATGAACGGGTGATCACCATGAAGCATGGCGTGATCGTCAGTGATGAACAAAAAGGTGGGTATATAGATGAGGATTAGTACGATAGGATATGTGATAAAACAAGGGGTTAAGAATATCGGAAGGAACATGATGTTTTCACTCGCGTCTATTGCCACGATGTCTGCTTGTATTTTTTTGTTTGGACTGTTTTTTTCGATATTATTCAACTTTCAGTATATTATCAAGAGCGCGGAAGAAGGGGTAGCGATCACCGTATTCTTTGAAGACGGCATTACCCAGGCGCAGATTGACAATATCGGACAGGCGTTGAGAGGGAGAGACGATGTGTCCGACGTGAAGTATGTATCTGCGGATGATGCGTGGGAAGAGTTCAGAACCAAGTATTTCGGAGAGAATGAGGAACTTGCGGACGGCTTCCGCAATGACAATCCTCTGGCAAATTCCAGCAACTACGAGGTTTATATGAAGACGCTGGATGACGACAAGGATATCACCCTGATGGGCGGCGGCAAATCGCTTTCCTCTACCCAGCAGGATCTGGTAAGGTTCGCGGGAAGCCTGGACGGAGTACGAAGCGTGAAGAAGTCCGACCTGGTTGCGAATATGCTCTCCAGTGTGAATGTGCTGGTGGCGTACATTTCCGTCGCGATTATCCTGCTGCTGTTCGGAGTTTCCATTTTCCTGATCAGCAACACGGTTGCCATGGGTATCACGGTTCGGAAGGAAGAGATCGCGATCATGAAATATATCGGCGCCAAGGACTTCGTGGTCCGTTCCCCGTTCGTGATCGAAGGTCTGATCATCGGACTGGTAGGAGCGGTGCTGCCGCTTGCGCTTCTGTATGTGCTTTATGGAAGGGCAGTTGCATATATTATGGAGAAGTTCAGTATATTGACGAATATTATCGACTTCCTCCCTGTGATCACCGTATACCGCTATCTGCTGCCCATCGGACTGGGGCTCGGAGTAGGAATCGGTTTCCTTGGAAGTTACTTTACCGTACGCAAGCATCTGAAGGTCTGAAGTTACGATTCATGGTGCCACGCAGCCACGCGGCGAGCGCGCGGCACTGTGGTTACTGCTCACACGGTGTCGTGCGCTTGCTGCGCGGCATCCGGCCAATTCAGTGATGGGGCGGACATCCAGTCCCACGCCGGCAGGCGACTTTTCAATGGGCTGTATGCGTTACAGTTTGCGGCCGGTCAGGCCGTGAACCGTAACCACTGTGTGATCTCAAAAGATGTAAATGATAAGGTGGGTTGTATGAAAAAATGTAAGAGGAGTATAATAAGTGGGGTACTTGCAGTCGCGCTGTGCATGGGACCAGTGACAAATGTACATGCGACTACGATTGAAGAAGCACAGGAAAAGGCGGATCAGCTTGATGAAGAGAAGGAAGCTGCGGAGGCAGAGAAGAATGCGCTGACGGAACAGTTGAATCAGATCATCGGGGAGATGAACGTGGCGCAGGAAAAGCTGGCGCAAAAGCAGGAAGAGATCAGGCAGGCCGAGGATGATCTTGTGAAGGCGAAGGTAGATGAAAATACACAATACCAAAGCATGAAAAAACGTATTCGTTTCATGTATGAGGTGGGAAATACCCAGTTCATTGAGGTCTTGCTGAACAGCCAGAATATGGGGGAATTTCTGAATAATGTGGAGTATGTCAACCAGCTTTCCGAATACGACAGGGATAAGCTGGTGGATTTCCAGAATATATGCAGAGAAGTCGAAGAAAAGGAAAAGGCCCTGCAGGAAGAATACGTGGTCCTGAGAAATCTTCAGGATGCCCTGATCGCAAAGCAGGCAGAAGTTGAGCAGTTACTGGAAGATAAGAATCTGCAGATTGCGGACCTGGAAGGACAGATCGGTGAAAACGCGGCCCTTCTGGAGGAATTGATCCGGCAGGCGGAGGAAGAGAAGAGGAAGCAAGAGGAACAGGCAGCGGCGGCTGCGGCTGCAGCGGCCGCGGCGAAGGCAGCAGAAGAAGCGGCGGCAGCGGCGGCTGCGGCGGGTTTGGGCGGAGGAAGCACCTACATTCCGAGCACTGATGTTGTGATAAGCGGAAACGGGCAGCTTACGAATCCATGTCCCAGCGGATCCGTTTCCAGTACCTTCGGATACCGGACATTCGACAACTCCTTCCACAACGGACTGGATCTTGCGGCGTCAAGCGGGGCGCCTACATATGCGGCTGATTCGGGAACCGTGCTGATTGCGGGATGGAGCGACAGCGCGGGAAACTGGGTCGTCATAGATCACGGCAATGGAATGGTGACAAAGTATATGCATCATTCCGCGCTGGCAGTGACTGCCGGGCAGTCGGTGAGCAAGGGACAGCAGGTCGGATATGTGGGTTCTACCGGGTATTCCAGCGGTCCGCACCTCCATTTTCAGGTGGAGATGAACGGATCCCCTGTAAACCCGCAGATATATTTGTAAAATTATTCCAGATGCGCGGGCGGAAAGAATTGAAAATGATTTCAAACGGCGGACAGGACTGTGTTCTGCTGCTTTGATCACAGCAAAAAGACATGGAGCGGAGAATGAACGAAAAGTATAGATTTTTAAAAGGGGCGCTGTGCGGCGCCCTTGCTATGTTATGTATTATGACGGCCGTAAGCGGGATTAAAAAGACGGTGGTCAGCGCTGTGCCCCAGCTCTCGGTGATGAAGGAGGAGAGCGGGGACGGGAAGTTTTCGGAGGAAAAGCTGAAACGGATCCGGGCAGTGATCGACAGTGTCTATCTCCGGGAGGACGAGATTGATGAAGCGGCCCTTACGGAGGGCATGTATGAAGGATATGTGCGCGCCCTGGGAGATCCGTATTCCGTCTATTTTACGGAAGAGGAGGCTAAGGAACTGGTACAGGGAATCTCCGGGGAATACTCGGGGGTCGGAGCAGTGCTTTCCCAGAGCTATGAGACAAAAGCAGTGACGATTACCAATGTGTTCCGGGATTCTCCGGCGGAAAAGGCCGGCGTCAAGTCCGGTGATATTCTCTATCAGGTGGATGAGCATGAGATCACGGATGAAGACCTGAATCAGGTGGTCGCCTGGATCAAAGGGGAGGAGGGAACCGAAGTGACCCTCCATGTGATCCGGGATTCCGAAGAACTGGAACTGATCGCGGTACGCGGTATTGTGGAAGCGCAGACCGTGGAGTATGAGATGAAAGATTCCCAGGTAGGATATATCCGGGTGACGGAATTTGACAAGGTTACTCTTGAGCAGTTCCGTGAGGCGCTGGATGAATTGGACAGTCAGGGAATGCAGGGACTGGTGATTGATCTGCGGAGCAATCCCGGAGGGGATCTGGATACGGTTCTGGATATGCTGAGGCTGATCCTTCCGAAGGGGACCATCGTGTCCACGGAGGATAGAGAGGGCGAGGCCGAGGAGTATATCTGTGACGGCAAGCAGGAATTTCAACGTCCGCTGGCTGTCCTGGTGAACGGATACAGTGCCAGCGCGTCTGAGATCTTCTCGGGTGCGGTACAGGATTATAAAAAAGGGAAGATTGTAGGGACGACCACTTACGGAAAAGGGGTGGTCCAGGAGGTCATCAGTCTTTTGGACGGATCCTATATCAAGCTCACTACGTCCGAGTATTTTCTGCCTTCCGGGAGAAGCATCAACGAAGTGGGGATCGTCCCGGATGTGGAAGTAGAATATGAGCGGGACGAGGAGAATGAGGATGCGGATAACCAGCTCGACAAGGCTCTGGAAGTGGTCCGAAAGGAGCTGGAATGAGATATTTTCAGATGTGCGGCTTCATTAGCGGGCATAAGAGTGTGACAGCACGGCTTTTTCGAATGAATGAGCTGGTTGGAAATTTCGAAAAAAAGACCTTGCAAAGGAGAAAAGATTGTGCTATCATTGAAAAATAATTTTAGCGCAATGAAGTGCGAAATTAGCAAAGGCAGAGAACAAGACTCTGATCATCAGAACCTGACAGGAAAGCGGCGTCACCGACTGAGAGCGCCAGACAGGGAAGACGGTCAGGAGCTGCCGCGGATGAGATTGATTCCGGCGGCTCCGTAAGGGAACACTTGGGAGCTGACCGGCTGAAGGAAGAGTAGGCCGGTACGCGGGGCAGGCGTTATATGCATTGTTGAGAGGGATAGTTCTGAGCTGCAAGGGGGCAGGCAGGACTGTTCAATGCGGGTGGTACCGCGGATTTTATATCGAAATAAATTCCGTCCCGGGATGCGCAGATGGCATCCCGGGACTTTTTGCGTGATCCGTAGCAGGAATGAAAGGAGAGAAAGAGCATGGAATTTGTAACCGGAGTCAAAGAAAAAGAAACATTGGAATTGCGTGAATTGCTGGCAGAAGATATGGCAGGGAAAACTGTAAAGGTGAACGGCGCCATCCATACGATCCGTGACATGGGCAATGTGGCTTTTATCATCCTCAGAAAACGGGAGGGACTTGTACAGTGTGTATCAGATGAAGAAATTACAAACTTTTTCTTGAAAGATTTGAAAGAAGCGGCTACAGTAGAGGTAACAGGAACATTGATCAGTTCAGAGAAAGCGCCCCATGGAATCGAGATCCGAATTTCGGCCGTGGAGGTCTTAAGCGAACCGGCGGAGCCGATGCCGCTGGCAATCGGGAAATGGAAGCTGTCTACCTCATTGGAGGCAAAACTGAACTACCGCCCCATTGCCCTGAGAAACCTCAGGGAGCGTGCCAAGTTCAAGCTCCAGGAGGGAATTGTAAGAGGATTCCGAGATTTCCTCTACGGAGAAGGATTTACGGAGATCCACACGCCGAAGATCGGGGCAAAGAGCGCGGAAGGCGGGGCCAATGTGTTTAAGCTGGATTATTTCCACAGGCCGGCGATCCTTCAGCAGAGCCCTCAGTTCTACAAGCAGATGATGGTGGGGGTCTATGACCGGGTATTCGAGACAGCGCCGGTATTCCGTGCGGAAAAGCACAACACGAAACGGCATTTGAATGAATATACCAGCCTGGACTTTGAGATGGGCTACATCGACGGGTTCGAAGAGATCATGGCCATGGAAACCGGATTCCTGCAGTATACCATGAAGCTTTTGAAGCAGGAGTATGCGGGGGAATTAAAGCTTCTGGACGTGGAACTGCCGGGGACGGACCGGATTCCGGCTGTGAGGTTTGACGAGATCAAGCGTCTGGTGTCCGAAAAATATGACCGGAGGATAAAGAATCCGTTCGATCTGGAGCCGGAAGAGGAAAGCCTGATCAGCCGCTACGCAAAAGAAGAGTGGGATGCGGATTTTGTGTTCGTGACACATTATCCGTCAAAAAAGCGTCCGTTCTATGCAATGGATGATCCGGAGAATCCCACCTTTACACTGAGCTTTGATCTGTTGTTCCGGGGAATGGAGATCACCACCGGAGGCCAGAGGATCCATGATTACAGCAGGCTGCTGGAAAAGATGGAAGCCAGGGGGATGACCGGGGAAGGCATGGAGCAGTATCTGAGCGCCTTCAAGCACGGGATGCCTCCCCATGGCGGACTGGGAATCGGTATGGAGCGTCTGACCATGAAACTGATGGATGAGGACAATGTGCGGGAGACGACATTGTTCCCGAGAGACTTGAGCAGACTGGAACCGTAAAGGATTCGGCGGCATATCCGGATGCAGCCCCTGAGGAGGCTTCTGCTCGGAAAGCGAAGGTGAGGAAGAATGGCAAAGAAAAATGAATGCTATTTGTGCGGGGGTAAGCTGTGCGACGGATACTGTCCTGACTGCGGACTGGATAATACAAAGATCCGAAAGAAGCATTATCATCTGAATGAAAGCTATGCGGTAGAGAGCATGAACGGGGATGAAAGCCAGGCCACGGATCCATGTGATCATAAAGCCGGTCAGGACACTTGGGATAAGAGCAGTTTCGATACGGAGAAAAAGGACAATAAGAAAGACATTTCGCGGCAGGGAAAGGGAAGCCCTGGGCAAAAATACAGCTATCAGTTTGCGAATAAAAAGTTCAGGAATACAGGCGGGAATAAGGCGCAGAGGAAACTGACATCCGGAAGAGCCAAGGTGGGAGTGACGCTGTTCCTGCTGGCGCTTTTTGTGATCAAGGTGGGCAAAAATTATTTCGATGAAAATGGCCGGCATTTTGGAGGCCTGGGAGAACCGGAATATGTGGGACCCTATGAATACGTGGAGCGAGAGCTGTCCGAGACGGGGGAGCACTATGAGACAGAGCTTGGCCAGGGGGAATACCTGGTAGGAGTCCATCTGCCGGAGGGAAGTTTTACCGCAGAGCTTCTGGACGGCAGAGGCGGGCTGAGCCTGGAGGATATGGAAAACGGAATCTATATCTGGCAGGCTTTCGGAACCCAGGCAGAGTATGACGAGCTGCAGGTTTTGGAGGATGTCCGCCTTTATAAGGGGGCACATGTTACGATTAAGGACGCCATGCTCCTGAGAATGACTACGGAAAACGGACAGACAGAAGATATGGAGTTTGTGGAGAACCCGATGACGGAATCCGTTTCCCTTGAAAAGGATGAAACCCTGGAAGCAGGAGAAGGCATTGTCCCGGGAGTGTATGATCTTCATGCGGTAACTTCTGAGGAAGCCGACTGGGGGACCCTTCGGTGCAGAATATCGGACGATGCCTATGAGGACGGGTATTATGAAGTGTCGTACTGGCTGAGCGGGGAAGAAATGGACGATACTTACCGGAATCTGTATCTGAAGGAAGACATGGAGATCACGGCGGAGGATATTTCGTTCGAGCTGACGCCCAGCGAGGTGATCGGGACCGGAGACTACGAAGAATATTATCAATACTATTAATGCAATTAGATATATCACAAAGAAGAGGTGCATATATGGCGAATCAAATATCTGACGAAACGATGGAGTATGTGGGGATTCTGGCGAAGCTGGAATTGTCCGGGGAGGAAAAAGAGGCCGCAAAGGCGGATATGGAAAAGATGCTGGACTATATCGATACATTGAATGAGCTGGATACTTCGGCGGTGGAGCCCATGTCCCATGTATTTCCGGTCTGCAATGTGTTCCGGGAGGATGTGGTCACCAACGGCGATAATAAGGAGCAGACGCTGGCGAACGCGCCTCTCAGGAAAGAGGACAGCTTCGAAGTGCCGAAGACAATCGGATGATTCGGAAGGCAGTCTGCAAAGGCTGGTTTGTACTAAAACATAAAAGGCGGTGAAGGCAATGGATTTATTACATCTGACAGCGGCGGAGCTGGGCAGTAAAATCAAAAACCGGGAGGTGTCCGTGACGGAGGCCGTGAAAGCGGTGCTGGCACAGGCAAAGGAAATGGAACCGGAGATCAACAGCTATGTGACACTGGATGAGGCCGGGGCACTGTTACAAGCAGAGACGGTACAGAAACGGATTGACAGCGGAGAACTGACCGGGCCCCTGGCGGGCGTTCCGGCAGCTGTCAAAGACAACATGTGTATTGAAGGACAGCTGACTACATGCAGTTCAAAAATACTTTCCAATTTTCATCCTACATTTACGGCGGAGGCAGTCAAGAATCTGCAGAAAGCCGGGGCGGTGATCGTCGGAAAGACCAATATGGATGAATTTGCCATGGGGAGCACGACGGAGACTTCCTACTATGGGCCGACGAAAAATCCTCATAATCTGATGCATGTGCCGGGGGGCTCCTCGGGCGGCTCCTGTGCGGCGGTGGCGGCTCAGGAATGCTGGTACGCGCTGGGGTCTGACACAGGCGGTTCCATCCGGCAGCCCAGTTCCTTCTGCGGAGTGGTAGGATTGAAACCAACCTACGGCACGGTTTCACGTTACGGGCTGATCGCATATGGCTCCTCCCTGGATCAGATCGGGCCGGTGGCAAGGGATGTATCGGACTGCGCGGCCGTCCTGGAGGCTATTGCGTCTCATGACGAGAAGGACAGCACCTCTGTACAGCGGAAGGATTATGATTTTACCTCTGCGCTGGTGTGTGGCGTGAAGGGAATGAAGATCGGGATTCCCAGGGACTATATGCGGGAAGGGCTGGATCCGGAGGTGGCGGATGCGATCTGGAAAGCAGCCAGGGTATTGGAAGAACAGGGCGCTGTGATTGAGGAATTTGATCTGAGTCTGGTAAAATACGCAATCCCGGCATATTATGTGATTGCGTCCGCAGAGGCCAGCTCAAACCTGGAGCGCTTTGACGGTGTCAAATATGGCTACCGCGCGGCGGACTATGAGGGACTTCACAATATGTATAAAAAGACCCGTTCCGAAGGCTTTGGAGCGGAGGTGAAACGCCGGATCATGCTGGGCTCCTTTGTGCTCAGCTCCGGATATTATGATGCATATTATCTGAAAGCGCTGCGTGTCAAGGCGCTGATCAAACAGGCATTTGACAGGGCGTTTGAAAGCTATGATCTGATCCTGGGACCGGCGGCGCCCACTACGGCGCCGGAGCTGGGAAAGAGCCTGCAGGATCCTCTGAAAATGTACTTGGGGGATATCTATACGATTTCTGTAAATCTGGCGGGATTGCCGGGGATGAGCGTCCCGATTGGGAGGGACCGTAAAGGGCTTCCTGTAGGCATGCAGCTGATCGGGAACAGCTTTCAGGAGAAAACGCTGATCCGGGCGGCATATACCTACGAATGCGCGACAGAGAAGCAATTCGAGGTGTCGGCGGATGTGAGGGCAGGAGCAGGAATGGCTGCCGGCCGGGCCGGAGATTGCGGCAGAGCCTGCAGGCAGACCGGAGACCCCGGGGACTCGGCATTTCAGGAAAAATCAGAGATGCCGGATGTACAGGCAAAATCAGGAAGGGAGGCGTAAGCGGGATGGCAAAACAGTATGAGACAGTGATCGGGCTTGAGGTCCATGTGGAGCTGGCTACCAGGACAAAGATTTTCTGCGGATGCAGTACGGCTTTCGGGGCCGCGCCCAATACCCATACCTGCCCGGTATGCACCGGTATGCCGGGTTCCCTTCCGGTTCTCAATAGACAGGTGGTAGAATATGCCATGGCGATCGGGCTTGCCACAAACTGCAGGATCACCCGGGTATGTAAGTTTGACCGAAAAAACTATTTTTACCCGGATAATCCCCAGAACTACCAGATCTCCCAGCTCTATCTCCCCATTGCCAGAGACGGATATGTGGAGATAGAAGCGGGAGATACGAAAAAGAGGGTGCGGATCCATGAGATGCACATGGAGGAGGATGCGGGGAAGCTGATCCACGACGAGTGGGATGATACCTCTCTGGTGGATTATAACCGGAGCGGTGTGCCCCTGGTAGAGATCGTGTCGGAGCCGGATATGCGTTCTGTGGAAGAGGTCATCGCATACCTGGAGAAGCTCCGCCAGATTATTCAGTATCTGGGGGCGTCAGACTGCAAGCTCCAGGAGGGTTCCATGCGCGCGGATGTGAACCTGTCCGTGCGGGAAGCGGGAAGCTCTCAGTTCGGAACCCGGACGGAGATGAAGAATCTGAACTCCTTCAAGGCAATCTCCCATGCGATCGAAGGGGAACGGGAGCGGCAGATCGAGCTTCTGGAGGAAGGAAAGGCCGTGATCCAGGAGACCCGCCGCTGGGACGACAATAAGGAAAGCTCCTATGCTATGCGCTCCAAGGAGGATGCCCAGGATTACAGGTACTTTCCGGAGCCGGACCTGGTGCCCATTGTGATCAGCGATGAATGGATCGAAGCGGTGAAAAGCCGCCAGCCGGAGCTGCGCGCGGAGAAGCTGGAACGGTATAAAAAAGAATTCGACATTCCCCGGTATGATGCGGAGATCATTACGGAATCCAAGAGCATGGCGGATCTGTTTGAAGCAGCCACCGCAATCTGCAAAAAGCCGAAAAAGGTCTCTAACTGGCTGATGGTGGAAACCATGCGGCTGATGAAGGAACATGGGATGGAGCCGGAGGATCTGAAATTTTCTCCGGAAAACCTGGCAAAGCTGATCGATCTGGCTGATGCGGGGGTGGTCAATAGCTCCGTGGCGAAAGAGGTATTCGAGAAGGTCTTTTCGGAGGATGTGGATCCGGAGCAGTACGTGGAGGAGCATGGGCTGAAAACGGTCCATGACGAGGGCGCTCTGAAAGCGGTGCTGGAACAGGTGATCGCGGACAATCCGCAGGCGGTCTCGGATTACAGAGGCGGAAAGGAAAAGGCTCTGGGGGCTCTGGTAGGACAGACAATGAAGGCGATGAAAGGAAAGGCCAATCCCGGTATGGTGAATCAGATGCTTCGGGAAATGCTGGGATAAAACAAGGCTATTTTGATAATGAAATAAGGACTTTACACTCAAAATCCCCTTTGATATAATGAGGATATCTCGTACACGATTTCTATTCTTAAAAGGGAGGTGTTACTATGGGTATGACGAATAAGCAATTTCAGGGATTTATCAGGCTTGCGTTAGCTCAGATCGAAAGGGCTTTAAGTGCTACGCCGGATAATAAAGAATTGCAGGAATTAAAGGCGATTTTCCAGCTTATGCTGGAGGACGGAGACTGAACGTTCAGCTTTATATAGTTTTTATATTTACTTTATGAATTTATTAGCACTCACTTCAAAAGAGTGCTAATTTTATGTTGACTTTTTAAAATTCCTGTATTAGAATATCATCTAGGTCAAGAAAAAGGACACAGGTTCACAAGGTATATGTCGAATCATAAAGATCATAGAAAAGGAGTGTTTTACATGGGAACAAAAAAAGGCAATTTATCCATTGACAGTGAGAATATATTTCCAATAATCAAGAAGTGGGTGTATTCTGACCATGATATTTTTATGAGAGAGCTGATCTCCAATGGATGTGACGCCATCACGAAGCTGAAAAAGCTGGATATGATGGGCGAATATGAGATGCCGGAGGATTACAAGGCGAAGATCCAGGTGATCGTCAACCCGGAAGAGAAGACATTAAAGTTCATTGACAACGGTCTTGGAATGACTGCGGATGAAGTAGAAGAGTATATTACGCAGATCGCGTTCTCCGGAGCGACCCAGTTCCTGGAGAAGTATAAGGACAAGACGACGGAAGATGAGATGATCGGACACTTTGGACTGGGCTTCTATTCCGCGTTCATGGTTGCCGATGAGGTGCATATTGATTCCCTGTCCTACCGGAAGGATGCCGTACCGGTACATTGGGTCAGCAACGGCGGAACAGAGTACGAGATGCAGGACGGCAGCAAGCAGGAGGTGGGGACGGAGATCACCCTGTTCTTGAATGATGACAGCCTGGAATTTGCCAATGAATACCGCGCAAGAGAAGTGCTGGAAAAGTACTGTTCCTTCATGCCGGTGGAGATCTTCCTGTCCAAGGCGAATGCGGAGACGGAGTATGAGACTATCGACGAGGCAGACGTGCTGGAGACAGACGAAGTGGTAGAGCATATCACGGAGGAGCCGAAGGAAGGCGAAGAGGGCGAGCCGAAGAAGAAAGCGAAGATCGTGAAGCGCCCGGTTTCCCTCAGTGATATCCATCCGCTGTGGGGCAAGAACCCAAGCGACTGTACGAAGGAAGAATATATTGAATTTTACCGCAAGGTATTTTTGGATTATAAGGAGCCGTTGTTCTGGATCCACCTGAATATGGACTATCCGTTTAATTTGAAGGGAATCCTGTATTTCCCGAAGATCAATACGGAATACGATTCCATCGAGGGAACCATCAAGCTGTACAACAACCAGGTATTTATCGCAGACAATATCAAGGAAGTGATCCCGGAATTTCTGATGGTATTAAAGGGCGTTATCGACTGTCCGGACCTGCCGCTGAACGTATCCAGAAGCGCGCTGCAGAACGACGGCTTTGTGAATAAGGTTGCGGACTATATTTCCAAGAAGGTTGCGGACAAGCTGAACGGCATGTTCAAGACCGACAAGGAAAACTACGAGAAGTACTGGGATGATATCAGCCCCTTCATCAAGTTCGGCTGCTTAAAGGATGAGAAGTTCGGAGACAAGATCAAGGGCTCGATCCTCTATAAGAACCTGGAGCATAAGTACCTGACTCTGGAAGAATATATTGAGAATGCGAAGAAGGCTGCCGGGGAAGAGGACAATGTAGAGGTTGTGGAGAATCCGGAGACCGTAGAAGCAGAGACAACGGCAGACGAGGAAGCGAAGGCAGAGGCCGGTTCTGACGATGCCGCAGACAGCAAAGCAGAAGCCTCTTCCAACGAGACAGAGGACAGCAAAGCGGAATCCGTAGAAGCAGAGGTCGTGGAAGATTCCGATGGAGAAGAGAAGAAAAAAGAGCCTCTCAATGTCTACTATGTGACGGACGAACAGCAGCAGAGCCAGTATATCAAGATGTTCAAGGAACAGGGACAGGATGCGGTGATCCTGACGCACAACATTGATTCCGCGTTTATCACCTATCTGGAGCAGCGCAATGAGGACGTAAGGTTCCAGAGGATCGATGCGGAGGTGCATGATTCCCTGAAGGATGAAGTGGACGAGGGCGACAAGGAAGAATTCCAGAAGCTTTCCGATGAACTGGTAGAGCTGTTCCGCAAGGAGCTGAACAATGAAAAGCTGGAAGTGAAGGTAGAGAAGCTTAAGGACGAAAGCATTGCTTCCATGGCAGTCCTTTCCGAGCAGTCCAGGCGTATGGAAGAAATGATGCGCATGTACAGCATGGGCGGCGGCATGGATATGGGACTCGGCGGACTGGCGACGCTGGTACTGAACGCAAACCATCCGCTGGTGAAGTTTGTGACAGAGAACAAGGAGGATACACATACCTCCATGATCTGCAAGCAGCTTTACGACCTGGCGATGATCGCCCATAAGCCGCTGAACCCGGAAGAAATGACAGCGTTTGTGCAGAGAAGCAACGAGATTATGATGCTGCTGACAAAATAAACATTTATGATACAGAAAAAATCTGTTTCAATGGATATAGAAAAAAGGCAGCTTGGAGGATGATTTATTTCATTCTGAATGGCTAAATAAGAAAAAACAGACTATCTGAAAAGATTAGTCTGTTTTTTTGTGGGATTTAGAAAAAGATATCCGCCTTCTTGTCGCTCTGACAGACTTTGTTCAGCTTCCCGGTCAGCAGCTTCATTTTTGTTGAGCTGACATAACGGGCCTTCTGCTTACAGCTTCGGAGGCATTTCTGGCAGCTGATACATTTCTTTTTGTTTGTCTTTTTCGGATCCTTGGTGTCTATGGCCCCTGCCGGGCAGCTCTTGGCGCAGGCGCCGCACTCCGTACACATGGTAACATCAACCTTTGGAGTCAGTGATGCCGCGCCGGCCTTCCGATAGGGGGTATTGCCCGGAACTGAGATATTGAATGGCTCAAAAGAAGATTCGGTGTGGATTCGGCGGCTCAGCTGCTTGCCGAAATCTGCGATCTCTTTCAGATCCTGCTTGTTGGGACGGCCGAGACCAATGGAGCGGACAATGGAGTGCTCGGTGGGAAACGCGGCTGCGCCGATCACCTTGAAGCCCCGGCTTTCTACTTCATTTTTCAGTTCCAGCAGCGCATCCTCGTATTCCCGGCAGCCGTAGGTGGCGATCAGAGCCGCCGGCGTTCCTTGCCCGGACAGAGCTTCGAAATATTCCAGGAAGACGGCAGGCACGCGGCCCGCATAGACTGGGATCCCGAAGAGCACAAGATCATTGCTCTTAAATTTCAGGGAAGGCTTCTTTTCCTTATGTACCGTCAGGTCGTAGGAGACGGATTTGAGGTCGATATTTGCCGCTGCCTCCATAATGACCTTCCGGGTGGTTCCTGTGGGGCTGAAATAAACCAGCTTTAATTCGTTCATCTTCATAAGTAAAAACTCCTTTATCCATTTTTGTGTATGTTCAGCCATGCATATGCCGGTGATATCAGGGCTGGCATGGTGAATCGCAGGGTAAAATCATAGTACTTCTCTTATGTAATGAATTATAACACGGAATGGTTAAATTTGCATCGGATTCCTGTGAGAATTTCTATGGTTAGTAGTTGTATTTTTTCTGCAAATAGGTTATAATACTCTCAGATAAGAAAAGTACTACCTGGAATGTTCGATACCCCTGTAATTTTGAACCTACAAAACTTTAAACGGGATTCTTATATTTCTGTAATATGTCAGGCCTCCGTTCAGCAGTGGAAGACAAAAAAGCAGATGCGGTTGCCCACCTAGCCAGTGGCTAGGAGTCAAAATACAGGGAACGGCATTTTGGGGATATACGACAATCCGACAAAACGCGTCGTTGACGCGTTTTGCTGGATTATACAAGGAAAAAAGGCGGCTGCGATACAGCTGCCTCTTTTTAAGTATACCGTACCTGTTCAGGACCTTCACTATCCTGTGTTGAGCAGTTATAGTATACCCGCTTTCGAACAAGAATAAGCAGATCAGAGGTGTTTTATGAAGGAGAATCAAAAAGGGATCATCGGGAGAGCGCTGAATGTGATGAAGCAGTTCCGTTCCCACCATACCGGAGCTTACGCGGCGCAGGCGGCATACTTTTTTGTATTATCTCTGATCCCGATCATTATCCTGCTGCTGACATTGGTACAGTTTACACCGGTTACGCAGGAGGATGTCATGCATGCGGTGCTGCAGGTATTTCCTTCTTCGGTGGAGGGACTGATCGCCATGCTTGTGACGCAGGTCTATAACCAGTCCGGCTCGATCATTCCGTTTACTATATTGGTGGCGCTGTGGTCCGCGGGGAAGGGCGTGCTCTCCATGACCTCCGGCCTGAACTGCGTTTACGAAAATCCAGAGACTCGGAATTATATTTTTCTAAGGATCCGGGCCTCTGCTTACACGGTGATCTTTATACTGGCGATCGTGCTTTCCCTGCTGCTTTCTGTGTTTGGGAACAGTATCAGTCTGCTCATCAATGAGCATGTGCCGCTGCTGCGGCATGTGACGGATTTTATCATCCGGATTCGGACGCTTTTGATCCTGGGGGTGCTGACGGTATTCTGGGATCTGGTATATAAGTATCTGCCGAACCGGAAGGATGGGATCAAGACGACCATGAAGAAGCAGCTTCCGGGAGCGGTGTTTACGGCCTGCGGATGGCAGATGATCTCGTTCGTATTTTCCATCTATCTGGATGTATTTACGGGATTTTCCACGATGTATGGAAGTTTGACGACGATCATATTGATCCTGCTGTGGTTCTACATGTGTATGTATGTGATCCTGCTGGGCGGGGAGATCAATGCGCTGTTGGAAACGTATGAAGAGCAGGGCGGTCCCGTGGGCTGAGACTTACGGTATGTAAAGGAACCGCGGCGTTCGCCTGATGATAAGATACAATATGAAAAAAAGAAAACTGCCATAAGAATCGGAGAATTCAAATGGCAGTTGCTAAGCTCTTTGGAGAATCCAACCGGGTTCTGAGCGCTTCCCTATAGAACCGCGGAGTACATTGCGGCATCCAGCGCGGCCAGATCGTCCTCATCAATCGTCTGGATTCCGTCGCTGTCCGGCTGGATGTGTACCGTCACGGTTTGCGGCTCACCGTATTCCGGAGCCTCCAGCTTGGAGGACATCAGCTCGTACATCTTCTGGTATACCAATTGCTCCAGCTCTTCGTCGGTCATTGTCTGAGCGTTTTCTGTTTCCAGAAACGGGGACAGTTCCTGCTCCAGATCGTTGAACATGAGGAAAGGCTCTACAGTTACTTCTACGGTGAATCCGTCGCCGTCTTCTTTGGCTTCCCCTACTTCATATTTGCTGATACTCAGGATATCCGCAAATAATTGGCGGTATTGGTCCTGCAGATCAGAGCCGACGGAGGATGCCACGATTCCGCTGGCCTCCATATTGGTATCCAATCCCGTCTGATACAGTTCTTCCGCTTCTTCCTGCGTACTTTTTGTAAATTCCATATAGGTATCAAACTCGGCCTTGTAGCATGCGTCTAATGCGGATTTTACATAATCCGGCGCGTTTTCCGTAGTCAGTTTTTTTCCACATCCGCCAAGCAGCATGGAAAAACAGACCGCCATTGCGATCATCAGTGAGATCCTCTTTTTCATTTCCTGGTTCCTCCCATTAAATAATAATTTTATTTTCAAGGATACAATATCACAAATATTATGGGCGTTCAAGGAGTATTTATGATTGCGTTAGAGTCTCGTTCGAGGCTTTTTTCATTTTGGGTATTGACAAGTGTCATATATGCGTATATACTTTGATGATCAAAACATTTTAAAATAAAATAATTTGAACTAAAAGATATTTGAAAAATGGAGAAGACAGATGAGAGGAAAGATATGCGGAACCGGCTCCTGCGTGCCGGGTCATATTCTGGACAATGATGCTTTATCTCAGATGGTAGACACCAGCGATGCCTGGATCCGGGAGCGGACGGGAGTGGCAAGGAGGCATATCATTGAGGAAGAGACAACGGTATCCATGGCGGCGGAGGCCGCAAGGCGGGCATTGGAGAATGGAAATGTACAGCCCGAAGAGATTGATCTGTTGATCGTGTGTACATTTACCTCGGAAGTGCTGCTTCCCTGCGCGGCCTGTGAAGTGCAGAAGGAGCTGGGAGCGGTCCACGCGGCCTGCTTCGACCTGAACGCGGCCTGCACTGGATTTTTGTTTGCGTATAATACGGCACAGGCGTATATCGCGGCAGGCTTATGCAGGACCGCCCTGCTGATCGGTTCCGAAAGCCTGTCCAATATGGTGAACTGGAAGGATCGGGGGACCTGTATCCTGTTCGGAGACGGCGCCGGGGCTGCCGTGCTGAGAGCGGAGCCGGGAGAGCTTCCTTCTCCGGTAATGCATTCAGACGGGGCGGCAGGACCTGCGCTGACCCTGATGAGCCGCCACCGGAAGGGCTGGGCTGAGGAAAAAAATGCGGGACAGAAGCCGGCCGCTTCCCTGGCAGGCCAGGATCCGCAGGGGAATATGGCGGAAGTCCTCCCTATACAATCACATGTTGACCAGGCATCCATCCATCCGGAAGAGTTTATCCGCATGGATGGACGGGAGGTCTTCCGCTTTGCGGTAAAAAGGGTCCCGGAGGTCATCCGGGAGCTGCTGGATAGCAGTGGAATGGGGCCGGAGGAAATCGACTATTTTGTACTGCATCAGGCAAACAGGCGGATCGTGGAATCCGTGGCAAAGCGTCTGGATGCAGAGATAGAAAAATTTCCTATGAACCTGGAGGAGTACGGCAATACATCCTCGGCAAGCATTCCGATCCTGCTGGATGAAATGAACCGGGACGGAAGGCTGAAATCGGGACAGACCATTGTACTGGCCGGATTTGGGGCAGGATTGTCCTGGGGGGCAGCTATATTGAAGTGGTAGCTGTCTGCTGCACAGGAGATTGGGATCAGGACAATCCGAAAGAAAAGGACAGCCCATACCAGAGTCATGCCGGCATGGCACTATAGGCCAATGCTTTCATGAAGATAAATGAACTATGAAAATAAAAATCAGAAATGGAATCAGGAAAGGAAAGAAAAATTATGTTGGAAGAAATCAAGGAATTAGTAGCTGAGACACTGGGAACAAACGTAGAGGACCTGACGGAGGAAACTTCTTTTTCAGACGATCTGAACGCGGATTCACTGGATCTGTTTGAGATGGTCATGGAGCTGGAGGATAAGTTTGAGGTGAAGATTCCGACAGAAGATCTGGAACAGATTAAGACCATCGGCGATGTAAAGGCTTATATTGAAGAGCATAAATAAATACTGAGAGAGATAAGCGGAAATCGTAACTGTTCAGTGCGGGACAGACGCAGACAGAAATTGCTGTTCGGTGCAGGAATAAGGAAAAAGAGGTTTTAGCGATGAAGACAAGACTGACAGAACTTTTAGGAACAGAATATCCGATCATCCAGGGCGGTATGGCATGGGTTGCGGAGCATCATCTGGCCGCCGGTGTGTCTGAGGCAGGCGGACTGGGGTTGATTGGGGCGGCAAGCGCCCCCGGTGAGTGGGTGCGGGAGCAGGTGCGCAAAGCAAAAGCGCTGACCGGGAAGCCCTTCGGCGTGAATATCATGCTGATGAGCCCCTATGCGGATGAGGTAGCGAAGATCATTGTAGAGGAAGGCGTGCAGGTCGTGACGACCGGCGCGGGATCCCCGGAAAAGTATATGAGCATGTGGAAAGAAGCCGGAGTCAAGGTGATCCCGGTTGTGGCTTCCGTAGCTCTGGCACGGCGGATGGAGCGCTGCGGCGCGGACGCGGTGGTGGCGGAAGGCATGGAAGCCGGCGGCCACATCGGAGAGAGTACGACCATGGCACTGGTTCCCCAGGTGGCGGACGCGGTGGAGATCCCGGTCGTGGCGGCAGGAGGAATTGCCGACGGCAGAGGGATTGCGGCTGCGTTTATGCTGGGGGCCCAGGGCGTGCAGATGGGAACCTGCTTTGTAGTGACCAAAGAATCCCAGGTGCATGAAAATTATAAGAAATGCATCATCAAGGCAAAGGATATTGATACCCGCGTGACCGGGCGTTCCACAGGACATCCGGTACGCGCGATTCGAAATCAGATGACCAGGGAATACCTCCGCAGAGAGCAGGAGGGCGCTTCCTTTGAGGAACTGGAAAAGCTGACCCTGGGCGGCCTCCGCAAGGCGGTGGTAGAAGGGGACGTGGTGAGCGGAAGCGTCATGTCCGGGCAGATCGCCGGGCTGGTGAAGGAAGAGCTGAGCTGCGAGGAGCTGATCCAAAAGCTGATGCGGGAGACGGAAGCGCTGCTTGGAAAATAACAGGGCATCCGATCCATATGCAAAGCAGATTGGTTACAGATTCAGGAGGAATTTAAGAATGAGTGGAAGTACAGGAAAAACGGCATGGATCTTTCCGGGCCAGGGGGCGCAAAAGTGCGGCATGGGAAAGGACTTTTATGAGAAGAGTACAGCTGCGAGACAGATTTATGATGAAGCATCCCGGCTGCTGGGATTGGATATGGCGGCCTTGTGTTTTGAGGAAAATGAACGGCTGGACCAGACAGAATATACTCAGGCAGCTCTTGTGACCACCTGTCTGGCAATGGCTGAGGCGCTAAGAGATGTCCTTCCGGCGCCGGATGTGACGGCAGGCTTGAGCCTGGGAGAATACTGCGCCATTGCGGCGGCCGGCGGGATGCGGATCGAGGATGCCGTTACCACCGTGAGGAAGCGGGGCATCTTCATGCAGAACGCGGTTCCGGATGGACAAGGCGCCATGTCGGCGGTACTTGGGCTGACCGGGGAACAGATCGAGGCTGCGATCGGCGGACTGGAAGGCGTTTATATCGCCAACTATAACTGTCCGGGGCAGATCGTCATCACAGGCTTTGCGCAGGGTGTGGAAAAAGCATCGGAGGTCCTTCTGGAAGCGGGGGCAAAACGGGTGCTGCCATTGAAGGTCAGTGGTCCGTTCCATTCGCCGATGATGAAGGAAGCCGGGGAGAAGCTGGAACAGGTTCTTCAGGAGATCGAGCTGTCGCCTCTTCGGATTCCCTACGTGACCAATGTGACGGCGGAATATGTGAAGGAGATTGGTGACACAAGGAAGCTCTTGAAGGAGCAGGTGGCATCCTCCGTGCGCTGGCAGCAGAGCATGGAGCGGATGATCGCGGACGGCGTGACGACCTTTATCGAGATCGGGCCGGGCAGGACGCTGGCAGGATTCTTAAAAAAGATCAGCCGGGATGCGAAGGTCATCAATATCGCGGCCTGGGAGGATCAGGAAAAACTGTGAGACAGAGACAGGATGGTGCAGGATTTATGCAGAATAAAAACAAAAATGAAAACGGGCGCCTGGCAGGTCAGACGGCCGTAGTCACCGGGGCGTCCCGTGGGATCGGCAGGGCGATTGCCCTTAAGCTCGCGTCGGAAGGCGCTTCGGTGGTGATCAATTACCAGGGCTCTAAGGAACGGGCAGAGGCAGTCAAAGCAGAGATCGAGGAACAGGGAGGAACCGCATATTTGTATCAGTGCAATGTGGCGGACTTCGGGGCCTGTGAGGAATTTTTGAAAGCGGTGACAGAGCAGACCGGACGGCTGGATATTTTGGTGAACAACGCGGGGATTACCCGGGACGGATTGCTGATGCGGATGAGCGAAGAGGATTATGACGCGGTATTGAATACGAACCTGAAAGGGACCTTTCATTGTATCCGGTTTGCGTCCAGGCAGATGTTGAAGCAGAAAAGCGGTAGGATCATCAATATTTCTTCGGTTTCCGGCGTGCTGGGAAATGCAGGGCAGGCCAATTATTCCGCATCCAAGGCCGGGATCATCGGACTGACCAAATCTGCGGCCAGGGAGCTTGCCAGCCGGGGAATCACGGTCAATGCGATCGCGCCGGGATTTGTCAACACGGAAATGACGGAAGGCCTTTCCGAAAAAGTAAAGGAAGGCGCGGTGGCGCAGATTCCTCTGGGCAGATTCGGAGAGCCGGAGGATATCGCGGAGGCAGCTCTCTTTCTGGCATCTGAGAGCGCCAGATATATGACCGGGCAGGTGCTCCATGTAGACGGCGGTATGGCGATGTAAAATTTTTCCACCTGTACGGTTGCAATCCGAAATCACATTTTTATGCAATTTATTGCAATGAAAATGCGACTTCGGATTAGCAGCCTACCTCATGAATGAGTAAAATGTGACTGCATTAGCAGGCACAAAAGTGCGAAGCACGGATTTTACGAATGAATGAGGTGGGTTGGATGCTCAAAGAGCATCCAACCGTACAGGTGGAAATTTTCCCGGCTGTGCGGTTGCGGTTCGACAGGTCATTTTCATGCAGTTTATTGCAATGGAAATGACCTGTCGAATCAGCAACTCACTTATTAATGAGCAAAAAGCTGCTGCGTCAGCAGACGCAAGAGTGCGTTAGCATGGTTTTGGCGAATGGATAAGTGGCTGAATGAGTCAGTTGGAAAAAGTTCTGTAATGATAAAGGAGAAGGCAATGAAAAGAAGAGTAGCAGTAACCGGACTGGGAGCGGTGACTCCCATCGGGAATACGGTAGAAGAATTCTGGAACGGCATCAGAGAGGGCAGGGTCGGGATCGGCCCGATCACAAAATTCGACGCGTCCGGATATGAAGTAAGGATCGCGGCAGAGGTCAAGGGCTTTGCGGCAAAAGAACGGCTGGATTTTAAATCCGCAAAGCGGATGGAGCTTTTTTCACAGTATGCGGTTGCTGCGGCTAAGGAAGCCTTTGCGGATGCGGGGATCGACCTGGCGCAGGAGGATCCGTACCGCGCCGGAGTGATCATCGGTTCCGGGATCGGCAGCCTGAAAACGGTGGAGGATAACTACACCCGGATCGTGGAAAAAGGCCCTTCCCGGGTGAATCCGCTGATGGTGCCCATGATGATCTCCAACATGGCGGCAGGAAATGTGTCGATCCAGCTTGGGCTGAAGGGAAAATGTACGAATGTAGTGACGGCATGTGCGACCGGGACCAACTGCATCGGAGACGCGCTTAGGGCCATCCAGTACGGCGACGCGGATATCATGCTGGCAGGCGGTACGGAAAGCTGTATCTGCCCCACCGGGGTAGCAGGCTTTACCGGCCTGACGGCGCTGTCGAAAACCGAGGATCCGCTCCGCGCGTCGATTCCATTTGATAAGGATAGAAATGGATTCGTCCTGGGCGAGGGCGCCGGGATCGTGGTGCTCGAAGAGCTGGAGCACGCGAAACGCCGCGGCGCGCATATCTATGCGGAGCTGGCGGGATACGGCTGCACAGGGGATGCTTATCACATCACTTCCCCTGCGGAGGACGGCGAAGGCGCGGGCACGGCGATGAAGCTGGCGATGCAGGAGGCCGGGGTGTCTCCTGAGGAGGTGGACTACATCAATGCCCACGGGACCAGTACCTTTTACAATGACCTGTATGAGACCCGGGCCATCAAGTACGCTATGGGAGAGGCAGCGCATCAGACGGTCGTCAACTCTACCAAATCCATGATCGGGCATCTGCTGGGCGCGGCCGGGGGTGTGGAGTTTGTAGTCTGCGTGAAGACCATGCAGGATGGTTTCATCCATCAGACCGTGGGAACGTCAGAGGCAGGCGAGGAATGCGACCTGAATTACGCGGTCGGAGCGCCGGTGGAGAAGGAAGTAAACATCTGTATGACCAATTCCCTCGGATTCGGCGGCCATAATGCCACGCTGGTCTTGAAAAAATACAGCGAAATGTAGAAGCCGATCTGCCTGCGGAGCAGCTCTGCAGGCAAAGGCATGGATAGAATATGAGGTGACAAATCATGAAGTTTGAACAGGTATTGCAATTGGTAGACGCTGTATCCGTCTCGTCTCTGACGGAATTCAAGTATGAAGAGGGCGGAGTCAAGATTTCCATGAAAAAAGCGGCAGAAGGAACCGTGGATCTGACAGCGGTTCCTTCCGGCAGACCGGAACCTGCTGTGAGAACAGAAAAGGAGCCTGCAGTCCCTGCTGCTGAAACAGAAGTAAAAGAGGCGGCTCCGGCGGGGAGTTCGGCTGAGGAGGAAGCGGGGCAGACCGTAACCTCTCCCCTGGTAGGAACATTTTATGCGGCTCCCGCAGAGGACTCCGCGCCTTATGTAAAGGTAGGGGACTGGGTGGAAAAAGGACAGGTGCTGGCAATCGTGGAGGCCATGAAGCTGATGAACGAGATTGAAAGTGAGTTCAGCGGAGAGGTCGTGAAGATCCTGGCGGAGAACGGTATGGCTGTGGAATACGGGCAGCCGCTGTTCGTGATCAGGTAGGAATGCATCGGTCCCTAAGGAAGATGCAGGAGCAAGAGAAGGGAAGAGGAAGAATATGAACAGTCTGGATACAAAGCAGATCATGGAGATCATCCCGCACAGGCATCCGTTTCTGCTGGTGGATCAAATTGAAGATTACGAGCCGGGGCAGTACGCCGTCGGTTATAAATGTGTCACATACCGGGAGGATTTTTTTGCGGGGCATTTTCCGGGAGAGCCGGTTATGCCGGGCGTGCTGATCGTGGAAGCGCTGGCTCAGGTGGGTGCGGTGGCAATCTTGAGCATGCCGGAGCATAAAGGCAAGATCGCGTTTTTCGGAGGCATTCAGAAATGTCGGTTCAAGGGGATGGTACGTCCCGGGGATAAGCTGAGACTGGAGACGAAGATCATCAAACAAAGAGGCCCATACGGTGTTGGAGACGCGGTGGCGACGGTGGACGGCAAGGTGGTTGCCAGCGCGGAGCTTACATTTATGGTAGGGTAAGGAGAGACTATGACAGGAAAAGTATTGATTGCCAACCGGGGAGAGATCGCGGTGCGGATCATCCGCGCGTGCCGGGAAATGGGGATTGAAACGGTGGCGGTGTTTTCGGAAGCGGACCGGGAGGCGCTGCATACCCAGCTTGCGGATGAAGCCATCTGTATCGGTCCCGCTCCATCAGCCGCAAGCTATCTGAGCATGGAGCAGATCATCAGCGCCACCATTGTTTCCGGGGCGGACGCAATTCATCCGGGTTTTGGGTTCCTTTCGGAAAACAGCCGGTTTGCCGAATTGTGCGAACAATGTAATATTACATTTATCGGGCCCAGGTCTGAGACCATCCGGAAGCTGGGAAATAAGCAGGAAGCCCGAAATACCATGATCGCCGCAGGCGTGCCGGTGGTGCCGGGCAGTACGGAGCCGCTTACGGACGCGGAAGCGGGGGCGGAGCTCGCGCGGGAGATCGGTTATCCGGTGATCGTGAAGGCAGCCCTTGGAGGCGGCGGCAAGGGAATGCGTGTGGCTGAGACTCCGGAGGAATTTGAGGCCAGCTTCAAAACCGCCCAGAAAGAGGCGCAGATGGCATTCGGGGACGGAACCATGTACCTGGAGCATTATGTACAGCATCCCCGTCACATTGAATTTCAGATCCTGGCGGATCAATATGGAAATACGATCCATCTGGGCGAGCGGGACTGCTCAGTCCAGAGAAACCACCAGAAGATGATTGAGGAAGCGCCTTCCGCGGCTCTGTCTGAGGAACTTCGCGCGCGGATGGGGGAAGCCGCGGTGAGGGCGGCAAAGGCGGCAGGCTATACCAACGCCGGAACGGTAGAGTTTTTATTGGAGAAAAACAATCAGTTTTATTTTATGGAAATGAATACTCGAATCCAGGTGGAGCATCCGGTGACAGAGTGGGTCACCGGGATTGACCTGGTGAAGGAGCAGATCCGGATTGCGGACGGCAGGCGGTTAAGCTACACCCAACAGGATGTGCGGATCACCGGCCATGCCATAGAATGCCGGATCAATGCGGAGGATCCAGAGAAGAACTTCCGTCCGTCTCCGGGAACCATCACGGATATGTATCTTCCCGGCGGAAAAGGCGTGCGGATTGATGCCGCAATCTATTCCGGATATACGGTGCCGCCTTATTATGACTCCATGCTTGCCAAGCTGATTGTTCATGCTAAGAACCGGAAGGAAGCGATTCGAAAAATGCGCAGCGCATTGGGCGAGGTGATCATCGAAGGGATTGATACCAATGTGGATTATCAGTATGAGATCCTGCACCATCCGGATTTTGTGTCAGGGGATATTGATATTGAATTTATAGAAAAAATGGGCCGCGGGTAAGAGACTGCTGTGACAGATCCGGATTTCAGAGGAACAGCTGATATGTGACAAGGGGCTGCAAACGGCAGGCAGGTGGATTGTGAGGAAAATGACGGATGAAGCTTCAAAATATGTTTAAGAAAACAAACAGACGGAACCGGAACGCGTTCGGTGAGTCCCGTCCGGAGGTTCCGGAGGGGCTTCTCCGAAAATGTAATAAATGCGGGGCGGCGATCATTGCGGAGGAGGTACGGGAGGGAAACTATATCTGCCCGAAATGCCAGGGGTATTTTCGAGTGCATGCCCGCCGAAGGATTGATATGATCGCGGACCCGGATACCTTTGAGGAGTGGGATGAAGAGCTTGTGACCTGCAACCCGCTGCAGTTCCGGGGATATGAAGAAAAGGTGGCGGCGCTGCAGGAAAAGACAGGTCTGAGAGAAGCTGTTGTGACAGGCAGGGCCGAGATTGGCGGTGAGCCTGCGGTGATCGGTGTCTGCGACGGACGATTTCTGATGGCAAGCATGGGAGAAGCCGTGGGGGAAAAGATCACCCGGGCTGTAGAGCGCGCCACGAAGGAAAAGCTTCCGGTAATTCTGTTTGCCTGCTCCGGCGGCGCCAGGATGCAGGAGGGGATCATTTCCCTGATGCAGATGGCAAAGACCTCTGCTGCCTTGAAACGGCACAGCGACGCGGGACAGCTCTATATTTCCGTGCTGACGGATCCAACCACAGGAGGCGTGACCGCCAGCTTTGCCATGCTGGGGGATATCATCCTCGCGGAGCCCAATGCTCTCATCGGGTTTGCGGGACCGAGGGTGATCGAGCAGACCATCGGGGAGAAGCTTCCGAAGGGATTTCAGCGGTCGGAGTTTCTTTTAGAGCATGGCTTCATTGACCGGATCGTGGGCCGGGAAGAGCAGAAAGCGGTGCTTGCGCAGATCCTGAGAATGCATCATAAGAATGAAACGGCAGCGGGCAGTGAGAACAAGGCTGTTATCGCGGGACATAGCAGAGGGCCGCAGAATCTGGAAAACCGGGAAGATCACGCAGAGGGAAATCCGCAAATGCAGGTTCTGGAAAAGCAGGCATGTCCTGCATGGGAGAGTGTGCAGATTTCCCGAAAGAAAGGCCGACCTGTGGGAATTGACTACATCTCCCATCTGTTCACGGACTTTATGGAACTGCACGGCGATCGGTATTATAAGGATGATCCGGCGGTTGTCGGAGGGCTGGCATATTTTCAGGGGATCCCTGTGACCGTGATCGCGCAGGCCAAGGGGAAGTCTACCAAAGAAAATGTGGAGCGCAATTTCGGAATGCCTTCCCCGGACGGATACCGTAAGTCACTGCGCCTTATGAAGCAGGCAGAGAAATTTCACCGTCCGGTGATTTGCTTTGTGGATACGCCCGGGGCATTCTGCGGTCTGGAAGCGGAGGAACGGGGACAGGGGGAAGCGATTGCCAAGAACCTGTTTGAGCTCTCGGCTCTGAAAACCCCGATCCTTTCCATTATTATCGGAGAGGGCGGCAGCGGCGGGGCGCTTGCCATGGCTGTGGCGGATGAGGTCTGGATGCTGGAAAATTCCATTTATTCCATCCTTTCGCCGGAAGGCTTCGCAAGTATTCTGTGGAAGGACAGCAAACGTGCGGATGAGGCGGCAGAGGTCATGAAACTGACTGCGTCGGACCTGAAAAATATGGGGATCATTGAGCAGATCATTCCGGAGCCTGCGGATTATACGGAAGGCAGCATGGATTCAGTGTGCGAGACGATAAAGCCGGGGATTGCGGGCTTTTTGGAAAGATATTGCGGGATGGAAACGGGGGAACTGACCGCGAAGCGGTATGGAAGATTCCGTAAGATGTAAAGCTTTGGGGAAGGAAAGGAGACGCCATGTGGAGAATCGGAGAGAAGGAAGTCAGGGTTCCACTGATCCAGGGTGGCATGGGAGTCGGGATCAGCCTGGGGCGGTTGGCGGGAACGGTTGCGGCCCAGGGCGGTGTGGGGATCATTTCCACGGCCCAGATCGGATTCCGGGAGGAAGATTTTGACCGAGATCCCGGTGCGGCCAATCTTCGTGCTATTAGAAAAGAGATGGCACGGGCGAGGACAATCTCGCCGAACGGGATCATCGGTTATAACATTATGGTGGCCCTTCGGGACTATGAGGCCCATGTACAGGCCGCGGTGGCCGCAGGGGCGGATCTGATCATTTCCGGAGCAGGCCTTCCTGCGGAGCTTCCCATGCTGACCCAGGGGAGCAAAACGAAGATCGCTCCTATCGTCTCTACAGAAAAGTCGGCCAAGGTCATTTTGAAGTATTGGGACAGGAAACATCAGCAGACAGCGGATCTGGTTGTGATTGAGGGACCGGAAGCCGGGGGGCATCTGGGATTTGACCGAGAGGCGCTGGATTTTTATGCGAAATCAGATTATACGGAAGAAATCCGGCGCATCCTGGATGTGGTCCGGGGATATGAGAAGAAATTCGGAAAGAAGATTCCGGTTGTGGCGGCAGGCGGAATCTATGACCGGGAAGATGTGGAGCGCGCCATGAAATCCGGCGTGGACGGCGTGCAGGTTGCAAGCCGGTTTGTAACTACGGAGGAGTGCGATGCGGATTTCCGCTATAAGGAGGCCTATATCCAGGCATCCAAAGAGGACATCGTCATTGTAAAAAGTCCGGTGGGAATGCCTGGAAGAGCTATTTTGAATCCTTTTATGAAACGTGTGATGCTAGGTGAAAGGATTTCCCATACGCCCTGTCACGGATGCCTGGCAAAATGCAGTCCGGCGGAAATACCATATTGTATTACGGATACATTAACCGCGGCGGCGGAGGGAAGAATAGAAGAAGGGCTGTTATTCTGCGGAGCCAAGACGTATCGGGCGGAACGGATCGAGACGGTGAGAGAAGTGGTGGAGTCGCTGTTTCCGGATTCCTGAAAGGATACCCAAGGGCAGCAGTAAAATCTGGAAAGGAGCGGAACGCTGTGGATGCATTTGAAATGATTAATGATGTTCTGGTGAATTTATTTTATGAGATCCTGGAGCTGGAAGAGAAAGCAGTCATAACGGATGAATTTCGGGATATCAGCAATAATGATATGCATATCATAGAAGCGATCGGCCTGGGGAATGACAGTACGATGTCTGCGGTTGCCAGGAGGCAGGGGATCACGGCAGGGTCGCTGACCACTTCCATGAACAGTCTGGTAAAGAAGGGGTATGTGGTGCGCAGCCGTTCCGAACAGGACCGTCGGATCGTGTACATCAGCCTGACGGAGAAGGGAAGGAAGGCGTATTATCATCATGAGAATTTCCACAGGGAGATGATCAATGCGGCTATGAAGAATCTGAGTGAAGAGGAGCTTCCGCTGCTGGCCAGGACATTGAACGGGCTGGCTGTATTTTTCCGGAATTACGGGGAATATAGGGAGGAACTGCCAGACAGAATAAGTTGATTTAAAATGGGTATTGACATTCAATCATCCTATGTTAAAATAGAAAAGTATCTGGAATGTATTGATATGTAAAGATAAATGAACAGCAAAGGCAATGACCGTGCATAGTAGAGACTCATTTTCTAGCAGAGAGAGAGAACCACCGGCTGAAAGTTCTCTTTAGTTCAGATGACGATCGAATTTCCCACGTGAGCCGTATTCCCGAACCCCTGTATCGGAGTGCCTGTCATTGAGACACGGTAGATGCGGCGCGGCTTTGAATCTGGTAAGTAGGGAATGCCGCAGGCTGTACGTTACACAGCAGCAGAGTGCCCGTGGAGTGTCCATGGGAATCAGGGTGGTACCGCGGATTATGACTTCGTCCCTTTTTTGGAGGGGATGAGGTCTTTTTTTTGTTCTATAGAAAACTTCTCCGAATTTTCCTATAGAACAAAAACCCTCCGGGGGACGCGCACTGCGGCGTATGAGGTAGATGTCGGAATGCGACCGCCGCAGGCGCGAGTTTCGCAAGCGAAACTCTTTGTTCTGGAAATTTGGTATTGCCGTAAGTTAGAAGCTGCTTTTCAGAGAGCAGCAGACATTCAGTGGAATGGAATATTGTCTGCATCTAAGAAAGGAGAAACCAGAATGAAAGACAGATTGGAACAGATCAAAAAAGAAGCCATCGCGCAGATCCAGGCATCGGATGTGCCGGAAAGGCTCAATGACGTACGCGTGCGGTTCCTTGGGAAGAAGGGTGAGCTGACCGCCGTACTCAAAGGGATGAAGGATGTTGCGCCCGAGGAACGCCCGAAGGTGGGCCAGCTTGTGAACGAGACGAGGGCCGCCATCGAAGCGATCATGGAAGAGACAAAGCAGAAAATGGAAAAGGTGATCCGCGAGGAGAAACTCAAAGCCGAGGTTATCGACGTGACGCTGCCGTCTAAGAAGAACAGCGTCGGCCACAGGCATCCCAACACCATCGCCCTGGAAGAGGTGGAGCGTATCTTCGTGGGAATGGGATATGAGGTTGTGGAAGGGCCGGAGGTGGAATACGACCTGTATAATTTTGAAAAACTGAATATTCCTGCGGATCATCCGGCAAAGGACGAGCAGGATACTTTCTATATTAATAAAGATATTGTGCTGCGTACCCAGACCTCCCCGGTGCAGGCACGTGTCATGGAGCAGGGAAAGCTGCCGATCCGAATGATCGCGCCGGGCAGGGTATTCCGTTCCGACGAGGTGGATGCCACCCACTCCCCGTCCTTCCATCAGATCGAGGGACTGGTCATTGACAAGCATATTTCCTTTGCGGACCTGAAAGGAACGCTGGAGGTATTTGCAAAGGAATTGTTCGGGCCGGAGACAAAGACCAAATTCCGTCCCCATCATTTCCCCTTCACCGAGCCCAGCGCGGAGGTGGATGTGAGCTGCTTCAAATGCGGCGGGAAGGGCTGCCGTTTCTGCAAGGGCTCAGGCTGGATCGAGATCCTGGGCTGCGGTATGGTACATCCCCATGTGCTGGAAATGTGCGGGATCGACCCGGAAGAATACGGCGGTTTCGCGTTCGGCGTAGGACTGGAGCGGATCGCACTCCTGAAATATGAGATCGACGATATGAGACTGCTGTATGAAAATGATATCCGTTTCTTAAAGCAGTTCTGAGGAACAAACAGGAATCAGGCAGGATCGAGTGATGCAGTAATGTATAACAGTAACGAATCGTCCCTCGTATTTCTATCATGACAGAGACTTTTTTGACAGAATGCGGGGATGGAAAACGAAAGGATCATAGAAAGTGAGGAATAGATTTTGAATACTTCATTATCATGGATAAAAGCATATGTGCCGGATCTGGATGTGACTGCGCAGGAATACGCGGACGCGATGACGCTGTCCGGTACCAAGGTGGAAGGTTATGAGAAACTGGATGCAGATCTGGATAAAATCGTGATCGGCCGGATTGAAAAGATCGAGAAACACCCGGATGCGGATAAGCTGGTGGTCTGCCAGGTGAATATCGGAACCGGGATTACCCAGATCGTGACCGGTGCGCCCAATGTATTCGAGGGGGCGAAGGTTCCGGTGGTTCTGGACGGCGGACGGGTGGCCGGAGGGCATGATGGCTCTAAGACACCCGGCGGGATCAAGATCAAAAAAGGGAAGCTTCGGGGCGTGGAAAGCAACGGGATGATGTGCTCCATCGAAGAACTGGGCTCCACCCGGGACATGTATCCGGAAGCGCCGGAGGAAGGCATCTACATTTTCCCGGAGGATGCTCAGGTTGGTGAGAACGCAGTCAAGGCACTGGGACTGGACGATGTAGTCGTGGAATATGAGGTGACGTCCAACCGGGTGGACTGCTTCAGTGTGGTCGGGATCGCAAGAGAAGCTGCGGCTACATTTGACAAAACATTTGTGCCTCCGGTGGTGACAGAGACAGGAAATGACGAGGACGTCAACGACTATGTGAAGGTTTCTGTGGAAAATACGGACCTGTGCCCGCGTTACTGTGCAAGGGTCGTCAAGAATATCAAGATCGGGCCGTCCCCGAAGTGGATGCAGAGACGGCTGGCTTCCGTGGGAATCCGCCCCATCAATAACCTGGTGGACATCACCAACTATGTGATGGAGGAATACGGACAGCCCATGCATGCCTATGACCTGGAGACCATTGCCGGGCATCAGATCGTGGTCAAGACCGCACAGGACGGGGAGACATTTACCACGCTGGACGGGCAGGAGCGGAAGGTGGATAAGGACGTGCTGATGATCTGTGACGGCGAGAAAGCCATCGGCATCGCCGGGATCATGGGCGGTGAAAATTCCATGATTACGGACGACGTAAAGACCATGCTTTTCGAGGCAGCATGCTTCGATGGCGTCAATATCCGAAAGTCCAGCAAGCGCGTGGGGCTTCGGACAGACGCGTCAGGCAAGTTTGAAAAGGGTCTGGATCCGAATAACGCGAAGGCGGCCATTGACCGGGCATGTCAGCTTGTGGAAGAGTTAGGCGCCGGAGAAGTGGTGGGCGGAATCGTGGATGTGTATGGAAAAGAGAAGCATCCGGTTCGTGTTCCTTTTGACCCGGACAAGATCAATGCCATGCTGGGAACCGATATTTCCGAGGAAGAGATGCTGGGATATTTCAAAAAAATTGACCTGGGATATGACCCGGAGACGAAGGAAGTGATTGCGCCGACCTTCCGTCAGGATCTGTTCCGGCTTGCGGATATTGCGGAGGAAGTGGCGAGATTTTACGGATATGATAATATTCCGACCACGCTGCCAAACGGAGAAGCGACTACCGGAAAGCTGTCCTTCAAGCTGCGGATCGAGCAGGCGGCGAGGGATATCGCTGAGTTCTGCGGATTCAGCCAGGGGATGTGCTATTCCTTCGAGAGCCCCAAGGTATTTGACAAATTGCTTTTGCCGAAGGATTCGCCGCTGCGCCGGACGGTGGAGATCATGAACCCATTGGGAGAGGATTACAGCATCATGCGCACCACTTCCCTGAACGGGATGCTGACCTCCCTGGCGACCAATTATAATAGAAGAAATAAGGACGCGCGCCTCTATGAGCTTGGAAATATTTACCTTCCGAAGAGCCTTCCGCTGACCGACCTGCCTGAGGAACGGATGCAGTTTACGCTGGGAATGTATGGAAAAGGGGATTTCTTCAGCATGAAGGGCGTGGTCGAGGAATTTTTCGAGAAGATCGGCATGAAGGACAGGGAGACCTACGATCCCAATGCAGGAAAACCGTACCTTCACCCGGGGCGCCAGGCAAACATCCTGTATGATGGAAAGGTTGTGGGATATCTCGGCGAGCTCCATCCGGAGGTGGCGGATATCTACGGAATCGGCGAGCGCGCCTATGTGGCGGTCATTGACATGCCGGAAATTATGGAGTATGCTACATTTGACAGGAAATATTATGGAATCGCAAAATATCCGGCAGTGACCCGGGATATCAGCATGGTGGTGCCGAAGCATATCCTGGCAGGGCAGATCGAAGAGGTAATCTCCGCTAAGGGAGGAAAGTATCTGGAAAGCTATGCCCTGTTCGATTTGTACGAAGGCGCGCAGATCAAGGAAGGCTTCAAGTCCGTGGCATATTCGATCGTATTCCGCGCAAAGGACAAGACGCTCTCAGACGCGGAGGTGACAGAGGCCATGGATCGAATCCTCAAAGCGCTGGAAGGCATGGGGATCGAGCTGAGGAAATAAAGAGGCAGGGTGCGCCTGTGCGGTTTTTGCGGATGGATGAGCAGGCTTTGCCGGGCTCATCCATAACAACAAGGAGGCAGAGATGAAGAAAAAACAGATAGGCGGCCTGATCGTCGCGGCGGTATTGTTTATTGTGGTGGGAGTGACCAGCGTATTGACCAATACGGTGTCCCAGAATCTGCTGCAGGCGAGTATGGTTGAAATGCTGACTTCGGACTATGGATATGATACCCCCAATTACGACTATATTGCGGTGGTGGAAGTGGTAGGTACAATCCAGGAGCAGACGGCGACCAGTATCTTTGAGATTGCGGAAGGGTATCAGCATACCGATACCATGAATTATATTGACAATCTGATGTATGACCCGAACAATAAGGGGATTCTTCTGTACGTGGATTCGCCGGGCGGTACGGTATATGAATCGGAGGAGCTGTACGATAAGCTGAGGGAGTATAAGGAAATGTCCGGCAATCCGGTATGGACCTATATGTCCCATTACGCGGCTTCCGGCGGCTACATGATCTCCATGGCATCGGATCAGATCTACGCGAATACGAATACCACAACGGGCTCCATCGGAGTCATCATGTCAGGACTGGACATGACGGGCCTGTATGAAAAGCTGGGCATCCGCTATGTCAGCATTGCCAGCGGAGATTTTAAGGACAGTTCGAAGCTGACAGATGAACAGATCGAGGTATTCCAGGGCCAGGTTGATGAATACTACGGAAAATTTGTGGGAATCGTCGCAGACGGCCGGAATATGCCGGACGAGAAAGTGCGCGCTCTGGCCGACGGGAGGACCTATACGGCGGCGCAGGCCCTGGAAAACGGGCTCATTGACGAGATCGGCTCCTATGAGTATATGCAGAACGAGATGAGTGATGAACTGGGCGTATGGGATTATTATCAGCCGGTCAGCGAGGAAAATATTTTCGCATCGTTTTTCTCGGAACTCCGGGAGCTCGTTCCGAAGTCGGAAGCCCAGATACTAAAGGAAACCGCATCATCTATGGAAAGCGGGGTGCCGATGTATTATGCAGAACAATTACGATAGCTGCAGAGCGGATGCAGGCGTGACATATGCAGGCTTCTGGGTGCGTTTGGCGGCGTATCTGATCGACAGCGCAATCGCTTTTTTGCTGCTGCTGGTGGTCAGGCTGGTTATGTCAGGGGTGCTCTCGGCACTGTATGGAACGGTGCTGGGAGGAAATATCCTGTTCCACTATACGCTGAAGGACATCGTGCTGTATCTGGGACAGGCGCTGTATTTTATCCTGTGTACCAGGTATACGGGGACGACGCCAGGCAAGCGCGTCATGAACCTGCGGGTGATCTCCGTAGAGGAAAGCGGGGAGCTGGATCTGCTGACGGTGGTGTACCGGGAGACGGTGGGAAGATTCTTAAGCAGTATTTTTGTCTGTATCGGGTATTTGATCATCGGAGTGGACAGGGAAAAACGGGGCTTCCATGATATGCTCTGCGATACCCGGGTGGTATACGGAAAGAGAGTGAAGGTATATCCTGCGTATCCCTATGCACAGGCGCGCCCGGTGGAGACGCCGCCTGTATATCCGGCGGAACCTCAAAGCGGACCGTACCATATGGTAGAGCCTGCCGAACAGAATGTGCATCCCGCAGAAGCAGTGCCGCAGATCCTGCCAAACGAAAGGCAGCAAGCGGCATTCGGCGCAGGAGAGGCCGGAAGGCAGGCGGAAGAAGATAAAGGGGATTCTGACGAATTATGAAAAAACAGGATTTTTATTATGAACTGCCGGAGGAACTGATCGCTCAGGACCCTCTGGCGGATCGTTCCAGCTCCAGGCTGCTTGTGCTTGACAGGCAGTCCGGGGCTGTTTCCCATCATGTATTCAGGGAGATTTTGGACTATCTGCAGGAGGGCGACTGCCTGGTGATCAATGATACCAAGGTGATTCCGGCAAGGCTGATCGGCTCCAAGGTGGGAACGGAAGCGAAGGTTGAGGTTTTACTGCTGAAGCGAAAAGAAAATAACATATGGGAGACCCTTGTCAAGCCGGGGAAAAAGGCCAGGCCCGGAGCAAAGATCAGCTTCGGGGACGGGCTGCTTGTGGGGGAGGTGCTGGAGGTTGTGGAAGAGGGCAACCGTCTGGTGCAGTTTTCCTATGAGGGAATTTTTGAAGAAATCTTAGACCGTCTGGGACAGATGCCCCTGCCCCCTTATATCACCCACCAGCTCCAGGAGCGGGAGCGGTACAATACGGTTTATGCCGTTCATGAGGGCTCCGCTGCCGCGCCCACGGCAGGGCTTCATTTTACGCCGGAGCTGCTGCAGGAGATTGAGAAAAAAGGGGTGGATATCGCAAGGGTCACACTTCACGTTGGGCTTGGAACCTTCCGGCCGGTGAAGGCGGAGGAGATCACGGATCATCATATGCATTCCGAATTTTATCAGATCCAGGAGGAAGCGGCGGAGAAGATCAACCGTGCAAAGTCCGGAACCGGGCGGGTCATCTGCGTTGGGACGACGAGCTGCCGGACGGTGGAATCCGCTGCGGATGAGAACGGCCGCATTCAGGCAGGAAGCGGCTGGACGGAGATCTTTATCTATCCGGGGTATCGCTTTAAAGTACTGGACGGCCTGATCACCAACTTCCATCTGCCGGAATCCACGCTGATCATGCTGGTTTCCGCGCTGGCGGGGCGGGAGCAGGTGATGAAGGCTTATGAGGAGGCTGTGGAGGAACGGTACAGGTTCTTTTCGTTTGGGGATGCGATGTACATTGGGTGAGTAAACCACAGCAATCAGATAGCTGTTAAAACACTGGATTTGAATTTGCCCTTCAAAGATATTGCAGGACAGTTAGATGGAATTGCAGCAGACCATTTTAATTGCAAGTGAGGTTTCCTATTTGAAAAAGAAAAAAGATGAAATAACCATTCGGTCCAGCACAGCAGAATACTTGACCTATGTTGCGACTGTCGGCGACCAGCAGGACAGCATTGAGATGCGCTATGAGGACGAGAATATATGGCTGACACAGAAGATGATGGCTACGCTGTATGATATTGATGTTCGGACAGTCAGCGAGCATATCAAAAAGATTTACTCAGATTCTGAACTTGAAGAAAATTCAACAATCCGGAAATTCCGGATTGTTCAAACCGAAGGTTCCCGTCAGGTGACTCGTGATACGAAACATTATAATCTTCAAATGATTATCTCAGTCGGCTTCAAAGTGAATAATGAACGAGCTGTACAGTTTCGTAAATGGGCTAACGGTATCGTGACAGATTACACAATTAAAGGCTGGGCCATGGACGTTGAGCGTTTAAAAAATGGTGGTTCAGTGCTTATGTCAGAATACTTCGACCATTTGCTTGAACAGATTCGCGAGATCCGTTTGTCCGAGCGTAGATTTTATCAGAAGATAACAGACATCTATGCCACTGCACTTGATTATGACCGCACTGCAAAAACAACAAAACAGTTCTTTGCAAAAGTACAGAACAAGATGCACTATGCAGTGCATGGACATACAGCAGCAGAGCTGATTTATGAGCGCGCTGATGCAGAAAAGCCACATATGGGACTTACTACATGGGCGGCAGCGCCGGAAGGCAAAATAGTAAAAAGCGATGTCAGCATTGCGAAGAATTATCTTTCAGAACAAGAAATGCGTTCATTAGAGCGTATCGTATCTGCCTATCTGGATTTGGCAGAGGATCGCGCAGAGCGTCATATTCCGATGACAATGGAAGACTGGTCAAAGCGACTGGATTTATTCCTGATGGCAGACGACAGAGAAGTCTTGCAGGATGCTGGAAAAATCACTGCAGAGATTGCCAAGGCAAAAGCAGAGACTGAGTTTGAGAAGTATCGTGTTGTTCAGGACCGATTGTTCATGTCTGATTTTGATAAATATATGTTGGAATTGGAGGAAAATGCAAAGAAGTAGATTGTTTGTTTTTTAAGATGCAATGCTCACGATATGGGTAAAAATTTGGAGCGGAGGGATTCCTTTGTTTAAGAAAAAAGACACAAAGACTGTAAAACAGGGTGCAAAGGCGCAGGCAGGGAAGCCGGCGGCCAAAAGCGGAAAAGTACAGACAAGCAAGACTGCCGCAAAAAGCAGGAAAGCACAGTCAGGAAAGGCTGTATCCAAGGCCGGAAAGGCGCAGGCAGGAAAAACGGCGGATCAAAACGGAAAGCCGCAGGATAGAAGCGACGTGATACTTGCCAAATTAATGGCAATAGAAAAAGAGGCCAGATTGGAGCAGGCGAGAGACCGGGTTGACCAGTTGGAAGATGAGAATATTGCTGAGAATCTTGAGCAATTACTGAAGCTTCTGAGGTCAGGAGATTAAAGAAAAACGGCAGGGGACTGTCCTGCTTTTCTGAAACATGAGGATTGATGAAAGCTGCTTTTACCAGCAGCTTTTTATGACCCTAAGGAGGTAGGATCCATGGACATACAAGGTTTCTGGGACGCGGTACTAAAGCAAGACGCAGATCGGATGAGAGCGTATTTCTGCAGGGATGCATACATTAACTGGCATTGTACGGATGAACAGTTTACGGTGGAGGAATACATAAGGGCAAACTGTGAGTATCCGGGAGAATGGGACGGGGAGATTGAACGTGTAGAAACCATGGGGGATGTATCTGTGGCGGTCGTACATGTATATACCTGCGACAGGAGCCTGTCCTTTCATGCGGTATCATTTATGAAGACAGAAAACGGTAAAATTCTTTCGCTGGACGAATACTGGGGAGATGACGGGGCAGCGCCCCAGTGGCGGCTGGATCAAAAAATTGGCTGTAAAATACCGCCGGCAGCAAAAAAGCGCCCGTTCGCTTCATTGAAGTAATCGGTTCAGGCCGGATAACCGATAAATTTAAGGAGAGGAAGTTTTTTTCACGGAACAGCGAAAAGGAGGAAGTGGCTATGAGGATTTATGCAGGTCAGACAACCAGTTTTTTCCCGGCGGCGGCAATCAATCAGAGTGTGAACCGAAACCGTATGGATCATGGGCAGCAGGCATTGCCGGCGATGCGGACGGATACGGCATTGATTTCGCCCCAGGGGAAGGCATCCAGCCTTCTGGCAAATCTGATGAACCAGAAGGAAATGCTATGCGGCAACAAAGAATCACTGCTCACCAGGATGCTGGACGATGAGGATGGGAACAGTATGGCCGGGCTTCAGGAACAGTTGGAAGAGTACGAGAAGCAGCTGGAGGAGATTGATGAACAGATTGCTTCGGAGATGGCAAAGCAGAACGAGAGCGCCAAAGAACAGGGCAGTGCGGGCCAAAAGCCGCAGAAGACTGAGGAAACGGGAACGCCGGCTTCTGATGGCGGGACAATCGCCAAATTGACGAAGTTATCTGCGGATCTGGAGAAAACGCAGACAGCGGATCAGGCACGTGTGAGACGTGAGGGTGAAAAAAGAGTCTGCGAAGCGGAAATAGAACTTGGCTCTGAAGCCGCAAAACGGAAACTGGATCAGATCAATGAGACTGAGAAGATGACGGAAAAATGGATGCCGTTTTGGAAGAACGGAGAGGCAGGACAGTGAACCGCACATTCCTTTATTCCATCAGCGAAGCAGACCATGGCCTTCGGATCGAGCAGTTTCTGCGCCGTCGGGGGTATTCCAGGCAGAACCTGACGGAACTGAAAAAGATGCCGGACAGCATCCAGGTCAATGGGCTGAACTGCATTCTAAAGAAAACATTGTCCCCGGGAGATGAGCTGACGGTGCGAATCCAGGAAACCGAAAGCTCCGAAAAGATTCCGGCGGTTCACATTCCCCTCCGCATCATCTATGAAGATGAGGATATCCTGGTGGTTGACAAGCCTGCCGGACTGCCGATGCACCCATCCATGAAAAATTACCATTATTCTCTTGCAAATGGGCTGGTGTGGTATTACCAACAGCAGAAGGAATCTTTTGTCTTTCGCTGCGCAAACCGCCTGGACCGGGACACTTCGGGGCTGACTGTGGTCGCGAAGCATATGCTCAGTGCAAACATTCTGTCCGGGATGGGATACCGGCATGAGATTGAAAGGGAATACCTGGCCATCGTTCGGGGAAATGTGCTTCCGCCTTCCGGCACGATTGACGCTCCTTTGTCCCGAATGGAGGGGTCAATCATTGAGCGGAAGGTGGATTTTGAACATGGGGAGCGGGCATTGACGCATTACCGGGTGGTGGAAGAGAAGAACGGGCACAGCCTGGTCTCACTCCGTCTTGAAACAGGACGTACCCATCAGATTCGGATTCATCTGAAATATCTCGGGTTTCCGCTGGTCGGTGATTATCTGTATAATCCGGACATGGAGTATATCAGCCGGCAGGCATTGCATTCCTGCCGGCTGCGGTTCGTGCATCCGATTACGAAGGAGTGGATGGAGTTCAGGGCGCCTTTGCCGGAGGACATGCAGATTCCGTTTCAATGGGATTACGGATATGAAATTTAATTGCAGGATTTCATGCACATAATTTTACCCTCTGCATAAGTTATAGACAGGGAGAATGTATTCGGCGTTTTCAAGCAGGATACAGCAGGAACCAGGAGGGTGAAAGATATGATTGAAAAATTGAACGGGGCGCCGGAGGCGTATGCAGATATCAGAGGAACGGAGGAATATCCGGAGATTCACGGGAGAATTACCTTTTATGATGTATTCGGCGGTACGGTTTTGATGGCGGAGATATACGGACTGCCAGATGAGGACAACGAAACGGCAGGGCATTTTTTCGGATTTCACATTCACGAGGGCGGCGCCTGCACAGGCGATGACGCTGATCTTCTGAAAAATACAGGGGGTCACTATAATCCGGAAGGGAAGGCCCATCCCGAGCATGCCGGAGACCTGCCTCCCCTGTTATCCACCCGAGGGGCGGCGTGGATGGCTGTGTATACAGGACGCATACATCCGGAGGAAGTGATCGGGAAAACTGTGGTCATCCATCTGCAGCCGGATGATTTCCATTCCCAGCCGTCCGGAGACAGCGGTATAAAGATTGCCTGCGGGGTGATCCGGGAATGGCGGGTTCGTCCGGAGATGGAGGAGGACGGCGAATAGGGCGGCTGCAGACAGCAGTAAATAGTCATTGGAAATCATAGACTAAGCGTCCGCGGATTGTCATGCATCCAGCCCATTGAAAGGATGACCGGTTGCGAGCTGTCATGCATCCAGCCCATCGAAAAGCCGTCTGGCAGCGGTCTTAAGCGTCCGCGACGCTTGTTTTGGACGGATCGGAACGGAGAGTCGGGGGGCTGGATGCCAGCCCCGTCGATGAATACCATCATATGCAGAAAAGATGCCAGCGGCAGGTTTTCTGTATTGACCGGATGCTGTACGGCAAGTGCACGATACCGTGTAAACAGTAATAAAACAGTTACAAAAAATTAACAAAATAGACATAATTGTATTGTAGAAATTCAATAGATGTGGTAAAATCTCTCTGTGGCGATAGATTTATGAGTACAGGTGATAAATTCCTGAAAAGGGATTTATTGCCTTTTTTTGTGTGCAGGAAAATAAAGGTACGTTTTCTGTTCCTTTTTATCCTGCACACACCGGTATTGGAACCGGCAATGTCTGTCCTGGAAATGGGGCCTGCGAGCCAGGTGGAAGAACCCTTTCCGCTATGACGGATTTTCACGTTCCAATGCGATCAATATTCTTATTAAACAGAAAGGGGGAATGAATGAGGATCTGTCGCTGCAGGCAGGAGGAATGATTCCTGCTCAATTTTATATAACATACTTTACAAAGGAGGTCTCATGGATGAAAAGATCCGGAAGAAAATTATTAGGAATTTTGCTGTCAGCGTCCATAATCGCAACGGCGGTATTTCCAATGCAGGGTATGGCAGTAGAGAAAATTGACCATGTAGTGGAGCAAGAAGCGCAGACAGAAGAAAACGCGACACAGGAGAATACAACGGAAACTACGGTTCCGAAAGATATACCGCCGGCGGAAGAAACCAATGAGCCAACAGTTGAACCGCCTGCAAAAGAAACCGATGATTCTACGATGATACCGCCGCCGGAAACGGACGATTCCGCGACCGAGCCGCCGATGACGGAGACAGATGATTCCGCAATCGAGCCGCCGACGAAGGAAACAGACGAGCCTTCGACCAGGCCAGCGACGAAAGAAACGGATAAACCCTTGATTATGCCGTTTTCATATGATATTAACATGCCGGTTATCGAAAGCTTTGAATTTGAGGAAAACGGGGAGACACTGACGAAAAAAGACTCACTTCATTTTAAAATGTCAGCCTATGACGCAGACCGCGATATCAGCAATATCACAGTTCAGCTCATGAGAAGGAGTAATAATAGTACTGTATATAGTGTTATATTCCATCAATCCGGGGAAAATCTCTATACAGGAATCTTTGACTGCAGCATGTTAAGTCACTATGAGGACGATTACTATGTTTCCAAGATTCGGCTGGAAGATGAGACAAACAATTATGTTGATTGGCCTGTTATGGAAGATGGGAAATATCGTTATACTTTTACGTTCAAAGATATCGGAGCATTCACTGTTTCAGACTATCAAATAGAGATAAATTCTTCTGATTCGGATGGAAAGCTGAAAGTGGGTGACACGGTAACATGCTCTGCGCATGTAGAATGCAAAGATATCGAAATAGAAAACGCATCTCTGCATTTAACGACTGTGGACAGCAAACCATTACATTCAGATGCCGTATCTATGAGCTATAATGCAGAAACCAAGAGGCTGACAGGTACTTATAAAGTCAAAGACAATACTTACCCGTCAGAATGGACAATGTATTCGATTTGTATATATGCAGATCAAAAGTATCATTATTTTTATCCGGGTACGGATGAACCGGATAAAGACTTAAAATTTACAATTGTAAATAATGGCTATGATGCTGACAAACCTGTAATTAAAAGTATTACGATTGACAAAAACGGACAGACGGTAAAAGCTGGGGAAAAAGTTTCCGTCAAGGTAAAGGTAGAGGAAAAAAATCCAAATCATTCAATGAGCGTAAGAATCGGCTCGAAGGATGCAATACATTCCACTATATATCTCAACCTGGTTTTAGACCGTGAAACGATGGAATATACAGGGACGATCGACATTACAAGGTTTACTTATCCGGCGAAATGGGAGCTCACCTACCTGGACTTATCCGACAAAAACGGAAATACCACATCCTTGTCAGATTTCCAGCCGGACTGGAATACAACCAGACCATGGTATTTCCATGTGAGCCCCGAAGGATATCTGGATGATACAAAACCGCCTGTGATTGAAAGCATTACCATTAATAAAAATGGACAAATGCTCCATCCGGGCGATACAGTTACCTTAACTGTGAAAGTAGATGAGGAACATCCTTACGATACGGCAGATGCTTATTTTTACCCACAGGTATCCAACGTCTCCGGTTACCAATTTCTGCGTCTGAATTACAATGCGGATACCAGGGAATATATCGGTACAATCTCTATTACAAACAATACGTATCCATGCGAATGGATGCTTACCTCCCTGACTGTAAATGATGTGAAATTTCAAGAGACTACTCTGGATAAGTTCAAACCAGACTGGCGCGAGACCTGTCCCTGGTATTACAGAGTAGAAACTGACGAAACCTACAGAGAAGACGTAAAGGATGCCACTTTTTCCATTCAGGGATACGTACGTGGGGAGACCGGCGCTTACAGCTACGGCCCGATTGTGGAGAATAAGACAATCAAAGTGGGGAGAAGGGATTCCATCAAAGGGCTGAAACTATGTCCGCCGCTGCCGGCAGAAGGGATAAATGTGAAATACCGGGAGGAAAACACCGGTATGGAGATTGGCGAAGACACAGAGCTGTTTTTTGGAAATACGTCCAATCCTTCTTATGATTTCCGTGCAGTTTATGACAAAATCTGTGTGAATGCGGTATTCACTTATGTAAGCAAGGACAAGGGTATGACGATGGCAATCGTACCGCAGTTTGTCGATCAAGATGCGACTTACGGGGAAATGCTGGCCTCCTTTGTACCCCCGGAAGATGCGGACCAGGATCTTCTTTCCGGATATGAACTGGACGGCGGGGATGAAAACACGCAGGTAGAAGATATGGGATATGTCGGCATAAAAGCCAGATATGAGAACTGTCTGGTAGCATGGGATATCAAGTATCTTGACGAAAATGGAAACGAAGGATCTAAGATCGTTTCCAAAACATACGAAAAAGGTACGACCATTCGTGATGCCCTGGCCAATTTGGAAGTACCGGTCGTACCGGAAGGAATCGAGTTCGAAAAATGGGCGCTTCCGGGAATTGACGGCAGCGAACTGATTTTCCATGAGATGACAAACTTAGACGTGACAGCCGTATACAAAGGAAAGACAACGGCAGAGGTATCTTATACCTACCGGGGAGAAGACGGAAAACTCGTCTCCGGCAGCAGGCTTATAGCTCTGGATGGAGAAAACCTTACATACAATGCCGCCTTAACAGAAGTGAAAAAGGCCTTGAACGATTTGAACCATCTCAAAGATCTTGTATTGTCGGATTGGGTCAGTATCGCGGCCGGTACAGACATTGCAAGATATAAGAAAATGAATATACAGGCGAAGTACGCGAACTGTGTCGTGATTTTGAAATATCCGAAAGATGTCTTTGAATATGTGGTTGTGGAAAAAGACTCTGACTTTTCGCTGCCTGTCGAAAACGAAACGTATATGGATATCCTTTGGGAAGGCTTCGAACAGGGACAAACTGTGAAGATTACCGGAGACAAGGAATTTATCGTGGCAGACGCGAAACATAAAGACGGGGCCCCAGAGGAGCCTTCAGGCGAAAAGCTTTCGGAGGAAGAAATCCAAAAAATCGTGTCCGATATTGAACAGAACGGAAGCGGGGAAACGGTACATGTGGAGATGGGAAAAACGACTGTAGTGCCGAAAGAAATTCTGGAAGCCATTAAAGGGAAGGAAGTCAACATTGTCCTTGACATGGGGGCTTATAGCTGGTCGATCAGCGGAGACGAAGTGGCTGCAGCCGACCTGAAAGATATTGATCTGGAAGTCATTGTTGATACAGACGGTATTCCTCCGGCCATTGTGGATTCCCTTGCGGGAGGAAATCCGGCTACCCAGATTACCCTGACCCACAATGGAGAATTTGGATTCAGGGCAGACCTTACCGTGAATCTTGGCGCCGAGCACAGCGGCAGCACCGGAAAATTATATTATTATGACAGTTCCGGAAAGATGATCTACATGGATGCCGGAGAGATCGGGGAGGACGGCAATATCAGTTTGTCTTTCTCGCATGCATCCGAGTATGTGGTGGTTTTTGAAAAAGCGCCATTGGATCAGGACGATGAAACAGATTCCGGAAACAAAGGGGAAGGTACTCTCGCTCCCGACCGTGATGAGAAAAAAGATACGGTCTCTAACGGAGGGGATGAGAAAAAAGGCAGCGACACTTCCGGCAGTGATGAGAAAAAAGAGAATGATTTCAGCAAGCGGAAGAGTCCGAAAACAGGAGAATAAACGGTTTTACAGATAGCGAAGCGCCCTCTGTCCAGTCAGTAAACGGCTGGGCAGAGGGCATTTGATTCCCGCGAAGCAACGAGCCAGGCTTGCATGGATCTTTGACTTATTGCGATTTTGAGTTAAATGACAATTTTGTCACCGAAAAATTCACCGTGGTGTCATATGCTGAAGGTATAATAAACATATCATAAGGAACAGAAAAAACAGATCAGACCCGGCAGTAGGTACTCTGCCGTGCAAATGATACCTGAAAGGAGACATTTTAAATGGAAATACTCAGATGTGAAAATATTTCAAAAATCTATGGTTCCGGCGACACCTGTGTGAAAGCGCTGGATCAGATTTCTTTCTCTGTGGAAGCAGGGGAATTTGTGTCAATCGTGGGGCCTTCCGGGAGCGGAAAGTCCACATTGCTGCATATCCTGGGTGGGGTGGATAAGCCTACGGAGGGAACAGTATTTATCGGGAAAACAGACATTCACGGACTGAGCGAGGATAAGCTGGCGATTTTTCGGAGGAGGCAGGTGGGGCTGATCTACCAGTTCTATAATCTGCTGCCGGTTCTGAATGTGGATGAGAATATTGTGCTGCCCCACCTCCTGGACGGAAGGAAGCTGGATCAGGAACGGCTGGACTTGATCGTGGAGGGCATGGGGCTCTCAGACCGGAGGAGAAACCTGCCGGGGCAGCTTTCCGGGGGACAGCAGCAGCGGGTCTCAATCGGAAGGGCGCTGTATAACCGGCCGGCCATCGTGCTGGCGGATGAGCCCACCGGAAATCTGGATCGGAAAAACGGGGCAGAGATCATCCGGCTTTTGAAAGAATCCAACCAAAACCAGAAGCAGACCCTGCTTTTGATCACCCATGATGAAAGCATTGCGCTGCAGGCAGACCGGATGATCAGCATTGAGGACGGCCGTATCACCCGGGATGAACGGATACGGATGTCGGGAGGTGACAGGCGGTGAAAAAGAACATTGTATTTTATGTGACCAGACAGTATATGAAACAGAATAAAGGGCGGACGTTCACTACATTTGCGGGAATCGTATTTATGGTGCTGCTGATGACCTGCGTGTTTGTGGGAAGGGATACGGGCATTTACTACCTGCAGGATGTGGCATCTTTAAAGAACGGAAAGTGGCATGTGAGCATGTACGGCATTACATCTGAGGAGTATGAAGAAGTGCGGAAAATGCCGAATGTGAAGGAAACTGCCCTGTCTGCCGCCCTCGGCAGTACCTTGTTCGGGGCATCGGCCAATCCGGAACGGCCATATCTCAACCTGAAGGCGTATTCGGTGCCCTGCTTTGACTGGATGAACATTAAGCTCAGCGAAGGGCGTCTGCCGGAGAACTCCCGGGAGATCATTGTAAGCAAAAGCGCGGCGGAGGACGGCTCAGACATTGCCGTAGGGGATCTGGTAGAAGCGGAGCTTTTTGAACGCTCGATCACCGGGATTAATTCTGAAATAAAAGAAACCGTATTCCCATTCCAGAACATTACAATAAAATATGGGGAGACAAAGGACGTGCCAGGAGAGTTCCCTTATTGGGGAGAAAACGAGGACTTCCGGGAAAACCGGACATATACGGGACAAAAGGGAACTTACCAGGTAGTAGGAATCATGGAGCCGCCTGCGTATGAGCAGATGGGGGCGGCGGGCTATACGGCCATCACACTGCTGGAGGACAGCCAGGCCGCAGCGCTGGAAACCTTCAACCTGTCCCTGATTCTGGATTTGGAGAACAATCCGGATCAGGATATACTCGGGCTGCTGAGAGCTGCCGGGGCCGGCGGTTATGAGATTGACGTCAATGATTATGTGCTGGCATTTACCGCGAGTACCTCGGATACAACATTAAATCTGGTTGTAAAATTTATGACGGTATTTTTTGTGGTTTTGATTATGGCGGCTTCGGTGATTTTGATATATAATGTATTTAATATGTCCTTTCAGGAACGGAGCAGATACATGGGGATGCTTTGCTCCATCGGGGCCACCGGAAGGCAGAAGAGAAGCAGCATCTTTTATGAAGCGTTTTTTCTGCTGGTATTCGCCCTGCCCACCGGTGTCCTGCTGGGGATCGGCGTGATCCGGCTGGCCATGGCGGCGTTCCGCCCGTTCATAGGTTCCTTCCTGAGAATCAGCAGCCTGGTGACGATAGATCCGGCCGTGATCCGGATCTCCTGGGAAAATCTGGCGGCCGTGATCCTGGCCAGCACGGTAACCGTACTGATTTCGGCATGGCTCCCTGCAAGAAAGATCGGAAAGATCGGCCCGGTGGAATGCATCCGTGGAAATATTTGGAAAAAGAGCAGGCAGTATCAGATGCAGGCTTCATTTATCCATATGTTCGGCGCAGAGGGGATGCTGGCAAAAAATATGCTGCTCCGCCGGAACAAAAAAGTTCGTTCCGTAGGATCTGCGGCGGCGGTTTTTATGGTGGTTCTGACTGTGACCATATTCGGATCTGATGCCGTCCACAGGATCATCCGCATGAAAATGGGAGAGGAGGAAATGTCTATCAATACGGAGCGGTATGACTATGTCCTTTATGCCGGTGGATCCAAATTTGAAGCGCTGAAAGAGGAAATCGAGAAGGATGCGGGCGTAGAATATACCGCAAAATGGAGAGACGGCATGTTCGCGGGCCAGGTACCTGTTGAGGCCTATGGAGCGGAATACTGGGACGCGCTTCACGGTGTTTTTAACCTGTACTATCACAGAGAACTTTCGGAGGAAGAGTTCCGGGAGGAGCATGGTTTTAGAGGAGGCACCAGCATGCCGGTGAATATCCTTTCCGTAGATATGGATACCATGCGGGATATGGCCGGAAAAATCGGGGCAGATGCTGACAGGCTGCTGGATCCGGAGCAGACATCCGCTATTGTGCTGAGCACGGGAGCCGTGTCTACATCCAGCTTTATGATTGATGGGATGTCTCCGGAGAAGTACCGTATGTTCCGTATTTCCAGGATGACGGACATGAAGAAAGGGGATACGGTGCCTGTCAGTCTGTATTCTCCGGACGAGGAGAAAGAGGTGGAGATGTCTGTTGAAATTGCGGGCTTTGCAGAAACAAACCAACTGCAGGATTATGTGGAGTTTAAGAATAACAATTATATGTGGCTGATTGTAAATGAGGCGGCCGGCAGCAGGATGGCAGACATCCTCAGAGTAGAAGGAGCGGACGGCACTATGATGGATGAGATGCTGCTCATCCGGATGAACGGAAAGCCTACGGACATAATCGACCGTCTGCAGCGGGCCAGTGAACAGGACGACGCCAGGTTCGGCATCCTGGAGACCGAGTATCAGTCCACCATGGCAAATGCGATTTCCGGTATCGTGGATGTGATGCTGTTCAGCTTCATTGTGCTGACATCGGTGATCTGCCTGCTGAATCTGTTTAATTCGATCCGGGGCTGGCGGCTGGAGAGCCGGCAGGAGATTGCAGTGCTGAGATCAGTGGGCATGGCGTCAGGGCAGATGAAAAAAATGCTGCTGTACGAATGTACGGGGATTTTCCTGTGGGCGCTGCTGCTGGCAGGAGTATTTTCCGGAATGCTGATTGCCTGCGTCCGGTTCGGACTGGTGATGATCTTCGGGAATCTGGAGCTTCCCACCCCCTGGCTCTGGATTGCGGGAGCTGCCCTGGTGGTAGGAGCGGTTCTGACAGGGCTTACACTGTATGGCTTTGGCAGGGAACGGCAGGAGGAGCTGTACGAGAATATGCGCAGGGAGGGGGTGTGAGGAGGAGAAGGAATGAAGGTTCTGATTGTGGAAGATGATGAGATTATCAGGGAAGGATTGAAGTTTGCGCTGCTGCAGGAAAACTATGAGGTACTTTCCGCGGCGGGGGTATCGGAGGCACTGGAGCAGATTCAAAACTGCCGGGATATTGGATTTTATCTGTTGGATATCATGCTGCCGGACGGGGACGGATACCAGGTCTGCCGGGAGATCCGGAGAAATAGCAGCGCTCCGATCCTCTTTCTGACGGCCTGTGAGGATGAGGTGCACACGGTGATGGCCCTGGAGCAGGGGGCGGACGACTATATCTGTAAGCCCTTCCGAATCCGGGAACTGCTGGCCAGGATGAAGGCGATTTTAAGAAGGATCTCCGCACAGGGCGGAGGTCTGGAACAGATCGTCCAGGTAGGCAAAAACCAGGTCAATCTGCAGACAGGCAGGGTCTACTCGGACAAGGAAGAGATCATTCTCACGGCCATGGAATACAAGCTTCTTCTGATCTTTCTCAACCACCGGGGCCAGACCCTTTCCCGGAGCCAGATTCTGGAAGGCATCTGGGATGAGGCAGGGGATTTTGTAAATGATAATACATTGAGCGTGTATATGAAACGGCTGCGGAAGAAGCTGGGTGATACGGCGGATGGGCAGATCATCCGGACCGTGCGTGGAATCGGGTATCGGATGGAGTGAGCCGGAAAACAGCGGATTTTAATTCCCGCGAAGCAGCGAGACAGGTAGCCATGCCTGTATGGATATTTGGTGACTGCCGCGAGGGTCAAAAACGGGATGCAGTTTTATCGATTTGACTGCAGACACAGGAGACGGGTTATGGAGATAGTAATGCAGTGGATCGTTCTGGGATTTTCAGCGTATATGGTTATTTTGTCAGGCGGTTCTCATACTGCCTTTTTGGGCTTGCTGTGCTGTGCGGCCTTGTGCTTCTTTTCCATCAGGGCACGGTACAGGAGAGAAAAAAAGCTGGAGGAACTGATCCTGTATCTGATGAAGCTGCAGGACAACCCGGAGCTTCCAGAGATGACGAAATACAGCGAAGGGCAGCTCGGCGTGCTGCAGAGCGAGCTCTATAAGCTGGTTGTCCAGAATCAGGAGAAATCCGCGGGGGCGCTTAAGGAAAAGGAGTACCTTGCGCAGATGCTTTCGGATATCTCCCATCAGATCAAGACGCCCCTGACATCCATTACAATCATGACGGATCTGCTGAAAAATCCGAACCTGGACGAGGAGAAGAGGGCGGAATTTATTGATAAGATTGATTCACAGGTGAACCGGATCACATGGCTGATCCGGAATCTGCTGACGCTGTCCCAGATGGACGCCAATATGCTGAAATTGAAGAAGCAGGATGTGCCGCTCCGGGAACTGCTCCTGAAATCCTGCCAGCCCTTTGAAATCCTGGCGGAGCTAAAGGAGGTGGAGCTGTCAGTGGAGGCGGATGGGGATATCCGGCTGATTTGTGACGAGCACTGGACGGCGGAGGCGGTTTCCAATATTGTGAAAAACTGTATTGAGCATACGCAGCCGGGCGGGAAGGTATGGGTCTTTGCAAACCAGAACAATCTTGCCACAAATATCGTAATCAGGGACAACGGCGAAGGCATCGCCAGGGAACACCTTCCGTATATTTTCGACCGGTTTTATAAGGCGGGAAATCAATCCGGCGACAGCGTGGGAATCGGACTTGCCATGTCCCGGCAGATGATCCTGCTGCAGAATGGAACGGTCAGCGTGAGCAGCGAGGAAGGGGTGGGGACAGAGTTTCATATTAAGATGTATTCAGAGGTGGTGATCCGATGTCTAGTACAGCATTGCGTATATAATGGTGAATAATGTGTCTGATACTTTTGTCAGGACAAGGCGGAGGAAAGAGGCGATGCGGTGGCATCGTTGATTGACGACAACGCAGAACTGGCAGAAATAGCAGGTGCAGAATTCACCGTTAATTACGCAATGCTGTACTAGGGTATCGTTTTGCGTTGTTTTATCGTTATTGAGTCATGATTTTGCGGCGTGCTGTCTGTAACTGGCTCATGTTTTGCAATGTGTGAACGATAATCCTACATGTTTTGCATTCTATCAACGAAAATTCCTTCATGTTTTTGCTGTATATAAACGATGATTCCCACATGTTTTTGTAGGATATTAACAAAAACTCCTTCATGTTTTGTGATATATCAATTGCGATTCCCTCATAAAATGTTGTAATATGTCGAAAATTCCCTCATTTTTTTGCGAAATGTATATTGTAATTCCCTCATAAAATGTTATGATAGGAAGAAAGATGATTCGATTATAACAGGTACGTCGAAAATAACTGCCATAGATCAGTGAAGAGGGCAGTTATGATGTACCGGGAAAATTGAGGTGAGAGGATGTATCTGCAGAGAAAAATAGATGTGTATTTGAAGGAATGGAAACAGGATGAACATAGAAGACCCCTGATTGTGAAGGGCGCCAGGCAGATTGGAAAGACGGAATCCATTCGGAAGTTTGCAGAAGAAAATTATAAGCACGTCGTAGAGATCAATTTTGTGGAAGAACCGAAATATAAAATGATCACCTCAGACGGCTATGGGGTACAAAATATGATCAAAAATATTTCACGGCTGGATCCGGATAAGCATTTTGAACCGGGAAGCACGTTGCTGTTTTTTGACGAACTGCAGGATTTTCCGGAGATTACAACGGCGCTGAAATTTTTTTCCATGGACGGAAAATATGATGTGATATGCAGCGGTTCCCTTCTGGGGATTAATTACAGAAGAATTGAAAGCAACAGTGTGGGATATAAGCAGGACTATGAAATGCGTTCGCTGGATTTCGAAGAATTTTTGTGGGCCAGAGGATATGGGAATGATTTTGTGGAGGATATGCTGGATCATATGAAAAAGCTGAAAGCATTTTCAGAAGTCATGATGAAGATCTGTTCGGAACTGTTCATCGACTATTGTATCCTCGGCGGTATGCCTGCAGTGATCCGTGATTATATTGAAAAGGGCACTTTTGAGGGTTCGCTGCAGACACAGAGGCAGCTCCTTGCAGATTATGAGGAAGATATCCGAAAATATGCGGAAGGGATGGATCAAACCAGGATTCTCAATGTGTTCAGCCATATCCCGGTACAGTTGGCCCGAGACAATAAGAAGTTCCAGATTTCAAAGGTGGCATCCGGCGCAAGATTCAAGGATTACCGGGGCTGTATCGAATGGCTTAAGGACGCGGGGGTCGTGAATACCTGTTATTGCCTGCATTTTCCGGAACTGCCGCTGAAAGGGAATTATGATGATACAAAACTGAAGCTGTATTTTGCCGACAGCGGGCTGTTGGTGGCAATGCTGGATGAGGAAGCACAGGACGACCTTCGGGAAAATAAAAATCTGGGGGTGTATAAAGGCGCTTTGTATGAAAATGTGGCAGCAGAAGCGCTCTCCAAAAGCGGATACGGACTGTATTATTTTAAAAAAGAAAATTCCACACTGGAGGAGGATTTTTTTATAAGGACAAGTTCGGAATTGATTCCGCTGGAAGTAAAGGCGGTGAACGGAAGGGCAAAGTCCCTGCAGACGCTGATCGCCAGTGACAGGTATCCGGATATCAAATATGGAATCAAATTGGTAATGGGGAATATCGGATACAGCAGAAAAATATTTACGTTTCCGCACTTCTGCTGCTTTTTGCTGAAACGGTATCTGAAAAGTGTATCGCTGATGGAGATTGTGGAAAAAGAAGGGTAAGGATCTGGCTTAAAAGTATTGGAAAAATAAAAAAAGAGTGCAAAGCGGATGAAAGTCAGGTATAATGAATGCAGTAAATTCCGAAAAATGCTGTGCTGTTTCCGAAAAGGGGTGATGGTATGACCGATTTCAGGTGTATTTCAACAAAAGAAGCAGCCAAAATTTTGAAATTATCAACCAGAAGAGTAGTGGGGCTATGTAATAAACAGACATTTGAGGGCGCTCGAAAAGAGGGACGTGACTGGAAGATTCCGGAAGAAGCTGTGTTTGCTTACCGGGGGAATATAAACTCTGGAAAAAGAAAAGAGGGAATGCTTTCCTGTGCGGTCGGAAATACATCATACATGGATGTAGTAAAAAACAGTTACTATGTGGATAAAACACTTCTGATTCGTGATCTGATCGATGATCAGGTTCCGGTAATCCTGTTTACAAGACCGAGAAGATTTGGTAAAACCCTGGCCATTGATATGCTCAAGAGCTTTTTTGAAAAGGCTGAAGAAGATACCTCCGTTTATTTCAGAGATAAAAAGATTTGGTCCTGCGGCGAGAAATATCAGAAGCTTCAGGGCACTTTCCCAGTGATTTCGCTTACCTTTAAAGACGCAAAATTTGCGGATTGGGCAAGTACATTTGAAGCAATCAAAAATGTTATTCGCGATGAATACATGAGACATGATGAACTCTTTATAAGCACCTGTCTTAACCCTGTGGAACAGGACTATCTGTCGAGAATGCAGTCTGATCGGCTGAATGCAGTTGAGTATACCAGAGCACTTCTGAATCTGGGACGCATGCTCGAAAAGCATCATCAGTCTAAAGTTGTTGTTCTGATTGATGAATATGATACGCCGATTCAACAGGGACATACCCTAAATTTCTATAATGAAGTGATAACCTTTATGAGAAATTTCATGTCAGGAGGGTTAAAGGATAATCCTTCTCTTGCATTTGGTGTTCTTACAGGTATTCTTCACGTTTCAAAAGAGAGTCTGTTTAGTGGACTCAATAATCCGATTGTCAATTCGGTTTTGGATGAGAAATATAGTAAGTATTTTGGATTTACCGAGGGCGAAGTAAAAGAGATGGCAGCTTATTATGGACAACAGGATAAATTGGAAGAATTATGTGACTGGTACGATGGATATCGTTTTGGAAACACAGAAATCTTTAATCCATGGTCTGTAGCAAATTACTTTTATAATCATTGTCAGGCAAAACCTTACTGGACCAATACCAGTGACAATGAGATTATCCGAGAAATTATGACTTCCCTCACCCCGGATATTGCTGAGAATCTGTTTTCTTTGATGCAGGGACGGACGGTACAGGCATCGTTAAATATGGACGTGATTTATCCAAGAATCACAGATGGAACGGATACGATTTTCAGCTTTCTCCTGATTGCAGGATATTTGAAGCCTGTGAGTAATGCAGTTGAAACGGAATTTGGAACCTTTATGGAACTGGCGCTGCCGAATAAGGAGATTCTTAGAGTATATAATACAGAGATTCTTTCCTGGCTCAGGGGAACTGTGGACGGCAATGTGATGGCTGGTCTTGAGAAGGCACTCTATCTGAATGACGGGAAAAAGCTCCAGGAGTTTCTTTGTAAATATATGATTACCTGTATCAGTTGTTTTGACGGAGCCGCGGAAGGTTTCTATCATGGTATGATGTTGGGGCTTGCTGCGGGTATGTCTTCCAGATATTATATTCGCTCAAACAGGGAATCTGGAGATGGAAGATTTGATCTTGTGCTGGAACCGAAGATTCGTTCTTTACCGGGAATTATTATGGAGTTTAAGGCAGTAAAAGAGGAAGAGGTACTGTCTGATCATGCTCAAGATGCATTACGGCAGATTGATACAAAGCATTATGATACAGATCTTTTAGACCGAGGGATTCATGATATTGTGAAGTATGGAATTGCTTTTGCCGGAAAGAAAGTAGAAATAGCAATGTGAAGTTATTTGTTTCACTTCAAATATAAATGCTGTTATTCAGATCATGAGGTTGTCGGAAAACGATACGGTTTGTCCAATATATTGCCTGGCTGGTTCAACAGAGCAATATATTGCGGGTAAACCGTATTTCCCGACATCCTCATTTCTTTTAATAAGGGTAGACTTCGGCGTAACCCTCTTTACATATTCAGCTTCGCCGTAAAATCAGACATTGCTTCCGAAATCAGAATCTGCTGGGGACAGACGGCCTCACAGCTTCTGCAGCCTACGCATGCGCTGGGCAGCTTTTCCTTCTGGTAGGAGGACAGGGCCATGGGTGCGATGAATCCGCCGTCTGTAAAGCAGTGCTCATTATACAGCGCAAGCAGGGACGGGATATCCAGCTCCTGGGGGCAGTGGCTCACACAATAGCGGCACGCTGTACAGGGGAGCGTCTTTTTGCCCAGCATCTCGTCTGCAATACCGAGCAGCGTGTCCATCTCTTCTTGATTTAACGGTTTGTCTTCCTCGTATGTACGGATATTATCCTCCAACTGTTCAAAGTTGGACATGCCGGAGAGCGTCACCGTCACATCCTGGAAGGACTGCAGGAAACGGAACGACCATGCCGGGATGCCTTCCTCCGGGCGGAGGGCTTTTAACTTTGCGGCATGTTCCTCCGGAAGCGCTGCAAGCTTTCCTCCGCGGACCGGCTCCATTACCCAGACCGGGATGCGGTGCTCACGGAGCAGCTCCACTTTTCCTTTGGCATCCTGGAAAGTCCAGTCCAGATAATTCATCTGGATCTGGCAGAACTCCATATGCTTCCCATAAGCGTCCAGAAAACGCTTCATGACTTCAACGCTTCCGTGGGCGGAAAAACCTAGATGCCGGATTCGGCCGTTTTCCTTCTGCTTCATCAGATAATCGAAGATGCCGTACTTCTGATCCAGATAAGCATCAATGTTCATCTCGCAGACATTGTGGAACAGGTAAAAATCAAAATGGGATACGCCGCATTTTTCAAGCTGACGCTCAAAAATGGATTCCACCTTGTCCATGTTTGCCAGGTCGTATCCGGGAAACTTTGTGGCAAGATAGTAGCTCTCACGGGGATATTTGTTCAAAAGCTTTCCCATGACAAGCTCCGAATGTCCGCCGTGATATCCCCATGCGGTATCATAGTAGTTGATTCCCTTTTCCATGGCGCGGGCAACCATTTTTTCAGAAGCCGCCTCGTCAATCCTGGAATCATCTCCGTCAATCGTGGGCAGACGCATGGCGCCCATGCCAAGTGCAGATAATTTTAAATTCTGAAACTCCTTATAAATCATAATCCATCTCTCCTTTTCCAATTGTGCTTGCCGACCATATGTTGTCAGGATATCAATCTGTTTTTTATCATACACCTTAAAGTGGACTTTAAGTCAAGAAGGAAAAATAGAAATGGAATGAAACATGTGAATAGTAAAACATCATTACTGTGAATAGTTAAGATATTTATAAGAATTATATTGAGTTTCTTTTAAGCGGGTTTTATTATAGTAGTCATGTAAACACAAAAGGGCCGCGGGAAAAACAGCTTTGCATTATGGCCTCAGTTAGGAGGAGATCCCCATGGAAAATGAGACGATACTGATTGTAGATGATAATAAGGAGATCGTGTATTCCATCAGTGAACTACTGAAATTTGAGGGCTATCAGGTGGAAAAGGCGTATGACGGAATGGAGGCGCTGGATGCCCTGGAGCAGAAGAAGATCGACCTGATTCTTCTGGATGTGATGATGCCCAGGCTCAACGGGCTGTCGGCATTGATGAAGCTTCGTGAGAAAAGCAGGATTCCGGTGATCATCCTGTCGGCCAGGACCGAAGAGAGCGACAAGGTGTCCGGGCTGACGCTGGGAGCGGACGACTATGTAGAAAAGCCCTACAACCCGGCGGAGCTGCTCGCCAGGGTCAAGGCGCATCTGCGGCGGTACCATGCATGGGGTGAGAAAAAGCCGGAACCGGCAGAGGATCAGATCATCAACGGCGGCCTGGTGCTGGATAAAAAGCAGCGGGTGGCGGTCGTGGAAGGGGAGGAGGTGCATCTGACCGCTACGGAGTACAAGATCCTGGAGCTTCTCATGGGGCATCCGGGGCAGGTATTTCCGGCAGAACAGATCTATGAACGGGTCTGGGGCGGAGTGGCGGATTATACGGTAGAGAATACGGTAATGGTGCATATCCGGCATATCCGCGAAAAGATCGAGATTGATACAAAGAAGCCGAGGTATGTAAAGGTGGTGTGGGGCATTGGCTACAAAATGGAAAAATATGTATGAGAAGTTTATTCAGTTTTTGGGAAGAGAAGGGAAAATAATCTCAGGGCTTACATCAGTGGCTGTCGGGCTTGCAGGACTTTGGATCATGTCAGCATATGGTGGATATCATTCTCCGCAGGCAACGTTTCTGATCGGAGCACAGGGAAATATTTGGCTGGGCCTGGGGGTGTCGATCCTTTTAAAGCTGTATCTGGTTCATCAGTATGGGGAGCCGGAGGACTGCACCGGATATGAATATGAAAAATGGAAAACAGTCAGGGAAAAATCCATAAAACGTCTGTATTGGATCGGGGCAGCCGGAGGACTGTCAGCAACGGTGTATCTGCTGTTTTTTGAACTGGTTTGGTCCTATGAGTCAAAATTTTGGTATAACTACGGGGCGGCATATATGATCTTCATGACAGTCCCGACCCAATACCTGATCTGCCGGAACAGGCTCAGCCGGTTCTGGAACCGGAAGCTGGAGGGCATCATGGGGCAGATCGAAATGATGCAGCAGAAGCGGCTGGCAGAGGCGTTGGAGATAGAGAAGAAAAGCCTGGAGAAGGTCTCACGCAGCGACCAGCTCAGGGTGGATCTGATCACCAACGTATCCCACGACCTGAAAACACCGCTGACCTCCATCGTGGGCTACATCGAACTGATTAAAAAGGAGGAACTGAGCGGAATCGTCCGGGATTATGTGGACGTGATTTCCTCCAGGACGGAGAAGCTGGGAGAGATGATCAACAGCCTCTTCTCCTTGGCAAAGGCAAGCAGCGGCAATGTGGAGCTGCACAGAGAGCACTTTGAGGTGAACCGTCTGATTGAGCAGATTTTTGCGGACATGGACGACCGGATCGAAGAAAGCGGGCTGAAATTTGTGACGCTGCTTACGAAAGAGAACACAGAGATTTATACGGATAACACCTATTTTTACCGGATCTGCCAGAACCTGATTGAGAACGCGCTGAAATATTCTGCGGAAAAGACGAGGGTATTCGTGAAAACAGAGATCCGAAGGGATGAAGGCTCCAAGGCAGCCGCAGATCAGTCCGTTTACCTGGCAGATGCCCAGGATTCACCCTCTGCGCCTGTCCGGACAGAAGCGATCGAGGAACCAAGGCGAAGAATCCGTATCGAGATCACGAATACAGCCGGTTACTTTATGGATTTTACAAAGGAGGATATTGTAGAGCGGTTTGCACGCGGGGATCAGTCCAGAACCAGCGAGGGCAACGGCCTGGGACTGGCAATCGTAAGTACCTACGCGAAAGCATTGGGCGGGGAATTTGATATCCGGATCGACTGCGACCAGTTTAAAGCGTGCCTGGAATTTTGCATATGAATATGAAGTGTAAGGAAAGCCTGCGTGGACAGCGTTTTTTGATACGCTGAGATAAAAAAGGGGCTGTTGGGAAATTCAGGTTTTCCCAACAGCCCCTCCTGAGGAGTTTTATGGAGTTAGGAGCTGTCCCCAAATAACTTAACATATTCCTGATGAGAAATCCTGCGGACGATTGGTAAGTTATTTTGTGCCAGTTCCTTAGTCATGTCAGTTTCAGTCGGTCCCGGCGCGCGGTGCGTACCCGGCGCAGTATGGGACGGCTCTGTATCATACTATGCGTGGAACATGGTTCCGGTTTTGCCCTGTACCGCGTCTCTGGATTTTTCCAGAAGTGTGATCAGGGCGGTGCGTCCCGGCTTGGAGGACGCAAAGTCCATCGCAGCCTGTACCTTCGGCAGCATGGAGCCCGGTGCGAAGTGGCCTTCCTTTACGTACTGTTCTGCCTCTTCTACAGAGACGTCGCTGAGCCATTTTTCATCCGGCTTGCCGAAGTTGAGCGCAACCTTTTCTACGGCTGTCAGGATGATCAGATAATCCGCATCCAGTTCCTTTGCAATCAGGCAGCTTGCAAAGTCCTTGTCGATTACGGCGCTGGCGCCTTTTAAGTGGTTGCCCTGCCTGGTGACAGGGATTCCGCCGCCGCCTCCGGCGATGACCAGGTTGCCTGCGTCCACCATGGTACGGATCGTGCCGATCTCGATGATCTCTGCCGGCTTCGGGGAAGCTACTACACGGCGGTAGCCTCTTCCTGCGTCTTCCTTCATGATATAGTTGAATTTTTCTTCCATCATCTTCGCCTGCTCTGCATCCACAAACTTGCCGATGGGCTTGCTGGGATTCTGGAAAGCAGGGTCATTTTCATCCACACGGACCTGGGTGATCATGGTTGCAACCGGGATATCTGTGATATTGCGGTTCAAAAGCTCTTCGCGGAGCGCGTTCTGCAGGTCATATCCGATATATGCCTGGCTCATAGCAACACATACGGAGAGGGGAGTGTTGGGCTGTTCCAGATCTTCATGGGTCAATGCGATCATGGCATTGTTGATCATGCCGACCTGGGGGCCGTTTCCGTGGGATACTACGACTTCACAGCCGTCTTCGATCAAATCTACGATTGCCTTAGCGGTAATCTTTACTGCTGCCATCTGCTCCGGCAGAGTATTTCCAAGAGCATTTCCGCCAAGCGCGATGACAACTCTTTTCTTTTTCGACATCATATTTGCCTTTCTATCTGTAAGGATTCTTGAATGTAACGATTTCCAATTCAGAACAGCAGACCTCAGACCTATCTGCTGCGCAGATTAACCGCTTCTTCGAAGCTCCTGTCTGAGGTTCATGGGCGTCCCGCCCAATAGCAATATGAAAAATCAGCCCTTAGCAAGTAAACTTGCAAAGTCTGTTTTTTCATATTGCTGCTGTTCCCGACGATTACTTAAATACTCTCGGTGTTCCGTTTTCTTCCAGCTTCTTGAGGATGTCAGCCGGATCAGCAAATTTTGCAAGGAAGATCATTGCGGCGATGATGTACGGCTTGAAGCTTGCTTCCTTGTACAGCGGATCTCTGTAGCGGTCAAATACGGACGCGTCTACTTCGCCTTCCTTACAGCTTACGCCTGTGATATCAGCCGGCAGGCAGTGCATATACAGAGCCTTTCCGTCCTTTGTGGTAGCCATCAGTTCTTCGGTACAAGCCCAGTCTTTGTGCTCTGCGTTCTGTGCAAGCAGTTCTTTCTCCAGAGCCTTGATGCCGTCTGTGTCGCCGTTTCCGTACAGCTCGGTACGTTTTTCCATTGCGGCGAAAGGAGCCCAGCTCTTCGGATATACGATGTCAGCATCCTTGAATGCCTCAGCCATGCTGTTTGTCTTTGTGAAGGAACCGCCGGACTTCTCCGCGTTCTTCTTCGCAACTTCTTCTACTTCCTCGAATACTTCGTAGCCTTCCGGATGTGCCAGTACAACGTCCATGCCGAAACGTGTCATCAGTCCGATGATTCCCTGGGGAACGGACAGCGGCTTGCCGTAAGACGGAGAGTAAGCCCATGTCATAGCCAGCTTCTTGCCTTTCAGATTCTCAACACCGCCAAATTCGTGGATGATGTGGAGCATATCTGCCATTGCCTGTGTCGGGTGGTCAATGTCGCACTGCAGGTTTACAAGAGTAGGCTTCTGTTCCAGGATGCCGTCCTTATTTCCCTGAGTTACAGCGTCAACAACCTCGTGCATGTAAGCATTTCCCTTGCCGATGTACATATCGTCGCGGATACCGATGACATCTGCCATGAAGGAGATCATGTTAGCAGTCTCACGGACAGTCTCGCCGTGGGCTACCTGAGATTTTCCTTCGTCCAGATCCTGAACTTCCAGACCTAACAGGTTGCAGGCAGAAGCAAAGGAGAAACGGGTACGGGTAGAGTTGTCGCGGAATAAGGAGATTCCAAGGCCGCTCTCGAATACCTTTGTGGAAATGTTGTTTTCTCTCATGAAACGCAGCGCGTCAGCTACGGTAAATACTGCCTCGATCTCGTCGTCTGACTTTTCCCATGTAAGGAAGAAGTCTCCGTTGTACATCTCTTTGAAATTTAATGCGTTGAGCTTATCGATATAATCCTGTAATGTTTTCATTGTAAAATCCTCCTGAAAAAAATTTGTAAAGTATTAGGGTAAATAGGTTTCGTATATCGTGTACCGTATCCATACTGCTACGGCAGAAAAAAGGAAAATAAATTATTTGCAGTATTCTGTCGGAAGTGCGGCATATACAGCAGCACATGTTACCAGATCCTGCTTCCAGGTCATTTCATTCGGAGCGTGAGCCTGTGCCTCTGCGCCAGGTCCGAATCCGATACAGGGGATTCCGTTTCTTCCCATGATGGAAACGCCGTTGGTGGAGAAGGTCCACTTGTCTGTCAGAGGACGTGCCTGACGCATTTCCAGAGTGTCAGCAGCGCCGATTCTCTGATCGCCGTAGAGTCCCTTGTAAGCAGCTTCCAGAGCCCTCGTTACCTTGTGGTCCTTCGGGATCGCCCATGTCGGGAAGTAGCATTCGATCTCATATACGCATCCTGTGTAGGAAGGACGGTCGTAGTTGTACATGGAAACTACAACGTCGTCTCCGTATTTCTTCACGCTGGGCAGCGCGCGGATCTCATCCAGGCAGCTCTCCCAGGTCTCGCCGAAGGTCATACGGCGGTCCAGAGATACCGCGCAGGAGTCAGCAACCGCACAGCGGCTCGGGGAAGTATAGAAGATCTGGGATACGGTTACAGTACCGCGTCCAAGGAAACGAGCCTCTTCCCAGTCCGGATTGTACTTTTCATCCAGCATCTTTACAAGACCTTTGATCTCGGTTCCGTCTTCAGCGTCATTTTCATTCAATGCACGGATATCCTGGAGGATGTCCGCCATCTTGTAGATCGCGTTGTCACCGCGCTCTGGAGCGGAGCCGTGGCAGGAAACACCCTTCACGTCCACACGGATTTCCATACGCCCTCTCTGTCCTCGGTAGATTCCGCCGTCTGTAGGCTCTGTGGAAACAACAAATTCCGGGCGAACCTTGTCTTCGTTGATGATGTACTGCCAGCAAAGTCCGTCGCAGTCTTCTTCCTGAACGGTTCCTACAACCATGATCTTGCAGCCTTCCGGGATCAGATTCATGTCCTTCATGATCTTTGCGCCGTATACTGCAGATACGATACCGCCGCACTGATCAGACACGCCGCGTCCGCCGATCTCGGTCTCGTTCTCATAGCCCTCGTAGGGATCAAAGTTCCAGTTCTCGATATTGCCGATTCCTACAGTGTCGATGTGCGCATCATAAGCGATGATCTTGTCGCCGGTTCCCATGTAGCCGATTACATTTCCCTGGGGATCGATCTGAACCTCGTCGAATCCAACCTTCTTCATCTCAGCAGCGATGGTGTCGATGTGAGCCTTCTCGTCGCAGCTCTCGCCCGGATTCTTTACGATGGCGCGCAGGAATGCGGTCATATCCTTCTCATACCCCTGGGCAGCTTCCTTAATCTTGTCAAAATCAAACATGTTTTTATCCTCCTTATAATATGAAAAATGTATGCTTGCTATATCCGGAACAGAAGAGGGAGCTTCTGTCCGGTCTGCTGCATGATAATTACGATTTACAATCTCTTATAAATCTGCGAAAACTTCCTTATCTGATCCGCATAAACCTTCCCATGTGATCTCACGGAAACGGTCCGGATCTGTGTCGCCTTCGGATGATACAAGTAAAACCTCTGAATTTTCATCCAGCTTTAAGGCTTCTTTCAGATCCTTGTATTCCGGATTGGTCATCAGCGCGTGCACCAGGCCCATGGTGACAGAACCGGATTCTCCGGAGATGACCTGCGGATCGCCCTTTAACGGAGCCGCATAAATGCGTGTGCCGTTTGCGCTCACCCAGTCCGGGCAGGAAACAAATGCATCCGCATGGTTTCTTAAGATATCCCAGGATACGGTGTTGGCTTCGCCGCATGCCAGGCCAGCCATGATGGTGAACATGTCGCCGGTTACATCCACACGGCTTCCGTCTTTCTGCATTGCGGAACGGTAGAGGCAGTCAGCCGCATTGGCTTCGCAAACGACCATGACCGGAGGATTTTCTTTGAAACGGTTGGCGAAGAAGCCGATCACCGCGCCTGCAAGGGAACCAACCCCGGCCTGGATAAAGATGTGGGTGGGGCGGCATCCGTCGTCCGCAAGCTGCCGGTCTGCTTCCAGGGCAAGTGTTCCGTAACCCTGCATGATCCAGGTCGGAATCTCCTCATAGCCCTCCCATGCGGTATCCTGAATGATCACACCGTGTTCCGTGTTCGCCGCTTCCTTTGCGGCCATGCGGACACATTCGTCATAGTTCAGGTCTTCGATGGTAACCGTGGCATTCTCTTTGGCAATGTTGTTCAGACGGGTCTGTGTGGAACCCTTCGGCATCCGGACGGTACACTTCTGTCCAAGCTTGTTCGCAGCCCAGGCAACTCCGCGTCCATGATTGCCGTCCGTCGCAGTAAAGAAGGCTGCCTGCCCAAATTCTTCTCTGAGCTTCTCGGAGGTCAGTACATCGTAAGGAATCTCGCTGACATCCTTGCCGGTCTGCTGCGCGATGTATCTGGCGATGGCATAAGAACCACCGAGCACCTTGAACGCGTTCAGGCCGAAGCGGTAGGATTCGTCCTTTACATAAAGACGCTTCAGACCCAGGTACTCAGCCAGCCTGGATAAACGGGTCAGCGGTGTGACTTCGTACTGCGGAAAACTTTTATGGAAGTTGTTCGCTTTTGACATTTCTTCCATAGACATGTTCCGGACCTGTGTATCATCGCTCTTGGCAATATGATTCAGAGTCCATTTTAAATGTTTCTCTGTGCTGCTCATGTTTCAAATTCTCCTTTATTCATTTTTGGATTCGGAAAGACTGCTAAGGGCAGGTCTTTCACATTACTTGTTGATATCTACATAGCTGTAGAGCGTATACTTGGAGATGTCAAAGTACTTGGCTACTTTGTCTCCTGACTTGGTGATCAGGAAGGCTCCGGCATCATTCAGGAAATTGATCGCCTTGATCTTGTCTTCCTTCGTCATAAGAGGTACAGGAACCCCGACCAGTGCAACGGACTGTTCGATCAGCTCATCCAGAAGCCTGCTCACATCATGGGTAATGACGTTGGGTGAAGCTTCCGTCTGGGGCTCTTCACAGGTGATGAGAGCGTGGACGCTGTTCTCCAGCGCGAGAAGGGCGGTGATATCATAGTTGATGGAAAATATGTAACAGGGCCGCCCTTCGTCGTTGTGGATGTAGATGGTGCTGGACTTGAGAATCCGTCCGTTTTCCGTCCGGGTCAGATAAGCAAGCTTATCTTTCAAAGGTTCGCCCTGATGTCGGATGGCATTCAGGACGGCTCCGGAAGGTCCGTCGCCGATCTTGCGCCCGGTGAGCCCGCCGTTCTCAATATGTACGATGGTGTGCTCAAGGGAATCATCCGTCAGATCATGAACCACGATCTCGCAGTCCTTTCCAAATTGTGCCGAAAGCCCGGCCGCGATCTGCTTCAACATATCTAACCTGGAAATATTCATCTTCAATTCCTCCTTCCTTATATTATATGAAATGGAAATACCGGGCTTTTGATTCAAGCTCTATTGGTCTCTCTACAAAACATCATATCACAAATTTCGAAAAAATCAATAGAAAAAACAAAAAATTTTTAAGAAACAAAAAAATTTTTATTTTGCTTGTATTTTGAGCAGATTGATGTTATTATAGAATCAACAGAAGCGAAAATTGTTTAATGTGCATGAACCGAAATGGAGTCAAAAATCCGAATGTTATTACTTTTGTATCAAAACGCTGTTTCGGCGCTTTTGCTCCATGCAGGCCGGTCTCTCTGTCATGCGGACGACAATCTGCTTCTTATATTATAAAGAAAAGACAGGCAGATTTTTTCTGGAAAGAAGGAGAGAAAGGAAAACAGATATGAGTAAAGAAGAAACAGGTTCCATCTCGCAGGAACTGTTCAGAATTGACGGAAAGCCTTCCGTACCGCAGGTCCTCCCGCTGGCATTGCAGCATGTTGTAGCTATGATTGTAGGGTGCGTGACACCGGCCATCATTGTAGCAGGCGTGGCCGGACTTTCCCCGGCAGATTCTGTCATACTGATCCAGGCGGCGCTGGTGATGTCGGCGCTGACAACGTTCATCCAGTTATTTCCGCTGATCAAGAACGGTCCCATATCCCTGGGGTCGGGACTTCCGGTCATCATGGGCATCAGCTTCGCCTATGTGCCCACCATGCAGGCCATCGCAGGCGATTATGATGTGGCAACGATCCTGGGCGCACAGATCATCGGCGGTATCGTAGCGATTATAGTAGGAATCTTCATCAAGCAGATCCGCAGGTTTTTCCCGCCGCTGATCACCGGTACGGTGGTATTTGCAATCGGACTTTCCCTGTATCCGACAGCCATCAACTATATGGCAGGAGGCGTGGGAAGCGATGGATACGGTTCCTGGCAGAACTGGCTGATTGCCATCATTACGCTGATCGTGGTGACTGCGTTGAACCATTACGGAAAGGGGATCTGGAAGCTTTCTTCCATATTAATCGGAATTGTCGTGGGATATATCGCGGCGCTGGCATTCGGAATGGTGAATTTTTCTTCCGTGGCATCTGCATCCATGTTCCAGCTTCCGCGGCCGCTCCACTTTGGGATCACATTTGAACCTTCCTCCTGTGTGGCCATCGGCGTGTTATTTGCCATCAATTCCATCCAGGCCATCGGAGATTTTTCCGCCACTACAACGGGCGGTCTGGACAGGATGCCTACGGACGAGGAGCTGAACGGGGGGATCGTGGCATACGGAATCAGCAATATCTTCTGCGCGTTCTTTGGAGGGCTTCCCACAGCTACATACAGCCAGAATGTGGGGATCGTGGCATCCACAAAGGTGGTGGCTAAGAGAGTATTCGCCATGGCGGCAGGCATCCTCCTGGTAGCAGGGCTGATCCCGAAGTTTTCCTCCCTGCTGACGACGATCCCGTCCTGTGTGCTGGGCGGAGCCACCGTATCCGTTTTCGCGTCCATCGCGATGACCGGTGTGAAGCTGATCACGGCATCCCCGATGAACTACAGGAATACCACCATCGTTGGTCTCGCGATCGCCCTTGGAATGGGGATCACCCAGGCCAATGCGGCGCTGGCGTCCTTCCCGGCATGGGTGACGACCATTTTCGGAAAATCCCCGGTGGTGCTGGCAACTATCGTGGCCATTCTGCTGAACCTGGTACTTCCGAAGAATATGGACCTTACGGAAGCAGAGAAAAAGTTGGACTGAGAATACATATTATAATAGAAGAAATGCAAAATCAAAAAATATTTTTATAAAGGAGGCGGCATTATGCTGATCATAGGAAACGGTAAAGTCATTACCAGAGACAGCAATCTTCCATATATTGAACATGGAGCGGTTGCAATCGAAGGCACAAAGATTGCCAGGGTAGGAACGGAGAAGGAACTGAAAGAGGCTTATCCGGATGCGGAGTATATTGACGCGAAGAAGGGGCTGATTATGCCTGCGTTCATCAACACCCACGAGCACATCTACAGCGCCATGGCAAGGGGATTTGGCATCAAAGGCTACAATCCGAAAGGATTTCTGGATATCCTGGACGGACAGTGGTGGACCATTGACCGGCACCTGACGCTGGAACAGACAAAATACAGCGCGATCGATACCATGATCTCCTGTATCCGCAACGGTGTGACCACCATCTTCGACCACCATGCAAGCTTCGGCCACATCAAAGACAGCCTGTTCACCATCGCCGATGCGGCGAAGGAACTGGGCGTGCGCTCCTGCCTGTGCTACGAAGTATCGGACAGGGACGGCATGGATAAGGCAAGAGAAGCGGTGATGGAGAATGCGGAATTTATCCGCTACGCGCTGAAGGATGATTCGGATATGCTGGCAGGTATGATGGGAATGCATGCCCAGTTTACGATCTCAGACGAGACTATGGAACTGGCGGCGGCCAACAAGCCGGACGAGGTGGGCTATCATATCCACGTGGCAGAGGGAATCGAGGATCTCCATGACTGCCTGAAGAAGTACGGCAAGCGGATCGTGGACCGGCTCATGGACTGGAATATTCTGGGAGAGAAGACGCTGCTGGGACACTGCATTTACATCAATTCCCATGAGATGGATCTAGTGAAGGATACCAACACCATGGTCGTACATAATCCGGAATCCAATATGGGCAATGCCTGCGGATGCCCGCCCACCATGGAACTGGTGCACAGGGGAATCCTGGCAGGTCTGGGAACCGATGGCTACACCCACGATATGACCGAGTCCTACAAGGTGGCGAACGTACTCCACAAGCATCACCTGTGCGATGCCAACGCAGCATGGGGCGAGGTGCCCAAGATGCTGTTCGAGAACAACGCGGCCATTGCAAACCGTTACTTCAAGGCTCCTCTGGGCGTTTTGAAGGAAGGGGCGGCAGCGGATGTGATCGTAGTGGATTACAACCCGCCTACACATCTGGATGAGAACAACATCAACGGACACATCCTCTTCGGCATGACCGGACGGGACGTGGTGACCACAGTCGGAAACGGAAAGGTCCTGATGAAGGACCGGGAAGTAAAGGTGATCGACGTGGAAGAAGCTATGGCAAAATGCAGGGAATCCTCTGCAAAGCTGTGGAAGAGCATCAACGGATAAAGGGGATCAGGAGAAAAAAGAGAGAACCCCGGACAGAGGTACAAAAAAAGACGGCCGCTGTCCGGAGAAAATGAAAAGTGGGAATTGCCCGCATTAAAAATCTGCTTCGCAGATGGCGGGCAAGCAGGCAATCAATTTGCTTCGCAAATTGGTTACATATAACAGGAGGAAATGAAAATGAGTGATATAATGAGCTGCATGCCCTTTGAACAGTTATTAAACTGGGTTCGGACAGAGCATGACGAAAAAGGAACCGTATTTGGAGTACACAGCCCCTATGTGGCAGATCAGGGAAAGGCACAGACCATCTTCGGACGGAAGCTGGAGACGCCGATCGGCCCGGCGGCAGGCCCAAACAGCCAATTGGCGCAGAATATCGCAGCATCCTACTATGCGGGAAGCCGTTTCTTCGAATTGAAGACCGTACAGATCATGGACGGAGCGGAGCTTGCGGCATGCGTCAATAAACCCTGTATCCTGGCGGAGGATGAGTGCTACAACTGTGAGTGGTCTACAGAGCTCTATGTGCCCCAGGCTCAGGACGAATATATCAAGGCGTGGTTTTTGCTTGCCTTCATTGCAAAGGAATACGGCCTGGGAAGTACGGAGGGCTACCAGTTCAACATCAGCGTAGGCTATGACCTGAAGGGCATCAAGTCGGAGAAGATCGACACATTTATCAACAACATGATGAACGCGGAGCAGACAGACGCCTTCAAAACATGCAGGGAAGTGCTCCTCGCCCATGCAGGGGAATTTCAGAATGTCACAAAGGAAGACATCGAGGCGATCTCCCCGCTGATCTGCAATTCAGCGACCATCTCCACGCTTCACGGATGTCCTCCCCAGGAGATCGAGAGCATTGCCACCTATCTTCTGACAGAGAAGAAGATCAATACCTTTATCAAATGCAACCCGACCCTTTTAGGCTATGAATTTGCCCGGGAAACCATGGATCAGATGGGATACGACTATGTGGCGTTCGGAAGGTTCCACTTTGACGACGACCTGCAGTACGCAGACGCGGTTCCGATGCTCCAGAGACTGATGAAGCTTTCCGGCGAGCAGAACCTGGAATTCGGCGTGAAGATCACCAACACCTTCCCGGTAGACGTGAAGGCAAATGAGCTGCCCAGCGAAGAGATGTATATGTCCGGAAAGTCCCTGTACCCGCTGTCCCTTTCCGTAGCGGCAAAGCTTTCCAGAGACTTTGACGGAAAGCTTCGGATCGCGTATTCCGGCGGTGCGGACGCATTTAACATCGAAAAGATCGTAGGAACCGGAATTTGGCCGGTGACGGTTGCGACCACGATCTTAAAGCCGGGCGGATACCAGAGACTGAAACAGATGGCAGAGGGATTGGACGCCATGGGCATGAAGCCGTTCGAAGGCATTGACGTGAATGCGTTGAACCGGCTGGCGGAAGAGGCGATTCAGGATCCCCACCATGTAAAACCGGCGAAGCTTCCGGTGTCCAGGAAGTCCAAAGAGAGAGTACCGCTTCTGGACTGCTACACGGCTCCATGCGAGGACGCATGTCCGATCCACCAGGAGATCACGACCTATGTACGGCTTGCGGGAGAAGGAAAATACGAAGAGGCATTGAAGGTGATCCTGAACAAGAACGCACTGCCGTTCATCACAGGAACCATCTGTGCTCACGGCTGCCAGAGCCACTGCAACCGGAACTTCTATGAGACGCCGGTTCAGATCCGGGATACCAAGCTGGAATGCGCGCAGAAAGCATTTGACACTGTGATCGGAAGCGTAGCGCCGACAGGAAGCTGCGGCAAGAAGGCAGCGGTCGTAGGCGGCGGCCCCTCCGGTATGGCGTCGGCATATTACCTGGCAAAGGCAGGCGCGGATGTGACGATCTATGAGAAGCGCGATAAGCTGGGCGGCGTGGTCAGCGCCATCATCCCCGATTTCCGGATTGATGACAGCGTGATCGACAAGGACGTATCCCTGCTTCGGAAGCTGGGCGTGAAGATCCTGACCAATACGGAGGCTCCGGCGGTTGCGGAATTGAAGAAAGAATATGACGGGGTGGTTCTGGCAGTGGGCGCTTACAAGCGGGGCGAGCTGAAGCTGGAAGGCGGAGAGGCTGTGAACGCGCTGGCATTCCTGGAAGACTTCAACGCAAAGCAGGGCAAGGTAGACCTTGGAAGGAACGTAGTCGTGATCGGCGGCGGAAATACGGCGATGGATACCGCAAGGGCGGCGAAGCGCTGCGACGGCGTGGAGCATGTGTACCTGGTATACCGTAGGACCAAACGTTACATGCCTGCAGACGAGCATGAACTGCTGCTGGCCATCGACGACGGCGTAGAGTTCAAGGAGCTCCTGGCGCCGGTGAAGCTGGAGGGCGGCAGCCTGATCTGCAAGGTGACACGGCTTGGAGAGCGGGATGCTTCCGGACGTGCCGGAGTGGTGGAGACAGACGAGACCCTTTCCATCCCGGCAGATACCGTGATCGCGGCAGTAGGCGAAAAGGTGCCCACAGATTATTATGAGGCAAACGGACTGAACGTGGACGACCGAGGACGTGTGAAGGTGAGCAGTACTCTGGAAAGCAGCGTGGAAGGTGTCTATGTGGTCGGCGACGGCCTGTTCGGACCATCCCTGGTGGTGAAGGGAATGGGAGAAGCCATGACTGCTGCGGAAGCCATCGCAGGCGTTCCGGTGACCGGGGATCTGAGCACACCGGCGGACGCGGAGGCCATTTACCAGAAGAAGGGAATCCTGGCGGAGCCGGGATGCGGCAAAGAGGCAGACCGCTGCCTGGGCTGCTCTACAGTATGCGAAAACTGCGTGGATGTATGTCCGAACCGCGCCAATATCTCCGTCAAAGTACCGGGAATGGAAAAGGCGCAGGTGATCCATGTGGATTATATGTGCAACGAATGCGGCAACTGTAAGGTATTCTGCCCGTACGCAAGCGCGCCGTATCTTGACAAATTTACATTATTCGCAAATGAAAAGGACATGGCGGACAGCAAGAACGACGGTTTTGCCGTACTGAACCGGGAAGAACTGGAATGCAAGGTTCGGTTCCTGGGTACGGAGCATACCTGGAAGAAGGGACAGGAGACGAAGGTTCCGGAAGGACTGCAGAGGCTGATCGAAGCGGTATGCGCGGATTATAGTTATATGTTATAAGCATTTTGAATGGAAGGAGCCATGCACGGGGGCCTTAAAGGGGCTTTCCGGGTATGGCTGTCGGCAAATATGGTAAAAAAAGTCTGTTTACAGGCTTTGAAGGCAGCAGTATGATGGAACTCAGTACACAAAGAGAGGCGGGAACAAACATGAAGATTTTGATCAAGGGAGCCGGGGATTTGGCTACAGGGATCGCGTATGAATTTTGGCTTGCGGGCCATCAGGTTCTGATGACGGATATCGAAATCCCCCTGGCTGTGAGAAGGACGGTATCCTTCTCTCGTGCGGTGTATGAGGGCGAGGCACAGGTAGAACAGGCGAAAGGCGTTCTGGTACGGAATCTGGAAGAGGCGCTCCGGACGATGCAGGCGGGCGGCATCGCGGTGATCGTGGACGAACAGGCGAAGATCCGGGAGGAATACAGGCCGGACATCCTGATCGACAGTATCATGGCGAAAAGAAACCTGGGCACCCGCATCGGTGACGCGCCTGTGGTGATCGGCATCGGCCCCGGCTTTACGGCGGGGCTGGACTGCCATTACGTGATCGAGACCCAGCGGGGGCCGTCTCTCGGACAGGTGATCTGGGAGGGCAGCGCCATTCCCAATACAGGGATTCCGGGAGAGATCGCAGGCTACACTATCGAACGGTTGATCAGGGCATCGGCCTCCGGAGTCATAGAACCCCAGGTCCGGATCGGCGACCTGGTGAAAAAAGGGCAGCTGGTGGCCGTGACCGGCGGCGTTCCGGTCTACGCGCAGATGTCCGGCATTGTCCGGGGCATGCTCCAGGAAGGCGTGCAGGTGGAAAAAGGGCTCAAGATCGGGGATATCGACGCCCGGGAGAAGAAGGAATACTGCGTTACCATATCTGACAAGGCAAGAAAAATAGGGAGAGGCGCTATGGAGGCAGCCTTTGGGAAAGACTGAGATCCTGTATGAAAAAATTCCAACCGTACAGGTGGAAAACATTCAAAAAAAGAAGGTGAGATTTGAAAATGTATACATTTGTAGTAAATGGTAAAACGGTGAAAACGGATAAAAAGCAATCCCTGCTCCGATTCCTCCGGGATGAGCTGCATATGACCTCCGTTAAGGACGGCTGCAGCCAGGGGGCATGCGGCGCCTGTACCGTGATCATAGACGGCGTCACCTGTAAAGCCTGTGTTCCCACAACGGACCGGCTGGAGGGCAAACATGTCCTGACGGTAGAGGGCTTAAGCGAATGGGAGTCCCAGGTATTTACCTATGCATACGGGGAAGCGGGAGCGGTACAGTGCGGCTTCTGTATCCCGGGCATGGTGATGTGCACGAAGGCGCTGCTGGACGTGAATCCGGATCCCACCGAGGACGAGATCAAATACGCCCTGCGAAACAATTACTGCCGCTGTACCGGATATGTGAAGATCATCGCCGCAGTGAAGCTTTCCGCAAAGATCCTGCGGGAAGGACGGACTCCGGAAAAGAGCGCGGACGACTGGAAGGTGGGTTCCCGCGTACACCGCCTGGATGTGGAAGAAAAGGTGCTCGGCTACGGAAAGTACCCGGATGATTTTTATAAGGAAAATATGTGCTATGGCTCGGCGCTTCGGAGTAAATATCCAAGAGCCAGGGTGCTCTCCATCGACACCTCCAAAGCGAAAGCGCTGCCCGGTGTGGCAGCGGTTCTGACCGCAGAGGACATTCCGGGAGAGAACAAGATCGGCCATCTCAAGCATGACCAGTACACCCTGATCCCGGTGGGCGGACTGACCCATTACCTGGGAGACGCCGTGGCGCTGGTGGCCGCGGAGGACATGGAGACCGTGGAAAAGGCGAAAAAGCTGATCAAGGTGGAGTACGAGGTCCTTCCTATGGTACATAACATCAAGGAAGCAGCCGCTGCGGACGCTCCAAAGGTATTTGACGAGGAAGAGTCCAATGTCCAGGCCTACAAGCATGTGAGCCGGGGAAATGCGGCCGAAGCGATCCGGAACGCGAAGCATGTCATTACCCAGCATTTCGAGACGCCCTGGACGGAGCATGCGTTCCTGGAGCCGGAATGCGCGGTGGCTTATATCGACGAGGACGGCGACGTGATGGTCATTTCCACGGACCAGGATGCCTACTGTACTTACCGGGAATGCAGCCTGATGCTGGGAACCGATAAGGTCAAGGCGGAAAACGCGCTGGTAGGCGGCGGCTTTGGGGGGAAGGAGGACATGACGGTGCAGCATCACGCGGCGCTGCTCGCCCACCATACCAGACGGCCGGTGAAGGTTCGGCTGACCCGGGCAGAATCCCTGCTGATTCATCCGAAGCGGCATCATTTTGTCATGAACTTTACCATGGGCTGCGATGAGAACGGAAAGATCCTGGGTGTCAAGGCAAAGGTGGCATCGGACACGGGAGCCTTCGCTTCCCTCGGCGGTCCGGTGCTGGAGCGTGCCTGCACCCATGCGGCGGGACCTTATGCCTATGAGAACTTTGAGATCGAAGGGACCGCTTACTATACAAACAACCCGCCGGCAGGAGCCTTCCGTGGGTTCGGCGTGACCCAGACCTGTTTTGCCACGGAGACCCTGTTAAATATGATGGCGGACGAGATCGGGATCACTCCATGGGAGATCCGATACCGCAATGCCATCCGTCCGGGAGGCGTACTGCCCAACGGACAGATCGTGGACGAATCCACCGGACTGGTGGAGACGCTGGAAGCAGTGAAGGAGCAGTATGACAGCGCGAGAGCAGCCGGAAAGCCGATAGGTCTGGCCTGCGCCATGAAGAATGCCGGCGTCGGCGTCGGGATCCCGGATACGGGCCGTGTCAAGCTGATCATCGAGGAAGACCACAAGCTGCATATCTATGCGGGGGCGTCCTGTATCGGCCAGGGTCTGGGAACTGTGCTGGTGCAGATGGTAGTCAGCAGCACGGATCTGAAACGCGGGGACATTGTCTATGAGCGCAGCAACACCTGGATCGCACCGGATTCCGGAACCACTTCCGGCTCCAGACAGACGCTGATCACCGGCGAGGCATGTATGCGCGCCTGCAGAAAGCTCATGGAAGCAAAGACAGACGGGAAAACGCTGGCAGACCTGGAAGGGCAGGAGTTTTACGGGGAATATCTGGCCAAGACAGATCCCCTTGGAGCAGATGTGCCCAACCCGGTATCCCACGTGGCTTACGGATATGCGACCCAGATGTGTATCCTGGATGCCAAAACAGGGAAGATTGAAAAGATGGTAGCGGCCCACGATGTCGGAAAGGCCGTGAATCCGCTGTCCTGCGAAGGACAGATCGAGGGTGGAGTGGTCATGTCTATGGGATTCGCCCTGCGGGAAAAATATCCCATCGACGAGAACTGCAAGCCGATCGAGAAATTCGGCGCGCTGGGGCTGTTCCGGGCTCATGAGATCCCGGAGATTGAAGCGATCGTGATCGACAAGCCGGGACTGGATGTGGCCTATGGAGCCATCGGCATCGGAGAGATCACCAGCATTCCGACGGCGCCGGCGATCACGGACGCATACTATCGGCTGGACGGAGAGCGCAGATACAGCCTGCCTATCTCTGGTACGCCATATAACAAGGAGGGATGAGCATGGCAGTAAAAAAGAAATTCCCCTACCGCGCGGCAGTGGTGGCATGTAACGGAGTCTGCGCCGCAAGCGCCGTATCAAAATGCAGATATGGCTGCGTGGGCTGCGGAAACTGCGCGGCGGTCTGTAAGTTCGGCGCCATTACACTGAATGAAAACGGCGTGGCAGTGGTGGACGAGGAAAAATGTATTGCATGCGGCATGTGTGCGCGTGCCTGCCCGCAGGAGATCATCCATCTCCATGAATGCGCCAATTATATTGTAGTGAAATGTGTCAATGAAGACAAGGGAAAGGAAGCAAGAGAAGTCTGTCCCGTAAGCTGTATCGGCTGCGGGATCTGTGAAAAGACATGCACGGCGGAGGCCGTCCGGGTGGTTGACAACCATGCGGTGATCGACGAAACGCTGTGCCTGAGCTGCGGCATGTGCGCAGTGAAATGCCCGCGTCACGCGATTGCGGACCTGCGAGGCGTCCTGACAGAGGGATAAAAAGATCAAAAAGGCTTTCTGCTTACTCCTGAGATGAAACGAGAGCCCTGCCAAACCAGCAACGGTGTTTGGCGGGGCTCTTATCATGCGCTGATCTCACTGAGATACCGGTAGATCGTCGCGTTGGAGCAGGAAAACTTTCGGGCTACAAAGGAAACCGCTCCTTTGAGCTGAAACAGTCCCTGCTCATTGAGCTGCTCTACGATCTCTCTGCGCTCAAACTGGTTCAGCCGGTCCACCGGGGTTTCCAAGGAGGCCGTGGCATCGTCAAAGATCTTCTGCATCAGCGCGGGGATATCCATGGAGAAATTCTCCGTGATCGGCGCGGCAGTGTTTTCCTGCGGAGCAGACGTTTCTTCCGTCTTCTGCATCAGCGGCTGGGTGTACGCCGGATGCTGATCCAGATAGGATTCCGGATGTATGATGGAAAGCAGCTTTTCGGTCAGCTCCTTGTAACGCCAGTCATCGAAATTGATACACAAAAGCCCCATGGGGCGGCCCTCCTCATCACGGATGAACATGGTGGAGGAGCGAAGGACATGCCCGTTGGGGGCAATACCCCTGTAGTTGCTCAAAAAATCATCGGTCTCGTATGCCCTGGAGGATAGCATGCGGAGCGCGGCATCAGTCAGGGGCCCTCCGACTTTCCGGCCGCTGATATGCCCGTTTGCGATCGCGGCGATCGCAAAATCTTTGGAACTCAGGTCATGCAGGACCACTTCATAATCCGGGCCAAGCGCTTTCCCAAGAAATTCAACCAGTACGGTATAATGCTGAAGGATGTCAGAATTCATAAGCGTTCCCCATTTCTATACAGATTTCTATTGGAATTACTTCTACTATTATGAGTTACTTCTATTATTACATGTTATCTTTCTAAATTCAATAAAAAAGTCAACGTACAAAAAAATTTTTGTTAGGTGAGCGGGATATAACTTGACATACAGCGGAAGGAATGATAAAATATTTTTATTGCGAGAAAAGAAATTTGTAAAAGGAGATATGACCATGAAGACCATTTTGAACACAGACAATGCACCAAAAGCAATCGGACCGTATTCTCAGGGAATCAACACAGGGAATCTGATGTTCCTTTCCGGGCAGCTTCCGATCGTTCCGTCCGAGGGCAAGATCGTAGCGCAGGATATTGAAGGACAGACCAGGCAGTCTCTGGAGAACGTGAAGTCCATTCTGGAATCCGCAGGCTGCACTATGGACAATGTGGTAAAGACCACCGTATTTTTGAAAAACATCGCAGACTTCGGAAAGATGAACGAAGTATACAAAGGATTTTTCAGTGAGGGCAATTATCCGGCAAGATCCGCGTTCCAGGTAGCCGCGCTTCCCCAGGACGCACTGGTAGAGATCGAAGTCGTTGCGTTAAAAGACTGACCATGAATGTCGGCGCAGTGATTGATGCTGCCGGCAGCTCCGCCGGGATGGAGGATTTTGTCCGGCTTCCGGAGATGGACAGCCTGACGGCGGCAGAACGGGTGACCGTGAACTTTCAGCGGGTGGGGATCAAGGACATCGTGATGATTACCGGATACCGGGCAGAACAGGTGGAAAAGGCGCTCCGTCGTTTTGGCATCACGTTCCTTCGAAATGAAGGCTATGAATCCGCGCGGACACTGGATTCCGTGAAGCTGGGGTTGGACTATCTGCGGGAGAGGTGCGGCAAGGTGCTGTTCTGCCCGGCGGAGTTTCCCTTTTTTATGGAAGAAACGGTGAAGCTGCTTCTGGAAGCACAGGAGGGCTCAGTCCTTCCCGTCTGTCAGGGGCAGCCAGGGTATCCGGTCTGTGTGGACGGTTCCGGGATCTCGGCCCTGCTAGAGTATCAGGGGGACAAGGGAATCCTGGATGCTCTGGAAGCCGGGGGAAGGAAAATGGTCCGTCTGGAGGTCCTGGATCAAGGCATACTGACAGGAATTTCTGCCGGAGAGGACTGCGCCCGGATTGCCAGGATCCATGAGGAAAGCCTGATGCGCCCTCAGGTGAAGGTCAGGTTGGTTAACCGGAAGCCCTTTTTCGGACCGGGGACCGTCACATTGCTCAAACAGATCGACAGGCTGGGTTCTGTGAAGGAAGCCTGCGGAAAGACCGGCATGTCCTACAGCAAGGGATGGAAGATCATCCATGCGGCGGAGGAAGAGCTGGGCTACCAGATCGTAGGGCGGCAGCCGGGCGGAAAAAACGGCGGCGGGGCTTATCTGACAGAGAAGGGAAGCAGGCTGCTCCGGTTGTTTGAGACGTATGAACAGCAGGTGGAAGAAGCAGCATATCAGATCTACAATCATATTTTTTTGAAAACCGAATTGTTTTGAAAAAATAATCGGAAGGGCGGGCGGAATTTTAATGAAGCTGATGAAGACAGAAGAGGCGGTGGGACAGATCCTCTGCCACGACATTACCCAGATCATCCGGGGGGTGACGAAGGACGCGGTGTTCCGCAAGGGGCATGTCATCCGGGAGGAGGACATTCCGGTGCTTCTGAGTGTGGGAAAGGACCACATTTATATCTGGGAAAATAACGAGAATATGCTCCACGAGAATGACGCGGCGCAGATCCTCTATGACATTTGTAAAAATGACCACATGCGTCCGTCGGAGGTGAAGGAAGGCAAGATCGAACTGATCGCCGAGTGCGACGGGCTGTTCCAGGTAGATTCCGAAAAGCTGAACGCAGTCAACTCCCTGGGAGAGATGATGATCGCGGCGCGGCACGGGAATTTTCCGGTAAAGGCAGGGGACAAGCTGGCAGGGACCAGGATCATTCCTCTGGTGATCGAAAAGGAGAAGATGGAGCGTGCGAAGAAAGCGGCAGGAAACGGGCCGATCTTTGAGATCCGGCCTTATCTGAAGAAAAAGGCCGGGATCGTGACCACCGGAAATGAGGTCTTTTACGGGCGGATCCAGGATACCTTTACTCCGGTCATCAAGGAAAAGCTGTCGGAATATGATGCGGAGATCATCGGCCATGAGATCTGCGATGACAACCACGAGCGCATTACAGCGGCGATCCAAAAGCTCCTGGAGGCAGGGGCGGACCTGATCCTCTGCACAGGCGGGATGAGTGTGGATCCGGACGACCGGACCCCGCTCGCGATACGCAATTCCGAGGCAAAGATCGTCACATACGGCGCTCCGGTGCTGCCCGGCGCAATGTTCCTTCTGGCCTATTACGGGGAACAGAAAATCCCGGTCATGGGACTTCCGGGCTGCGTCATGTACGCAAAACGGACCGTATTTGACCTGGTGCTCCCCAGGATCATGACAGGAGAAGTGCTGGAGAAGGCGGATCTGGACCGGCTGGGGGAGGGCGGATTGTGCCTGTCCTGCCCGGTATGTACCTTCCCTAATTGCGGCTTTGGAAAATAGAACCTGCCGCAGGCGGGCGGATCAGACAGTATCCGTGCGGCATTGCGCAAAAAAACAAAAAGGATAAGAGGCGTGGAATGAAAGACCAATATCAAAGAGTTGTTGATTATATCAGAATATCCGTGACGGACCGGTGCAATTACCGGTGTCAGTACTGCATGCCCCGGGAGGGCGTGGAGCCGATGCCCCACAGCGAGGTCATGACCTACGACGAGATCCTCCGTGTCGCGAAGGCGGCGGCCGGAGCGGGGATTACTAAGGTCAAGATCACCGGAGGGGAGCCTCTGGTGCGGAAAGGGGTCTGCGGGTTGATCCAGAATATCCGGAGGGTTCCCGGAATCGAGTCCGTTACGATTACCACCAACGGGGCACTCTTGTGCAGGTTTCTGCCGGAGCTGGCAGCGGCCGGAGTCTCCGGGATCAATGTCAGCCTGGATACCCTGGACAAGGACAAATTCCACCGGCTGACCCGGCGGGGAGAATTTTCCGAGGTCTGGGAGGGCATCCGGCAGACGATCCTGGCAGGGATCCCGGTGAAGGTGAACTGCGTTCCCATGGTGGGGATCAACGAGGATGAGCTTGTAGATATGGCGTCGCTGGCGTGGAAATACCCGATCACAGTCCGTTTTATTGAAATGATGCCCATCGGCCTGGGGACAGGCTATACAGCGGTGACTCAGGATGAGATCAAAAAATTGCTGGAAGCGCAGTTCGGTTATATGGAGTTGGTGAAGGAATCCGTGGGAAACGGACCGGCAGTCTATTATCAGCTTCCCGAATTCCGCGGGAGGATCGGGTTTATCAGCGCGCTGAGCCGGAAGTTCTGCCGTTCCTGCAACCGGATCCGGGTAAAGGCGGACGGAACCCTGAAGCTGTGCCTGAACTATGAAGGGCATATCAACCTCAAGCAGGAGATGAGAAACGGGATTGACGACAATGAGCTGCAGCAGCTTCTGCAGGACTGTATTTATATGAAGCCCAAGTGCCACGATTTTCCGAGCAGGGCCTGGCCCACTGCAGAAAACGGCGTACCAGGGATATTCGGGAAAGGGGATTCGCCCGAGGCGCGGGTGAAGGGCATCCTGCAGGAAACACACAACATGGCGCAGATCGGCGGCTGACTAAAAAATGGAGGTTCAGTATGGGAATTGTAAAGGCGGTCTGCATCAGTGAGAAACGCGGAACCGAAAAGAAAAATGTAGGTTCCGCGGAATTTGTGGAGGGCTTCGGAATCCGCGGAGACGCCCACGGCGGGAACTGGCACAGACAGGTCAGTCTCCTGTCTGCGGAACGGATCGAAGCCTTTAACCAAAAGGGCGCTGATGTGGGGCCGGGAGCCTTTGGCGAAAACCTGGTGGTGGAAGGATTTGATTTCAGAGATCTTCCGGCCGGGACGACATTTCAGTGCAACGACGTTGTTCTGGAGATGACGCAGATCGGAAAGGAGTGCCACACACACTGCCGGATCTATCAGAGGATGGGAGAATGCATCATGCCCACCCAGGGCGCATTTGCCCAGGTGATCCGCGGCGGGACCATTTCCGTGGGAGATGAGATGCGAATCATCGAGAAGGCGGATACCCGCTATACCGCGGCGGTGGTGACCCTGAGCGACAAAGGCGCAAAGGGGGAGCGGGAGGATACCAGCGGCCCCTGTATCTGCAGTATGCTGCGGGAGGCCGGATACCGTGTGGTGGAGCGGCTCATCCTGCCGGACGAGCAGAAGCGGATCGAGCAGGAGCTGACCCGCCTTTCAGACAGTAGGCAGGTGCAGCTGATCCTGACCACAGGCGGGACCGGTTTTTCAGAGCGGGACCGGACACCGGAAGCGACTATGGCGGTAGCGACAAGAAACGCGCCGGGAATTGCGGAGGCCATCCGGGTCCACTCCCTGTCCATCACCGGAAGGGCCATGCTGGGAAGAGGCGCTTCGGTGATCCGGAACGGGACGCTGATCGTCAACCTGCCGGGGAGCAAAAAGGCGGTGAAGGAAAGCCTGGAATATATCCTGCCCCATCTGGAACACGGGATCCAGATCCTGACCGGAGACGCGGCGGAGTGCGGCGGGAAGGGATGACGCAGGGGCGCGGTGCCTGCCGTTTTCTTTTGATCAGGAAGAGACAGGAAAAGCGGCCGGAAGAATGAAGAAGGAAACCCTGCGGAAAGAATGGAGAATAAAACTATGCGGAAAAGAACAGTAAAAGGTCTGCTCGCAGCCATGCTGGCGGGAAGCCTGCTTATGGGATGCGGCGGAGGCCAGGCAGGAGAAGCCGGAGAGGATGCCGGATCGGCAGGAAGCAGGCAAGAGGCAGACACGGAGCAGACAGGCGCAGAGAATACCGGCTCCGGGGAAAGCGGCGCAAAGCAGGAAAAGGCCATGAAAACCGAGATCCAGGTATTTATTGCGGCCAGCCTGAATACGGTGATGACAGAGCTTGCGAAAGAGTATAGCGAGATCCATCCGGAGGTAAAGATCACTTACAATGCGGACAGCTCCGGCACTCTGCTGACCCAGATCGAGGAAGGGTACGAGTGTGACCTGTTCTTTTCCGCGGCGCAGAAGCAGATGGACCAGCTGGAGTCGGACGGCCTGGTCATGGAAGGAACCCGGGCAAATGTTGTCAATAACCAGGTCGTGGTGGTCACCCGGAAGGACAGCGGCACGGAGGTGACAGGGCTTGAAAGTCTGGGCAATGCCGAGAGCATTGCGCTGGCAGGCGGGAGCGTTCCTGCGGGAAGATATACACGGCAGGCGCTGGTGAGTCTGGGAATGCTGGAAGAGACGGAGGACGCGGCCGGGATCTCTACGGAGGAGGTTTCCCGCGCGCTGGGCGGCGCGGAGATCAGCGAGCAGGACAATGTGAGCAAGGTGCTGGCAGCGGTGATTGAGGGCTCCTGCGAGGTGGGGACCACGTATTATTCGGATACTAACGGATATGAGGACGACCTGGAGATTCTGGAAACTGTCAGCTATGACCTGACAGGAAATGTGATCTATCCCATCGCCCAGGTGGTAAACGAAGAGGCGGATGATGCCCAGAGGGCTGCCGCCGCGGAATTTCTGGAATATATTTTGTCGGACGAGGCCAGGGCCGTGTTTGCTTCTTACTATTTTGACACGGATGTTTGATTTACAGGAGACAGGAGGGGCAGAATGGAAACGTGGACGGAGATATTTGCGGATCTGGATTGGAGCCCTTTGCTGATCTCGCTGAAGACCGGGGCTGTGGCGACAGTGATCTCCTTCTTCCTGGGGATTTTTGCGGCAAGGAAGGCAGTCAAGGCTTCGTCCGGAAAAAAGGCCGTTCTGGACGGAATCCTCACGCTGCCCATGGTGCTGCCTCCCACGGTCGCAGGCTTTTTCCTGCTTCTGCTGTTCAGCAGGCGGCGCCCTCTGGGAAGCTTCCTGTATGAGACATTTGACTTCAAGGTGGTGCAGACCTGGCTTGGGTGTGTGATCGCGGCGACGGTCATCGCATTTCCATTGATGTACCGGAACGCCCGGGCGGCCTTTGAGCAGATCGATGTCAATCTGGTCTATGCGGGCCGGACTCTGGGAATGTCGGAAACACAGATCTTCTGGAAGGTGGTGATCCCCTCCGCGGGGCCGGGGATCGCGTCCGGCACGGTGCTGACCTTCGCCAGGGCATTGGGGGAATACGGAGCCACGTCCATGCTTGCGGGAAATATCCCGGGCAAGACGGGAACCATTTCCCAGAAGATCGCCATGGTGATCCAGGACGGGGACTATCTGACGGCGGGAATCTGGGTCGCGGTGGTGATCGTGATCGCCCTGGCAATTATCATTTTGATGAATCTTATCGCCGGAAAGCGGATGAAGACGGTGAAGAGGTGGTAAGGAACTGTATGGAAAGGAGCCGGCAAGATGAGCCTTACGGTCAATGTGAAAAAAAGGTTTCCGGCATTTCAGCTGGATGTCCGGTTCAAGAGCAGCGCATCCAGGATCGGGATCCTGGGGGCGTCGGGCTGCGGAAAAAGCATGACGCTGAAATGCATTGCTGGCATCGAAATTCCGGATGAAGGGGAGATCGTGCTCAATGAAAGGGTGATGTATCGTTCCGGAGAAAAAATCTGTGTAAAGCCGCAGAAGCGGGGCATCGGCTACCTTTTTCAGAATTATGCGCTGTTTCCGGCCATGACGGTCGCTGAAAACATCGGCGCGGGTCTGAAAGGCTCCAGGCAGCAGAACCGGGAACGGATCCGGGATATGCTGCATACCTTCCGGCTGGAAGGGCTGGAGGAGCGTCTTCCCGGAGAACTGTCCGGAGGGCAGCAGCAGAGGGTCGCGCTTGCCCGGATTATGGCATATGAACCGGATGTTATTTTACTGGACGAGCCCTTTTCCGCCCTGGACCAGTTCCTGAAGGACCGGCTGCAGCAGGAATTGTATGATATGCTGAGGGCATACACAGGAACCGTGATCCTGGTGTCCCATGACCGGGATGAGATCTACCGGTTCAGCGAGGAGCTGCTGGTCATGGACCAGGGAAAAGCCGTCACCTGCGGCAGGACCAGGGAGGTATTTGCCGATCCCGGATGTCTGGAAGCGGCCCGGCTGACCGGCTGCAAGAATATTTCCAGGGTGAAAAGGACGGGAACGCGCCAGATGGATGCCCTGGACTGGGGAATCCGTCTGCGCTGCCGAAGGGAGATCCCAAAGGAGATCGCCTATGTAGGCTTCCGGGCGCATGAATTTGTCCCGGTGTGGGGAGAAAAGAAGGAGAACTGCATCCGAGCGCGGCTGGCGGGCAGCGCGGAGCTGCCTTTTGAGAAAAATTTTTATATCCTGCCGGAGAATGAGCAGAACCAGGAGAAGCTCTGCTGGTTTCTGCAGAAGGACAAATGGGAGTTGCTGCGGGAAAGGGGAATGCCGGATTATCTGCAGTTTGCGGAGGAGCAGCTTTTGTTTTTATACTGAATATTGCCCGAATGAAGCAGGCTGGAATGAAGCAGGGAACGGTCTGCAATGTGAAGCGGAGAAAGGAATAAAAAGAAATGAGTGATCAGATCGTATTTTGTAAAGGGGGCGGATGTACGGCGAAGCTGGGAGCCGGGGTGCTTGGCCGTGTACTGGAACGTCTCCCGAAGGGCCCGAAGGATGAAAACCTGCTGATCGGATATGACAGCAGGGACGACGCGGCGGTTTACCGGATCTCGGAGGACACGGCCATCGTGCAGACACTGGATTTTTTTCCGCCTATGGTGGAGGATCCTTATCTGTTCGGCAAGATCGCGGCCACCAATGCGCTCAGCGATGTGTACGCCATGGGCGGAGACGTCCGGACAGCGCTGAACATCGTCTGCTTTCCGGAGGATATGGACCTGAATATCCTGGGGGAGATCATGCGGGGCGGTTCCGAGAAGGTGCTGGAGGCAGGCGGGATTCTGGCAGGCGGACATTCCATTGCGGATGACAGCGTGAAATACGGCTTATCCGTGACCGGTGTGGTTCATCCGCAGAAGATGTATCCCAACAACCAGGGGAGGCCCGGTGATGTCCTGATCCTGACGAAAAAGCTGGGGGTAGGGATCATCTGTACGGCCAACCGGATCCAGGAAGCGTCCCAGACAGCCATGAATGAGGCAGTCGCTTCCATGACCACGCTGAACAGGCGCGCGTCCGAGATCTGCAGGAAATACGAGATCCATGCCTGTACGGATGTGACCGGCTTCGGATTTCTCGGACATCTGCACGAAATGATGGACGGCAGGCATTCCTGCCGGATCTATGCCGAACAGGTGCCGGTGATGGCGGAGGCCCCCCGCTATGCGGAGGAATTTTACCTGACTGCGGCGGCTCAGAAAAACAGGAACCACCTGGCGGAGCATGTCCGTTTTGAACACATTTCCTTTGCCATGGAGGAGGTACTCTTTGATCCCCAGACCTCCGGCGGCCTCTTGATCGCGGCGCGCCCGGACCAGGCGGAGGAGCTGTTGGCGGAGCTTCGGGAGGAAGGGCTTCCGGCAGGGATCACAGGAGAGATCATAGAAAAAAGAGAGACTGAGATTTATGTGATATGAAACTAAAACAACTTGAAGTATTTGTAGCGGTGGCGGATCATAAGAGCTTTTCCAGGGCGGCGGAGGCGCTGTATCTGACACAGCCCACGGTCAGCGTATATATTTCCGGGCTGGAAAAGGAACTGAACGCGAAGCTGTTTGTCAGGAATACAAAGGAGATCTGCATGACGGAGCAGGGCACGCAGCTGTACCAGTATGCCCGGGAAATCTTGATCCTGCAGGATCAGATCATGGAATTATTTGCAGCCGATTCCCGGAAGGCAAAGCCCCGTCTGGTGGTTGCGGCGTCTACGGTCCCGTCCCGGTATCTGCTGCCGGATATCCTGGCCAGATACAAGGAAAAGTACCCTTACGGCCAGCTGGAGCTTCGGGAGTCGGACAGCGCCAGGGTGATCGCGGATGTAGCCAGCCATGTGGTGGATGTGGGCTTTACGGGGACGGTCATAGAAAATAAATCCTGCAGGTATCTTCCCTTTTACGAGGATGAGCTGGTGGTGATCATGCCCAATACGGAGCGGTACCGCGCCATCCTGGAGCAGGAGCGGGATCTGGACTGGATCCGTCAGGAACCGCTGCTGATGCGGGAGGAAGGCTCCGGCACCAGAAAAGAGGCGGAGAAGCAGCTCAGACTCTCCGGCCTTGACGTGGCGAAGCTCCATGTGGTCGCCAGCGTGGAGAGCACGGAAACGATCAAACGGTCCGTGAAAAACGGGATCGGCATCACGATCATTTCCAGTCTGGCGGTGCGGGAGGAGATCGCGGCGGGAACGGTCCTTGCATTACCGGCGGGAAAAAACAGGAGTACGAGAAAATTGTACCTGGTGTACAATAACAGCTACGCTCTGTCCCGGCAGGCGGAAAAGCTGGTGAAGGTGGTGCAGGAACTGTACCCGGAATGCGGGGAATCTGATACAGCCTGGAAACCGGGTTAAGTATCAGAGGGAAGCAGCCGATATATGTTTATAACCGTGTGTTATACGATCATGAGAGAACTCCCGGAGGGGCCTCACAGGGATGTGGACGGCGGAATTTCCGGGAGGGCTTGATAAGAGAGGAGAGGTGCCCTATGGATATTCCTGCATTGTCAACGATGATGTCGATGGAAAGGCTGAGTACCAATATCAGCTTTGCCATGATGTCCAAGGTTCTTGATACGGCGGAGGCCACAAGCGAAGCCATGATGCAGATGATGGATGCTGCCGCGGTTACGCCGGGACTTGGAGACAATATTGATATTATGGTGTAGGGAAGAACAGCTGTGAGATGATCTCATGGCTGTTTTTGCTCGATAGGAAACTTTTTGAAGAATAAGAAAGAACGAGGAAGAGAAGAATGGCAAAAGGAAAGAAAACCGTATATTTCTGCCAGAACTGCGGGCATGAGGAGACGAAGTGGCTGGGGCAGTGCCCGGCCTGTAAGGAGTGGAATACATTTGCTGAGGAAATGATCACCACGGCAAAGACCACTGCCGTAAAGACCCGGAAAGAGGTACAGGTCCTCGCCCTGTCGGAGGTCCGGACGGACGACCAGGCCAGGCTTGAGACCGGACTGGATGAGCTGGACCGGGTGCTGGGCGGGGGGATCGTGCCCGGCTCCCTGGTCCTGGTGGGGGGCGATCCGGGAATCGGAAAATCCACGCTCCTTCTGCAGGTGTGCCAGCGGCTTTCGGCCGAGAAGCAGTTGCTGTATGTATCCGGGGAGGAATCCCTGGCCCAGATCAAGCTGCGGGCAAACCGCATGGGGACGTTCAGCGATCACTTGAAGCTCTTGTGCGAGACCAACCTGGACACCATCCGGAGCATCATCGAGAGCCGCCGTCCGGACCTGGTCATCATCGACTCCATCCAGACCATGTACAACGAAGAGGTGTCCTCCGCTCCCGGCAGCGTGTCCCAGGTCCGGGAGTCTACCAACGTGCTCATGCAGCTGGCGAAAGGGCTGGGAGTCACTATTTTTATCGTAGGCCATGTGACCAAGGAAGGCACGGTAGCAGGCCCCCGGGTTCTGGAGCATATGGTAGACACGGTGCTTTATTTTGAGGGGGACCGCCACGCCTCCTACCGGATCCTGCGGGGGGTGAAGAATCGCTTCGGCTCCACCAATGAGATCGGGGTATTCGAGATGCGCCAGAACGGACTTGTAGAAGTGGAAAATCCGTCGGAATACATGCTCAGCGGCCGTCCCGAGAACGCCTCCGGCTCCGTGGTGGCCTGCTCCATGGAGGGAACCCGACCGCTCCTGATCGAGATCCAGGCGCTGGTCTGCCAGACCAATTTCGGAATGCCCAGAAGGACCGCCACCGGAACCGACTACAACCGGGTCAACCTGCTCATGGCAGTCCTGGAAAAACGGATCGGCCTGCATATGTCCAACTGCGACGCCTATGTCAATATCGCCGGCGGGATCCGCATGAACGAGCCGGCCATCGACCTGGGGATCGTGATGGCCCTCGTTTCCAGCTATAAGAACCGGCCCATTGATGAAAAGCTGCTGGTGTTCGGGGAGGTGGGCTTAAGCGGCGAGGTCCGCGCCGTGAACATGCCGGAACAGCGCGTGGCGGAAGCAAGGAAGCTGGGCTTTGAGACCTGCATCATTCCGGAGGTGTCCATGCATATGGTGAAGGATATCAAAGGGATTAAAGTGATCGGGGTGAAAAATGTGAGCGACGCGATGAATCTGATCTGAGCCATTTTGTATGAATTGAAGTTTACACATTGTGTAGTTATCTCCCATATGCTATAATCATTACACAATGTGTAATGATTGAGGTGGTAGAATGAATCACAGTAAAAAGATAAAGGAATTAAGAGAAAGTACAGGAATGAACAGAAGAGAATTCTGTGATTATTTCCAGATTCCATATCGTACAGTTACGGAGTGGGAAAGAGACAATAGGCATGCGCCGGAATATGTTTTGAGACTATTGGAATACTATATCCGAACTGAGAAACTGGTGAATGAGAAAGCGGGAGATAATACGGATGAGTGATAGGAATATAAAAGCTGTAGCGGGAGAAGGAGAAAACAGCAAGCAGGAAATTATTCTGATAAATGAGAAGGCGATTCAAAACAGAATATATCTGATTCGTGGACAGAAGGTTATGCTGGATTTTGAACTGGCGGAAATATATGGTTACACAACAACGAAATTTAATCAACAGGTAAAAAACAATATTGAAAAATTTGATGAGGATTTCATGTTTCAGCTTACAAAAGAGGAGTTTGAAATCTTGATATCAAAAAAATTGACATCAAGTTGGGGCGGCCGTAGGAAGCTTCCCAAAGTTTTTACGGAGCAGGGAATTTATATGCTTATGACGGTGCTTAGAGGAGACCTCGCAACAAAGCAGAGCAAGGCTCTGATTCGAACATTTAAGCAAATGAAAGACTATATCGTTGAAAATCAAGATTTAATTGGGGAGCGGGAATACTTACAGCTGTCCATGCAGATATCTGAAAATATCCAGACTACCATGAAATTGCGTTCTGACCTGAAGAAGGTAGAGGATCAGATGGCCGACGCTATGGACCGGCTAAGCAATGTAGTGACACGTTCAGAACTCTCGGAGGTTATGAATGAATTTGGGGAACCTCATATAAAAAGAGGATATCTGGTACTGAACGGGAATCCTTTCAGAGCAGATGTGGTGTATGATGAAATATACAGGCAAGCGAAAGAATCTATTTATATAGTAGATAATTATATTGGATTAAAAACACTGGAAAAGTTGATCAATACACAGGAAGGAGTGAATATTTTAATTTTTAGTGATAATCTTGCAAAAGGTCTCAGAAAGAATACATATCTGGATTTCCAAGAAGAATTTCCCTGCCTAAAGATAAATCTGTTTCACTCGGGCGGCATTTTCCATGACAGATACATTATATTGGATTATGGAACAGAGGGGGAGAAGATATTTTTGTGCGGCTCATCTTCGAAGGATGCTGGGAGACGAGTAACATCTGTTTTAGAGGACCCGGACAGAGAAAAATATGCTCTTATGATAAAGAATTTGCTGGAAAATCCAAGGTTAGAGTTGAAATAAAAAATTGCATGGTTGGTAGACCATTGCGAATAGAGGAGTATGCTTATGAAAAAGACGATACATAGGATCCGGATTTTCAATAACGTGATTTCCTTTGCATGCATCATTCTTATCCTATTATTTGGGATTTATAACAATGTGTACCAAGTCGTTGTATGGAGTTATGGCATCCTTATTTTAGTAAATATTGCGAATATTCTGGTCTTGATGATCGCAAAAAAAAGGAAATTGGTGACTGGAAAAAACGGTGAGATCATAGGACTTGTGATCATAGAAGTCATATTTTTATTCGGGCTGTTGAGATATCTTGTGTTAAATGGGGGTGCTTCCTAAAATGAGTGCACAAATATTAACCGGAACTTTAAAACTTTCATCTGCCGAAGAATTTGAAGCCTCATTAGATGAAGCTCAAAAGTGGGTACTGTCTGTTGAATATACTGAAAATGATGTTGATGATATTGTCAAATCAGTTAGAAAGAAAAAACGAGTATGCGAATTGTGACTGCAAAAGAATTTTTTTGCAAATTACGGACAAAAGTCGGCAAGTCGCGGACAATCCCCCATTTCTATTCTGAAATATGCTATCCTGTATGCAGTGTACAGGCAGACCCCCTTATATCCCCTTCCCTCATGCCGGTACACTGCATGCAGCCTGCGGGAAAGACAGAATAGAAAAGAGGTTATGAATGGACAAAGAAAAAATAATCCTGGAAAGTATTAAGCTTGCGGTGGCGAACCTGCAGCTGAACGGAGTTTCTCCAAAGGAGGTGATCATACACAGTATCCGGTATCTGATGGAGCTTTATCAGCCGGAGCAGGGAGAGGCACCACAGGATCAGGAAGGAGGGAGGCAGAGACAGGCCATACTCGCAAAGGCCATTCTTTTAACAGAAGCGTATATTGAATTGGGATTTCCCTATGAGAGCAACCGGGCGCTTTTTGAGCAGATCTTCCATACGGCGGGACTGACGGAGGACGAGATCCGCTCCTTTCAGCGGCGCTGCGCCGAGAAGCTGAGACTGAACAAATCAAAGATCGGCTCCGTACTTGGACGATGGAATCCAAGAGACCATTCCGACACAAAGAAAAATGTCATTGAAGATATTATGGAAAAAATCAAGAACCACGAGCAGGGAGAATATTTTTACTATTCCCGGTGGAAATATCCCCGGCAAGAGGACATCTACCAGCTGGTAGTAGAACCGGAGGGCAATTATCTTTGCCATGTGAACCGGCAGAAATATTATGAGTTTGAAGATATGGGGTGATGAGAGTGCAGAAATATAAAGCGGCAATTGTAGATGACAGCCAGGAATACAGGGCGACCGTGCAGGAGGCTTTGCAGTCCGTTGCCGGAAAGGCCGGAAAAGAAATCGAGTGTACGCAGTTTTCTCGAGCAGAGACACTGATTTATGAGCTGGACGACGGGGATGCGTATTTTGACATCTATGTTCTGGATATCCAGATGCCCGGGATCAACGGGATGGAGCTGGGGCAGGGAATCCGGGAAAGATTTCCGGACGTATGCATTATCTTCGTAACCTCCTATTCCAGATTCGCCCTGGAAAGCTATGAGATCGACGCCTACCAGTATATCCTGAAAGAGAAAATCGCGGAGCGCCTGCCCCGGGCGCTGGAGAAGTTCTTCCGCAGGACGGCAGAGGAAACAGAGGCGGATTACTACACGATCACCACAGTCAATAAGATGGAAAAATTCCGGTTTAAGGATATCATCCGGATCAGTAAAAACGGGAAATACGCGGAATTTGTGACGAAGGATAGGACATATAAGCAGAGGCTGTCCCTCAATGATGTCTACAAAATGCTGCCGGAGGGAGATTTCGTTTTTATAGAACGAGGGATCATTGTGAACATTTTCCATATCAGCGGGATGGATGTAAGAGAGATTACCCTTTCCAATCAGGAAGTCGTGACTGCAAGCAGGGCTTATCTGAAAAATGTGAAGGAGGAGGTCACGAGATACTGGAGCAGGCAGATCGGATAAGAAGGCCGTGAGGGGCTGAGAGAGCAGTGGTGGATCTCGTGGAGGGGGACTATGGTTAAAATCATATTATTGACTGGAATTGAAGCATTAAATTTATATCTTTGTATATATCTGGCTTATAATTTGATAGCGGAGAGAGCGGACAGCCGTACAGTAAAACAGAAAGTTTTGCTTATATTGATATGCGGAATAATTTCTTTCTTTAACGCTTTAAACCTTCAGACCCTTTATTATAATAATGGTGTATGGATTACTACAGACCTCTTTTTGATGCTACTGTTTAAATGCAGGAAAGAAAGACATAATTTAATGCGGGGCTGTATTGCTATATTGACAAAGCATTTGATTATATACATAGATTATGCGATGGGTTTTCTTCTTATGAATAATGATAAAGTGAATTATTCTATGAGGACAGTGCTTTATAGCAAAAACTTAAAGATATCGGGAATTTTTCTTGCAGTGAGAATAATATTGCTCATTGCGGTAATCATTTTGATGTCACAAATTAAGAGAAGATTTTCTGATTTACATCAAACCAGAAGAGTGCTGGTCATTGTTGATATTATCAGTTATCTTGGAGTGCTCCTATTCCAACAGCTGTTTTTGGAGGAAATAAATCAGATATACATAAATAGTTTTTATGTAACAGTAGCACTTGGGATTATTCTTTGTATAGTTTTTTACGTTTATGATTCATCAGCCAGCCGAAGAGAGAGGGAACAGCTGATTAATACAACAAATAAATTGATGGAACAAAATTATCAGAAATTATATAATGAACAGAAGAAGTTGGAGTACGTTACGCATGATTTCAAAAATCATATTAATCTTTTGATAAAATACCTAAAAGAAGAAAAGTATGATGAGGCAATCGAGTATGGAAGCAAGTTATCCAGCCCGCTGGAAGTAATCAGCCAGAGAAGTTGGTCAGGGAATAAAACTGTAGATACAATTTTGAATACCAAGCTTTTGGAGGCTGAACAGAAAAGTATAGAAGTACATATGGAAGTAGATCATATGGTGAAGTTTCCATTAGCAGATTATGATTTATGTGTAGTATTATCCAATCTTTTTGATAATGCAATCGAGGCCTGTGAGTATACGAAAAAAGAAAAAAAGGAAATAAATATTACAATAAAATCAACAGGAGCATTATGTATAATAAAATTTGTGAATAGTATGGAAAGGAAGCCTGTCAAGAAAAAACAAAAATATCAAACTATTAAAAAAGATAAAGAAGTTCATGGGATTGGCCTTGAAAGTGTTAAATCTTCGCTGGAAAAATATCAAGGAACATTGTTATTGGATGACACAGAAAATCAGTTTACGGCAGTGGCTTCTGTCATTGAACAAAGCAGTTTTAAAATACAGGAGAAAGAAGCATCAGAAGAAATAGAAGACAAAAAAATAAATTGGAGAAAGAGAGGAAAAGAACATGCAGAAAATGAAAGAATACGTTGGAGATTTGAAAATAGAATTTCAGGAGATTGATAAACTATATGAGAACGAAAAGGCAGTAACTGAAATACAGTCAATAACTGGAGACTGTATTCAGTTATGCACAATCATCTGTTGCTGAGATTTGCATTAATTGTATTGTAAATAATTAGAATAAAAATACCATCAACAGAACTTTCCTATACGCTAAGTTGTGCTTAAAGGAGTTTCTGACTTGATGGTATTTTTAAAATATGATAGAAACGCTAAACACTATAAGGCGTAAAAAGAGAAAAAAGGATTGTACAAATGATCAATTTAAAAGTAGCCTACCTAAGAGAAAGAAATTATTCCACAGAAGATTTGGCCCAGGCTCCCCGAATAGAATCCGAAAAATTACAATTTTGGGAAGGGATTCTCGGAACAGCCAGGATCACACAATTAGCAGAGGAACATGAAAAGATAAGATTCCATCTGTCAGAGATACCGTATACGGTTTCTGAACAATATGAAATATTCATGAATATAGAGAATCCGGAACCCATTTCGGATCATCCTGTATTTGCACCTTTTTACGCATATGCATTGCAGGAAGGAAGACGAAAATTCAGAATGAAAAAAGAAGAGGGAGCAATCCGTCATTCTGCGAATCTGGAAAAGGATTTTCTGCGGTACACATTAAACTGCCTTCAGAAGATTTCTGTCAGGACATTGATCCTTGAAATGCATCGCCTGAAAGCGGAGGGGAAGCTTGCGGGAAAGGATGAAGCGGAAGAATATCAGGACTTCCTTGACAGATATTTGAGTGACGTATCGTATATCCATGAGCTATGCGAACAATATCCGGTCTTATTCCGCATGCTGAGGGAACAGGCGGAACAATGCGCAGATTACTTCTGCGAGATCATAAGCCATTTGGAAAGTGACAGGCAGAAGATAGAAGAGCAGTTTCCCGGCAGCGCTCCGATCTCTGAGCTTAGCGGAATCCGCTGCATGTACGGAGACACACATAATCACGGAAAAAGCGTCGCGTGCGTATGCCTGAATGAAACGCTGCAATTGATCTACAAGCCCCGTTCATTGGAAAACGAGCTTCACTTTCAAAAGCTTCTGAAAAGGATAAGTTCAGAATGTGCCCTTTGGGATGAAAGGATGGGAATCAAAATCATCAGCCGTCCGGATTACGGCTGGGAGGAGAAGATCTGTTTTCAGGAATGCGCGTCGGAAGAAGAGGTAAAGAGATTCTATCAAAGGGCAGGGATTCTGATTTGCTTGACCTATTTTTTCGGCACCGGAGACCTGCATTGTGAAAATATGATCGCAAGGGGAGAGTATCCGGTTTTGATCGATCTGGAAACCTTGATCCCCCTGCAGAGTCAAAGCATAACCCGCAATGAGGTTTTCGATTCCGTCCTGAAATCTGGAATCCTTCCGACCTACCTTCCGGGCAGCGCAAAGGCCGGAAATGAGGTCGGCGCGCTGAGCGGCGAGGGCGGAAGAAAAAGCAGGCTGCAGATCCCGGTCATCCGGGACGCCTATACCTCCAAAATGCGGATTGAGTACCGGCATGGGATCATGAATCCTACCCAGAACAAGATAAAATATAAAGGCCGTTCTGTAGAAGCCGCAGAATATAAAAATGACCTGATCAGTGGTTTCCAAAAAACATACCACTATGTAAAAAGTAACCCGGATTTTCAGGAGGAAATGCTGCGTCAGGCGGCAACCTGCGAGAGCCGTCAGGTGGTTTCGGACACGATGAAATATGCTGCGCTTCTGAACAGCTCCTACTATCCGGATCTGCTGAAAGATGGCGGGGACCGGGAGATCTTTGTGCGTACCATCGGAATCGTGGGAAAGACCCGCGACCAGCGGCTGGTCGAATCCGAAGCGGAATCTATGCTCCGGGGGGATATTCCTTATTTTTATAATAAGGGAAGGGATCTGATGAGTGAACAGCAGATCTGCATTCCGGACTATTTTATCGATGCTCCCGAACAGACGGTTCGAAACAGACTTTCTAAAATCGGCCGGAGGGATGAAAAACTACAGGTGCGGCTGATCAATTTGTCGCTTACGATTGCGGGAAAGCTGGGGAAAGAGAGGATGGATTTCGAACGAAAAAAGAGCGGGCTTCATAAAGCGGATCAAGAAAAGAAAGTGTCAGCCGACAGACTGTTTTCCATCTGTGAAAAACTGGCGGGGCTGATCCTGGAGAATGTCTATGAAGACGAAGAAGGAAAGCTGCAGGTTTTGAGCATCGACCTGTCGGAACAATGCCGGAGTAAAATCCGCAGGGTCACGCATTATTTTTATGAAGGGATCGCGGGGATTGTTGTGTATTTATATGCACTGGAAAGGGCAAGGAAGCAGAGGCAGGAGACACAAGGGCAGGCGGAGCTACAGCTTGAGAAAAAGATTGCGGACAGGCTTTTCCTGCGGCTGAAAGAGTACACGGAAACGCTGGATATATCAGAAAATATGTCGGCGGATGCGCCGGAAAATGCAGGAAGAACCGGGATGTTTGACGGGGAATTTTCTATCGTATACTCATATTTGCTGTTGTACGAGATCGACAAAAAAGAGGAACATCTGCATTTGGCGGAATTGCACGCAAAGAAGTCACTGGTGCTGCTACGGGAAGATAAAAGCTATGACCTTCTAGGGGGAAATGCGGGGGCAATCCTCGTTCTGCTGAAATTATACGGCATCACCGGAGACAGGGAATATTTGCAGGCGGCAATAGAAGCGGGAGATTTATTGTGCGGTCATGCGGAACAAATGACATGCGGTACAGGCTGGCGGGGAGCGGAGAAGACACCGCTGTGCGGTATGGCTCATGGAAACAGCGGAATTATGATCGCGCTGTGCAGACTGTACCGGATCACGGGAGAAAAGAGATATTATGATCTGTGCCTGCGGGCACTGGATTATGAGGACAGTATGTACGAGGAGAAGTTCCACGACTGGAAGGATCTGCGCGAGGAATTCATGCGCCAGGGACAGAGCGGGGAGCAGGAAATGGCATGGTGCCATGGTGCAGGCGGGATTGCATTGTCAAGAAAATTGATGGTGGACGCATTATTGGAAGATCAGGAGTCGGAGGAGGCTGCCGATTTACGCGAGAGATTGGAAAAGGATATCAAAAAGGCAATGCCGATGATTTCGAAGCATTTTCTGAGAGATGGAATGTGTATCTGCCATGGGACAATGGGGAATTATCGGATATTGGAGAAACTGCGGGAATATGCGGGACGCGGTGTTATGGCTGAGGCGGAAGCTGCGGTTCATGAGAAAATCGTGGGGCTGGAGAAGGAAGAACCGGAGCTTCCTGCTCAGGAATATCATGCGCCGGGATTTATGAATGGGGCAGCTGGGATTGGGTATGAGCTGCTGAGGGAGATTTATGATGAATTGCCGTGGATTTTGGGGCTGTAAAAAAATAAATGCGGTCAGCGGAATATACAATTGCGGTCAAACTCACATAAGTGAAAAGAATTCTAGTATAATCTCAAATAGAGAGATGCGAGGACTCATTAAAAAATCTGAAAGGAGGGGAACGGATATTTTAGTTAAATAGAAATAGAGATAATTTTTTTGTAAGTAGATTATATGTATAGTACAATTTGGAAGGAGAAAAAATATGAAAAATTTATTGAAAAAAATCGCTTTGACTTTGTCGCTTGTTGTTGGAATAATGTCAATTCCTTTTCCAGCTTTTGCCGCTGATGATGAAAAAATAGTTAAAGAAGATACTATAATAACTGACAAATTTGTTGATCCCAATTTAGTGGGAACAAGCAATTCAAAGGGGATTATGCCATTAAACAATTATGGAGAGAGTCAGGTTACAACAAACTATACTACGTATAAAACAGTGTATGTTACCCCGACGGGGCAACCAGGACTTGGGTATAGAGGGGGGTCAGGAGCAACAGTTTTTTTCTTCAGTTCTGGTGGAAGTTCTACTAATTTTACTGTAACAATAAATTCTGCGCCTTTTACATTTACTGCTGAAACAGGGCAAACTACTTCTTCTGGTAGCGGTTATGCTGCAGCAGTTCCTTCCGGCACAGGATATTATAGATTTGATTTTATCAAAAATTATACAATCAAATCGAAAAAAATTGATGTATATAAATATAATGTTTATCAGTATACATACTATACCCATGATCCCCAGTATTCATTGAGCCATAGGTGGGTAAGAATATAGTTATGAAAATCAAAAAAATACTAATAGTTATACTTGTATTGTTTTTAATTATAAGTAATATATATTTTGTCATTAGAACCCAAAAATTAGATTACAAAATATTAATAGGCATTCCTGTAAATAGTGAAGGAGATAATTCGGTGGGAGTTGATTTTACTAAATCTAAACCATTAAAAGACAAAGAGGATGTCACTACGATATTTTTGTCTTTATTAAGGGCTAGAACTATTGATAAAACTGAAACTACAGAACATCTTCCTGATGCTGTAATAACTATTAGTGATTATTCTCAGGCATGCATATCATATGCACAGATTACTTTATGGTTAGATGAATCTTCTATTGTTCTAAAAATAGAAGATTCAAGGATTCCTAATTATAAAAAAATTGAAAATATCTATGATGTTACTGAACTAAAAAAAATAATCAAAAAGCAAATGAAATTTTATAAGGAATATTAAAGTTATCAATTCTCTCAAAAAAGATACAAATAATTGGAATCTAAGCGTCAAGTTTTTCATCTTGGCGCTTTTATATCTTAGTTAAATCTTCGAATTTGGCGTGATTTTCTTCACAGGAATATCATGTGATAGGATTTAATAAGAACTGCTAAAGGAGATTTATGTTCAATTGTCAGAGATATTGGAATTATAATATTAGGGGAAAGAGAGGAGGGAAGGACTTAGAACCCCTGATAATATAGAAGGAGGATGATATCATGGAAAAAAAGGAAGGAATTGAGACGCGGCATAAAAAAAATCTGTTTTCATATTATTATTCCTTGTAGCTATAAGGTAGTCGAGGAGGCAGATATTGAGGTCGTGCATCCCGATATTGTACTGGAGCGTTTATTGCAAGTGTACGAAAATACCATTTTGACAGGAAAAATCCGCATATATGGAATAGAACTTATTTTTAGTGAAACAGAAATGAAAGTGACAGGAAAAAGTGAATTTGATATGCAGAAGGTGATTTCTCCGTGTTGGAGGTTCCTGGTACAAATGGAGGAAAACGGGAAAATGGTGGATGGAGAGATTTTATATGATGCTGTGACTGGAAAACAAATCGGATAAATAGAGGAGAAAATAAATGAGAGGAAAATGTAAATAGCAGCAGATATATTGCAAATCACTCATTCCTCATTGTATAAAATCCACAGCCGTGTTAAAATAAACATAACAACCTTGTTCTTGGAATTGGCGCAAAACATTTTATAATTGGAACATTTGTAACCATTTGTTAACCCCACTCTGCTCATAACCGCCCTATATACCATACGGGGCACGGTGAGTATCGGAAAGGAGATCAAGATGAAAACTCTAAAACGCATCAAAATAATAACGTTCATTTACGCAGTGGTTACACTTCTTACGCACCTGACAGCCCTGTTTTTGGCAATCTATCGGCTGATGGCGAGAGGGGTCAGCCAAACGCAGATGAGCCGGACCAATGAACTGCTGTCTTACGGGTTTGTGTATTTGTGCTTTGGCTTTATGATCATTGCCGCAATTCTGCTGATCGCAAACCGCATCTCTGCTACTGGGTATTTACGGCTGCATGAGATTTTCTGGCTGACACAGTTCATAGGTTACTGGATTTTCAGATCGGTCATGGAGCTGATCACAGAGTATGCGAAGATGGATCTGTACTGGAGATTTATTAAGGTATTTTCTTATGATTTGACTCCGTGTTTGATTTTGCTTCCGGTATTGATCAGGCTGGGAATGAATAATATGAAAAATAAAAGAAATATGGATTTTGAAAAGGAGCTGAGACTCTTAGAAAAAAATAAATAAGCCGGAGAAAAAAATTGATTTTGAATTATCGTCCCGAAAGAAGGCAGAAAGGAGACATCATGAAATAGAAGCTGTTCCTATCGGAAGCAGGGATGCGATTTTTATGATTGGTGGAAGAATTCTTTGATTATGCTTATGGAAGGCAGCATTAGTTGTGTAAGATTAACACATATTCAGAATTTAAAGCCAACATATCCTGCTGCCTGGTTGATTTTAGAGAGGATGTGATCACTCATGATAAAGAATATAAAGAAGAGTATAATTGCATTATCCGACAAAAGGGCTTTCATTTATAGTATTCGTATCCTATCTTGGAGTGCGTTATGCTTATATGCTTACTTAGGATTTTCATATTATATTTTCTTCGATGAAAATTCATATTTGAGTTTAATTTTAGTTTTTTTATTTTGGGGAAGTAATTATAAGGTGAGATACTCCGAAATATTTTGGAAACGGCTGTGTCGAGTCCTACTAGAGTTTGTCGTTTTTTGGTTGATGGTAGGCGTTATGTATCTTATAGTAGTTTACTAATCAATGTTAACAACTTAAATATTATTCTTCCTACTAACCACAATATCTTGTATTTTTGATTTTTAATCGCAGATAAATTTATTCCATCTTTTTAGTGGTATGGC
>CAJSZT010000011.1:0-115912 GCA_910573785.1 Lachnospiraceae bacterium | reverse complement strand
GGTCAACAATCTGAGCCTGTATTGTTCTGCATCTACACAGAGATTGGAGATATTCATAATCTTCCTGTTCAATATCTAATATATTTGCGTGTGCCATAATCAACATTCCTTCCTATTATTTGATAATTTGATTATAACACTCATATATATTTGGCTAGTTATTTAATTTATGATGTACTAGACAGAGGATTTTCTTTGTTTTCGAGAATAATTTTGATCCCCGGCGGAGATTCTATATACTGATAGAAACGGTTCATGTATGCCGTGCAGGAAAGGACTCTGATTTGTATGATAGATAAAATTTCTAAAAAAGTGATGCCTTCCTTTGAGGAAAATATTGCCTATATGGATAAGCTCCTTCCGGTGAAGGAAAGCTTTGATATCATCCGCCGGGATATTGTGATCGGAGAACGGGAGGCAACCTTTTATTTCATTGACGGTTTTACCAAGGATGAGACTTTAGTGAAGATCATGGACGCTTTCTTCCGGGTGACGCCCGATGACATGCCGGAAGATGCGACCACATTTGCCAGGACAAAGATCCCCTACGTGGAAGTGGATGTCCTCGGCGATTACGACCAGGTCATGCGCAACATCCTCTCCGGAATGACCTGCCTGTTCATCAGCGGCTATGAGGTGTGCATTGCCATCGACTGCAGGACTTACCCTGCCAGAAGCGTAGGGGAGCCGGAAAAGGACAAGTCTCTCCGGGGCTCCCGGGATGGTTTTGTAGAGACCATCGTATTCAACACTGCCCTGATCCGGCGGCGGATCCGCGACCCTCATCTGGTCATGGAGATGACAGAAGCCGGTCAGACCTCCCGGACAGACATTGCCATCTGTTATATCCAGGACCGTGTGGACAAGGACCTGCTGAACAATATAAAGCAGCGGATCGACGCGCTCCATATGGACGACCTGCGCATGAACCAGCAGAGCCTGGCTGAGGCGATCTACCACCGGAAATGGTTCAATCCCTTTCCCAAGTTTAAGTTCACAGAGCGCCCGGATACCGCGGCTGCCTGTCTTCTGGAAGGAAAGGTGGTGATCCTGGTGGATAATTCCCCCTCCGCCATGATCCTGCCCACCTCCATCCTGGATATTGTGGAAGAGGCCAATGACTATTATTTCCCGAAGATCACAGGAACCTACTTAAAGATCTCCCGGGCGGTCATTGCATTTCTCACCGTGTTCCTGACGCCTGTATTTCTGCTTTTTATGCAGAACCTAGACTGGCTGCCGGAAGTATTTTCCTTTGTAGCGGTCAAAGACATGGTCAATATCCCTCTGGTGTTCCAGCTCCTGCTCCTGGAGGTTGCCATCGACGGTCTCCATCTGGCGGCGTTGAATACGCCCAGCATGCTCAGTACCCCCTTAAGTGTGATCACCGCCCTGGTGCTGGGGGAATTTTCCGTATCCTCCGGCTGGTTCAACGCAGAGGTGATGCTGTATATGGCCTTTGTCGCCATGGCGAATTATGCCCAGCCCAACTTTGAGCTTGGATATGCCATGAAGTTCATGCGGATCCTCCTTCTGATCCTGACAGCCTTATTCAACTGGATCGGGTTCGCGGCAGGCTGCGTCATCGTGTTCTGCTTCCTGCTCTTTAATAAGACGCTGACCGGAAGAAGCTTTCTGAATGTGAAAATGAATTGAGTAAGGAACTGTGCAAAAATAACTTGCTTTTTTGCGCAGTTCCTAAAGTACGCCTGCCACTGGCAGCCTTTCTGCATACGATGGTATGTGAGGCGGAAGTCCCGCAGCCCTTCCGCTTCACTTTACAGCTCCCTGCTCAATCTTTCTCCCAGCACCTTTTTTGAAACAGGCTTTTTGTAAAATAGAACAGAGAGCGCATACTCCAAAGCACCTCCCGCCAGGATCAGGACAACCCCGATCAGTGCGGCCCGCACCAACGCCCCCATATCTTCCCCCAGAAAATCCGACCGCAAGATCGGCATCATGAAAAACGAATTGAAGCCGGACAGAGAAAAATACATCACAAGAAGTGCCGGAAATGATTTATACAGAACTCCTGTAAAAGCCAGGATCACTGCCGCTAAAACCTCCAGAAAGACGAGATGCATGGCACTCTGAGCAGTCTTGTCCGGATGAATGAGGACGATCACCGCTTCTTTCAGAACAACGATCAGATACGCTGCCAGTGTTGTGCACAGACTCATCACTGCCGGAACCGATGTCTGCAGTTTTTTTCTGGCAGGAGAGGCCAGCACGATATCAACCGCATTTAAAGTAAAAAGAATCTGCCCGGGTATCATTGCGCAGGCCAGCAGCATGAACCCGTCCAGCGGCATCGTAATTCCTGCCAGTTCTAGGGCAAAGCATAACAGATCTGCTGCCGTGAATACGATCAGCAGCACCAGATTTGTTTTGATTCCAAACCCGTAACGTAATAACCGGATTCCCAGTTTCATATCATTGATCATAATATCCTCCCTTCACTTTCCTCATTGCTTTGCTTACGGTCAGAACACTGGCCAGGACTCCAAGGGCGAGAAACAGCAGCTCAAATCCAACCCGGAACCGCCATGATCCTGACTGGAACACACAAAACAGACATCCCAGAACCAGAAACGCCGAAATCTGCCCTATACAGACATTGACCGCAAGTCCGCCCCCATACCTTGCCAAAAATGTGCCCGCTGCGGAAAAAACATAAGAAACCATTGCCATAAGCAGCAGCCCTCCCCAGTGCCCTGCATACAGCTCACAGACCGCCAGGATTCCAAAAGCTGTCAGGAGCTTGCGCAGCAGATCCAATATCAGCGCATTTTTCATGATCTCCATTCCCATGCCGGAGGTCCGAAGAACCTCCATCCTTTCCGACTCCTTTGCCATCAGCCCGGAAAACAGCCAGTGATCGGAAAGGATCTCCGCCATCGTCAGAAGCATTGCCGTCGCCGTCAACCCCAGTTCTCCGAAAATGCTTACGATGCCTATGCCGATTCCCACCAATACCGCAGGCATCAGGAGAAATATGCACACCTTGTATGAAAAAGAAGAAAAGACCAGATAGCTTTTTATTTTTTTCTTCATAAGCCTGAATCCCTTCCTTTCCGGGGGCTGTTTACAGTGTTTGCTTTCATCACCGCCACGCAGATCTGAGAAAGGGTGGGTATCTCCACGGCGATGTCCAGTCCGGCCAGACGTTCCAGATCCCGGGTCCGGCAGATCCCCTCAAACCCATAGGAATTCCTGCTCATAGAAAAAAGAACCTTCCCTGTCTGATAGGCATCCGATGCCTCCCCTTTTACCAGAGCGTATTCTTCCTTCAGATCTTCTACAAACCCTTCCTCTACGATCGTCCCATGCTCCATGATGAGGCAATAGTCCGTCACATTTTCCATATCCGCGATATTGTGGGTGGAAAAAAAGATCGAGCGTTCTCCGTCCCCCTCCTCCAGATAGTCCCGCATCCTGTCGCAAAGCTGCTCCCGCATGAGAGGGTCCAGCGGGGATGCGGGTTCATCCATGATCAAAAGCTCCGTATCCCTGGACAGCACTGCCGCCAGCATCAGCTTCATCCGGTTGCCGTCGGAAAGCTTTTTCACGCTCTTCGTCATAGACCGGCTGATCCCCATGTCTTCGCAGAGTTCCCGGAACCGTTCTTTCTGAAAGCCCGCAAACAGCAGCCCGCTGATCTCCTCCACCTGACGGATGGTCCAGTGGGGCAGATAATAGCTGCCTGGTCCCGTATAGCCGATCCGCTCCTGCACGCTGCCGTCCAGCTTCCGACTCCGATCCCCAAAGTAGGACACCTCCCCCTGGAAATCCAGCCGGATGCCGGAGAGTATGTTTAAAAGCGTGGTCTTACCCGCCCCGTTTTCCCCGATCAATGCCGTGGCAAAGCCCCTGGGAATCTCCAGTCTCGGAATCGAAAGCTGAAAGTCGCCGTATTTCTTATTCAGATTGCCTGCCTGTATTACGCTTTCCTGTTTTTGCTCTGCCTGTTTCATATCCTCCCGCCCTTTCTGTTTGTCTGTGTCTCTATATCTTCCGGTTATTCCGGTTCGCTTTTTTGTTCCTCGCTCATGTCCAGCAATACCCGCAGTGTCATTTCCAGGTCACTTCGCGGCATACCTGCGATCTCCGCGGCATGGATTGCCTCCGTCAGGGCTTCTTCCACCCGGCGCAGATGCTGTTCCTTAAGCATCTCGCTGTCCTGTGCATTGACATAGAAGCCCTTTCCCTGAACAGCGGTCACCAGCCCCTCCGACGCAAGCAGCTCATACGCTTTCATCGTGGTAATGACACTGATCTTCAATTCCTTCGCCAGACTGCGGATGGAAGGAAGATACTCCCCCTCCTTCAGCCTGCCAGCCAGAATGTCCGTCTTCATCTGTTCCGCGATCTGCTGATAAATGGGTATCCCGGAATTTTGTAATAGTTTCAAATCATCACCACCTTCATTTTTATCTGTTCATATGTTATATATACACTATAATCAGATATTTGTCAAGTACTTGAGGTAAAAATTACACCTGTAAGGTTACTGTGAATAGTAACCCTGTAAGATTGACCGAACACTCGCCGGGACGAAAAAAGCTGCGGTACAGACCAAAAATCTGTACCGCAGCTTTTTATGAAGCAGTATGAAAGCAGTTCCTTACATTCTATAGATTTCCAAGCAGCTTGTCAATGCTGACCAGCTTTACACTCAGCACAAAAATCTCTGTTGCCACCCTCAGCTCCTCCAGAGTCGGATACGAGGGCGCGATCCGGATATTGCTGTCCTTCGGATCCTTTCCATAAGGATAGGTCGCTCCCGCGTCCGTCATCACCAGGCCCGCTTCCTTTGCCTTTGCGACAATGGCCTTCGCGCAGCCGTCCATGGCGTCAAATGATATAAAGTATCCGCCCCGGGGCGCGATCCAGGAACCAATCTCCAGTCCTCCCAGTTCTTTTTCCAGGGTATTCAATACCGTATCGAACTTGGGCCGCAGGATCTCCGCATGCTTCTTCATATGCTGCACCATTCCGGAAATATCTCCGAAAAATCTGGCATGGCGGAGCTGGTTCACCTTATCATGTCCGATGGTCTGTACCCGCATCTGCTTGCGGATCTCCACCAGGTTTGCGTCCGATGCCGCAAATGCCGCGATTCCGGAGCCCGGAAAGCTGATCTTGGATGTGGACGCAAACTTGTACACCAGATCCGGATTGCCTTCTTTTTTACATTCCATGAAAATCTCGATCAGGTAATCCTGCTTATCATCATACAGGTGATGGATGCCGTATGCGTTATCCCAATAGATACGGAAATCCTTTGCCGCTGGTTTCAGACACGCGAAACGGTGAACCGTCTCGTCCGAATAGGTGATTCCCTGCGGATTGGAATACTTGGGAACGCACCAGATCCCCTTAATGGTCTCGTCTTCTGCAACCAACTTTTCCACGATGTCCATATCCGGTCCCGTCGGCGTCATCGGAACAGTTATCATCTCAATCCCGAAATGCTCCGTGATCGTAAAATGTCTGTCATACCCTGGCACCGGACACAAGAACTTCACCCTTTCCAGCTTTGCCCATGGCGTGCTGCCCATTACGCCGTGGGTCATCGCGTGGGAGATCATATCGTACATCACATTCAGGCTGGAATTTCCGAAAATAATGATATTATCCTTTGGAACCTCCATCATGTCTGCCAGAAGCTGCTTGGCTTCCCGGATTCCGTCCAGGACCCCGTAGTTTCTGCAGTCAATGCCCTCGTCGCAGATCATATCTGATTCCCTGTGCAGTACGTCCATCATTTCCATAGACAGATTGAGCTGAGCTATAGACGGCTTTCCCCTGGACATGTCCAGACTCAGTTTCTTCGCCTTGACCGCTTCAAACTCCTGTTCCAGTTCCTTCTTTAATGCTTCCAGTTCTTCCGCATTCATCTCTCTGTATGACGGCATAATCTCAACCTCCAAACTTAAGGAGCTGTCATGAAATACTATTGGTATCTGTTTTTACAATCGCCAGGAGCTGCCTCCTGCTTCTCAATACTATTTCGTGACAGTTCCTGACTCACCAACTTGTCACCGTTTGCTATTGTATATAATTTTCGGCAATTCGTCAAGAAAAAACTGCTCTGTCAGGCTAAAGTAGGGACAATGGGTTATAATTTTTTGAAAAAAATTCAAAAAATTATTCACACATTTCTTCCACACACATATTATGGAACTGTAAACAATCAATTTGGAGGATTTCAAAATGAGTGATTTAAGCGCAACAAACTGTGGATGCGGATGTGAAAATTCCTGTGGCGGCGGTCTCTTCGGAAGCGGCGGAAACAATTCCTGTCTGTGGATCATCCTGCTTCTCATCTTCTGCGGCGGATGCGGCAACGGCTGCGGCAGAATGAGCGACGGATGCGGATGCGGCAATGACAGCTGCCTGTGGATCATCCTGCTTCTCATCTTCTGCGGCGGATGCGGCAATGGCTGTGGCAGAATGAATGATGGCTGCGGATGCGGATGCTAATTTTTTGAAGCGGTAAGCCTGTTGCGGCGCGGCTGTCTCCGGCAGCTCTGCCGCACCGGCAGGCGTTCCCCTCCCCGGTGCCCTGTTTCGTACCGGGGAAATTTTCACATATCGTTCCTATTCAAAATAAATATCGCTTTCATTATGCTGAAGCATAGCGCTAAATAAGGCCTCTTCAACAGACAGCACACATCCATCTACATCTTTTTTTATTTCACTTTCCCAGATTCGAACAACCGACCATCCCAGAGCGTTCAACGTCTTATTGATCTCCTCGTCACGTTCTACATTACGAAGTATCTTGTTTTTCCAATAATCGTTATATCCCTTCAGTTCCTCTTCCAAACAGTTCTTCCCTCGTAATGCCCAGTTATGTCCGTGCCAAAAATCCCCATCACAAAAAACAGCGACTTTATATTTAGTAAAAACAATATCCGGCTTTCCTGGAAGCATCTTATAATTAATGCGATATCGATAATTTTTGTGCCAAAGCGCCTTACGTAAAATCAATTCCGGACGAGTATCTTTCGATTTAACCGCCGACATTATCCTGTGAGTTATTTTGGGATCTCTCATAACTTTTCTCTATTTATGTAATTTTAAAAGTGAGCTTATATGTCCGCAATATGTATCCTTTATTTTTTCTGAAATATCTTCATCAGGTAATTCTTTATAATTATCAAGTTTCTTATTATTCTCAATCAGTTTATTCGAAAATTTCATATTTTCTTTCACTAACGATAGCCATATCTGTATTTTATTGCTTCTTTGCGCATATTCCTTTTTCCAAAATTTCTGTATTTCATCATTTGTCAGATTATCGATTCTAGCTTTTACGTCATCTATCTTTTCGACTGTTCTATTCATAACCGCAGACACAAACGTATCAATCTCAGTTATTTTCTGAGTACCTCCCGCCGAAAAAACATCTCTGACATTTTTGCACCAGACAAGGCAGCTATATATCAGCCAGGGTGTAAATCTTTCATAGTTTCCGCCAAAAACCTCTGGAAAAAGGACAACTCCATCTACAAAATAAGCGTCTTTTTCTTCTAATGATAACTCTGTAAAGGATGTTGTTTCCGCTTCGCTCCACCATGTCGATTTATTTGATCTAAGCAGCTGCCGTATCCGCTTATTAAGCTCATCTCCAGATAATTTCAGCAAATCGCCTGAATCATGCGTTGTTAAATAGTCTTCACCCTTTTTCAGGTCCATATTCAAAGAGAATCTTGGACTATGAGTAACTTTCAAATCAGCAATGCATTCCTCATATTTTCTGAAACGTACTTCCGGATTATTTCCACCAAGCTTTGCCATGACAACATATGTTTCATCTATATTATTTTTTAAACTTTCATATATGCTTCCACCAATAACCTCCCACTTAGCCGAATCCGTCTTCTTTACCTCTACGCCAATCTTCTCCCCTTTTTCCGGATCCGTAATAATAAAGTCAGGAAATTTTTGCGCGCTATGCTTAATATTTTCTTCTTTAATTCCCGCGTCGGTCAGAGCGTCATATACTCTTTTTTCAAATTCTGTTCCTGTCATCTTAATTTTTTTACCTTCAGACAACTCAGATTGCATATCCGATTGTAATTGGCTTGTCATTCTTTTCAGCAATTGATAATATTTTATAAATTGATCCGAAGCCATCATACTTCTCCTCCAAAATATAAGTCCCATTTTTCTTCAATATTTTTTGCGATATTATACGCTAATAGCGGAGGTACCGCATTACCAATTATCTTATACGCTTCCGAAGCTGACACTGAACATTCTTCGCCTTTTGCCGGAATTACAAATGAATATTCATCAGGAAATGTCTGTATCCTTGCGCATTCCCTAATCGTTAACCTTCTTTCTGATAATCCTTTTGCTAACTCTTCCTTATGAACTCCACCATGTTCTTTGCTCAATCTTCTATATTCAATATTGCCATGGTGCTCAGATCTTATTGTTGGTCCAATCCCGTCTAATTTCACCTCCTGCTGTCCTTGACAATGTTTCCCCATATATTTTGCTTTTGAGTATTTTTTTTGATTAATATCTTCCGCGTCATCCGGCTCTGGAAGATCAGCCAAGGCTTCTCTCACAGAAACATATTTGCATTTTTTCCCATCGTCATTTTCATTTAAAAAATGCGTATGCGTCGGATATGGATCATACGCCATATCAATGGTTTCTTTTTCCAACGCTTTTTTCGCTTTTTCTGTCAATTCCGACCTTTTAAAGCCAAAAAATATTACACGCTCTCTTCCCTGTGGAACACCATACTCAGCCGCATTCAACACCTTTGCAGGTACAACTAAGTATCCTTCATTACATACTGATGAAAAATCCTTCTCAATGATTTCCTTAACGTCGTTTAAATTTGTAAGACCTTTTACATTTTCCGCAATAAACATTTTGGGCTGCGTAATAGAAATCACTTCTCTCATCCACATATACAAATGCCCTCTGTTTTCTATAGTCGGATCCTCCTCCTGTTTCTTTTTACCATTATGCCCGGTATCTGAATTAAGGCCAAGTCTTTTACCCGCAATTGAAAAATCCTGGCATGGAAATCCTCCAGTAACTATATCTATGTTCTTTGGAAAAACAGATAATTTATTCTCTTTTTCGAGCTTCACCAGATCTACAATACTGTCTAAAAAATACGCTGATATATCAACGCCTTTTGAGCCAAAATAGTTTATCCACGCAGCTTTTGCTTCCGGTTTAATATCATTTGCGAATACTGTATGAAAGCATGTCTTCCGTAGCTTTACCCAGCCTTTTTTTTCTTCCTTCACTATCCAATCTTCATGCATTGACCTGTTTATGGACCGTTCTAAGACAGAAAAATCGCCTTCAAATCCAAGATCCATTCCACCACATCCTGAAAATAGAGATAAAACATTATGCACTTTAACAATTGACTTGTTCTTTTTTCCAGGCAACAACCTCTGCGGCTTTCTCGCATTGCTTGGAATCAGCCATATTCCGCTTTGTTTTATTGCTCCATCAATTCTATTTTCATTGCAAAGAACCTGTACTCGCCTCTGCGTAATATTCCATCTTTCCGCAGTCTCTGCCACACTGCTAAATGAAATCATCATTATTCCTCCAATCTATTTATTCGTCAATACGAACACATCTAAATTATAACATTATACTTTTACTTTATCAATTAGAAGTTTTCTAAACTGCCCATTTCTTTCCGGCTGTATAATCCATAGTTCCCGCTACGTAATTCTTTCTACATTGCTAGAACATGCGTGATTACTGGGATTGAGCGTATAATGGCAGGAACTACGGATTATTCTTTTCCCTATCACTCTTTTTTAATTTTTCCAGCCCTGCATGTTCTTTACCGTTCTTTTCAGAAAAGCAATTCTTCCCATGATCGGTCTGTTTTCTTCTCATACAGCCTTCGTCAATCTCATAGACCGCATTTCCGTCGATGATCAATTTCGCTCTCATCAGCTTTTCTCCTGTGATTCGTTCCCTATTATTGTATGTTCGCCGTTCTGAAAAGGAACTTCGCCGCAGCACGCGATTTCGCTGAATGATCCCGGAACCATAACATAATCCCACATTTTCCTTCATATATATATTCGTAAAGAATTTCCCTTGATACAACGTTAAGGCCAGGAGTGCTTATGGAAAAGAAATCTCCCACACCCATGACGCCGTTCGATGAATGGACTGTCCCAAAAGAACTTCATATCCTAAAGCTGCTTCTCCCTTACACACCTGCCTCCTCACAGCAGGCATTGGGGATTCTTGTCAAAGTCATTGAACTGCAGCACACGTTCCAATATTTTCAACAGCAAAAAAATGTCCTGCACAGCCAGGAATTTTCCGCAGGCTTCTCCTCCCCCCTGGATATGCTGGAAGAGATCGCCCCCTATCTCCCACCAGAGCAGGCGGAAATGCTGGGAACCTTCCGCAATATGATGAATATAATGGATATGGTACAAATGATGCAGGAGTTTTCCGCAGGCGCAAATCAGGAACCTTACGAGTCCGGCGGTCCGGAAACAGATGCATCCTCTGAAAATTCCTCCCAATATAACGCTGATCGGCGCGAGCCCCAAAAAACCTCCGGAAGCTTCGGCGGAGGGTTCGATCCCATGCAGCTTGTGATGGGAATGCTCTCTCCGGAGCAGCAGGAAATGTTCGAAATGTACCAGACCATGTTCTCGCAGCCGGAAGAGCCTTCTGCCGCCGGTTCACCCTCGGAGAATGCCGCTCCGTCAGGCTTTGGCACCTTCAGCCAGACATCGCCGGAGGTTCGGATTCAGGAGGATCAGCAGCAGGAATCCGCAGTGAATGACTTTACAGTTCGGGAGGACGAACAGCGGGAATCCTGGCTGAATGACTTTACGGTCCGGGAGGACGGACAGCAGGAATCCGGGCTGAATGACTTTACGGTCCGGGAGGACGGACAGCGGGAACCGGATTTGGATGGATTTTCACTGCGGGATACGGACCTGTCTGAAACTGGATCGTATTATGACATGCAAAAATATGCAGAAAAGAATGGAGACAGACTATGAATGAATGGATGAATAACCCCCTGTTAAATCATATTGACCCGGTAAAGCTGGACCTGATCCAGAAGGCCGCCGCGCAGGTTTCCGGAAAATCAGGAAAAGAGCTTGCCCCGGTCATGCTGGCACTCATCACCAGCGCCAACCGACAGAAGATCCAGTTTTCCCAGGAGGAGATCAGTCTGATCCTGGGAGTACTGAAAGAAGGAAAATCAAAGGAAGAACAGGCGCAGATCGACAAGACGATCCAGATGGTGACTTCTCTGATCCAAAAGAATACAAAATAAGGCTGCCATGTGAATTATTACGATATTAGCGTTACTGTGAGCGCCCGGTCAGGGTGTGAACAGTAACACATTAGCCGCTGCGGTTTCAATAGCCGCAGATTTCTCTGGTTTTTCGGTCTGAAACAGTATATAATATACGGAGTGTCAGATAAAACTGCCGCTCCGTATATTATGATGCGCACAGCCGTATAAAGTAATACACCGTTTTGCGTCTGCGGCCGCGCAAATATGCTTTTGCTATGTATACAGCAGCTTCACGATACACACTCTGGATAAAGGAGAACCGACACCATGAGAAATATCAAATTGATCCTGGAATATGACGGAACCCGTTATCAGGGCTGGCAGCAGCTCGGAAAAAAAGACCCTTCCGGCACCATTTCCGGAAGGCTGACGGGAACGCTCTGCCGGTTGACCGGAGAAGAGATCGAGATCTTCTGCGCCGCGCGCACAGAGCCGGGCGTCCATGCCTCCTGCCAGACCGTCAGCTTCAAAACGGCTTCCCCGCTTCCGGTTTTGGAGATCCGGCGTGAGCTGAATCAATATCTTCCCCAGGATATTGCCGTCCTGCGGGCCGAGGAAGTTCCGGAGCGCTTCCATGCTTCCCTGAACCTCCTTTCCCAGACCTATACTTACCGGATCCATACCGGCGCCGTGATGGATGTGTTTCGTAGAAAGCATATGTTCCACATTCCCCGGCCCCTGAATATCTCCGCCATGGAAGCGGCAGCCTCCCATCTTGTCGGAATTCATGACTTCCGCTGTCTGTCCTCCGGCAGGACGAAGAAAAGCTGTGAAAAGGAGCTTCTGTCCGCAGAGATCGTTTCCCCTGCGGAAGAGGAACTCTGCATTGTCCTGGAAGCCTCTTCCTTCCTGCGCCAGATGCCCCGGCTCATTGCAGGCACCCTGCTGGATGTGGGAACGGACGTCCGAAGCGCGGCATGTATTCCTGCCATTCTGTCAGGGCGGGAGCCGGCCAGTCGCCCGGCTCCTCCGGCAGGACTCTGCCTGACGGGAACCCGATACTAAGGAATTATGCATAAATAACCTGCTGTTTTTGTTTCTTAGTGTAATTGGGGCGATTTCGTCCCTTCTGTTTACGCAATGCTGTACTAAAATCCCCATAAGCGCAGCGCCTGATAAGCAATGACGCTCACCACCCATGCCGCGGCGGTCTGAAACAGTACGATCGCCGCCGTAACCTTTCCGCTCCCTGTTTCCCTTCTGATGGCAGCGATCGCTGCCGTACAGGGCACATACAAAAGGCAGAAGGTCATCAGAGCATATGCGTTAGGCATGCCGAATCCCATGTCCTCCAGTATATGCGCAAAGCCTTCCATCCCGCCGGCGGTCGTGATATTCGGGATTCCGAACAGCACGCCGCAGCTGGACACCACCACCTCCTTTGCCGCAATCCCGGAGATCAGAGCCACAATGATCTGCCAGTATCCCAGCCCGGCCGGTTCCAACACCGGCGTGATCCATTTTCCGATCACAGCCCCGAAACTCCGGCTCATATCCGAAACATATCCCTCCGCTCCGAAATTCAGAAGAAGCCACATGACCATTGATGCCAGAAAGATCACGGTTCCTGCTTTCGTCAGATAGTCTTTCACCTTCTCCCAGACATACATTATGATGGATCTGACATCTGGCGATTGATACTCCGGCAGCTCAATGAGCAGCATATAGTCTGTCCCATGAGGATCCAGTCGAAACAGGATCCAGGCCGATATTCCTGCTGCCAGGATCCCGATCAGATACATCGAATAGCATGCGGCCATGGCATATTTCCCAAAAAACATCGTGGAAAACAGAACATAGACCGGAAGCCTGGCACTGCAGGACATGAAAGGAGTGATCAGGATCGTCCGCAGCCTGTCCTTCCGGTTTTCCAGTGTCCGTGAGGCCATGACCGCCGGAACCGAACAGCCGAACCCCAGAAGCAGCGGAAGAAATGCTTTTCCGGACAGTCCCACCCTGCTCATCAGGTCATCCATGACAAACGCAGCCCTGGACATATATCCGCTGTCCTCCAGATACGCCAGCGCAAGGAATAAGATAAAGATGTTTGGAAGAAAGGTCAGGATCCCTCCCACACCGGACAGGATCCCGTCCACAATCAGGGACTGCAGTATAGGGCTGACCTTCCATGCTTCCAGTACAACTCCCGTCTTGTCCGAAAGCAGCACCAGCCCGGTCTCAAAATATCCTTTCAGCCACCCGCCCACCGCGAAGGTCAGGAAAAATACCAGTCCCATGATTGCCAGAAAGATCGGAAGCCCCAGCCATTTACCGGTCAGGTATCGGTCAATCCGATCCGTCCGGTCCTGCCGCTTCCGGATTGTTTCTTCCATCGCCCGGCTGGGTATCGACACTGTAGAATCTTCACGTTCCATCACCTGTCCTAGCATCGGCAATGCATAATTTTCTCTTTCTGTCACCTGTCTGGGAATCAGCGCTGCATGGTTTTCACTTTCTGTCATCTGTCCGGACATCAGCAATGTATGATTTTCAGTCTCTTTTACAACCTGCGATATGATCTCCTCAATCCAATCATAGCTCACCCCCGCCAGTGAAGCAGATTTCATACCTCTCTCAAATGTGGGATTCCATTTTTCTGATAACCTGTTTCTCTGTTTCCCTGCATCCTGCCTGTCCCGTAACCGCAGCGATACACGCTCCCTTTTTGCAGGCATTGCTGGATTCCCGTACTCCTCATACCGAGACATGGCATACAGCAGCATGTTCAGTCCCGTGCGTTCTCTTGCGGATATGGCAATGCAGGGGATTCCCAGCAGTTCCGACAGACGGGGCAGGTCAAGCTCCATTCCCCGCTCCTTTACGATATCCATCATATTCAGTGCCAGCACAACCGGCTTCCCCAGCTCCAGCAGCTGCAGCGTCAGGTAAAGATTTCTTTCCAGAGAGGACGCGTCCGCTACGTCCACCACCACGTCCGCCTCACCGCTCAGGATAAATTCCTTTGATACACGTTCCTCCATGGTATAGGATGCCAGGCTGTAGACACCCGGAAGGTCCGTCAGATAAAAGTCCTGCCCTTGCCAGGTTGTCCGCCCTTCCTTTTTCTCTACGGTCACGCCGGGCCAGTTCGCTACCTTCAGATTTGCCCCGGTAAGCGCATTGAACAGCGTTGTCTTTCCGCAATTCGGATTCCCGATCAGGCCTGCCCGGATCACCCCGCTGTATTCCCCCATCCTGCTGCCTCCTTTACCTGAATCTGATCGGCGATCCTCCTGCCGAACGCAAACCGGGCGCCCCGGAATTTCACGATCACAGCCCCCTTTTTCTGATTGTTCACAATCTCGATCCTGGTCCCGGCCGTCAGCCCAAGAGCCATCATACGGCGCTCCAGCTCCGGTTCCAGATGCAGGTCCAACACTTCATAGACCTGGTGATCCCTCCCCTCTTTGAGCCGCATCCTCTCCCCTCCTCCAAATCTATTTTCTATCACCGGCAGTCGTAACTGATCATGTATTCTGGTTACTGTTCACACCCTGAACGGGCGCTCACAGTAACGCATTCTGATCGCTGCCGGATCATTGCTGTTCAAGATGAAGCATCTTTGCTATAAAATATATTATAGAAATCCAAATATATGAATTTAATTTCAAATCGCTCCCCACTGAATGTTCCCCATTTCATTAAAATGATGATACTACGGAAATCACAACAATTGAGTATACCGTTGCGTAATCCACAAGTCTGTGGAACAGCTCCCTTATCCTCTGCTCGTACAGATGGGACATGGCGCATTTGCTTTCGCCTTTGAACTTGGCGTTGCACTGCCATACCGTCCGCTTGTGCTTACTGTTGGAATGCCAGACCTAACACCCATGTGCCAATCAGGAACAGAGCAGCCGAAACCGCCAACCATAAAATAAAGTTCTTTTTCATAATGCTACAGACCCCCCATCAATTTTACATCACAGCCCCTCTGTCGGTCAGAGCCGCCCATGCACCCTTGCAGTCCGCAGAGGCAAAGGTTTATACACCTCCGCGGAATACGTTGTAAAGATTATATCTGTATATCCAGCCCTTTGCTGCCTTTAGAGTACAAGGCATTTACACTGTCCTGATAGATAGCGTCACCTGCAAAAATCTCATCCAGTATCTCATGGGAAATTGGATTTCCGGCTGTCCATGTTGGGTCTTTTTCCTTTACAGCCTGTGTTACCCTTCCGGAAATTTCCAAATGAAGCTGGCTCAACGTCCACGGCGCAGCACGGCGGGTACTTAAATCTAACGACTTCACATAGGAATGAATCTTGTCATAATACGCATCTGTCTCAGCAGTATTATCGCCGGACATTCCGCCATACTTGTAAAACGCCTTTTTAACATCATCATAAACGTGCTGTTTCATTTCATCTGATACATTGACAATCCGCTTCCAATCTGTTTTTCCTGTGATTCCCATGCCTTCAACTCCATAAGAATTTTTGAAATGTCCAGAACGCAGATCATCAATGGTATTACCACAATAATATCCTTTCGACGCACCACTGCCGAAAAGCATATTCGTATTTGCTTTGCCGCCGTTCATCCTTGATAAAAGCTGCCAGATTCCCTGGCTGTTATTTCCTATACGCATAATAAAATCCCTCCTACTTCTATATGGTCAAATCCAACTGTGCGCCCTTGCCTTCTTCCTGCACTTTTACAGGCTGGCTTGTTCCCGCCTTTATCTGTTCCATCAGTTTTTCCACGGATTCCGCCTTTGCCAGCTTCTTCTCCTTTAAGTCTTCCTCCTCTTTCTTCTTCGCGCGTTTTTCCGCTATCTGCTTCTGTACCTTTTCCTTATAGACCGTGCCGGGGTTCTCCATCGTATCCTTGCTCTTGCCGACCATCCAGTAGGACACTTTCCCATTCTTGTCAATAAGGGCGCCTGCGCTGAGTATCTCGTCATTGTTCTCCCTTGCGAACTTCTCAATTCGCTCCGAATTGCCGGACATTTCTGCAAAGACTTTCTCATACTTTGCGGCCGCTGCCGGGTCTTCCGCCATCTTCTCTACGATTCCGGGAGAAACCGCTATGTTTTTATATCCCCTGCTCCCAAGCATATAGGCATCTTCCTGCTTCCCGTTCTTGAAATCCGCCACCGTTATGTTCACATCCGGGTATTTCTCTTTCAGACTATTCAGGTAAGCCTGCGAATCCCCATTCAGGGAACTGCTCCCATTTGCCCTGTCTGCCGCATAAGTGTTCGTGTAATCCGTTACTCCTGAAATTGCCATAATAATCATCCTCCTTCACAAAATCTTACCTGCGTCCCCTCTGTCATTCGGAACTGCCCATACCCCCTTTCGGTAAGTCCGGGCATGATCTTCCTTACTTCAAAATGCCCGCCGCTTCCATAATGTTCTGTTCATATGCCGCAACCGCAGAACCCATAACTCTCGGTGTACCCGTATATGTAACTCTGCTCATATCTACTGTACGGCTGGCAAAAAACTCCGCCACAGCCTGTTTCCTGTAAGCTATTTCCATCTGCTGTTTCCGTTCTTCCGCCGCCTCCTGGCTACGCTCCATACTTGCTTTCCTCTGTGCGGCTTCCTTCTCCCGCTTTGCCTTATTAATCGCATTCACCTCCGCCACACGCTCCGGGGAATCGCCGCATCCGCCGATATAAGTGACGCTCCCATCCTCATGGACGACTACCCCGCACGGCTGGTAATCAAGCCCCTGTGCCGCAAAGGAAGCCTTCAATCTCGGCGTGGCTTCAAAGAAATCATCTATCTTTCCCTCGTAATAAGCCGCCTTTTCCGGGTCATTCGCCATCTGCTCCAGAATATTCGGGGCGATTACAACATCACTGCCGCTCATGCTCTTTCCCGCCCTGTCAAGGCTTTTCTGGTCTTTCCCAATACTCTGGATTCTTACATTGCCATACTTTGACCGTAGATATTCTGTGTAAGCATCCACCTTTGATGTTTCCGACGCTTCTCCTGTTGTCTGCAACCGCTCCATAAAACCCGTCCTGTTTGTGCCTGTTTTCTGTGTCCTATTGGCGTACTGATATGCACCCGCCAAAGCACTGTTTACTCCTAAAATACTCATAATCAATCCTTTCCTTCCAAAACATATTTGTATCACAGTCCCTCTGTCATTCAGGGCTAAATCCACTCCCTTGCTATAAGTCCGAGCAACTTGGAGCCTTGACTACACCCTGGTACTTCTCCGCCGTGCTTTTAATGTTGGCAAGTCCTATCCCGTAGGATTGCCTGTCCGCCTTATCCGTCACCGGGAACTCCTCCTTGGCCTTAAGCACCGCCGCACGTCAAAGCTGTTCTCCACTTTCAGGATGAGCAGGTTCCCTTTCTGTAGGGAACTTATGCGGATAAAGGCATCCGCCCCCCGGTTCTTTCGCTTTCAGCTTCCGGCAGGCTTCAATCGCATTGTCCACCATGTTCCCCGCCCTTTACAGCACCTCCGCAAATTTCCTCTCATCTATTGGCTTTAGCCGATACTGGAACGCATAAAGGTCAAGCGCGTCAAACACATAATCCTTAATGCCCGTAATGAACACCAGCACGATATCCCCCCGCCTTTCCGCAGGCCCCTTGCCGCCTCTATGCCGTTCATGCCCTCCATCTGTATGTCAAGGAAAACGATGTCAAACCGTTTCCCTGATGTTACTATTCACAGTCATTTCACTCACATGCGTAAAAACAGTCGGCAAAGCCGTCTGCCGTTCCTCCACCAGCCCGCATATATGTTCCCTGATCGCTTTCTCGTCATCCACAACTGCAATATCCAAAATCCATCACCTCAAATCCATATAGGCATTCACTTTTTATATCGGCAGAAATTTCCCGTTTTTCGGGCGGATGGAACGAAACGACCACTTTTCGGGAACGAAAGGCAGAAACGCAGTACGAAAAATTCCAAAATAAATCTAAAGTTTTTCGCCATTCGTCCGATATAGGGGCGGCTGCCTCCGCAAGGCGGTACAAACGCAAGCCGCCGTGTAAGCATATTACCTCTGATTCCCTGCTTTCCAATAGGCAGACCGCCGCATATGGCGGTTTGCCATAGCGGCGGTCTTTACTTTGCTTATCCACATTCATTAAATAGGCTTTCCCTTATCAGCTTGCGCTTATTATTTTTTAATCTCCGCCAATGACAGAATAAAATTTTTATCTTCATCTGATACAGTAGTATAAAATGTCAAAAATTCCTCGGCTACATATCCCCCTCTTATTGTTTCCGGAGCAATCTGTTCTTTAATGATATTTGAATCTTCATATACCGTCAGTTCCATCAATTTTTCCGGGTTTCCATCATTATAGGCTGCCACTGGTGCCTTGTAAGAAATAATCGTGTATAATACCTTAAGATTTTCGGTTTTACTCTCCAGTATATCCATCTCCGCATCTGTATCAGACGAAATATCAGTATATTCTAAGCCGCTAAACCGGAGTAAGGTATCCTCATCCGTAACAGTACCCAGCAGATTTCCATCCGCTGAATAAACTTCCACCTGTGAAAGCCGCTGTACATCTTCCCCTCCCGCATTCCCGCCTGCGCCGCATCCAGCCAGACCTATAGCGGACAGAATAACTACCAGTAAACAACTCAATACCTTCTTCATTTAGATCCCTTCCTTTCTATCAGCAATTTACAGACTGTCACAAGCAACACACAAAACAGGAAAATGACCGGGAAAACCGGGCTCCAGGCATTTGTGGCAATACCTATCAATACCGCCAGTACCGTTGCAGGCAGGGCAATATACACCCATGTAAATTTCCCGCGCGAATTTTTCTTCGCAATATAATCCGCATTCCGGGTAATTATATTTTCGGCATGGATCGCTATTCCCGCTATGATCAGGAGCATGACCGATGCCGCATCTATCAGCCAGTCCAATGCGTTGCATACCTCACTGCCGACAGCATCTTTTACCATATACAGAAACTCTGATCCAAAAAGGAACATTATCACCCCCAAAACAATCATGCCAACATATCTTTTCCTGTTTCGGTTACTTTCCTCACGAAAGGATTTTATCACTGTTTCGTCAAACAGCAAGGTATTTGAACTGATTTCTTTGTAACGCCTCGGTTGAAAAAAAGTCCATACCAAAACAGCTATGCCAATTGCCATTGTCCCCCAATACAACGGGCGCAGCAACTGCATATATCCGGAAAAGCATCCAAAAATATCCGAGCTGATGACCAGACCAACCCCAATAGCAATGTTTTTCGCCAAATGCCTCTTATGGGAAAGGAACCCATCAATCGTCTCCCGGCTTACATAATACCCATTTTCTTTATTATTCTCATCCGGTCCTTCACTTTTTAGCAGATAATCCAGTGTCACGCCAAACATATTGCTGATCTGCAATAATTTATCGATCTCTGGTATCCCCCTGTCACTTTCCCATTTACTTACAGCTTGGCGTGACACCTCTAACAGTCCTGCCAGTTCCTCCTGAGAATAGCCTTTCTCTTTGCGGAGCCCTTTCAGTTTTTCTCCAAAAGTCATCTTAAACAACCTCTCTTTCTGTTTTTCTGTTTGGATTATAGAATCAAAGTTGTATAAATGCCACCATCTTAGCGTGTCATCCTGTCAATTCAGCGTGTCATTCTCTGTTTTTATGCTCTAATTCCGTTTTCTGGCAGAACTTTTGGTATCAAACCATCATTCCATCTCCCTGAACGTGCCAGCCATTCCCCCGACAAGGCTCCACTGGCGCTGCATATAAGATTTCAGCCTTTCCGTGCTTTGCCTGTATGCCTCCCGGACTGTTTGTCATAAAATTATGCTTTCTGCCACAGCAGCATACTGTCCTGAAATTCAGCCGTCATTTTCCCGGTATCTTTCAGCCACGAAAGGTAAGAGCGCACCGTGCTTCCCACCAGCACATACTGCTCAAAGTTCATGGAAAGCCCATAGCCTTTGAACACTTCCTGCAGAATCCTCTCAAAGCACATCGGCTTCCCACAGATGGACAGAATCCTGTCCGCCACCTCATGCACCTTATCCCTGTTATAGCAGACAAGCTCTTTCACATCAGCCTGAGCTTGCGCATGGGCGGGAACGAACATGGCCGCTTCCATCTGTTCCACCTTATCCAGCGTTTCCAGATATGCGCCCACGTCATAGATGAAGGAAACCGCATACTTATCCAGCGTTTCCCTGCTGCTGATGCAGTCCGCAAGGAACACTACATTGTCCGGCATACGGAACCCGACCATATCAAAGAAATGTCCCGGCAGGGGAATCACCTCAATCTCCTTCGGGAAACTTTCATCTGAAAAATACGTCACATCACTCTCCTGCGCCATCAGAAACTTATGCCGCAAATCCTTACACGGATAACCGCCGTAAAGGAAGGACGGCTCCAAGACCGGGTATTTTGTAAAAGCCGCCTCTATGCCGCCGGAATACACCTTACAGCCCGTCTGCCCCTGCAGGTATTTGTTCCCGCCGATATGGTCTGCGTTGGAATGGGTATTCAGGATTGCCGCCAGATGCCATCCGTTCTTATCCAGTATCTGCCTGACTTTCCTCCCCGCATCCTTATCATTCCCGCTGTCAACCAGATAGACATGATCATTGTCTGCCACATAGACGCCTATCTTCGCCGGGCAGTTTATGTAATAGCATTTCTCACTGACCTGTACCAATTCATACATTTTTCGTTTCCTCCTTTAATTATTCGGATAAAATATCACATTATAGGCAGCACAGGCTTTATCTGAAACATTGTGGTATGCATGGAAAATATCAGCCCCAAACCGTATGGACTGTTTTTCTTGCAATGTCACTTCTTCCCCGCCTATTACCATTTTCAGCGTCCCCTGCACCATAAAAACATATTCCTCCACGCCCGCCACATGGGAAAGCGATTCGTGCTGCACACCTGCGTCAAACTCAATATAGAACACCTCCACATTCCTTATCGGGTCAAAGGGAAACAACGGGTATGCCCGCATCCCTCCATTTTCCTCCGTGATCACATTTTCCCCACCAGACCCGGCGACCATATATTCCGCTTCCTCCTGTTTGCAGAAAAAGGACAATGGAATTTTCAGCCCTGTTGAAATCTTCCATAAAATGTTGATGGTGGGTGAGGACTGCCCACGCTCGATCTGTCCCAACATGGGCTTGCTCACGCCAGTCAGCTCCGCAACATCCTCCAGCGTAAGCTGCCTTGTGTTCCGGATTTCTTTCAGCCGCTCTCCTATCTTCAATGAAACCTGCTCCATGATTCCTCCTTGAATATGTTTTATTGAATAAAATATATTATAGCATATTCATTTTGAAATATAAAGAAGAAAACGCCGCAATGGTCTGATCCCATTTACGGCGATTCTGCTGTTCTGTAAATGCTACCTGATAATTTTCATATATCCCTTTCAGCGTAAACTGGTCTAAGATATGCCCGTCCATTTCCCGGTGAAGTTCATTCAACAGAAATCCCTTTTCCAACTCCAGCATCTTATCCAGAGCATACACATGAAGTTCATATATGTGCGGCTTATCCGGCGGCGTCATCCCGCCATAATAACAGGAAAGCTCCGCAGACTGCTCTCCGCCCTGTATGCTCGTCCAACTGTTCCTTCCCTGCACAAAGTCATCCGCCGTCTGGCTCTCATTCTTCTTGACCTCAAAACGATTTATGTTTGCTGCCAGCCAATGTATCCATGCAAATCCCCCTGTCACCGGGTATGCGTCCTTGTCCTCTAGGACAATGGCAATCGACACCGTTCCCTGCGGCGCATCCTCCACTGTAAAGGGTAAAGAATAAGTAGGGATGCCATTTTCATTGAACTGCGCCCCATGCCCGCCATATTGGGGCTGGATTACCCTGTTTACAATACCGCTGCTCGTAGCATTCATCTTTGAATCCTCCAATCCGATTTTATGATGATATTATAAGCAGCGGTTCCCGGACAGTAAATTACCCACTTTTTCGTGGGTACCCTTTATCTCAGCAGCGCCATACTCCCTGTCAATTTGTTTACTTTCTTTTTCACACCACAAATGGCAACCCCATAATAATTCAGTTCCGTTTCTGGAACGTCCTTCATCTTTTCAATAAACTCATCATAGGTCTTGCACCCCTGCGCAAGGTCTGAAAAATCCACCACCGTCAAGTCCGAAAACTCCGGCTCATACAGCTTTTCACGGATAGACTTGATTGCCTCCACATTGCCCTTTAAGATTGGCACCGGGAATTCAATGATCCCCAAATGACCGTTTCCTGTCCTGTCATACACATCCGCGCCTACGACCTCCGGCATCTGCTTCCCCAGCGTGATGCCCATGATCGCCGCCGTGTTCGCTATGATGCCAAGCGGCAGATTCTCGTCAATCACCATGACACATTTTTCATTCTGTAAATCCATCTTTCAATCCTCTTTTCTGAAGGATTTCTCCTCCTGATTTTTCTGATAACGACGGTAGAGATAGGCCCTGCAAAAACCCCGCCGCCCATACTGCTCCGGCAGTCCGTCCCGCCATTCCCGTTTTTCATGAACAGCCCGCCCTGCACTTTCTCTTTCATGCAAAGTTCCCCGGTATCCGTTGTTAAATTCCATTCATCGACCACGCCGCATTTTTCCAGCCCGTACCCATTGTCCGTAAGGATGGAACTCAGGTGGTAATTGGTATGCTCCACGATGCGGAACACGCATCCTGCCCCGCACTGGCGGCTGATCTCCTCGCACCTTCGTATATTCTCCGGGATATCCCCTTCCGAAAACTTGTAATACAGCGGATAGACCAAAAGCTGCCCTTCCATTCTTTTCAGCCCCCATCCCCGGCAGATTAAAGTTTCCCTGTCGGGGAACAGGCTGATGATCTGCTCCCCGTCCTTATCGCAGGCTCATTCACTGTTCCCACTTCCTTTCCCGTTATATTCAGAAAGGAAAAGCCCTGCGACCGCCAGAACCGTCCCCATAACGGAAACCCCTGTCACCGGCTCCTTCAGTATTAACATGGAAGTCACCACCGTTATGACGGGAACCATGTAAATATAGACGCTGGTCTTGACCGCACCAAGCATCTTTACTGCAAGGTTCCATGTGACAAAGCAGAGTGCAGACGCCCCCAGCCCAAGATACAGGATATTGAGTAAATACGTCGTATCCGCAAACCGTTCCAGCCCGACTTCAAAATCGAAAAGAAACAATGCCGGAACCATGAACAGGATGCCGTAAAAGAATGTCCGCCGCGTGGTGAGTATGACCGGGTAGCCAAAGCTGCTGATCCTCCTTGTCAGTATGGAATAGCACGCCCATACAAAAGCCGCAAGAACTGCCAACAAATCCCCCATCGGGTTCAGCTCCATACGGGAGCCGTTAAAGCTGATCAGCGCAACACCCGCCATCGCCACCACAAATCCTATGAAAAAATTCGCTCTCAGTTTCCCTTCCGATTTCAGGAACAGATGTGACAGGATTGCCGTGAAAAACGGTGCAACCGAGATGATGACTCCCACGTTGGACGCCATCGTATATGTAAGCGCAATATTCTCCAGCAGATAATATAAGCATATCCCGCACAGTCCCGCCAATACAAATGTCAGCTCCTGCCTGCGCCCCACGTCTTTCATGCGGTGCGGACAAACCAAAAATAATGCCGCAAATCCCATAACAAAGCGGAAAAACAGGATTTCCACCGGCCTGAAATCCGTAAGCAGGACTTTGGTGGATATGAATGTCGTCCCCCATATGATGATGGTGAACAGCGCCGCCAGATGCCCTGCCGTTCTCCTATTCCCCATGCTGCCCACCGTCCCCGTCTTTTTCCGAAAATATTTCACGGTAAGTCCCCGGCGCAAGCCCTATAAACTGGTTGAAATAATTAGTAAAATGGCTCTGGTCTGAGAACCCTGTCCTTATGGCCGCCTCCACGGGCGGCACACCTTCCGATAACAGCTTCTTTGCCTCATTGATGCGGACTGTCTCAAGGTATCGGTACGGCGTGACTCCTTTTTCTTTGGTAAAGGCCCGCAGCAGCGTTGACTTGCTAAGCCCGGCATGGCGGCAGATCTGGTCTAAATAAATGCGCTCCGTAAAATGCGTTGTCATGTATTCGCAGGCTTTTTCAATCTCCTGCCTGCATTCCGGGATGCAGCTTTCAAAAGGCTTCCCATAATTCTGGATGAGGTATGAAAGCAGGAACAGCAATGTTTCCTCCTTCCCAAACTCCCCTGTTCCTTTCATGACCATCTCATGCAGCGGGCGCAGGTGGCAGGCTGTTTCCTCATCACAGATAACATTCTTTGAAAATCCCGGAAGCTCCCGTTTCCCGGTAGCTTCCTCCGCCAGATCGAGCATGACCTCCTTTGAAATGTTAAATCCCCGGTAATCAAACGTCCCTTCATCACTCTGCACACAGGCATGGCTGTCGCCCGGATTGAAAAGCACAATGCTCCCTTCCTCTATGGCATATTCCCTGTCACGGCAGGAAAGCACCCTCTCCCCTTTCTCCACAAAACCTATGACATAATGCTCATGGAAATGGCTTGGAAACGGCTGCACGATTCCCTCAAAACGGTATGCCTCCATCCTCAATTCATCATCATATACCACTGTCCTTATTTCTTTCTTCATGTGGATTACCTCCAAATTCAATTTTTGAATTTTGTCAAGAGCCATTTTACCTCTTATTTTTTCCTGCGTCTTGTAAAATATCTTCATTTTTCAGATTTAACGTTTCCTGCTATCGTTAAAAAGTGGTGCAAAATCAAAAAACGGAGCTGCTCCCTCAACAGAAAAAAGGCTCAAAAAGCGAAAAAATAAAACCGAAGAACCCGTGAAATGCCTTATTTTCAGGCTTTTCAGTGATTCCGCATTGTATCAATTTCGTTGTTGCGATGTCTTCTTTACACCTGTGGATATTTTCCCGATTTTAGCCAAGTGTGATTTGTAAAGCATTATTTTGAAGTATAAAAGCGTGTTGCGTCTTTATCCCTCATTCAGATACTCCTGGCATTTTCGGATAGAATGTGCGCTTGCCGGGCGCACAATAAAAACTGCCATACCAACGCTTTCCCGTAAGTATGGCAGTTTTTTCTCAGGTTACAGTTCACTGGCAAACCAGCGAACTGTAACGAATCCGGCCTATTTAAAGTTGCCTTACAGCAAGAGGCCGTATTCCAGCCCCAGTATGTACTGGCCTGTGACCGTTCAGCGTGGCGCACGGCCCAGGAGTGAACAGTAACTTTCTCGGGCCATATCCGACCAGGATCAGTCTCTATCCAGCCTTAGTCATCCCTCGCCCGGTATACGCCCGTACAGCTTCGTCATCCTGCGGATTTCCTTTGTCAGTTCCTCCGTGATCTGGCCCTTTTTCAGCCTCCACACCCAGTTATTGCCCAGTGTGGACGGAATGTTGATCCTTGCCTTCTCATCCAGACAAAGGAAATCCTGGATCGGGATGATACACAGATCCGCAACGCTTCCCATTGCCATGGCGATGAAATCCCAGGACAGGGTATCTTCATCCAACGCCGGCTTGCGCAGGTATTCCCGGGCAAAATCCCGGCATCCCTTGTCTACATTATGGAACCAGCCCCGGGTGGTATCATTGTCATGAGTTCCGGTATAGACCACGCAGTTCGGGATATAGGTATGGGGCAGGTAGTTGGCCGCCTCCCGGGAGTCAAACGCAAACTGGATCACCTTCATCCCCGGGAACCCGGTATCCTTCAAAAGCTGAAGCACCGTGTCCGTCAGATAGCCCAGGTCCTCGGCAATGATATCCAGCTTGCCCAGCTGCTTTTCAATGGCCCTGAAAAACGCGATTCCCGGTCCCGGCTTCCAGCATCCGTTGACCGCCGTCTCATCCCCGTAGGGAATGGTATAATATTCATCAAATCCGCGGAAATGGTCTATCCGCACCTTGTCGTACAGCTTGAAGCTGTAGGCAATCCGCTTCGCCCACCATTCGTAGTCCGTTTTCTTGTGGTATTCCCAGTCATACAAAGGATTCCCCCAGAGCTGTCCCGTAGCCGAAAATGCATCCGGCGGGCAGCCCGCAACCGCAATGGGCAGGTTTTCCTCGTCAAACTGGAACAATTCCGGATTGGCCCAAGTATCCGCACTGTCAAATGCCACATAAATCGGGATGTCCCCGATGATCTGCACACCCTGCTTGTTGGCATAGGCATGCAGCTTCCTCCACTGACAGTCAAACTCGAACTGCTGGAATCGATAAAAGTCCATCTCCTCTTTCAGTTCTTTCTTCGCCTCTTCCAGTGCTTTCGGATCCCGGTCCCGGTATTCCTTTGGCCACTCAATCCAGCTCTTGCCGCCCTGCCGGTCCTTGATCGCCATATACAGGCAGTACTCCGTCAGCCATTCTTCATTTTTTTTCAAAAATTCCTCATATTCGTCATTCTTTTTAAATCGATGAAATGCTTTCCGAAGCACTTTGGACCGCCCGAAATACAGTGCTTCGTAGTCGATCCGATCCTTCTGCTTTCCAAAATTCTGGGCCTTGCACTCTGATTTTGTCAGAAGCCCATCCTTTCGGAGTGTTTTCAGGTCGATATAATAAGGATTTCCCGCAAATGTCGAAAAAGACTGATAAGGAGAATCTCCATAACCCGTAGGCCCCAGGGGCAGGATCTGCCACTTGCTCTGTCCGGCCGCCTTCAGCTGGTCTACAAAATCATACGCTTCCTTCGAAAAACAGCCGATTCCATATTTAGAAGGCAATGCAAAAATCGGAAGCAAAATTCCACTTTCTCTCATACAGGTTCTCCTCCTATTCCTCTGTCTTGTCCGTATTTTCAGAAGCTGCGTGTCCCTCTGTGGATTCGCCGGATGCATTGCCGTCAACATCTGCCTCGCGGGCCTGGTCTTTATCTGTCTCTAATTTCCAGATATCCCTGTTATACTCTTCGATGGTCCGGTCAGACGAGAAAAATCCTGCCTTCGCGATATTCACCAGCATCTTCTTCGCCCATGCTGTCCGATCCTCATAAGCCTTTAACGCCTCTTCCTTTTTCTTCGTATAGGCCTTGAAGTCAAGCAGCGTCATGAACCAGTCTTTATTTAGGAGCTCGTTTTTCAGCCTTGTCAGGTTCTCCTCCTGTCCGATCTCCAGCATCTTCTCACAGGTAATAAAGTCGATCGCCGCCTTGATATCCTGATCCTTTTCGTAATAGCTTCTGGATACATAATCCGCATGCTCATAGTGCTTGATGACCACATCACTCTCCGCGCCGAACACAAAAATATTGTCGTCTCCCACCAGCTCGTGGATCTCCACATTTGCACCGTCCTCGGTTCCCAGGGTGACCGCGCCGTTGAGCATGAACTTCATATTGCCGGTGCCGCTGGCTTCCTTAGATGCCAGGGAGATCTGCTCGGAAATGTCACATGCCGGGATCAGCTTTTCCGCCTTTGTCACGTTGTAGTTCTCAACCATAACGACCTTCAGATAAGGACTGACCTCCGGATCCTGGTTCACGATCTCCTGCAGACAGAGGATCAAGTGAATGATGTCCTTCGCGATCACGTAAGCCGGAGCTGCTTTTGCCCCGAAGATTACTGTAATCGGGGTCGTGGGCTTCTTCCCTGCCTTGATCTCCAGATACTTGTGGATCACATAAAGCGCGTTCATCTGCTGCCGCTTGTACTCATGGAGACGCTTGATCTGGATATCAAAAATCGAGTTGGGATCCAGTTCTACCCCCTGGGTGTGCTTCAGGTACTCACAGAGCACCTTTTTATTTTCATTTTTTATCTCCAGAAGGCGTGAGAGAACCTTTTCGTCCTGTTCAAATTCGAGAAGCTTTTCCAGCTCCTTGGCATCCTTCTTGTACCCGGTTCCGATCTGCTCGTCCAAAAGCCTGGTCAGGAGAGGATTGCAGTAGAGAAGCCAGCGCCGGAATGTGATGCCGTTGGTCTTGTTGTTGAACTTCTCCGGATAGATCCTGTAGAAGTTGTGCAGCTCATTGTCCTTCAGGATCTCGGTATGGAGGGCCGCTACGCCGTTCACACTGAATCCGTAATGGATATCTATATGTGCCATATGTACCACATCCGCATGGTCGATAATCGCAACACTCTCGTCCGAATATTCATTGACTTTTTCTGAGGTTTCCTTCGAAAACTTCCGACTCACCGAATGCCTGCTGATGACGGTATATTTTCTCCTCACCTTGTCATCCAGGATCTCAATGATCGGCACGAGCTGGGGAACGACCTTTTTCAGATAAGCCATGGGCCATTTTTCCAGCGCCTCCGCCAGTATCGTATGGTTGGTATAAGCGCAGGTCCGGGAAACCACGTCGATGGCTTCGTCCATATCCAGTCCCCGGGCAGTGAGAAGCCGGATCATCTCCGGAATCACCATGGTGGGATGGGTATCATTGATCTGGATCACCGCATAGTCCGGCAGGTCATAGAGATTGCTTCCCCGGGCAATACATTCATCCAGGATCAGCTGCGCTCCGTTGCTGACCATAAAATACTGCTGATAGATCCGCAGCAGCCGTCCGTTGTCGTCGCTGTCATCCGGATACAAAAACAGCGTCAGATTCCGCGCGATATCCTCCTTGTCAAAGCTGATCCCGTCCGATACGATGGATTCCTCCACGCTGTCCACGTCAAAGAGATGAAGCTTGTTGGTCCTGTTTTCATAACCTGTCACTTCAATATCATACATTCTGGACTGCAGTGTCAGTCCCCGGAAGGAAACCGGATAAGAGACATCGGTTTTCACAAGCCAGCTCTTATCTTCGATCCATGGATTCGGAGTTTCCTTCTGCAGCCGGTCTTCAAATTCCTGCTTGAACAGCCCCAGGTGATAATTCAGCCCGATCCCGTCGCCGCACATTCCCAGCGTGGCAATAGAATCCAAAAAGCACGCCGCAAGACGACCCAGTCCGCCGTTTCCGAGAGACGGCTCCGGCTCCAGCTCTTCGATCTCGCAGAGGTCCTTTCCGTTTTTCGCAAGGACATCCCGCGCTTCCTCATAGATCCCCAGATTGATCATGTTGTTTGACAGCAGCTTTCCGATCAGAAATTCCGCGGAAATATAGTAGATCTTTTTCTTTTCTTGGACTGCTTCCTTTTCTTTTGCAAGCTCCTGTACCATCTGCAGGAGCGCGCCGAAAATTTCTTCATTGGATGCTTCTGCAATTCCCTTTCCCAGATGTGTCTGCAATGTTTCCTGTACGCTCATAGTCTGTTTCAAATCCTCCTTAAATATCATTATACTCACGGCCGATGAAATCTGCTGTAAGTATCTCGCCAGCCGCAGTCGCGAAGCGGCAGATTTCCTTATACGGCTGTGTGCGTCATATTATACTGAACGGCAGATTTATCCGGCGCTCAGTATACATTTACCCCTGTTTCCCGATGTAGTATAATTCGATGGGGTCGATGGGATCAATGGGATTCTCCTGCTCCATCTTCGTATTGCGTCCGTGGCGGCGCAAAAGCTCTCCGCCCTTGTTATAGAACCAGAAGGAATAGGTCAGGATCAGCTTCACCTTCCCCATCTTTTCTTTTGTTGTCCTGTGATAATAGTTTCCCCCTGTCTCAAAGGCCGTCTTCTTATGGATCATGGAGATCAGTTCGGTCTCACAGGTCACTGGCTCCGGCAGAATGGTATAGGCCCTGCCCACGCAGTCCGGCTTGTGGGCGTCGCTTCCCCCTACCCGGACCTTGTCATATTTTTTGGCCAGCTTCAACGCATTCGCATTGGACTCCTCGGACTCACAGCAGTTGAATGACTCCACAAAATCAAACCGCTTCATCAGCTCCGGAGATATTCGGTAACGCTTGGTGTTGGCAAAGCTTAAGTACTTCTCCCCGCATGGATGAGCAGGTCCGAGCACGCCGCCGTTGCGGTGTACAAAGTCGATCAGGACGGAGACCCGCATCCCGCGCAGCTCCAGCAGCCGCATCTTTACTCCTTCCGGCATGATGACCAGAATATGGCCCGCGTCACGGGTATCGTACTCGATCCCCTTCAATACGACAAAATCCTTATGCCGTTTTCCCTTGATATGGTTCTTCCAGTAACGGTAGCCCTTGTAGGTGTTGTGATCGGTAATCACCATCCCCTGGAATCCCTTTGCCTTGAGCAGCATGATATACTCTTCCACTCCCACCTTGCTGTCCAGGGATCCTTCCCTAACATGACAATGCATATCAATCTTCATTCAGATATCATCTCCTTAATATCGATAGAGTTTACCTCCTCCTTATCTTGTGTGTTCTCTTATTTCTTATTCTTTTTCGGCGCTGCTTTTTTCTTTTTTTGATTCTTTCCCGCCGTGCCCTTTTTTGCGGCAGCCGGCTTTTTGTCCAGTTCATCAATCATAGCGCGCGCCTTTTCCACTTCATTTGCAGTGGAGTTCTGTTCCCGGATCTTTTTTGCGTTCTCCAGGGTTCTCTTTTTCCGCTTCCCGGATTCCATCAAGAGCTGCACGGCGATACCTGCGACAACAAGGACTCCGATGACCGCATACCGGACGATCTGATTGTCAAACGGCAGAAAGGATATGATTCCCGTGCCGGCACTCATTCCGCCGTTGATACCTGTGATCACGATGATGATCAGTTCCGCAAAGCGGATCGTAAACAGTGCCACAACCAGGCCGATTCCAGCGCAGGCCAGCGCAAGCTTCCAGTCCTTCGGCCGCAGGACAAGCAGCGCCAGAGAGCTTCCCGTGATCCAGGCGATCAGGAATACCCCGACATGATAAAATACCGCGCCCAGAATCGCCAGAAGGATTCCTCCTACTGCTCCGCAGATCAGGATCAAATTGGAACTCAGATTGAACGCCGCGGCAACTCCCGTACCGATTCCGAATCCGAGTGCCAATCCCAGGATCGCCGCCCATACCCGGATCAGCTTCAGTCCGAAGAAGCACCATAAAAGCCCGATCACGATGGAGAGCACCGATGCGATCATCAGCGCATTTTTCATGGGGCCGCCCATGCTCTCCAGATTCTTGAGGATTGCTTCATAATCCGTTCCCTGCATGCTGCTCATCAGTTTGTTAACATCCATAGCTCCATACTCCTTTGTCCCTTATAAATTTTTCTCCCTGATATACCGATTTTTCCGGTGTATTGTACCATTTGTCCTGAATTGTCAGTATATCGAAACTTTACCGATGAAGTTTTCCTATGAATTTATTCTACCAATTTTTGCTGTATTATACAAGAAAAAATTTGAGAGGCCGTTGACAATTTTAACAGCAGTTATTAAAATATTGGGTAGCTGTTCGTTACGCTTCATGGTGCCTTGTACCTTGCCGCTCCGAACAGTGATCTACTATAAAAATATCAAAGGAGTTTATGTATATGGAGCATTTAGTTATTCCTGACGGATACCATTCCCCGCTGACGATCCGGGAGACTGAGGTAGCCATCAAGGAAGTCAAGGATCATTTTGAACGCGCTCTGGCAAAATCACTGCATCTGACCCGTGTATCGGCGCCCCTGTTTGTCCGGCCGGAATCCGGTCTCAACGACAACCTGAACGGGGTGGAGCGTCCCGTCGCATTCGGCATCCGGGAGCAGGACGAAGCCCCGGCTGAGATCGTCCATTCCCTTGCCAAGTGGAAGCGCCATGCCCTCAAGCATTACGGTTTTCACTCCGGAGAAGGCTTATATACGGATATGAGTGCCATCCGCCGGGATGAGGACACCGATAATATTCATTCTTTATATGTGGATCAATGGGACTGGGAAAAGGTCATTTCCAAAGAAGAGCGGAATATGGAGACGCTGGAATATACGGTACGGAAGGTATTCAGTGCCTTGAAGGAGACGGAAGAGTTCATATCCAGACGCTACAATTACATAGATCCTCTTCTGCCGGAGGATATTTTCTTTATCACGTCCCAGGAGCTGGAGGATATGTATCCGGACTGTACCCCGAAGGAACGGGAGAACCGGATCACGAAGGTGAAAAAGGCGGTCTTTGTTTCCCAGATTGGAAAGGAACTTGCTTCCGGTCAAAAGCATGACGGCCGCGCGCCGGACTATGACGACTGGGAGTTGAACGGGGATATCCTGGTCTGGTATCCCACCCTGCATATGGGGCTGGAGCTCTCTTCCATGGGGATCCGAGTGGATGAAGCTTCTCTGTCCAGACAGTTAAAGCTGGCCGGATGTGAGGAGCGTGCCGAACTGCCGTTCCAGAAGGCCCTTTTAAACCGGGAACTGCCCTATACCATCGGGGGCGGCATCGGCCAGTCCAGGATCTGTATGTATTACCTGCGCAAGGCCCATATCGGGGAGGTGCAGTCGTCCATCTGGCCGGAGGACGCACTTCATGAGGCCAGGGAGCATGGGATTCAGTTATTGTAAGTAAACGATCAAAAAAGCAGGTCTGCTGCAGGCACCAAACCGAAAGCAGATCTGCTTTTTCGTTTTTCTCAATCACAGGATTCCCAACCCTTCCAGCAGGATCTTCGCTCCGATCAGGATCAGGATGATACCGCCGCACAGCTCAGCCCTTGACCTGTATTTTGTACCGAATATGCTCCCGATCTTTACTCCCACAGCCGAACAGACAAAGGTCACCACTCCGATGAAGCTCACTGCCGGAATGATGGATACTTTCAAAAATGCAAAGGTCACTCCTACCGCAAGCGCGTCGATGCTTGTCGCGACCGCCAGCAAAAGCATGGACCGCGCCGACATAGAGCCGTCCATCTGCTCCTCTTTGTCAAAGGACTCCTTCACCATCTTTCCTCCGATGATGATGAGCAGAATAAATGCGATCCAATGGTCATATTCCGTGATCGCATCGGCAAAAAATCTGCCCAGGTAATATCCGATCAGAGGCATCAGCGCCTGAAAGCCTCCAAACCACGCCCCCGCAATGTACATGTGTTTTCTGCGGATCCTCCCAAGGGACAATCCCTTACAGACAGACACCGCAAACGCGTCCATGGAAAGCCCTACGGCCAGTACAAAAAGTTCAAAAATTCCCATTTTTCTTTTCCTTTCCCCTATCCTATATCAACGGTCCTTGCCATCCTATTGCGCTCCCTTCGGAAACATGTACTTTCATATTGGATTATAGCATAGAAGAACCGGCCTTCACAATCGCTATTTAGAAAACCCGAGATTGTCTTTGTTTTCCATATCCACTATAATCTTGATATAATCCTCCGCCTTATCCCGCATGATATGAAATCCCTGTTCCAGGTCTTCCAAAGAAAATCTGTGGGAGATCAAGCCGGCAGGATCAATCCGTTTATGAGTCAGTCGTTCCAGTACATACTGCCAGTCGTCCTGCAGATCCTCGCTGAGTTTCTTTTTCTGAAATGAAAAGGAAGAATTCCATGTTCCGGTCACTGTCAGCTGATTTCTCAGGATCTTCCAGTATACGGCTTTTTCCAGATTCATATCGGAAAACGGATTTCCCACCAGCATGACTCTTCCCCCGGGGGCTGTATGATCGATTGCCCATGTTAAAGTCTCATTTTTCCCCACACATTCGTAAAATATATCCGCTCCCGCACCGTCCGTATGTTCCGTCAGCCATTGTCCCGCATCCTGTTTTCTGCTGTCACACCATGCTTCCTCCGGAAGTCCCAGCTTCCCAAGCATTTGTTTCTGAAATTCCTTGTTGCCGATGGCCAGGATATTTTTCACTCCTGCCTCCTGCAGGAACATGATCAGCAGGAGCCCGATCGTACCAAGCCCGCATACTGCCGCGATATCTGCCGGATCCGGCGCGGCCCGCCTCATGGCATGAACCGCTACTGCCATGGGTTCCAGCATGGCGGCCTCTGCAAACGTCACGTTATCCGGCAGTATGATCAGATTCTCCGCCGGAACTGCCGCATATTCCGCAAAACCGCCGTCTGCGCGGGAACCCAGATAGCTGTAATGCCTGCACATCTCATACTGCTCCTTCCGGCAGGGTCCGCAGGCTCTGCATGGAACCAGCGGGAAAATCCCCACACGCTTCCCGATCCATCCGGGATCTACTGCTTTTCCCGCTTTTTCCACTACTCCGGAAAATTCATGCCCCGGGATCAACGGGAAGGAATACGTGCCGTTCTGGTAGACCCTGGGGATGTCAGAACCGCAGATTCCGGCTGCTTTCACCTCAACCAGCACTTCGCCGTCATGAAGAACCGGTTCCTCTATATTATCCAATCTGAAATCATTGATATCATGCAACATCCATGCCTTCATGCGTCCTTCTCCCCTCTATAATTTACTTTTTCAGATTTTTCAAAAAGGCATCTGCCAGCTCCGGCCAGACAGCCACTTCAGGTTCCGGAGCTGGTACCCTTTCCGCATGCCGCTTTTCCTGTTCTTCCCATTCCGCCCGAACCCTTTCCGGTACGGTAACTTCCCCGGACTTCACCTTCCGCATTACACAGACCAGCTGTTCCTCCGTATACGGGCTCATATGCACTCCGTTGGCCCAGTCCTCATCTGCCAGGGACAGCCCGTGTATTCCTCTGGTGAACATATGGAACGCGCAGGGAACTCCGTTTTCCCGGCATGCCCTGACATACATCTCACTGTTCTCCACCGGCACCGTCTCATCCGTTGCAGTGGCCCACAAAAAACAGGGCGGCGTCTGCCCGGTGACCTGCTTTTCCAGAGACATATATTCCAGCTCTTCCGCCGAAGCATCCTCTCCCAGCAATGCAGCAAAAGAACCTCTGTGCGCCTCATCCCCGGAAGTAATGACCGGGTAGCTCAGGATCGCCGAATCCGGTCGGTTTGAGATCCCGCTGTATTCGACCGAATTGTCTCCGATATCCTTATAATGTACGCACAGACTGCCGCACAAATGTCCTCCTGCCGAAAATCCGCAGACCGTCAGCTCATCCCCGATTACAGAAAAGATATCCGCATTCTTCCGGATATAGCGGACTGCCCGGGAGATATCCTTCAGCGGCTGAAGCTTTAACGGAACCGACTTTAGAAAATTGACAGTATACGTCAGCACAAAGGTCTGATACCCTTTCTCATAAAATTTTCGCGCCACCAGCTCCCCCTCTGACGGCGCGACCACGCAGTAGGCCCCACCCGGTACGACCAGGATACATGGCCGTTTTACATCATCCTCGTGGATGTAAGAGGTGATATTGGGCACAAATCCAAAGGCATGGTCATAGGAATATTCTCCCGGTTCCCAGATTTTGTACGATTCTGTTTTCATGTTCTGCTTCCTCCATATTTATATTTTGCTGTTGAAATATTCTTGCGTCACTTTTCTTTGCTTCTTGAAACCTTTCCGCTTCAATTGTAACCAAAAGCGTATACGTTGTCAATTCGGATTACATACAGAAGAACTGCCACTGGCAGCTTTTCGTTACATGTCACACCCTGACCAATCACTACGCTGATTGGTCAGGAGGATGCACATAAAAGCTGGGATTCAGGCCGTCCATTGCCGCAGGCAATTTAAAATGACGGCCTGAGTTACAGGGCACGCCTGGTCAAGGTGTGACCTGTAACAGCTTTTCTGCATACGATGATATAACAAAAGATCCCGGCATCCATCATTTGCCGGATGCCGGGATCTTTTTATCATTTTTTACAATTCACGCTTTAAATCCCCGCTGTAAAACGCAGATTCTTTCTCTCTTAGTCTTCTCCGTAGAGTGTTACCAGCTTCTTCAGATAAGCATATCTTTCCATAGCTTCCTTCTCATTCTGTGCGAAGAGTTTTGCAGCCTTCTCCGGATTTGCTCTCTTCAATGCGTTGTAACGAACCTCTCCGTCAAGGAATGCCTGGTATTCTTCACCCTTTGGCTCCTTGCTGTCCAGAGTGAACTTGTTGCCTTCCGCAGCCGGATTGTACCGGAAGTTGTTCCAGTATCCGCACTCAACCGCAAGCTGTTCCTCTGTCTGAGCCTTGCTCATGCCCTTCTTGATACCATGGTTGATACACGGAGCGTAAGCAATGATCAGTGACGGTCCCGGATAAGCCTCTGCCTCGGAGATTGCCTTTACGGTCTGGTTGAAGTCCGCGCCCATGGCGATCTGTGCTACGTATACATAGCCATAGCTCATCGCGATGCCTGCCAAGTCTTTCTTCTTGGTCTCTTTTCCGCCTGCGGCGAACTGCGCGGTTGCACCGGTCTTGGTCGCCTTGGAGGACTGTCCGCCTGTGTTGGAGTAAACTTCGGTATCAAATACCATCACGTTGATGTCTTTTCCGCTTGCAAGCACGTGGTCAACACCGCCGAATCCGATATCGTAAGCCCATCCGTCACCGCCGAATACCCACTGGGATTTCTTTGCAAGGAAGTCTTTTTCCTTGAGCAGCTCTGCTCTTTCCGGGCATCCGCATCCGCATGCTTCCAGAGCAGCTACCAGCTTGTCTGTAGCAGCGCCGTTTTCCGCACCGATGTTAAAGGTATCCAGATATTCCTTAGCCGCAGCCTTCACGTCCTCATTGTCTCCGCTTTCCGCCAGCTTCTCCACTTTTACTTTCAGACGGTCTCTGATGGTATTCTGAGCAAGCAGCATACCATAGCCGAACTCTGCGTTATCCTCGAACAGGGAGTTAGACCATGCAGGTCCTCTTCCGTTGGCATCTACGGTATATGGTGTAGACGGTGAAGAGTTGCCCCAGATGGAGGAACATCCTGTTGCGTTTGCAATATACATCCTGTCACCGAACAGCTGGGTGATCAGTTTTGCGTAAGGTGTCTCGCCGCAGCCTGCGCATGCGCCTGAGAATTCAAGCAATGGCTGTTTGAACTGGCTTCCCTTTACGGTAGCCGGTTTGAACTTCGCGACTACTTCCGGTTTTACAGGAATCTCCACGCCAAAATCGAAGCCCTTCTGTACGGTCTCCACATTTGCTTCCATGTTTTCCATAACCAGAGCCTTCTCGCCCTTTTTACCCGGACATACATTCGCACAGGAACCGCATCCCGTACAGTCAAGGCCGGACACGGTGATGGCAAACTTCATCTCCGGCATACCGGTCATCGGCAGAGTCGCCTGTCCTTCCGGAACCTTTGCTGCCTCTTCTTCTGTAAGAGCTACCGGACGGATAACAGCGTGCGGACATACGTACGCACAGCGGTTACACTGGATACAGTTCTCCGGCTTCCAGATCGGGATATCTACCGCGATACCGCGCTTCTCGTATGCGGAGGAGCCGGACGGGGTAGAGCCGTCTACATAGTCCTTGAACGCGGATACCGGGAGGGAATTTCCTTCCTGCGCATTCACCTTCGCCTGGATATTCTTTACAAAATCAACCACGTCTTTTCTTCCGTCTTCACTTACATGCGGAACGGTCAGACCTTCGTCAGCAGCGCCCTTCCAGCTGTCCGGAACTGCTACTTCTACAACCTGCTTCGCGCCTGCGTCAATGGCGTCATAGTTCATCTGAACGATCTTGTCGCCCTTTCTTCCGTAGGTCGCCTTTGCAGCCTTCTTCATCAGGTCGATGGCTTCCTCTTCCGGAATGATGGCTGCCAGCTTGAAGAACGCAGACTGCAGCACGGTATTGATACGTCCGCCAAGTCCGATCTCCTTACCGATCTTGATACCGTCGATTGTGTAGAACTTGATGCCGTGGTTTGCGATAAACGCCTTTACCTGTCCCGGAAGATGCTTGTCCAGTCCTTCTGCGTCCCATGGGCAGTTCAGAAGGAAGGTACCGCCGTCTACCAGCTCCTGTACCATGTTGTACTTGTCAATATAAGACGGATTGTGGCATGCAACAAAGTTCGCCTGGCGGATCAGGTAGGTGGACTTGATCGGGGATTTACCAAAACGCAGGTGGGACATGGTCACGCCGCCTGACTTCTTGGAATCATAATCAAAGTACGCCTGTGCATACATATCCGTGTTGTCGCCGATGATCTTGATGGAGTTCTTGTTCGCTCCAACCGTACCGTCTGCGCCCAGTCCCCAGAACTTGCAGTTGATGGTTCCTTCCGGTGTAGTAACCAAAGGAGCGCCTGCATCCAAAGACAGGTTGGTCACATCGTCTTCGATACCGATGGTGAACAGCTTCTTCTCTGTATTCTTCAGTACGGCTACGATCTGTGCCGGTGTGGTATCCTTTGAACCCAGTCCGTAACGTCCGGAAAGTACCGGAACCGCGTCGAACTTCGTGCCCTTCAATGCCGCAACAACATCCAGGTACAGAGGCTCGCCCAGAGCGCCCGGCTCTTTTGTCCTGTCAAGGACGGAGATGGTCTTCACGGAATCCGGAATCGCGTCGATCAGTGCCTGCGCAGAGAACGGTCTGTAAAGACGTACCTTTACAACACCCACCTTCTCGCCTGCCGCAAGCAGATAGTCAATGGTCTCCTCGATGGTATCACATACGGAACCCATTGCAACGATCACGCGCTCCGCGTCCGGCGCGCCATAGTAGTTGAACAGCTTATAATCTGTACCGATCTTCGCGTTCACCTTGTTCATATAATCCTGAACGATTCCCGGAAGGGCATCATAGTATGGATTGCATGCTTCTCTTGCCTGGAAGAAGATATCCGGGTTCTGAGCGGAACCTCTCTGGCATGGGTGATTCGGATTCAGCGCATGAGCACGGAACTCGTCGATCGCGTCCATATTGACCAGGTCTTTCAAGTCTTCGTAATCCCAGGTTTCGATTTTCTGGATCTCGTGGGAAGTTCTGAATCCGTCGAAGAAGTTGATAAACGGAATCTTGCCTTCAAGAGCCGCGCAATGAGCAACCGCTGTCAAGTCCATTACTTCCTGTACGCTGGATTCACAGAGCATAGCCGCGCCAGTCTGGCGGCATGCATATACGTCGGAATGGTCTCCGAAGATGGAGAGCGCGTGGCTCGCAATCGCGCGGGCGGATACGTTGAACACGCCTGGCAGCTGCTCGCCTGCTACTTTATATAAGTTAGGAATCATCAGAAGTAATCCCTGTGATGCTGTAAATGTTGTAGTCAAAGCTCCTGCGGATAAGGAACCGTGTACAGCCCCGGCTGCACCTGCCTCGGACTGCATCTCTGTCACCTGTACGGTCTGTCCGAAGATATTCTCTCTTCCCTCGGTTGCCCACTCGTCAACATGCTCGGGCATAACAGATGATGGGGTGATGGGGTAGATCGCTGCAACCTCAGTATACGCGTAGGAAACATGAGCTGCGGCCTGATTACCATCCATGGTCTTCATTTTTCTTGCCATTGTTTGCTCCTCCTTAATTAGTACATTGTAAAAGTTTTAATTTTCACATGTGAGTTTATTATATCCCCAAAATTAGTAAAAGTCTATAGAAAGAATCATGGTTTTTTGTTTATTTTGGGGTACAAGGCCGAAGCATTTTTTTACGCCTCAGCCTTTTTTACAATATTTTTCATATAACATGCGTATAGTTTTTATCCTTTATTTGTGTAACTGCTCCCTCCGCGCTTTTGTCCCATTTTAATTCAATTCACGCGGAGAAATTCCTCGATCGCTCTTTTTTACCTTTTTAATACAATTTCGCGCTGATATGCTTCGGACGGAATCCTTTCCTCTCCAGCGCCTCCAGGATCCGGTGCTTATGCTCCGTCCCAAACGCCTCCATGGTGATGCGCAGCTCCACCGCCGCATTCCGGTTGGTGCTGACAAATTGGTTGTGCTCCAGCTTGATGACATTGCCCTGCTCCTCCGCAATGGTGGCGGCCACCCGCACCAGCTCGCCCGGCTTATCCGGAAGCAGGACGGATACGGAAAAGATCCGGTCTCTCTGGATCAGTCCATGCTGTACGATGGAGGACATGGTGATCACATCCATATTGCCTCCGCTTAAGACACAGACCACTTTTTTCCCTCTGCAGTCCAGCTGCTTCAAAGCGGCAACCGACAGGAGCCCTGAATTTTCCACGATCATCTTGTGGTTCTCCACCATGTCCAGAAATGCCCCGATCAGTTCATCATCCTCCACCAGGAGCATGTCATCCACATTTTCTTTCACATAAGGAAATACATTCTTTCCCACTGCCTTTACGGCTGTGCCGTCTGCGATCGTGTTGGCTGTTTCCAGCTCCACCACTTCCCCGGCTTCCAGCGCGGCGCTCATGCTGGCCGCTTCGATGGGCTCCACTCCCACCACCTTGATCTTTGGATTCAGCATCTTGGCCAGTGTAGCCACCCCGCTGATCAGACCGCCGCCTCCCACCGGGACCAGGATATAGTCTACCGTGGGCAGCTCCTGTACGATCTCCATGGCAATGGTCCCCTGTCCGGTCGCCACGTCCAGATCGTCGAAGGGATGGACGAAGGTATACCCCTTTTCCTCAGCCAGTTTTGTGGCATACTCACAAGCATCGTCGTACACATCTCCGTAAAGAATGACTTCCGCTCCGTAGCTCTTGGTCCGGTTGACCTTGATCAGCGGCGTCACCGTAGGCATGACAATGGTCGCCTTACATCCAAACGCGTTGGCCGCATAGGCCACGCCCTGGGCATGGTTTCCAGCGGAGGCCGTGATCAGTCCCCGACTCCGCTCCTCCTCGGAAAGGGTGCTGATCTTGTAGTAGGCCCCCCGCAGTTTGTAGGCCCCCGTATGCTGCATATTTTCCGGCTTTAGATACACCCTTCCGCCCGTCTGCTCGCTCAGATAATCACTGTATACCAGCTTGGTGGAACTGGTCACCCGCTTCACCACTTCCGTGGCATCTTCAAATTTCTCCAATGTCATCATTCTGGCTCTCTCCCTTCTCTTTTTCCTCATCTCTGTAGAATAACGCATTCACAAATTCATCCGCGTCAAATTTCTGCAGGTCATCAATGGACTCCCCGACTCCGATATATTTCACCGGGATTCCCAGCTCCGCCTGGATCGCCACGGCGATCCCGCCCTTTGCCGTTCCATCCATCTTGGTCAGAATCACTCCGGTAATGTCCGCCACCTCGTTAAATTCCTTCGCCTGGGCAAGCGCATTCTGTCCTGTGGTCGCGTCCAGTACCACCAGTGTCTCATGATAGGCTTCCGGATATTCCCGCTCAATGACCCGGTAGATCTTTTTCAGCTCTTCCATCAGGTTCTTTTTATTGTGCAGCCGCCCCGCCGTATCGCACAGCAGGATATCCGCCTTTCTGGCCTTCGCGGCAGCCACCGCGTCAAATACCACCGAAGCCGGGTCCGCCCCTTCCTGGCCGCCGATCATATCCACCTGGGCACGGTTCGCCCATTCCTTTAACTGCTCGCCTGCTGCCGCACGGAAGGTATCCGCCGCCGCCAAAATCACCTTTTTACGCTCCGCGCGGAACTTTCCCGCCAGCTTCCCGATGGTGGTGGTCTTACCCACGCCGTTGACGCCGATCACGAACACCACAGACTGCCTGTCCTCAAATTCGTAGGCCGTCTCGCCCACATCCATCTGCTCCTTGATGCTGTCGATCAGAAGCTGCCTGCATTCCACAGGTTCTTTGATGTGCCGCTCTTTCACCTTTGCCTTCAAATCTTCGATGATCTCTTCCGTGGTTCTCACCCCCAGGTCGCCCATGATCAGAGTTTCTTCCAGCTCCTCATAAAAATCATCGTCAATCTTCGAAAAACCATGGAAAATGCTGTCCATCCCGGACACGATATTGTCTCTGGTCTTCGTAAGCCCTGACACAAGACGCTTAAAAAATCCCTGTTTCTCTTCTCCCATTTTACATGCCTCCTTCCCTATTTATCCAGCTCATCCTCCAGAAGGTCCACAGACACCAGCGTAGACACGCCCTTTTCCTGCATGGTGATCCCATACAGACGGTCCGCCGCCGTCATGGTCCCCCTTCGATGAGTGATCACGATAAACTGCGTATTCTCCGTCAGCTTGTGCAGATACTGCGCAAACCGCACCACGTTGCTGTCATCCAGCGCCGCCTCGATCTCGTCCAGCAGACAGAACGGCGACGGCTTTAAGTTCTGGATCGCAAACAGCAGGGAAATGGCTGTCAGCGCCTTTTCCCCTCCGGAGAGCTGCATCATGTTCTGCAGCTTCTTTCCCGGCGGCTGTGCGATGATCCGGATCCCTGCCTCCAGGATATCCTCATCCTCCATCAGCTCCAGGGTGCCCTTTCCGCCGCCGAAGAGCTGCTTAAATACATTATCAAATTCCGCGGAGATCAGCGCGAACTGCTCCTGGAACTGCTTGCGCATGGCAATGTCCAGCTCTTCAATGATCTTGACCAGCGTTTCTTCCGCCTCTGCCAGGTCGTCATGCTGTCCTTTGAGAAATTCATAGCGCTCCGAAACCTCTTTAAATTCCTCAATGGCATTTACATTCACATTGCCCAGCTTCTTGATCTCCGCCTTCAGGTTCTGGATCTGCCGCTTCATATACCCCAGCTCCGTCAGGTTCGGATTACGCAGCTCTCTGGCACGGCGCAGCGTCAGCTCGTATTCCTCCCACATGTAGTTGATATGCTTCTCCGCAGCCTCCTCATAGGATTCCTTCCGGCTGTTGAGACGAAAGCATTCCTTATCCAGCTCGGACATATGCCTGGAGAGCTCTTCGCGTTTTCCCAAAAAAGTCTTATGCTTCTGGTTCAGCTCGTCCCGCTTTGCCACCTGGCTCTTGATCTCTGCCTGGATCTCGGTAAAGAGCTCCCCTGAGTTTTCGATGGTCTCGGTCAGCTCCCGGATCTTCTCCTCCTTCTCCTGGATCTCTCCGGACGCATTTCCCTTACTAATGTCTACCTCTTTTAACTCTTCCTCAAACTTCGCCGTCTCTTCCTCAATTCGGCTGATGTTCTCCAAAATAAATACATTCTGCTGCTCCAGGCTTGCGAAGGACAGATGGACCTCCTCGGAATGCTTTAGCTGCACGCTTTCCTGTTCCTTATCCTCCTCCAGCCCCTTCTGCAGCCGTTCGATTCGCTCATTGAGCTCCTGCTCCAGATTCTTGGAGGTCTCCAGCTCCAGCTGAATGGATTCTTCATTGTCCAGAATCTCCTGCAGTCGTTCCTCCAGAGTTTCCTGCTCCGCCCGGTATGTCTGGCGGCGCTCTGCCAGCTCCTTCTGCTTGCCCTGAACCTGCTCCATATTCATCTTAACCGTATTTTCCGCGATCGACGCCTTGCTGAGCTGGTGCTGGATCTGGTCGATCTCATTGTAGCAGGCGCCCCGCTTCTGTTTGATGTCGTTGACCTCCTGCTCCATCTGGTCCATATCCCTTTTGAGCATGGCAACGGTCTCCTCAAACTCCTGGATCTCCCGCCTCCGGCTTAACAGGTTGCTGGAATTTTTGAACGCCCCTCCGGTCATTGCTCCTCCGGGGTTGATCAGATCGCCTTCCAGAGTGACCAGGCGAAGGGACTGCCGGTACTTTCTGGCAATGGCGATCCCGGTATCAATATGGTCCACCACAATAGTCCTTCCCAGCAGCTGGTCAGAGAGCCCCTGAAAACGCTTCTCCACATGGACCAGCGTATTGGCCAGGCCGATGACCCCCTTCTCCTGCAGCGCCTTCTCATCCCGGATGCCGGAATTTCCATGCATGCTGGTCAGGGGAAGAAAGGTTGCCCGCCCGAATTTATTTTTTTTCAAAAACTGGATCATCCGCTTCGCCGTTTCCTCAGTATCCGTCACCACGTTCTGGATACTGCCGCCCAGCGCGGTCTCGATGGCAATCTCATATTCCTTTTCCACCTTGATGATATCCGCCACGACTCCAAGGAGCCCCGGCTCCCGATCCCGGTTTGCCATGACCTTGCGGATGCTGTTTCCATAGCCGTCGTACCGTTCGGTGATATTTTTCAGCGATTCCAGACGGGAGGATTCCCGGTGGTATGCGGTCTGCCCCAGGCGGAGCTTTTCCTGCTTCTCATTCAGCTCCCTCTGGTACTGTTCGATCTTCTGCTCTGTCTTCTGGATCTGTCCGGAAAAGTCTGAAATTTCTTTTCTGACACCAGAGAGCTCTGCTTCATAGGCTTCTAGAATCTCATTCTGCTGCTCTCCCTCTCCCCGCGTCTCCTTCAAGAGCCTGTCCAGCTCCGCCTTCCGGGCCGCGATCTGCTCCTGGGTGGTGTCGTAGTGCTGGATCTTCGCACGGGTAGAGGCCCGGTTTTCCAAAAGCTCCATGATCTCCTGCTTGCTGGTCTCCACCTCCGCCGTCTGTCCCGCGATCCGGCTCTGGACCGCGATCAGTGCTTCCTTGGCCTCTTGGTCTTTTTTTATGACCTCCAGCAGCTTGCCGCGGACATCCTCCTGCTCTCTGGAAAGCTCTTTTAACTGCCCCTGTCTGGCCTCAATCTCGATCCGGATGGTGTGCAGCCGATTGTCATAATGCTCATCGTTCATCCGTACCGTGTTGATCTGTTCCTTAAGGACATTGATCCGGCCTTCTAACTGCTGCTTTAACAGCGTCGTTTCGTTGAGCTGGCTCTTGGCCTTCTCGATGGAAAAATCAATGGCGTCCACCTCTTCCTCGATGGCGTCATACTCCGCCTTCATCTCTTCATAGCGGGTCTTCGCCTCGCTCAGTTCTTCCTCCGCGTTGCCAAGCTGCCCTTCGATCTCCTGGATCTGTTCCTTGATCCGCTCCGTCTCCAACAGAAACATGTTGATATCAAAAGTCTTTAATTCTTCCTTTTTTTTCAGATATTCCCTGGCCACCTCGGACTGCCTGGAAAGAGGCCCGATCTGCTTCTCCAGCTCCGACAGGATATCATTGACACGGAGCAGGTTCTGCCGTTCCTCCTCCAGCTTTTTCAGCGACAGGTTCTTCCGCCGCTTGAACTTCACAATCCCCGCCGCCTCGTCAAATAATTCCCGCCGTTCCTCTGGCTTGCCGCTCAGGATCCGGTCGATCTGCCCCTGCCCGATGATGGAGTAGCCTTCCTTGCCGATCCCGGTATCATAGAACATCTCGTTGATGTCTTTTAGACGGCATGCCGCGCCGTTGAGCAGATACTCACTTTCACCGGAACGGTATAATTTCCTCGTCACGGTAACTTCCTCATAGTCCACCGGAAGCCGGTGGTCCGAATTGTTCAGCGTGATGGCCACCGACGCATAGCTGAGCGCCTTTCTGTTTTCCGTTCCCGAAAAGATCACGTCCTGCATGGTGCCGCCCCGAAGCTGCTTTACCCGCTGCTCTCCCAAGACCCACCTAACGGCGTCCGCCACGTTGCTCTTTCCGCTTCCATTGGGACCCACGATTCCCGTAATCCCTTCATGGAAGTCAAACCGGATTCGATTCGCAAACGATTTGAATCCCTGTACCTCAATGCTTTTTAAATACATCTTACACCTCTAGTAATTGTAACCAATTTGCGAACCCGCCTTCAGCTTCAGAATTGCCTGATAAGCCGCCTCCTGCTCCGCGGCCTTTTTCGTACGCCCTTTTCCCGCGCCGCAGCAGCTCTCTCCGATACATACCTCCACATGGAAGGATTTGTTGTGATCAGGGCCTTCCTCTCCCACCAGGCGGTAGGAAATGCTCTCTCCCATATCCGCCTGCACGATCTCCTGCAAAATGGTCTTGCTATCGAAAAAGAGCTTCTTGTGTTCTAAATCCGACAGGATGAACCTGTGAATAAACTCTTTTGCATTAGTAAAACCACCGTCCAGATAGATGGCTCCGATCAGCGCTTCCATGGCATCCGATGTGATGGAATCCCGTTCCCTTCCGCCGGTCGCCTCCTCGCCCCTGCCCAGGAGCAGATAGTTTCCCAGATCAAGATCACGGGCGCAGAATGCCAGCGACGGCTCACACACCATGCCTGCCCGGGTCTTGGTCAGCTCCCCCTCGGATATCTTCGGGTTTTCCAGAAATAAAAACTCACTGGATACCAGCTCCAGCACCGCATCCCCGAGAAATTCCAGCCGTTCGTTGCACTGGAACTTGGGCAGATGCTTTTCATTGGTATAGGAGCTGTGCATCATGGCCCTGCGCAGCAGCGAATGATCCCGGAATTGATAACCGATCTGTTTTTCCAGTTCTTTCAGTCTGTCCTTCATCCTTTTCTTTCCAACGGTTCCTTTCTATGAAAAATATTCCTGAGAAATCTTCCTAAAGCTTCGCTGCATTTCTCTAAACAGCGAAAAAGCCCACATAGGGCTTTCTCTTGCTTCGATGACTACTCTACAACCTTCTTGATCTGATCAACCGCATCCTGCACTGTTACGATCTTGTCTGCATCTTCATTGTCGATCTCAATGTCAAATGCTTCCTCAAGCTCTGTGATGATCTGAAGGATATCCAGCGAATCCGCCGACAGATCCTCCACAAACTTTGTCTCCGGCTGAACATCATCCTTCGTAACATTCATAACATCTGCAATAATTTCCTGCAATTTTTCAAATTCCATAATCATCCTTTTCCTTTCTGATCTTGTTCCGCTTTGGATTCTTTGTAATGCTTCCTTACAATTCCACTCTTTTTTTGTTTCCGTGGGCCGCCTTACCCGGACACTGGCTTCGCATCCTCCGGCCTGCCGATAGCCTCCTGAATCTTCTCGTTAATCTGCTGTTCCTTAAAGGACACGCATTGAGTAATAGATGTACATACCTCTTTGGAAGTGGAATTTCCATGAGTCTTTACTACCAGGCCTTTCAGTCCCAGAAGAGGCGCCCCGCCGTACTGGCTGGCGTCAAAATCCTTCAGGGTGGCCTTCAATGCCGGCTTCACCAGGAGCGCGCCGATCTTGGAACGCAGGGATGTCATCATGCTGGCTTTGATCTTATGGATCAGCGTGCCGCCCACGCCTTCGTAGAGCTTTAAGATCACATTCCCTACAAATGCCTCGCATACCACAACATCCACCTCGCCCGCGGGAATCTCTCTCGCCTCCACGCTTCCCACGAAGTTGATGTCTTTGCATGCTTTCAGGAGCGGGAAGGTCTCTTTGACCAGCGCGTTGCCTTTTTCCTCCTCCGCGCCGATATTCACGATCCCTACCCTGGGATTCTTCTTGCCCACAATATGCTCCATGTAAATGGACCCCATCTGCGCAAACTGTACCAGATGGGAGGGCCTTGCGTCCACGTTGGCCCCGCAGTCGATGAGCAGCGCCACTCCCTTCGCCGTAGGAATGAGCGGCGCAAGCGGCGCGCGTTCCACTCCCTTGATCTTTCCCACCAGGATCTGGCCTCCTGCCAGCACCGCGCCGGAATTGCCCGCAGATACAAATGCGTCCGCCTCCCCGCGCTTGACCAGCTTCAATGCCGTCACGAGGGAGGAATCCTTCTTCGCGCGGATTGCCGCTACCGGCGGTTCTGCCGTCTCGATCACTTCTTCTGCATGGACGATCTCGATCTGCTCCTGCGGGTATGTGTATGCGGATAATTCCTGCTTCAAAACCTCTTCCCGGCCGGTCAGCAGGACCTTGATATCCTTCCGCTTCTTCACAGCCTCAACCGCCCCCTTCACCATCTCGCCGGGTGCATTGTCACCGCCCATGGCATCCAGGGCAACCCTTGTCATCTCCGACATTTCCATCCCTCCTTGCATTGCTGTTATACATTCTACTAAACATCCATATAAAAATCAAGAAAAAAGTATTCCCGCCCCGGAAAATCATTGCAGGCACCGGCAAAAAGAGCCGCCCTTTCGGACAGCCCCTTTTTCATACTCTCTTCCATTTTGATACCGTCAGGGTGACGCACACCAGCGCCGCAACGAATATCAGTTGCATCCCCAGCCCCTGGAGCACAGCCTGCTTCGCCTCTCCCGTCACATTTCCAAATTCCACGAGATACTCATTCACCACCTCGTACCAGTACACTGGCAGAAACTGTGATACCGCCTTGACACGTTTACTCATGATCTCCAGCGGCACAAATACCCCGCACAGGAAGCACAGTCCCAGAGACAGGACATTGACGATGCCGTTCAGCGTATTGACCGCATTTTTCCCATGTACAAACAGCCCCACCAGATAGGAGATGGTCAGGGCCACCAACATCATGAGCAGTGTATTTAAGAGGAGATACACCACCCCGCCGCGCTCCGTCAGGCTGTCCCTGTACCAGAAAAAAGCTCCCGCAATACTCAGCGCCCACAGGCACAGTCCCAGTGTGGCAGCGGCCAGAAGCCCTTCCACACTCTGTCTCCGCCCGGATACGGCGCAGGCCCGCATCCGCTTCGGCAGGTCGCCCTTGCGGAACGCGGAGATCACGTTGCCCATCACATAGCAGAGTACGGACAGGAACAGGTAGGGGACATACCGGAAGTAAAATCCATAGGCTGACATTTCCCCCGATGCCCTGCCCGTATCCAGCAGCTCCACCTGCGCAGGCTCCAGCTTCCCCAGCGCTTCCGCCGTCTCTTCCCGGGTAAAGCCGGCTGCATGGAAGGCCCTGGCATCATTGAGAAAGCTGTTGATCTGCTGGTCTACATAAAACGCCGTATAGGATCCCGGAACCTTGGTAACGTTAAGCGCCTTCCCTTCCACAATGCAGGTTTCAAAAAAATCCTCCGGGATCCAAATGATGTATTCCACGTTCCGGTAAAACAGATCCTCCTGCAGCCTGGCCTTGTCATGCTCCGCCGCCGTCACCTCATGGAACTGCCCCAGATACGTTTTCAGTCCCTCCGCAAGGCTTCCCCTGTCTTCATCGACCACAGCGATCCTCACGCTTTCCGCCTGGTAGCTGCCCGCCGGATCCGCGCTTGAAAACTGCTGGAACAAAACGGTAATCCCTGCAAAGATCACAACATACATCAGGATCAGCCCCAGATTTCTTTTGACGATCTTCATATATCCTTTATATACTGTCATAACGTTCCCTCCTGATCAGTAAAAATGACGCCAGCGTCAGGATCACACACATGACGGCCAGTGTGACCAGGCTCCTGCTAAACCGCACCGGATCGTCGTATACGTTGATGCAGTAAAATGCGTCTGTGATCACCGCGGCCGGGTTGAGCCTGTTCACGATTGGGAAATTGCGCTCCACCAGGTACTTCATATCCGCACTCATCAGACCGGCCAGAAAGCTTCCGGTCATGGAGACCGCCAGCAGGACCCCCACCTTTACTCCTTCCTTCATCTTTCCGATTCCTCCGATAAAAATGCCCATGGACACGCCCATCATACTGCCGATCAGGGAGATCAGAAGCATCTGCGGCATCTGTCCGTAAAATTCCTGCCGGAGCACAAACCGGAGATATGCCAGCAATATCAGCACATTCAGGTAATGCAGCAGAAAGCAGGACAGCATTTCCGTCAGGACCAGTTTCAGCTTATGGGTCGGTGTCACGCACCGTCTGGCTGCCAGCGCCGTCAGGTTCGCCTGGATCGAAAACGCCGCATCCATCCCGATAAATGCCCCGTACAGACATGCCATTGCGATCAGCGCGTAAAAGAACTGGGCATTGCCGTTGGTTGTCGTGCCTCCCAGGGAGACCTGCTCCACCAGCTCCTCATAGGCTCCCATCTGTTCCATGGCGTTCTGCATCCCCTCCGGGTGCTTTTCGGCCGCCAGCAGAAGGGTCTGTTTTCCATTTTCATAGTTCTCCAGGAGGGACTCCAAGATGCTCTCCGAGATCCCGCTGCCGGCCACCGTAAGCGCAGGCGTCTCCCCCACAAAATAAATCCCCGACGCTTTTTTCTCTTCCAGCGCCAGGCGTGCTTCCTCCCCGGACATTTCCCGGACTTCCACAAGATGGCTCTCGTCTGTTTCCATGGTTTCCAAAAACTCCAGAAAGACCGGATCCGCATCTGCTTCCTTTACTACGATCGTCTGTACGGTCTCAAAATCCGCCTCCTCCATGGATCCGAAGGCAAAATAGAACAGGGTTCCCAGGATCAGCGGAAAGACCAGAGGCCAGAAAACGACATTGACACATTTGATCTTCACCATCAGATTATACTTCATTAAGTGCAGCATGCCATTCCCTCCTTTTAATCCCGAAGCTGCTTTCCTGTGATCTCCAGGAAGACGTCATTGAGCGTGGGAAGCTCGGAAAACACCCTGCCGAACAGAATTTCCTGTTCCTGCAGGTAATTGAGGATCCGGGTCAGGTTGTGCTTTGCCTTGGTGCAGCGCACGGTCAGAATCTGCTCCCCGTAGTCCACGCCAAATACATGGGGCAGCTCCCGGATGGCTTGAAGGTGCTCCTCCCCAAGGGCCACGGCTTCGATGGTCACGGTCTCCCCGGTCTTGATCATCATTTTCAGTTCTTCCTTGGTCCCCACCGCGATGCTTCTTCCGTGATCCAGGATCGCCACCCGGGTACAGATCTGCTCCACCTCTTCCATGTAGTGGGACGTATAGATGATAGTGGCGCCCTGCCGGTTCAGCTCCTGGATTCCTTCCAGTATCTTGTTCCTGCTCTGGGGATCCACGGCCACCGTGGGCTCATCCATGATGAGCAGCCTGGGTTTATGCGCAATCCCGCAGGCAATGTTCAGCCGCCGCAAAAGGCCTCCGGACAATTTGCCGGGGCGCGCCTTCCGGTAATCCTCCAGCCCCGCAAATGCAATGGCTTCTTCCACCAGCTCTTTCCTGCGCCGCTTCTCCTTTACATAGAGCCCGCAGAAATAATCGATATTTTCATAGACCGTCAGCTCATCGAACACCGCCACGTTCTGCAGCACGATCCCGATCTGCTCTTTCACATGATAGCTCTCCGGAGTCATCTCCTCTCCGAAAATGCGGATACTGCCCCGGTCATACTTCAAAAGGGCCAGCATGCAGCTGATCGCCGTTGTCTTGCCTGAGCCGTTGGGCCCAAGAAGCCCGAAGATCTCTCCCTCCTGTACCTGCAGGTTTAAGTGGTCCAGAGCCACCAGGTCTCCGTAACGCTTTACCAGATTTTTTATCTCAACCATATCCAAATTCCTCCTTCGATCCTCCGGACAGCTTCCGGGATTCCTTTCTGATACTGACATTATACCGTCCTCCCTTTTCCGGGAAAAGTGTGCATTGTCACAACTTGCATATGACATTTGTAACTATTGGAACGGCGTTACTGTTCACACCCTTTGGGTGCTCCAGTAACGGAATGGCAGCAGTATGAAAAATTCCTTCAAATTTTTCTTTACCTGACCGGCTGTTTCGTATTATAATAAAAACAGAATTTTTTTAGAACAGGCGAAACATTATGCATTATTTTCAAGACATCGGCTTATTACTCTTATATTGTATGGCTTCCATACTGTACTTTCCCGCAGATCTATTGTTCGTGCTGGCTTTTTTATGCGCCCTGATTGTTTGCTGCGCCTGTTATTTTCTGGAATCTCCCCGGATCCACCTGGGATTTGGAATCTGTTTTCTGTCTGCCTCCTTGTTATTTCCGCCTTTTTTCTGTTTTTTTCCGGCTTTGTTTTATCTGTTCCTGGCGGAACGCAGGTGGCTGATGCTGTCCTGCGCCTGCCTTTTGTTCCTGTATCATATGACCCATTCCGTAGATTCCCTGATGCTTCCTCTGTGGATGGGCATCTTCGGTTTTTTGCTGGCCGCGCTTCTGCAGAGCCATACCGGGCAGTATCAGCCGCTGGATATGTTGTTCCGGCAAAGCCAGGACGACAGCCGGGAGAATCATCTTCTGCTGACGGAAAAGAATAAAGCGCTTCTGGAAAAGCAGGACTATGAGATCTACACCGCCACCCTGCGGGAGCGGAACCGGATCGCCCGGGAGATCCATGACAGCGTAGGGCACGTTCTCTCCCGTTCCATCCTGCTGCTGGGCGCGGCCAGGGCCGTAAACCGGCAGACAGAGCTTTGCCCGGTACTGGACAACCTGGATGTTTCCCTGAATTCAGCCATGGACAGCATCCGCAGCAGTGTACATGACCTGCACGATGAGTCCGTAAACCTGGAGGAGACAGTCCGAAGCCTGACCGACGGCTTCACCTTCTGTCCGGTCCTGCTGCGGTATGATATGGGACGTAAGGTCCCCCGGGAAGTCAAGTACTGCCTGATCAGCATCCTCAAGGAAGCCCTTTCGAATGTGATGCGGCACAGCAATGCCAGCCAGGTCTGCGTCACCATGCAGGAGCATCCCGCTCTCTATCAGCTCTGCGTGGAGGACAACGGAACCGGGGCCGCTCCCGGGGATTGCAGTAAGGAATCCGGCCGAAGCGGGATCGGGCTGACCAATATCCAGGACCGGGTCCGTTCCCTGGACGGAACCCTGCAGATTTCAGCAGAAACCGGATTCCGGATTTTTATCACTATCCCCAAAAAACGTCAGGGAACATGATTCAGGAGGAAAACCAATGAAACTGGTAATCATAGATGATGACTGTCTGGTGTCCGGTGCGCTCAAGACGATTCTGGAAGCGAGCGGGGAGGTCACCATTGCAGCCACAGGTACAGACGGAACAGACGCGGTGAGGCTGTATCGGGAACACCTTCCGGATATCCTGCTGATGGACATCCGGATGAAACAGATGGACGGCCTGCAGGCCACCGTGGAAATACGGAAAGAATTTTCAGACGCAAATATCCTTTTGCTGACCACCTTTTCGGACGATGAATATATTGTAAAAGCACTGCGTTCAGGCGCCAGAGGATATTTGCTGAAACAGGATTATACCAATCTCCTCCCGGCCCTCAAGGCCGTGGCATCGGGGCAGACCGTGTTTGGCTGCGAAGTAGTTTCCAAGCTTCCCGGCCTGTTCCGAAAAACGGAGGCATTTGATTATGCCGCCGCGCAGATCAGCGACCGGGAGCTGGAGATCATCACCCTCATCGCCGACGGCAGGAGCAACAAGGAGATCGCGGCGGAATTATTCCTCAGTGAGGGTACGGTGCGAAACTATCTCAGCGATATTCTGGATAAGCTGAACCTCCGCGACCGGACGCAGCTCGCCGTATTTTACTATCAGCACAAATAACAGGTCACGTGATCCAAATCATTTTCTAATCGGGCAAAGGCTCAGGATCCGGCTTGAAATCACTGGCTCGGGCAGTTTTTTCAATACAGGTCCTTTATGCTTACAGCTATATACTTTTACGAATGAAAGGAGTGTTATCATGAACTCATCAGAAATGACACATATTCACAATGTACCCTTGGAGCCGCTGGATATCATATCCGGCTTTGAAGTCCGTCCCGGATTTTTCGGCACCATGGGCGCTACCCTTATTCCCTGCGGGGTCAGCTTTACGACCCAGTCCCACGGGGCAACCTCCTGCGAACTGCTCCTGTTCCACAAGTCGGAGGATGAACCCTATGCCGTGCTGAAATTTCCGGAAAATTACAAGATCGGGTGCGTCTATTCCATGATCGTATTTTATCTGGATATCACGGATGTGGAATATGCCTACCGGCTGGACGGCCCCTTTGATGAGCGCCAGGGATTCCGTTTTGATTCCAAGAGAATCCTTCTGGATCCTTACGCAAAAGCCGTTTCCGGCCAGAGCAACTGGGGATACAACAAAAATTACAACCGGGGGTACCGCGCCCGCGTAGTCCGAAGTAACTTTGACTGGGGAACCGCATATCATGCCAACATTCCCATGGAAGACCTGGTGATCTATGAGACCCATGTCAGAGGCTTTACCAACGACCGCTCTTCCGGCGTATCCCATCCCGGTACGTTCCGGGGATTGAGAGAAAAGATTCCGTATCTCAAGGAGCTTGGCATCAATGCCGTAGAGCTGATGCCTATCTTTGAATTTGACGAGATGCGGGATGCCCGTGTTGTCAATGACAGGAAGCTTCTGGATTACTGGGGGTACAATCCGGTCTGCTTCTTTGCTCCGAATACCAGCTTTGCCGCATTCTCCGAGGACAATCAGGAGGGAAGGGAATTAAAGCTTTTGATCAAGGCCCTGCACGACAACGGCATGGAGATCATCCTGGACGTGGTGTTCAACCACACTGCCGAAGGAAATGAGATGGGCCCCTGTTTTTCATTCAAGGGCTTTGACAACAATATATATTACCTGCTGACTCCAGACGGCCATTATTATAATTTCAGCGGCTGCGGAAATACCCTGAACTGCAATCATCCTGTGGTCCAGCAGATGATCCTGGACTGCCTGCGTTACTGGGCTACCGAATACCGGGTAGACGGTTTCCGCTTCGACCTTGCGACGATCCTGGGGCGAAATGAGGACGGATCTCCGATGAACCAGCCTCCACTTTTGAGAACCCTGGCTTTTGATTCCATCCTTGGAAATGTAAAGCTGATCGCAGAGGCCTGGGATGCGGGCGGCCTGTATCAGGTAGGCTCCTTCCCATCCTGGAAACGCTGGGCGGAATGGAACGGACGGTATCGGGATGATATGCGCCGGTTCTTAAAGGGGGATTCCGGCTGTGCGGCGATCGCGGCGCAGAGGATCATCGGCTCACCGGATCTGTACGATCCCATCCACCGCGGGCTGAATGCCTCTGTCAATTTCCTGACCTGCCACGACGGCTTCACGCTGTATGACCTTTACAGCTATAATGTAAAGCATAATGAGGACAACGGCTGGAACAATACGGACGGTACAGATGACAACAACAGCTGGAACTGCGGTGCCGAGGGGGATACGGACAATGAAGAGATCCGCGCGCTGCGGATGCGGATGATCAAAAATGCCTGCGCAGTCCTGCTCTGCAGCCGGGGAACGCCGATGTTCCTCTCCGGAGACGAATTCGGAGATACCCGGTTTGGAAACAATAACCCTTACTGCCAGGACAATATCATCTCCTGGCTGGACTGGACTCTTTTGGCTAAAAACCAGGATCTATTCCGCTTTTTCCAATATATGATCCAGTTCCGCAAGGATCATCCCGTGATCCGCAAGAATCTGGAAGCCAGCCTGACCGGACTTCCTTATGCAAGCATCCACGGCGTGCGTCCCAACGAGCCGGACTACAGCCCGGACTCCCATGTGATCTGTGTTCTGTTTGCAGGATACGATCCCGCCAAGGCAAAAGAGGATCTGGTCTATCTTGCGGTCAACACCTATTGGGAGCCTGTTACCCTTACACTTCCGCCGCTTCCAAACGGCCTGAACTGGAAGATTGCGGTCAATACCGGAGATCCTGTACAGAATTATTTTTCAAGAGGTCACATGCCTGGTGCTGAGAGAAACATTCCAATGAAAGAAAGATCCGTTATTGTATTGGAAGTCTGAAATACAGAAAGGCTGCCGCCGGCAGCCTTTCTGTATTTATTCTTCAAAGACTTCTTTCATCTTATCCTTAAAGAAGCCTTTCTTTTTGGATTTTCCTTCATCCACCTTCTGGTTGAGGGTGTTCCCCGCCAGCTGGTCGAATTTACGCAGCGCTTCCTTCGCCTCTGCGCTCAGTCTGTCCGGAGTCTGGATCACCAAGGTCACATAATGATCCCCTCTTACTCTGGAATCCCGCAGGGACGGTACTCCCTTGCCCTTTAGGCGCACCTTGGTATCTGTCTTGGTCCCCGGTTTTACCGTATAGATGACTTCGCCGTCTACCGTTGCCACCCGGATATCCCCGCCAAGCGCCGCCTGTGCAAAAGAGATCGGAACCGTGGAGAAGATATGCATCTCCTGGCGCTGGAAGATGGGATGTCTGGATACATTCACTTCCACCAGCAGGTCTCCTCTCGGCCCGCCGTTTAAACCCGGCTCGCCCTTCTCGCGGATGCGGACGCTCTGTCCGTTGTCAATCCCGGCCGGGATAGACACCTGGATCTTCTTCTTGCTGGATGTATATCCGGTTCCGGAACAGGATGTACATTTTTCCTTGATCACCTTACCGGAACCGCCGCAGGTCGGACAGGTCTGTACATTCTGTACGGTTCCGAAAAAGGACTGGGAGGCATAGACGATCTGGCCCTTGCCGCCGCATTTTGAACAGGTCTCCGGAGATGTCCCCGGTTTCGCCCCCGTACCGTTACATGCCGTACAGGAATCCTTCAGGATCAGTTCCAGCTCTTTCTCACAGCCGAAAATCGCTTCTTCAAATGTAATACGGATGCTCTTGCGGATGTTGGCTCCCCGCATCGGGCCATTCCCGCGGCCGCCTCTTCTGCCGCCGCCGAAAAGATCCCCGAAGATGTCTCCGAAGATATCGCTGAAATCCGCACCGCTGAAATCAAAGCCACCGAAGCCGCCTGCTCCGCCGGCGCCTCCTTCAAATGCTGCGTGTCCGAACTGATCATACTGGCGGCGCTTTTCCGGATCACTCAGTACCGCATACGCTTCCGATGCCTCTTTAAACTTTTTTTCCGCTTCCGCATCTCCCGGATTCATGTCGGGATGATATTTTTTCGCCAGAACACGATATGCTTTTTTTATCGCCCCGTCGTCTGCGTCCTTGCCTATGCCAAGCACCTCATAATAATCTCTTTTTGACTCTGCCATAACAATCTACCTTTCACATTATACTATCCAGGACAGCCATGATATTGCCGGCTGCCCTGGATGTTCAGGAGCATTTTTTTATATCTGCTCAGTACCTTCGCAGATATACCGCTATCCTGTGCTGAGCAGCTGCCAAATTTATACTTCTTTGTAATCCCCGTCCACTACATCATCGCCCTGGAAGCCTTCCGGTGCAGGACCTGCTTCCGGCATCGGACCTGCACCTGCCGCTCCTGCTGCCCCAGCCTGCTCATACATCTTCGTAAACAGCTTCTGCGCGCTTTCCATCAGTTTTTCCTTCGCTGCCTTGATCTCCGCAACCTGTGCGTCCGTTGTCTCTTCCGGAGCAGACTTTGCAAGGATATCCTTCAATGCCTGGCAGTCAGCCTCTACAGCTGCCTTGTCGGAAGCATCCAGCTTGTCGCCCACTTCCTTGATGGCCTTTTCGGTCTGGAATACCATGGCATCTGCTTCATTTCTTGTATCAATCGCTTCCTTACGCTTCTTATCCTGCGCTTCGAATGCCGCTGCTTCTTTGACTGCCTTATCGATGTCTTCATCAGACATGTTGGAGCCTGCAGTGATCGTAATATGCTGCTCTTTTCCGGTTCCAAGATCCTTTGCGGATACATTAACGATACCGTTGGCATCGATATCGAATGTCACCTCGATCTGCGGGATTCCGCGCGGAGCCGGCGGGATTCCGTCGAGACGGAACTGTCCCAGAGACTTGTTGTCTCTCGCGAACTGACGCTCACCCTGTACCACGTTGATGTCAACTGCGGTCTGATTATCTGCCGCCGTAGAGAATACCTGGCTCTTCTTTGTCGGAATGGTGGTGTTTCTCTCAATCAGCCTGGTTGCCACTCCGCCCATGGTCTCGATGGACAGAGACAGCGGGGTAACGTCCAGCAGAAGGATATCGCCTGCGCCGGCATCCCCTGCCAGCTTGCCGCCCTGTACGGATGCGCCGAGGGCAACACACTCGTCCGGATTCAGAGACTTGCTCGGCTCTTTTCCGGTCAGCCGCTTTACTTCCTCCTGTACCGCCGGGATACGGGTAGAACCGCCTACCAGCAGTACCTGCCCCAGCTCGGAAGCAGTGATTCCCGCATCAGACAACGCGCGTCTTACCGGCTCTGCTGTCTTCTCTACCAGGTCATGTGTAAGCTCGTCAAATTTTGCTCTTGTCAGGTTCATATCAAAATGCTTCGGTCCTTCGGATGTTGCTGTGATGAACGGAAGGTTGATGTTGGTAGTCGTCGCGGATGAAAGTTCCTTTTTCGCCTTCTCTGCCGCTTCCTTCAATCTCTGCAGCGCCATCTTGTCGTTGGATAAGTCTACGCCTTCCTTGGACTTGAAATCAGACAGCATGTAATCTGTTACCTTCTGGTCAAAGTCATCCCCGCCCAGTCTGTTGTTGCCAGCTGTGGAAAGCACCTCAATGACGCCGTCGCCGATCTCAATGATAGATACATCAAACGTACCGCCGCCCAGGTCATATACCATGATCTTCTGTTCCTTTTCATTATCCAGTCCGTAAGCAAGCGCTGCCGCTGTAGGCTCGTTGATGATACGCTTTACATCCAGACCTGCGATCTTACCCGCATCCTTGGTCGCTTGGCGCTGTGCGTCATTAAAGTATGCCGGTACGGTAATCACAGCCTCCGTTACTTTTTCTCCCAGATATCCTTCCGCGTCTGCTTTGAGCTTCTGCAGGATCATTGCGGAAATCTCCTGAGGAGAATATCTCTTGTCATCAATCGTCACTTTATAATCGGAACCCATCTCTCTCTTGATAGAAGAAATGGTCTTGTCAGCGTTGGTCACTGCCTGACGCTTTGCAGGCTCGCCCACCAGACGCTCTCCTGTCTTTGTAAATGCCACGACTGACGGTGTGGTCCTTGCGCCTTCCGTATTCGCGATCACTGTCGGCTGTCCGCCTTCCATGACGGCAACACAGCTGTTTGTAGTACCCAAGTCAATACCTATGATTTTTCCCATGATCAATTCCTCCTAGTTTTTGTGAATTAAAAATGCTTAATTAGCTACCTTTACCATGCTGTGCCGTACGACACTGTCACGGTATGTGTATCCCTTCTGGAATTCCTCGGCTATAATGTTCTCGCCCAGTTCCTCGTCCTCCACATGCATGACCGCGTTGTGGAAATCCGGATTGAATTCCTGGCCCACTGCTTCGATTGGTTTTACCCCGACCTCTTCCAGTGTAGTCATCAACTGCTTGTAAACCTTCTCCATTCCTTCCAGGATCGGGTTTTTCTTTTCTTCCTCCGGCACTGCTGCCAGGCCGCGTTCAAAATTGTCCACGACGGGAAGAATTTTATTTATGATATCTTTCGCGCCGATCTCGTACATCTGGGATTTCTCCTTATCTGTACGCTTGCGGAAGTTATCAAACTCTGCCATCTGACGGGTAAGCCGATCCGTCAGCTCCTCGATCTTTTCGTCCTTTTTATCTTTTTTATTCTTCTTTCCGAAAAGCTTTCTGCCTTTTTTCTCTTCATCCTGCCCCTCTTCCTCAGATTCCTCCTCCGAGGGTTCTCCGGAATCTTCCTCCTCAGCCGCGTCTTCCTCTGCTGAAGTATCCGCTTCCTCCGCGCAGTCTGTCTCTTCCTCCGGGTCCTCACTCTCCTGTGCCTGCTCCCGGGCTGCCTGTTCTGCTTTTGCCTTTGCTTCTTCCACGGCTTCCTTTACCATGTCTTCCTTGGTCATCTTTTCTTCCACCAGCTTCACCTTCCTAAATTAATCTTCATCCAAATCTTTCTTGTTGATCGCATCCAACTTACTCTGCAAGGTCGTCAGCGTCTTCATGACGTGTTCATAATCCATCCGCTTGGGACCGATGATGCCGATCGTTCCCTTCATCCCGTCTCCCAGATCGTAGGTTGCCGTAACGACACTGCAGTCACGCATCGTCTTCACCGGCGCTTCATCGCCGATATAGACCTGGATCCCATGATTCTCTTCACTGGATAAGGTCTCAGTTACCAGTTCCGCCAGCTGCTGCTTCTCTTCAAATGCATTGAGGATCTCCTGTGCATTCTGCTTGTCACTAAGCTCCGGATACTTGAATATGTTGGTCGCCCCGCTTGTGTAGATCTCCATATCATCCTCCACATGGATGATATCCGCCACCGCATCCAGCACATTGCTGATGACATTACTGTGGATACCGGCCTGCTCCTTCAGCCGGGCGATCAGTCCTAAGTTGATCTCTTCGATGGACATCCCGTTCAATGTAGTATTCAAAAGCATGTTCAGCTTGAGCAGTGTCTCGTTGCCGAGCATCTCTCCCACATTGATGATCTTATTCTTGATCACATTGCCGCTCATCACGATCACTGCCACGATCTGCCGCGCGTCTACCTGGGACAGCTGGATAAACTTTAACGTATTCCTCCTGTTCACAGGGGAGGATACCAGGGTTGCGTAATTGGTATTCGCAGCCAGAACCTTCGCCGCCTGCTTGAGTACCTTCTCCACCCGATCCGTCTTCTCAAGCATCACGCTCTTGAGTTCTTCCAGTTCCTGTTCCTTATCCCGCATCAGCATATCTACATATAAACGGTATCCCTTATCTGAAGGAATCCGTCCGGCGGAAGTATGGGGCTGAAATATATAACCCAGATCTTCCAGATCCGCCATCTCATTGCGGATCGTTGCAGAACTCAGCTTCAGATCCGTTGATTTGGAAAGGGTCCTGGATCCGACCGGTTCCCCGGTCTCCAGATAATTCTGGATGATAGCCCGTAATATAGTATGCTTTCTCTCACTCAGCTCTACGACTGCCATCATATTCCCCCTTTCTTCTGCGGATCATCTTCTACATTTTATAAAAAGCTCTTGTTTTTTCTATTAGCACTCCCTCGATTTGAGTGCTAACATCTTACGTATATTAAGATAGCACCTTGATTTCCGTTTGTCAACATACTTTATATATTTTTTATCTTTTTTACTTCCCCTTGCTATTCTCCGGAAAATATCGTAATATATTTTTGAAAAAAGCTGGAGGTTCACATTATGAAAAAGCTGTGGGAATTATATGTTACATTTCTTCGTGTGGGTGGCCTTACGTTCGGCGGCGGCATGGCGATGCTGCCCATGCTGAAAAAAGAGGTCATCGAAAAAAAAGGCTGGACCAACGAGGAAGAGCTGCTGGATATCTATGCCATCGGGCAATGTACCCCGGGCATCATCGCGGTCAACACCTCGACCTATATCGGCTATGAACAGGCCGGGATCATCGGCGCCGTCTGCTGTACCCTGGGTATGGTCACCCCATCCCTGATCATCATCACTCTGATCGCCACCATATTAAATCGGTTTATCGCGGAGCCCCTGGTGGTCCATGCGCTGTCCGGCATCCGGGTCGCGGTCTGCGCCATGATGCTCAATACGGTCATTTCCCTTGCCAGAGCAGGGATCAAGGACAAGCTTGGAGTGCTTTTGTTCCTGGCCGGGTTTCTTCTTGCTACGTTCTCACCGATTCCTACGATCGTGCTGGTTGTGTGCGCGGCTGTGATCGGAATCTTCGTAAATATCAGAAAGGAGAAGGCTGGATCATGATCTATCTGACTTTATTTATAGAATTTTTCAAAATCGGTTTATTCTCCATCGGCGGCGGCATGGCTACAGTGCCTTTCCTGATGGATCTGGCGCAGAAATACCCCTGGTTCACTGCTTCCGAGCTGGCGGATATGATCGCCATCAGCGAGAGCACGCCCGGCCCCATCGGAATCAATATGGCCACTTACGCAGGCTTTCACGCTGCCGGGATTCCGGGCGCCGTCCTGGCCACCCTGAGCCTGGTTTCTCCTGCTATCATTATCATTGTCATAATCGCAAAATTTATGTCTGATTTCAGTGAAAACAAATATGTCCGTGCCGCATTTTACGGCATACGTCCCATGATCGCGTCGCTGATCGGATATGCTGTATGGCAGATTGCTGTCATTACCTTTGCAGACCTGACACAGCCAAGGCCTGTGTTCCATTACTCTTCCATGGGCATCTGTCTTGTGATCTTTCTGCTGCTGCAGTGGAAGCCATTAAAAAAGCTCCACCCGATCCTCTGGATCGGCTGCGGAGCCATACTTGGAATTTTATTCCGGCTGTAAAGATCTGATAACGCCTGCACCCTCTGATGGATGATATCCTGTGCGGCTGGACGATACTCACAGCAGATTTCCGACCGTAAGTGTATCTGGCGCTCAGGATATATCACTTCCGGGAACAGGCGTATTTTTGATAATCTTCCGAAAGGATCTGTGCCAGTTCTTTCACAGATTTCTCACCAGTTCTTTTAAAACGTTCTCGCAGCGCAGGATGTCTGCTATGGGAACAGATTCCTGAGGCTTGTGAGCCAGCTCCAGGTCGCCCGGACCATAGGACATCGTGTTTTTGTTTCCCAGTTTTCCCGCAATCACCGCAGTATCCGTATATCCTGGAAATACCCCTGTTTCTGCGGGCCTTCCTTCCACCTTTCTGCAGGAATCCTGGAGCCTGCTGAACAGCTCGGAAGTCTCGTCCATCTCAATAGCGGGACGGTCCCCGGTGATCCGATAGGTCACCTTTGCCTTAGGAACCGCTTTCTCTGCCTCCTCCGCCGCTTTTTTCACCATATGCTCCCCGTCCTCCTTTGTATAAGGAGGGACAAGCCGCATATCCACAGTTACCGTACACTGCTCCGATACCACATAGGGCTGGCTTCCGCCCGAAATCCGGCCAAAAGAGACCGTCGACGCTCCCATCTGCGGATGCCGCGCAAGCTGCGTAAAATCTTTTCGTATACTGGAGATGACCTCTGCCATCGCCGCAATGGCATCTGCCCCCTTCCATGGCGTCGCTGCATGGGCCGTGATCCCCTCCACGGATATTTCGAACCAGAGACGCCCCTTATGGGCCGCCTGCAATTCCCCGTTGGTAGGCTCCATATCCAGTACCAGAGAGTCCCTTGCAATCCATCCCGATTCGATCGCTTTTTCCGCCCCGGCCATATTTCCCTCTTCATCTACCGTACCAATCACCTTCAAGGTCCGACCGGCCATATTTCCATCCCGAAAATGCTCCGCCGCACTTTGAAATGCGGACAGCGCACAGGCAAACCCGGATTTCATATCGCAGGAACCCCGACCGTACAGCCGATTTCCCCTGATCTCCCCGGAAAATGGGTCTTCCTCCCATCCACTGCCTGCCGGGACGGTATCCATATGGCAGATAAAGATGCATTCCGGCTTTTCTTCCTTTCCCGGCAGGGAAAGCATCACATTATTCCTGCCGGGCAGCACTTCCTCTGTCCGAATCGTGACACGGTCATTCGTGTTTTGAAGCTCTTGTCCAAAAGAAAGCAAAAACTGTTCCATCCCTTTTTCACCGGTACCCGGATTCGTACTGTCGATCCGTACCATCTGTTGCGTCAGCTTAACCGCAAGTTGATTTTGTTCCATGATCTTCCTCCATATCCTTCCCCGTGAGCAGGTACATTTTTCATCATCTAAGACAGCAGGAACTGTGCAAATACGTAATTGCTGATATCAATTCCTCTCTTTGTAAGTCTTATCGTTTCTTTCTCAATCTCCAAAAGGCCATATTCCCGCAGCTTTTTTAACGTTTCTCCATAAACGGTATCCACAGGAATGCCGAACAAACGGAAAAATTCGGATTTTCTCACACCGCACATCATCCGCAGTCCAAGAAACATGAACTCCTCCATTTCATCCTTTTTAGACAGAAATTGCTCTTCTTCACAGATCTTCCCCGGATCTCCGGCACAAGCCAGATATGTTTCCATATCCGGCGTATGGCAAAACCGAGTCGTTCCGATCAGCGACGAGGAGCCAAGCCCGATCCCAAGGTACGCTTTCCGCTGCCAGTAACCAATATTATGCCTGCAGGCACAGCCCGGCTTTGCGTAGTTGGATATCTCATATCTGGCATATCCGTATTCCGTTAAGATGTTCTCCGTCTCCTCATACATGAGCCGCTCCGTCTCTTCATCCGGCAGAGGCGGATACTGCTGGTCATCTGATCCGGACGCGCCGGCCGGATCTGCCGGACCCTGTGCTCCGTCCCGCGCGTCCTGAGAAGCGTCCTTTTTTGCTCCTCTTCCCCTGTCCTCTGACTGCGGGTCTCTCGGCCCATTGCTATACCATTCATAAAAAGGAGTTCCTTCTTCAATGATCAGGCTGTATACGGATAGATGCTCCGGTGCGAGCTCGACTGTTTTTCTCAGTGTCTCCCTCCAACTCTCAGGAGTCTGCCCCGGGATCGCGGAAATCAGATCGATATTTACATTTTCCATTCCTGCCTGCCGGACCAGTCTCCAGGTATCCAGAAACTGCCGGTGATCATGAATCCTTCCCAGCATCCGTAGCTCTTCGTCCCTTACAGACTGCAGTCCGATGGAGATCCGGTTCACCCCGGCTCCTTTCCAAGCCAGAAGCTTTTCCTCTGTCACGGTTCCCGGGTTCGCCTCCATGGTGATCTCCGCCTCAGGATCCACCCGGAACGTCTCCCGGATTGCGGAAAAAACCGCCTGAATCTGGGTTGAGGACAGGATCGAAGGCGTTCCCCCGCCGATAAAGACTGTAGGCACATGACATGACGCATACCGTTTTCCATACCCCCTGATCTCCCGGATCAGGGCATTTACATATTCCTGACGCAAATCCTCTTTCGACGGGAAGGATAAAAAATCGCAGTAGGCACATTTCCGTACACAAAACGGAATATGCACATATAATTCCAGTTCATTCACAATCTCACCAAGTCCCCTGTTAATCTGTTACTTTAATGACCGGATGCCGCGCGGCAAGTGCATAGCACGCGCGGACAGTAAGTTAATCCTCATCCAGCTTCAGCACGCTCATAAACGCCTTCTGCGGGATTTCTACATTTCCCACCTGACGCATCCGCTTCTTGCCTTCCTTCTGCTTTTCCAGAAGCTTTTTCTTTCGGGTGATATCGCCGCCGTAGCACTTCGCCAGCACGTCCTTGCGCAGGGCCTTGACCGTCTCCCTGGCAATGATCTTGCTTCCGATGGCCGCCTGGATCGGGATCTCAAACAGCTGCCGCGGAATTTCTGATTTCAGCTTTTCGCACATCTTTCGTCCGCGCTCATAAGCCGTTCCGCTGTGGACGATAAAGGACAGGGCATCCACCTCTTCCTTATTGATGAGGATATCCAGCTTCACAAGCTCTGACCGTTCGTAGCCCATCAGCTCGTAGTCGAAGGAAGCATATCCTCTGGACCTGGATTTGAGTGCGTCAAAAAAGTCATAGATGATCTCATTGAGGGGCAGATGATAATGCAGCACGGCCCGCTTTTCTTCGATATATTCCATGCTCTGGTAAGCCCCCCGGCGCTCCTGGCACAGGTCCATGATCGCTCCGATAAATTCTGAGGTCACCATGATCTCCGCCTTCACGAGAGGCTCCTCCATATATTCGATCTCCGCCGGATCCGGCAGATTGGTAGGATTGGTCAGGTCGATCACCTCTCCGTTGGTCTTATGCACCTTGTAGATTACACTGGGCGCGGTAGTCACCAGGTCCAGATTGTACTCCCGTTCCAGACGTTCCTGGATGATCTCCATGTGCAGAAGGCCCAGGAAGCCGCAACGGAAGCCAAAGCCCAGCGCAACCGAGGTCTCCGGCTCAAACTGCAGGGCCGCGTCGTTGAGCTGCAGCTTTTCCAGCGCATCCCGAAGATCCGGATATTTTGCCCCGTCCGCCGGGTACATGCCGCAGTACACCATAGGGTTCACTTTTTTATATCCCGGAAGGGGCTCCTCACAGGGACGCCGCGCATCCGTCACGGTATCTCCCACCCGGGTATCCTTTACATTTTTCAGGCTGGCGGTGATATATCCTACCATACCGGCACTCAGTTCCTCACACGGGATAAACTGCCCGGCGCCGAAATACCCGACCTCCACCACTTCCGCCTTTGCCCCGGTAGCCATCATCAGGATCTGCGTCCCTTTGCGGATCTGTCCTTCCTTGATCCGGCAGAACACGATCACGCCCCGATAGGAATCATACACGGAATCAAAGATCAGCGCCTGCAGCGGTGCCTGCGGATCACCTTTGGGCGATGGAATCTGCCGGATGATCTCTTCCAGGACGTCGTCCACATTCAGCCCCGTCTTTGCGGAGATCAGCGGCGCCTCCTGGGCGTCAATACCAATCACATCCTCAATCTCCTCCTTGACACGCTCCGGCTCTGCGCTGGGCAGATCAATCTTATTGATCACGGGCATGACATCCAAGTCATGATCCAGCGCCAGGTAGACATTTGCCAGGGTCTGGGCTTCCACCCCCTGGGCCGCGTCCACCACCAGGATCGCCCCGTCGCAGGCTGCCAGACTCCGGGAAACCTCATAGTTAAAATCCACATGCCCCGGCGTATCGATCAGATTGAAAATGTATTCTTCTCCGTTTCTTGCCTTGTAAACCGTGCGCACCGCCTGGGCCTTGATGGTAATGCCCCGCTCCCGCTCCAGGTCCATGTTGTCCAGCACCTGGGACTGCATCTCCCGGCTGGTCAGAAGCCCGGTCTTCTCAATGATCCGGTCTGCCAGTGTGGATTTCCCATGATCTATATGGGCAATAATACAAAAATTCCGTATTTTACTCTGTTCTATCTCTGCCACGTCTCTTCCTCCTCAATCACGACGAATAGTATCTGCTTTCGTACAGGCAGCGCGGTAAATGGGCTATCCTGTGCTGAGCAGTTACGATGAATATTTCACAAGAAACAATTCCACTGCCAGATGGTCGGTCAGCCTTCCGGTCTTCACGGACTGCTCCAGCTCAGCGCCTTCCTCCATGATGGCCCTTAACTCCCGGCCCGGGAAATGCTTCGCCTGATCCATATACTTTCCGGCCACAAACGGGTGCAGTCCGGCCTTGGAGGCAATCTCTTTTCTCCCATATCCGGCTTTCAAAAGCCCTTTCACCTGGAGCAGGAGCCGATACTGCCGGATCATCAAAAATAAGATCCGCATGGGCGGTTCCTTTAGGGCCAGAAGATCATAATATAACTCCAGTGCTCTTCTCTGTTTCTTCTGTGCCACCGCATCCACCATCTCGAAAATATGGTTGGTAATCTGGGTCACACAGACTGCGTCCACGTCCTCTTTGGTAATCGAGTCCCGGCCGAAGGTATAGCAGAACAGCTTTTCCAGCTCCTTCGTGATATTCTCCATATCGGTTCCTGTTTTATTCAGGAAATATACGATGGTCTGCTCACTGACCTGCCTGTTTTCCTTCCGAATCAGCCCGGCCACCCAGCGCTTCAAGGTCGCTTCATCCTGAAAGCCCAGCTCGACCGCGCGTCCCTTGGCCTTCACTGCCTTATACAGTTTGCTCCGCTTGTCCACTTCATTTTCCACGAAAAGGAAACTGGTAGTCTCCGGCAGCTCCTTGATATAATCCGCCAGATCTGTTCCGCCGCTTTTGAAAAAGCCCGAGTTCTCAAACACGATCAGCCTTCGCTCCGCAAAAAACGGCATAGTCTCCGCCAGGTCGATGACTTCCCTGATCTCGATGCCCTTCCCTTCATAACAGGCATAATTCATAGTGTCCCCTTCGGGAAGCATAGCTCTGGTCAAGCGGTCCCTGTACTGCCTTTTCAGATAGCCCTCTTCTCCGAAGAGAAGATAGATCTGCTTCAATTGTCCTGCCTTTAAATCTTCATTCAAACTTTTCATAGCTTCTATATTATATAGGAAAACGTTCTATTTTGCAAAGCATTTCCTTACATATGCGGTAATCGCATGTTCTACAAAAGAATTGTTCCCAAATATCCTTCCATATCCACCCTGCTTCCATCTGTTTTCACCGTCACTGCCCCGCAATCCTGCGTACTGAATAGCCGACACCCAAGCTGCCTCAGCCGTTCCAGTGTCTCCTGGTGCGGATGGCTGTATCGGTTGTTCCGTCCTGCGGAAATAAATCCGACCGCTGGATCTGCCTCTTCCAGAAATGCATCTGAGGTAGAATTTTTTGATCCATGATGGGCCACCTTCAGAATATCGTATTTTTGTAAAACCCCGCTTTCTGTCAGTGCATATTCTCCATCCCCTTCTACATCTCCTGTAAAGAGCATATCAAATTTCTGGTATTTCAGAGCAAGTACCATGGATGAAGCGTTTCCGATCGGGTTTTCGACAGTTTCAAGTATGAAAAATTGTTCTAAAGCCTTATTGTAGGCGTATTTTATTGTCAAATTTTTCTTATTTTTATGTTGTATGTGCTGTATGTTTGTGATATAATGTTTTTGAGGTGATGTTCTATGAAGCTTTACTTTGATAAACGTCTCAAGGATCCTACCTATTACGCACAGCAGGGAATCCGAAATGGGAAAAAAACTACCACTCGAAATATCAAAAACTTCGGGAAGCATTCTGAACTTCTCAAAGTAACAGACGATCCGGAAGCATATGTCAGAGAAGAAATCAGAAAAATGAATGAAGAGTACCGCGTTGGTAAAGTCACTTTTAATCTGACTGCCGATTTTAACGAAAAGGTGAAATCTACAGAGCTTGAAGCCTCTTCCTCCAACTGGGTCAACATCGGATATTTCTTTCTTCAGAATATTATGAAACATCTCAGCCTTAAAGAATTCTTTCGCCAGAAAACGGACACCCGGAGAGTTACATATGACTGTTTTACAATCTCACGTTTCCTTACCTACGCGAGAATCCTGGATCCCAGCTCTAAGCTTGCCACCTGGAATCGCCGGGATTCCTACTACGAGCAGCCGGATTTCGATTACCAGCACATCCTCCGGTTTATGGATCTTTTAGAAAATAATTATGACGATTACCTGATGTGGCTTTTTAAGTATAGCAATTCGATCGTCAAACGTGATACTTCTGTCCTTTATTATGACTGTACGAATTTCTACTTCGAGTGCGAACAGCCCGACGAAGATATCGTGGATGAAGTGACCGGTGAGGTGATTCATGGATTGAGAAAATATGGCCTGAGCAAAGAACACCGCCCGAACCCGATTGTAGAGATGGGACTTTTCATGGACAGCAGGGGCATTCCCATCACCATGTGCCTCCATTCCGGTAATACCAGTGAACAGCTTACGGCAATCCCTTTAGAAAAAGAAGTTCTTAAAATGATAGATGGTTCCAAATTCATTTATTGTGCGGATGCCGGCCTGGGTTCCTATAACATCCGCAAATTTAACAGTATGGGGGGCCGGGCCTTTATTGTGACCCAGTCCATCAAAAAACTTAGTAATGCACTCAAACAAGCGGTATTCAATGACTGCGATTACCGGCTGCTGTCCAACGACACCTTGATAAAAATAGAAGATATGAAGGGCTTTGACAGACACAAGAAAGAAAACCTGAAACTATATAATGATTTCGCGTATAAGGTAGTCCTTGCAGATAAGGTCATTGATCTTGGGCTGTACGAAGAAAAAATATTAAAAAATGGCAAAGTCAAACGCGTGAAAGCAACCGGCACTCTCAAACAGCGCCTGATCATAACGTTTTCAAGAAAAATGATGGAATATCAGAGAACTGTACGTGACCGCCAAATCGAACGTGCACGAAAGCTGTTAGAGAAAAAAGATCCGGAAGAAATAAAAAAAGGGCCAAATGATGTAAAACGATTTTTGAAGCGGGTCGCTCATACAAAATCTGGCGAAAAAGCAACCATTGAATATGTTCTCGACGAATCGAAGATTGCAGAAGAAGAGAAATATGACGGATATTATGCCGCAGCAACAAACCTTTGTGACCCGGCCAAGGAAATTCTGGCAGTTTCACACAAGAGATATCAGATAGAGGATTGTTTCAGGATCATGAAAACGAATTTCACCGGAAGACCTGTAAACCATCGATTGCCGAATCGTATCAGGGCGCACTTTCTGATATGCTATACGGCATTGCTGGTATATCGCTTGCTTGAGGCCAGGCTGGATGATCAGGGGACACATGTCACTCCGGAGAATCTGATCACCACATTGAAAAACATGAATGTAACGAATATACATGATGTCGAGTATATGGCACTCTACAATGGCAGCAAAGCACTTGATGCACTGAACCAATTAACATCTTTAGATTTGGATAGACTTCATTACAAACCAACGGAACTGAATAAAAAAATAAAAAAAATTTTAGGATAGCGATTACATACAACATTTTTTGCCAAAGAAAACTCCGGCAATCCCAGTATTTATAAGGATTATCGGAGTTTTTAAATTTTCAAAGTGTCGAAAACGGGATATTATATAGGAAAACGTTCTATTTTGCAAAGCATTTCCTTACATATGCGGTAATCGCATGTTCTACAAAAGAATTGTTCCCAAATATCCTTCCATATCCACCCTGCTTCCATCTGTTTTCACCGTCACTGCCCCGCAATCCTGCGTACTGAATAGCCGACACCCAAGCTGCCTCAGCCGTTCCAGTGTCTCCTGGTGCGGATGGCTGTATCGGTTGTTCCGTCCTGCGGAAATAAATCCGACCGCTGGATCTGCCTCTTCCAGAAATGCATCTGAGGTAGAATTTTTTGATCCATGATGGGCCACCTTCAGAATATCGTATTTTTGTAAAACCCCGCTTTCTGTCAGTGCATATTCTCCATCCCCTTCTACATCTCCTGTAAAGAGCATATCAAATTTCTGGTATTTCAGAGCAAGTACCATGGATGAAGCGTTTCCGATCTCCCCGCCGTAATCCGCGGCAGGCGCCAGACAGGTAAGCGTCATCCCGCCATCTTGGACCTGCTGCCCTTTCCGAATCGTCACCGCTTTTGTTCCATAGCCTTCCGCCTTTTTGGCCAGCTCCAACAGCACTTCGTCCAGCACCTGTTCATCCGGCAGCACCAGTGTACGGATCCGGATCCCCATAGTCTGATTTTCCAGAAGCTCCTCTACCCCGTTGATGTGGTCAGCGTCCCCGTGGGAAATGAACACATAATCCAGTTCGCGGACTCCCCGGGATTTTAAAAAGGGCTCAATCCGGTAGGTTCCCACCTTTGACACATCCGTGCTTCCGCCGTCGATCAGATAATGCCTGCCGGAAGGCGTTCGGATATACAGTCCGTCCCCCTGCCCCACGTCAAGCATGACAGCCTGCAGTTCTCCCTGCTTTCCATGGCTGCACGCGCAGGTCAGGCAAAAAACGGCCGGCAGCATCACCATTACCGTTCTCACGAAATGTGTCTCACGCCTGATGTCTCCTGTCTTTTCTTTCTCCACTTTCCGAGTTTTTCCGCACGGTTCTTTTTCATTTTGCTTTCGGGACCGGATGGAGTCCAGCCCGGCCATACATCCGCCAAGCAGAACGATATAATAGGCTGCCATCCATATTTTCCCGGGTCGGCCGACCACGATCCTGGCAGCGGGCAGCCCCATGGACATCCCGCAGGCCCTTTCATAAACCCACAGGATGCCTTTGCAGACCTGCAGAATCCCCATTCCCCCGCCTGCCCACAGCATAGACAGCGCCGAGCCGGCAATCCCCGCGCCAAGGATCACAGACATCAGCGGAACCACCAGGAGATTCAGCAGCAGGGAATACAGAGGAAATTCAAAGTAATAATACAGCATCACCGGAAGCAGCATCAGATGAATGGACAGCCCGGCACACAATGGCCTTGGGGCCGCATGAAATCCATCCAGCACCGGATACACCAGCACGATCCCCAGGATTGCCCCGAAGGACAGCAGGAAACCGGCATCCAGCAGATACAGGGGCTGCCACAGCACCACCACTGCCGCGGCAGCGGCCAGGCTGGTGGGCAGATCGTAGGTCCTTCCGGACATGTCCGCTCCGATCCGCACCAGAAACATGACCAGCGCCCGCAGGCTGGACACCCCCCACCCGATCATCAGCGTATAGAGCATCAAAAACAAGATTCCGGCAAGACCCGCCTGCAGAAATGACAGACCGGATTTTCGCAGCAGCTTATAAAATCCGGTTCCGAGAAAGGACATATGTAGACCGGATATGGCCAATATATGGCCGATCCCGCTTTTCTGATACAGTTCCTTTAGTTCGGGATCCAATTCGCTCTTATCTCCCAGCAGGATTGCGGACATGCTGTTTCCATAATACTCTCCCAGAGCGGACACCAGCCGTTCCTTCCAGCGGCAGCGGAACACGCTCAGTCCTTCCCGGATATGCCATACCCGGGATTCCATAATCTGAACGTCTTCAGCCCACACACTGGCATGGATCCCCTGTTTCTGATAATAAAATTTTTGATCAAAATTCCCCGGATTGGAAGCCTCCTGAAAAAAACGGACTTCTCCGGTAAGATCGAGTTTGTTGCCGACGGCAATTTCTTTTACTTCCTGAATATTGTGATCTTGAAAAGCTTGTGATTTATCACGTTTGACATAAACAAGAATTTTCGATTCTTCAATGATCTGTTCTTTCAGACGGACCTGATTGTCCGTCAGATAATAAACCTGGTATTTTGGTTTTTCTTCTCTCCGAGAGACAGTTCCCGTGAGGCTTACCGCCTCTCTGTCCTCGACGGCCAGTTCCAGCGGGGAAGGCCTCAGATCCTTTGCGATCCGAAGCCCACCCACAAGAATCGCCTGTATCCCGATCAGCAAAACCGCAGCCAGGCAGAGCGGTCTTTTTGTCATTCTTCCTCCTTCTCTTCTTCCCAGGACAGATCCCGTTCCAGCGGCTGAGACAGGTCCACGGTCTCCTGGTAGGACGCATTCTTCTCTCCGTTGACCATGATCTGCACGCTGCCCGCGCCGGTTCCTTCCAACAGGGAATTTACGAGGGAATAAATGGCTACCTCCGGCCGGACGTCATAGACGCTGTTGAGAAATTCCGAGTCAAAATTGACGTAGCAGGTTCCCTCCTTGACCGTCACGCCCAGAAGCGCGGCTGAGGGATTCAGCGTCGGATAAGCCCCGCTTTTTTTCGGACCTCCCATCAACTTTTCCACGATCAGCTTCTCTCTGGGAACATTGGTGTTATATCTGACATCCATCTGCTGCCGGACCAGCTGGTCGCCGGACTCATTTGCAAAAAACAGAGTCAGCGTTGTCTGCTCATAGGCGCTGGGGGAAGAGCCGGCGCTCTCCGCAAAATCATCCCCGTTCAAAACCCCCAAAACCTTGCCGGACTCATTTTTCAAGTTTTCCTCTTCTACGGTGATCCATACTCCGTTGATCCCGTCCAGCCGCACCAGTGTCTGCACCACCGCGGCGCGCACCAATTTTTCCTCAATGGAAGGGATCTCATTATATTTTTTATTAAAGTCAATATATGCAATATCATGCTCTACCTTTAGGGACTTTACCTTGACATTCTCCGGAATGGCAGGCATATATTCAATGTCCTCCGACGGGCTCGCCATTTTTTCCAGCGCTGTCTCCGCCCCGTCATTCGGCGTCTCCTGCGAAATGTCGCAGACTACCTTAAACAGGCCGGTCCCTTCGCCGTTGATACAGTAGACAAAATCTTCCCCTTCTTCGATCTTTGTCTGTTTTGCACAGGACGGAAGCAGACACAGCAGACAGCAGGCTGCCGCGCCTGCGGACATCCATCTCTCTTTTCTATTTTTCATCCTGTTCCCCCTTATCTGATATGTCTATAAGGCCTGGGCCGATACATAGATCATAGGCACCCGGACCGTAAATGTAGTCCCCTCGCCTGGATTGCTGTATACCTTGATGGAGCCCCGGTGTATGATCACCGCATTTCTTGCAATGGCCAGTCCGAGACCCGTTCCTCCAATCTCCCGGGAATGGGACTTGTCCACCCGATAAAAACGTTCGAAAATATGATCCTGGTCTTCCTTCGGAATCCCGATTCCGGAATCCGCCACCTTGATATAAAAGAACTTGTGGTCCGCATTCAATGACACATGCACCCACCCGCCCTCGTTGTTATATTTGATCGCGTTTTCCACCAGATTGGACACTGCCAACGTCATCTTCACCTCGTCAATCTCCGCTGTCACAGGACGAAAGCTCTCCAGGACGACCTCCACATTCTTCTTCTCCGCAATGGGCTTGAGCCGCTTTAAGATCAGCTCCAGAAGCTGATTGATATTAACCGGCGCAATGTTCAAATCCGGAGCGGTCTTGCCCATCTTCACCAGGGTCAGCAGATCATTGATGATGTCGTTCTCCCGATCGATCTCTTTCGCAATGTCCTCCATAAACTCCTGATACAGCTCCACAGGCACCTGCTCCTGCAGCACAAGGGAATCTGCCAGCACCTTCATGGACGCCAGCGGGGTCTTGAGCTCATGGGACACATTGGACACAAATTCCTCCCTGGAAGCGTCCACCGTTTTCAGCCTTCCCAGCAGCTTGTTAAATGCCTCGGAAATCTGCCGGGTCTCCCGGTACGTATTGACATGCAGCTCTTCGTCCTCAAAGCCCTCCGTGATATTCTCGATGTCATTTCGGATCTTCCCCAGGGGCTGTACCAGCAGATAGGCCACCAATACGGAAAAAGCCAGCATCAGGATCCCGATGATCCACAGGATCCCCCTGCCCTTTGTATAAAAAATCCGCAGGCTGTCCTCAATCGTGTCCGTAGACACACTGGCGAGCATCACCCCGGTAATCTCCTCCGACCCGGACTCCGTGATCGGGGAGGTCACCTCAATATAGCGGTTTTTCTTGTCATAATAATTGGTGCTTTCTCCCTTCATGCACCGGATGACATTTTCCGAAACAATCGTCTTGCCTTCGTCCAGGGCATAGGTATCCTTGATCACCGTCAGCTCTCTGTTGACGATCATGACCCGTCCGTTATAAATATTAGTCAACTGTGTCAGGCTGGCATTGACGACTTCGGAAGAATTATCCACCAGATAATTGTAGCTGTTCAGCTGATCACATAGAATTGTGCATTGATTCTGTATTTCCGCCGTGCGCAGAGAAACCGCCCTGGATTCATATGCTTTGATGATCCCCATATAAGCAATGATTCCCGGCAGTATCCCTGCACATAAAATAACCACTATAATCCGAAAATACAGGCTTCTTATGATAGTATCTCTGATCTGAAAATGAAATTTAGCCTTTGAAATAGTAACCAACTCCCCACTTGGTATGGACGTACTGCGGTTCGCTTGGATTGATCTCGATCTTCTCCCTCAGCCTTCTGATATGTACATCTACGGTTCTGGCGCCTCCGGGATAGTCTGCGCCCCACACGATGTTCAGCAGATTCTCTCTGCTGTATACCTTATTGGGGTTCGTGGCGAGAAGCTCCAGCGCGTCAAATTCTTTTGCTGTCAGGTTGATCTCCCGTTCTCCGATAAATACTCTCCTGCTCTCACAGTCGATCTTCATATTGCCCTTGACCAGTATGGTGCTCTGAGGAGCCTCCTCCTTACGCGCGGTCCTGCGCATGATCGCCTTGATCCGGGCTTTTACCTCGAGAATATTAAAGGGCTTGGTGATATAATCATCTGCGCCGTATTCCAGTCCCAGGATCTTGTCCATGTCTTCGCTCTTCGCTGTAAGCATCACTACCGGCATATCGGAAAATTCCCGGATCTGCTGGCAGACCTCAAAGCCGTCCAGCTTCGGAAGCATCACGTCGAGAATAACCAGGTCGTACTCGCGCTTCCTCGCAAGGCTGAGCGCTTCTTCCCCGTCATACGCACAATCGACCTCCATGCCGTCCTGTTCCAGACTGAATCGAATCCCTTTCACAATTAACTTTTCATCATCCACAACTAAGATTTTTTTCGCACTCATATGACTCTTCCCTTTAATTTACTGTAATATCATCTTTGAGTTTATTGAATACCCCTTCTTTAATTCCCTCCACCTTCATCAGGTCCTCAATGCTCCCAAAAGGTCCGTTAGACTCCCGATACACGATGATACTTCCGGCTCTCGTATCCCCGATCCCATTCAGAGTCTTCAATTCCTCTCTGGAAGCAGTGTTGATATTTACCTTGCCGCCGGCATTACTGCCGGGCGGGCCGCTGTCGGGTACTGCAGGCTGTAAGCCTGCGGCTGCGTCTCCACCGGCGCTGCCGGATAAGAAATACCCATCCAGTCCCTGACGGACTTCTTCATCTGTGGGAATATAAAGCCTCTCGCCGTCTGACACGGCCTGGGCCTGGTTGATGCTCTCTTCCGCTCCGTCCTCCCGGACGCCGCCTGCACGCGCGATGGCCTCATAAAGCCTTGCGCCGGCCTCCAGTTCATAGACTCCGGGCGTGTTCACCGCCCCGCATACATATACAAAAATATGTTCCGTACTGCCTGAGCCCGCATCCGCATTCCCAATCTCCTGTAAGTTTCCTGCTGCTTTTCTGTCTCCGGTTTCCTCTGTGCTGCCAGAACCGTCCCTTTCCGGGGAAATGTCCTGATCTGCGGTATCTTCTTCCGTTCCCCGGCTGTCTTCCAGTCGGAGCGTCTCCAGCTGATCCGTACTCTTACGTCCGCATCCCGCAAACCAGAAGCATACCGTACATAAGCCCAGCATTCCTGCTGCTGTCCGCAATCTTTTTCTGTTCATGTCTCATCCTCACAGAGAAAACCAGTGCAAACCCCTTTACACCAGACATATCTATTGTATCGAATTCGTGCCTAAATTACAATAGGTAAAAATATTTTTATCTTTATTTTATCATTATGGCTGGTAAAACGGGCTGCGGCATTCTATCTTTCCCACTGGAAAATAGCGATCCCGACAAGAGCCAGAACAAGCCCTCCTGCCTTGACCCAGTCCCAGGGCGCCTTCTCCATGCCGAACAGACCGAACAGCTCGATCAGATATGCCACTGTCAGCTGCGCGATCACGATCAGCAGCGCGGATTTTGCCGGTCCCAGTGCCCCGACGCTCTTGATCACCGTCCAGGTAATCCCGGCCCCGATGGCTCCTCCCAGCAACATATACCTGGGCTCTACCCTGGTGATGGCAGAAATGTCATCCCGGCCCATGACCAGCCACATGACAAAGCAGACAGCAAAGGCGCTGAGCTGCACCCAGGCATTGGAGACCCACATCCCGGCCGTCTTTGTCACCTGGGTATTAAATACCCCCTGTATGCTCATCAGAGCTCCGGATAACAGTGCGATCAAAAACCCAATCATTCCACATATACCTCCATACCTACGTGATCGGACCATGCCTGCTGCCTGTTCTTCTAAAGAAGCAGCAGGATTGGTCCGGCCTGAGGATAGTATGCTCTGATCGTCATTTTTTATTCGCCGGCCCCAAAAAAGTGACAGGCACGGAGCCGCCGACTCTGCATAAAGCTTGACACCCGCAAACGATCTGCATAATACAGTCGGCAGCGCCGCGCCTGTCAGGGAACTGCCGCGAGGCAGATCCTGAAATCAGGACAGCGCCCTTTTCAGTTTTTCGATCATTTCATCCACATGTTTTTCTTCGATGATCAGCGGCGGAAGAAGCCGGAGTACGTTCCCTTCCGCAGAGATCACCAGAAGTCCCTCTTCCAGCGCCCGGCGGTTCACCTCCGCAAACGGTTTTGTGAGCACCAGGCCCTGCATCAGTCCTTTGCCCCGCCGTTCCAGGATGCAGTCTGTTTTTTCCGTCAGCTCATCCAGACGCGCCGTCAAATAAGGTTCGATCTTTTTTACATGCTCCACGATCTGCTCTTTTTCAAAAATCTCCAGTACCTTGCGTACCGCCATGCAGGCCAGAGGATTTCCGCCGTATGTGGTCCCGTGGTCCCCAGGCTTTAAGGACTGCTCCGCCACACGCTCCGTCATGGCGAATGCCCCCACCGGAATCCCGTTTCCGATGGCTTTTGCCATGGTCATGATATCGGGGCGCACACCGTAGCCCTGCCATGCAAACATGGTCCCGGTCCGTCCCATACCGCACTGCACCTCATCGCAGATCATCAGGATATCCTGCTCGTCGCAGAGCTTCCGGATGCCTTCCATAAATTCCTGCGCCGCAGGATGGATCCCGCCCTCTCCCTGGAGCGGTTCCAGGATGATTCCGCAGGTTTTTTCACTAACCAGCGCCTTCACGCTGTCCAGATCGTTATACTCTGCAAAATGTACCCCCGGAAACAGCGGCTCGAAGGGCTCCCGGTACTCCGGGTGCCCGGTGATGGACACCGCGCCTACGGTCCTGCCGTGGAAAGAATGGTTCATGGCGATAAACTCATACCGTCCGGACTTCTTTGTCCAAGCATACTTCCTGGCAGCCTTTAACGCTCCCTCAATAGCTTCCGCCCCGCTGTTCGTAAAAAATACTTTATCCATGCCGGACGCGTCAGCCAGAGCATCGGCAGCCGCCCCGCAGTTTTCATGGTAATACAGGTTGGATATATGGCTCAGCTTATCCAGCTGTGCTTTCAGCGCGTCGTTTAGCTCCGCATTGTGATACCCCAGCCCGTTCACTCCGATCCCGGCCGCAAAATCAAGATATCGCTTTCCTTCTGTATCATACAGATACACGCCTTCCCCATGGTCCAATGCCACCGGGAAACGATTATAAATATGCAGCAGATGCTCCTCTGCCCCTCGGATCTTCTCATTCACCATCATAATACCTGCTTTCTGCGTCATTTAAGATTGCCGTGCCGATTCCCTTGTTCGTAAAGATCTCCAGCAGCAGACAGTGGGGAATCCGTCCGTCCAGGATATGAACCCGGGAAACCCCGTTTTCAATGGCATCGATACAGTTCTGCAGCTTGGGCAGCATGCCCCCTCCGATATAGCCGTCCGTGATCAGCTCCCTTGCTTCCTCCGCCCGCAGCTCCGAGATCAGCGTTTTGGGATCCTCCGGATCCTTGTATACGCCCTCGATATCGGTCAGAAATGCCAGCTTTTCCGCCTTCACCGCACGGGCGATGGCGCAGGCCGCGTCATCCGCATTGATGTTGTATGTCTGGTAATCATCGTCCATTCCCACCGGGCAGACAATGGGCAGAAAATCCTTTTCCAGCAGATCGAACAGGATCGCCCCGTTGACCTCCTTGATGTCTCCCACGAAACCGATATCCTGGCCGTCCGCATATTTTTTGTCTACCCGGAGAAGCGCGCCGTCCTTGCCGCTGATCCCGATGGCACGCACCCCCAGCTCCTCTACCAGCTGCACCAGTCCTTTGTTGACCTTTCCCAGCACCATCTCGGCCACTTCCATCGTATCCTCGTCGGTTACCCGCAGTCCGTTGATGAATCTCGGCTCCATGCCGACTTTTCCCACCCATCTGCTGATCTCCTTGCCGCCTCCGTGGACAATGATGGGCTTGAACCCGACCAGCTTCAAAAGAGTCACGTCCTGAATGACCTGCTTTTTCAGTTCGCCATCGATCATCGCGCTTCCGCCGTATTTCACCACAATGATCTTCCGGTTAAAACGCTGGATATAGGGGAGCGCCTCGATCAGGACCTGGGCCTTATCCAGATATTGCTGCATATTCTCATTCATATTCTGTCCTTCTTTCTGATTCTTTTGTTCGGAACGGCAGACCACAGACCCGTCTGCTGCCGTTCTGAATCGTTATGTCAACTCCTGTAATCCGCATTGATATCAATGTATCCGTGGGTCAGATCACAGCCCCAGGCTGCTGCCGCTGCCTCCCCCTCCTTGATGTCGGCAATGGCCGTCACCTCGGGCTGAGACAAAATCTCCGTTGCCTGTTCCTCGCTGTAATCGACAGCCGCCCCATCCCGGACGAGCTGCAGTTTTCCTGCCCGGCTCTCCAGATACAGATCTACCTTTTCCGGGTCAAACTCTGCCCCGGAATATCCCATGGCGCAGAGGATCCTTCCCCAGTTGGCATCGTGCCCCGCAACCGCGGCTTTGGTCAGGTTGGAGCAGACGATGGATTTTGCCAGTGTCTTTGCCTGCTCTTTGGTGGATGCTCCAATCACCTTCGCCTCAAACAGCGCGGTCGCCCCCTCACCGTCCCCTGCCATTTTTTTTGCAAGCGTCTCATTGACATAATGCAGGGCTTTTGCAAACTTCTCGTACTCGGCCGTACCGCAGCGGATCTTCTCATTTTTCGCCATACCGTTTGCCAGGAGCAGCAGGGTATCGTTGGTAGAGGTATCTCCGTCCACGGAGATCATATTGTAGGTATCCTTTACATCCTCGCTCAGCGCCTTTTTCAATGCCTTCCTCGAGATTGCCGCGTCTGTCGTGACAAACGCCAGCATGGTACACATATTGGGATGGATCATGCCGGAGCCCTTTGCCATACCGCCGATGGTCACAATCTTTCCTCCGATCTCGATCTGAACGGCAGCTTCCTTTTCCCGGGTGTCTGTGGTCATGATCGCCCGCGCGGCCTCATTTCCATGCTCCAGATCTCCTTCCAGTCCTGCGGAGAGCTTCTCAATCCCCGCTTTTACCCGTTCCATGGGAATCTGCATTCCGATCACGCCGGTGGAACCGATCAGCACGCCTTCCTTGTCAATGCCAAGCACCTCCGCCGCCTTTTCGGCTGTCTCACGGCAGATCCGCTCTCCCTCTTCCCCGGTACAGGCATTGGCAATCCCGGAATTGACGATCACTGCCTGGGATTTCACACCGCTCTCCACCACGGCCCTGTCCCATTTCACCGGCGCTGCCTTTACGATATTTGAAGTAAACGTGCCTGCGATCTTGCAGGGCTTTTCACTGTAGATCATTGCCATATCTGTGCGGTCCGCATATTTGATCCCCGCGGCAGCCGCTGCTGCCTGAAATCCCTTTGCGGCGGTCACTCCGCCCTTGATGATTTCCATCTCTTTCATCCTCTCTTTCTCTCTTAACGCTGCTGAAGCCTTTTCGCCTTTTCAGTTACCGTTCGCCGGCCAGTAAACTAGTGTACTCTGATCCGGTCATCTATGGAATCACTGTTGGTTAAAGGCCGTGATATTTTCCGTATTCAGTACAAAGTCATAGTAATTGAGATCCAGGCGTTCCGTCCACCCGATGGTATTCCAGAACGCATTTCCAATGTCATTTTTCGTAAACGCTATAAGGGAAACCTTGCTGATCTGTTCTGCCTTCAGCGCTTCCATGGCCCGCACTACCATCGCCTTGCCGATGCCCCGCCTTCTGTAGTCCTCATGCACGCACACATGATACAGGCAGCCCCGTCGGCCGTCATGCCCACAGAGAATGCTGCCTACCACCTTTCCATCCTCTACCGCCACCACGCTGGTGGTGGGATTCCGTTTCAAAAAACGCTCCACGCCTTCCCTGGAATCATCAATGCTGCGGATCCCAAAGCCCCTGATCGTCATCCAGAGCGCAAATACACCGTCATAGTCTTCTATCGTCATTGTACGTATCATACCATTCCTCCCAAAATGAATGCCGGGGCCGTTCCGCACAAAGAGTTCCCCGGATACCGCAGGTCACACGCTGACAAGATGCCCGCAGCTCAGGCCGGCCCGTCTCCCCTGTCACGGGAATAACGGCACAAGCTCCAGCCCCTCGGATTCTTTCAGCCCAAACATCAGATTCATGTTCTGGACCGCCTGGCCCGCGGCGCCCTTTACCAGATTGTCAATGGCACCCATCATGATGATCCTTCCGGTCCGGGGATCAATCTTGAAGCCAATGTCTGCATAATTGCTGCCTTCTACCCATCTTGTCTCCGGGCAGACACCGTTTTCCAGCACCCGGACAAATGCTTCGTCCCCATAATATCTGTCATAGATGGCTTTGATCTCCTCTTCATCGGTCTTCCTCTTCAATGACGCATATTCCGTAACCAGGATTCCCCGGTTCATGGGAACCAAATGAGGAGTAAAATTGAGCAATACCTTTTCACCGGCCGCATACCCCAGCTGCTCTTCAATCTCCGGCGTATGCCTGTGGGATGCCACTCCATATGCCTTGATGCTCTCATTGACCTCACAGTACAGGTTCGGGACCTTGGCCCCTCTTCCCGCGCCGGAAACGCCGGACTTCGCGTCGATGATCAGCGTCCCCATATCAATCAGTCCTTCCTTTGCCAGGGGATACGCCGTCAGGATCGAGCAGGTCGTATAGCAGCCTGGATTGGCCACCAGCCGCGCCTTCTTCACATCATCCCGGTTCACCTCGCACAGCCCGTAGACTGCCTCGGGCAGGAACTGAGGACTCTCATGGCGGATTTTGTACCACTGCTCATAGACGGACACATCCTTGATCCTGAAATCCGCGCTCAGATCAATGATCTTTACCTTGGACAAAATGTCTTCATTGACGAGCGACGCGCAGAATCCCTGGGGCGTGGCCGTAAATATCACATCCGCCTGTTCTGCCAGTTCTTCCATATTATCATCCATGCAGGCCGCGTCTACGATCCGGAACATATTTCTGTAGACATCCGCATACTTCTGGTCAATATAGCTTCTGGAGCCATACCATACGATCTCCGTCTCCTTGTGGGCGGACAGAAGCCTCACCAGCTCGCCTCCCGCATATCCGGTCGCTCCGATAATTCCTGCTTTGATCATCCTTTGCACATCCTTTCTCATATAACCAGTAAACATCATATGTTACTGTTCACACCCTTTGGGTGCTCCAGTAACAGTATCCAGCCTATTTTAAGTCGCCTTCGGCGAGAGGCTGGATATTATGGCAAATGTCACTTTATTGGCCGGACGCCGTGCAGCAGGGTGCACGACGCCGTGTGAACAGTAACCATCATATACCTGTTCTTATCTAAAGTAAAGTTTTTTCTTCTTAGCTTTTCGGGAACACTTGCATAATTATACATCCAAAATGAATAATATGCAAGTTTTTTCTTTTTTTCTACATTTATTATCATGGCGGTGATGCCGCAATGAACGTTACTGTGAGCGCCCGGTCAGGGTGTGAACAACAACCAATGAACATCTGTTCTATTTATAAAGCGATGTTGATTCTTGAAAAAAGAAGTGATTTATGTTAGCATGGAACAAAGAAACGAGGTGAGTCACTCATGCATACCAATGAATCTGCTGAAAACTATCTGGAAACCATATTGATCCTGAGCGAATCCCGTCCGGTGGTGCGTTCCGTCGATATCGCGGCCGAGCTTGACTATAAAAAATCAAGCGTCAGTGTTGCCATGAAAAAGCTCCGTGAAAACAATCATATTACCGTAACTCCGGAAGGCTTTATCTATCTGACCGAGAGCGGGAAGGAAATCGCGGACCGGATCTATGAACGCCATAAACTTCTCTCCTCCTGGCTGGAGCAGCTCGGAGTCGATCCGGAGGTTGCCGTTGCCGATGCCTGCAGGATCGAGCACGTCATCAGCGCGGAAAGCTTTGAGGCCATCAAAAAGCATATTCTATAGAAAGAAAAGAGAGACATTCACAGCAGGGTGTACGTCTCTCTTTTTATTTTCCATCCTTGATTCAATCCAGGATCTTATTCAGAGTACTGAACAGGTTGTCAATATCGATCGGCTTTGCAATATGGCCGTCCATACCGCATCTCAGAGCCGCCTGTTTGTCTTCCTCAAACGCATTGGCTGTCATCGCCAAGATCGGAATCCCGGCAAGCTCCCGGTCATCCAATGCACGGATCTCCCTGGTCGCCTCATATCCATTCATCACCGGCATCTGGACATCCATGAGCACAAGCTGATAATATCCATGCTCTGAACGGCTGAGCATATCCACGGCGATCTGACCGTTTTCCGCAATCTCGACTTCAAAACCCGCGTCTCCCAGGATGGCCTCCGCGATCTCCTGGTTCAGTTCATTGTCCTCCGCCAGCAGGATACATCCGGTATGAAAATCCAGCCGCTTGTTCTCGTCAGGCTTGCTCTCCTCTGCCTCATCCGCATTCACGATCGAATACAGGCAGCTCCGAAGCTCTGAGAAAAACAGCGGCTTGCTGCAGAATGCGGTGACCCCTGCTTCCGTCGCCTCTTCCTCAATATCCGACCAATCGTATGCGGTCAGGACAATGACCGGCACATTGCTTCCTGTTTCCTTCCGGATCCTACGGGTCACCTCCACGCCGTTCATATCCGGAAGCATCCAGTCAATGATATACACGCAGTATTCATCCCCGCGCATGACTGCCTGGTGGGTGCGCAGTACCGCTTCCTTTCCTGACAGCGTCCATTCCGCTCGCATTCCGATCTGTCCCAGCATGTAGGACACGCTGTCGCAGGTATTAAAATCATCATCCACGACCAGCGCCCGGCAGTTCTTCAGTTCAGGAATGTTCTGAGGCTCCCTGGCACCGGAATGCAGACGGAACGTGAAGGAAACAATAAATTCCGTACCTACGCCCTGCTCGCTTTTCACTTCAATGGAACCGTTCATCATATCCACGATATTTTTCGTGATCGCCATTCCCAGCCCGGTTCCCTGAATCCCGCTGATGGTACTGTTCTTCTCCCGTTCAAAGGGCTCAAATATATGGGATACAAATTCCTCGCTCATACCGATGCCGGTATCTCTGATGTGGAATTCGTAGCTTGCGTATTCTGTCGTCGGCCTGGGCTTTTCCATCACCCGCATACTGATGATGCCGCCTGCGGTCGTGTACTTGATGGCATTACTCAGGAGATTTAAAAGCACCTGATTGAGGCGGAGCTTATCGCAGTAAATGTCCTCATCCAGGACGTCTACCGTATCAATATACAGCTCCAGCTGCTTCGCATGGATATCCGACTGTACAATGTTCCTCAGGCCGTGCAGGATATCCGGCAGGCTGCAGAGTTTCTCTTCCAGATGCATCTTGCCGCTCTCGATCCGGCTCATGTCCAGCACATCGTTGATCAGACTCAACAGATGGTTACCCGAGGTCATGATCTTTTTCAGATACTCCTCCACCTGCTCTGGCCGGTCAATGTGAGTGATAGCAAGAGCCGTAAAGCCTACGATGGCATTCATCGGAGTCCGGATATCATGGGACATATTGGATAGGAATACGCTCTTCGCCTTGCTTGCCCTGTTGGCCTGCAAAAGCGCGTCCTGCAGCAGATTTTTCTGCTCCATCTCATTGCGGATCTCTTCATCCACACTGCGCAGCCCCAGAACGATGCCGTGTCCGTCCTTCCAGACACCCGCGCGCACGATCTTCAATTGATAATATTTCATCTCGCCGTCCTGGAACGTGCGGTAATTCACATAATAAGGATTCTTTTCCTCCAGTACCTTTTTGAGGTTTTCCAGTGAAAAGTCCTGACGCATCGTCTCCTGGTCTTCCTCATAGACGAACTTCTCTATGTATTGCTCCATGCTCTCCTGGAAGGAAAGTCTATCCGTAAAGATATCTCCGAACAGCCTTCTGCTGCTGTCCCTCATCCGCAGCGAGCTGCCAGCTCCCGTATCCAGATCATAGAAACAGACAATATTATAATCAATACTGAGCGCCTGCACCAGCTCCATATGGCGTCGTTCTTTCTTTTCCTCCTGCTGCTTCTGAGCCGTGCAGTCCAACAGGAAACGCTGATAGAATAGCTCTCCTTTTTCTTTCAGAAGCTTGACATTTCCCATAATATGCAGGATTGAGCCGTCCTTATGTCCTACACGGTACTCCACGCTGACGCTGTCGCCCTCTTTTTTCAGTTCCCGGATGGATGCCCGGAGCTTCTCCTTATCCCCGTCTAACACGGAGGCCGCCACCATGTCAAAGCCTTCCGCCATCAGTTCATCCTGAGAATCATATCCCAAGATATTGAGTGCGGCACGGTTCACGCTGAGGATACGGGATCCATCCACGGAATGGGTCATAACGCCGCACTCCATGGTCGTAAAAATGGTCTCCAGAGTATGATTCTTCTGGACGATCTCCTGTTCATAGGCCCGCTCCTGAGTGATATCAATCGCAACTCCCACTGTCCCCATGACACTCCCGTCCAGATCGTACAGCGGAGACTTGTATGTGGTAAGAAGCCTGGTTCCGTCTCCGGTCTTCACCGTTTCCTCGGATACACAGGTCTTTTTCGTATTCATGACCTCAAGTTCTGATTCGATGCAGGCCGGGTCGTCATGCTCTACATCCCAGATATACGCGTGGCCGCGTCCCTCTACCTGTTCCTTGGTCTTATTGACCGTGCGGCAGAAACTGTCATTGACCTTGGTATGGATGCCCTTCTTGTCCTTATACCAGATCAGGTTCGGTACATTGTTAATGGTGGATTCAAAAAAATGGCTTGTCTGCCAGAAATCCCTGCTCACCTTACAGGTCTGCTGCCATCTCAAAAAGCGGAAGCGGATCTCGTCGTCTGACATGGGCATAGTCCATATATCCTTGATCTCCGACAGTCTGTCTGTCAAAAGAAGAATCTGATCCTTCTCCGCAAGCAGGATCAGCTCCGCTTCCTTTTTCTTGGCCGAAAGCAGCTTCGGTACCGCTTCCAGGACATCCATGTCCTGCAGATCCACAAGAATCACATCCGCCTTCGCCGCCAGATCCGCATCCAGCCTGCTGCTCTCCGAAAATTCATGCGTAAAATGCGCAAGTGGAGACATTCCTTTTATGATCTCAAATAATTTTCGCTGATGACCTGCCAGGTAGAAATGCACATTACAATGGTACATACCTGTATATCCTCCTAAACTTACCCGTGATTCACTCAATGACTGTATCAAATATAGCATATCAATATTGCTTTTTCAAGCCTAAAATGCTATATTCGGGCGGGTCAGGGGCCTATGATAAGGTTTTGACTTTTTTTCATTTTATGATACAATACGCATAAGACATTGAAGGAGTCGATTATATGCATAATAATAAGAAGTCAGACTTAATTTTAGATTCCATGCAAAAGCTTATGCTCAAAAAGGATACCCGCTCCATCTCCGTCAGCGAGATTGCCAGGGAAGCGGGGATCGGCAAGGGAAGCATTTATTATTATTTCAAATCGAAAGAGGAGATTGTAGACGCCGTGATCGAGCGTTCTTATTCTGACGCGATCCGGCAGGCTCAGGAACTGGTACAGGCTCCCGGCCTGGACGCGCTGACCAAAATGGAGATCATCTTCCGGACCTGCCGGGATTCTTCCATAGAGCTCTCCCGGCAGGAAGCCGGCAGCTATATGGAGCTTCAGCAGAGCGCCCTGCTGCACCAGCAGTATATCTATATCATGATCCGCAACCTGCGCCCTATCCTGGCCGACATCATCCGCCAGGGCAATCAGGAGGGGACTATCTCCTGCAGCTCTCCGGATGAGGTGGCAGAGATCGTACTGATCATCCTGACGATAAAATTTGACACCTATCTGTCGAATTCCGATCTGACGCAGACGCAGAAAACGCTGGATGTATTTACTTATATGCTGGAGACCAGTTTTCAGATCGAGAAGGGGCGGCTGGATTATATCTGGTCGGAATAAAGCACATCAACAAGAGGGGGAATCATTTTATGAGCAGCAGAAAAGACAACTATTTTTCAATACTGGATACCGGAAATATGTTCGAGGATTCCGGACACCGCACCCGATTTAAAGAATTGCTGGATTGTTACGGGGATTTCCCCTTTTTTTCAAAAGGATTGTGCAAATGCATGTATCTCTCCGCCTGGGATGAGGAGCATTTCTGCATCATGCTGGAGATCCTGACCGACCTGAGCCTTGGCCGGGAGACGAGCACCCGGGAAATGCGGGTCAAGGGGGAAGCCCTTGCCGAAGAACGCCATGACGCGGAATATTATGTCTATCAGCTTTCCAACGCATTTCTTGACAATGCGCCCTACCGCCTGCCGGAAGCGGCAGAAATCCCGCCGGAGATCCTCCGCATCATCTCCCGCGCCCTCCAGGCAGCCGAGCTGATTGATCAGGCATAGCTGCACCGGCCTCCGTCCGATACGGCATTGGACAGGGGCCGCTTTTTGTACCGCCGTTGATATCGTATCGTGACCGCCTGTTTATTGATCCCTTAACACAGAACTACGATCTTTCTCGGGGTTGTCTGAGGCGGGATGCTTCTGGTGGTCACTGTATAATAAACCAGAAGGTACCTGTTTCCGATGTCGCAGAAAAAGTTCTGGCCGTTGACGGTCTCGATCTCTGTACTGCGTGCCTGATTCAGATGAAGGGAATGATCCCCGGCAATCAGATCGCTGTCAAAATATTTCAGATCGATCTGCTCATTTTTTCCAAGCACGGCAATGATCACTGCGCGGTATTGGGGAGGATAGATCATCGACACTGGCAGGGTCTTATCGTAAAATGCGGCTACCCGCATTCCCGGGCGGAGCTGCCTGCAGTCGATCACCTCCGTCTCCTGATCTATGACAATGTTTACAATCCCCTCCTGCACGCGCAGGGTGACCATCTGGCTGCAGCAGCCGCTGCCCGTAAAATTCATGACAACGCCCACAGCCGAAACCAGATTACCATATTCCATAATAAAAGACTCCTTTCGCAGCGTACTTTAAAGCGCTGCTTTTTTATTTAAAATATGGAGTGCAGGCGGAAATGGTTCCTCGTCCCTGCTGCCGAACCGCAGATCCGAATACGGGATGCCCCTTGGGTATACCTTTTCGGACGAAGTCCGCTCGTCCCGCAGGGACATGGGTTATGGGATGCCCCTTGGGTATACCTTATCGGACGAAGTCCGCTCGTCCCGCAGGGACATGGGTTATGGGATGCCCCTTGGGTATACTTTTAACGATAGACAAAAAGTTCTGGAAATCTTGTACAAAGTGACAATTGACGTACAGGATATTTTGTGCGAAAATAACAGTAGTGTGATGTTAATTTAACATACCTTATCTCCATATCCGAAAAAAGCGGCCGGCCGTGTTTTTTTCGGATGGAACGGCGGAGGCGCTATAAGGTATCCGGCATTATACGAGAGAAAAATCATACATATTTGAAAGGAGTATTAACATGATTTATTCACATGAAGTAGAAATGATGTGTCCGGTAGCCCAGGGTGCGAATCACGGACCAGCTCCGATCCCGGAAGAAGCAAAATGGGTCAAAGCAAAAGAAGTAAAAGACATCTCCGGCTTTACACATGGCGTTGGCTGGTGTGCTCCGCAGCAGGGCGCTTGCAAGCTGACACTCAATGTAAAGGACGGTATCATCCAGGAAGCGCTCGTTGAGACGCTGGGATGTTCCGGAATGACCCACTCCGCGGCAATGGCTTCCGAGATCCTTCCGGGCAAGACCATTCTGGAGGCGCTGAATACGGATCTTGTATGTGATGCCATCAATACGGCTATGAGAGAATTATTCCTTCAGATAGTTTATGGAAGAACCCAGAGCGCATTTTCTGAGGACGGACTTGCGATCGGCGCAGGCCTGGAAGACCTTGGAAAGGGACTTCGCTCTCAGGTTGGTACCATGTATGGAACACTGGCAAAAGGGCCTCGTTATCTGGAGATGGCAGAAGGCTACGTAACAGGAATCGCGCTGGACGACAATGGTGAGATCATCGGATATAAGTTCGCAAATCTTGGAAAGTTTACAGATTTCATCAAAGCAGGCGATGAGCCGAATGTAGCATGGGAGAAGGCGCAGGGACAGTATGGTCGTGTTGCCGATGCTGCTAAGATCATTGACCCGCGTAAAGAATAATCTGACGATTACCAGGGGTTTCTAAAATAATTCAGGAGGATAATGAGATGGCTTTATTTGAATCATATGAGAGAAGAATTGATAAAATCAATGAAGTTTTGAACAGCTATGGCATTGCTTCTATTGAAGAGGCAGAGAAGATCACAAAGGATGCCGGACTTGATGTGTACAACCAGGTAAAGGGGATTCAGCCGATCTGTTTTGAAAATGCATGCTGGGCTTACACGGTAGGCGCTGCGATCGCGATCAAGAAGGGATGCAAGACCGCGTCTGACGCGGCAGCAGCGATCGGGGAAGGCCTTCAGGCTTTCTGTATTCCGGGATCTGTCGCGGATCAGCGTAAGGTAGGTTTAGGACACGGCAACCTGGGCAAGATGCTTCTGGAAGACGATACAGACTGTTTCGCGTTCCTGGCAGGCCACGAGTCCTTTGCGGCAGCAGAAGGCGCAATCGGTATTGCGGAAAAGGCAAACAAGGTTCGTAAAAAACCTCTGCGCGTCATCCTGAACGGACTTGGAAAAGACGCCGCAAAGATCATTTCCAGAATCAATGGATTTACTTATGTTGAGACAGATTATGACTACTTCACAGGAGAACTGAAGGAAGTACAGAGAATCGCTTACTCTGACGGACTTCGTTCCAAGGTAAACTGCTACGGAGCGAATGATGTACGCGAGGGTGTTGCGATCATGCACAAGGAAGGCGTTGATGTTTCCATTACCGGTAACTCCACCAACCCGACCCGTTTCCAGCATCCAGTAGCAGGTACTTACAAGAAGGAATGTGTAGAACAGGGCAAGAAGTACTTTTCCGTAGCATCCGGCGGCGGTACAGGACGTACACTGCATCCGGATAACATGGCAGCAGGCCCGGCTTCCTATGGTATGACAGATACATTGGGACGTATGCACTCTGACGCTCAGTTTGCAGGATCCTCTTCCGTACCGGCTCATGTTGAGATGATGGGGCTGATCGGCGCAGGCAACAACCCGATGGTCGGCATGACAGTTGCGGTTGCGGTTTCCGTAGAGGAAGCGGCGAAGGCAGGGAAGTTCTGAGAATGTATTTATGAAAATAAAAAGTACCGTAGCCGTCAAAGGTTATGGTACTTTTTTTCAACTAATTTATTTTCCAAATCACTAATCAGAATCATGGCGCGCCGGCTAATCGAAAGATTAACCCCTACTCTGCGGCCAACATCTCCGCCGCCAGCTCCAGCGCAGCCTTCACTGTATCCATCCGGTTCTGCTCCCGGTTCCCGTGAAGGTTCAGCCGCCGGACCTGTACCTCTCCCCGAACACAGCAGCCGATATACACCAGCCCCACCGGTTTTTCCGGCGTACCGCCTCCCGGTCCTGCGATGCCTGTAGAGCTTAAACCCACATCCGCGCCGGCCGCCCGGGCGGCGCCGGCCGCCATCTCATATGCCGTCTCTTCACTGACCGCTCCGAACTGCTCCAGAGTTTCCGCCCGCACTCCCACCAAACGCTGCTTTGCTTCATTCGAATAGGTCACGTAGGCCTCGCCGAACACGTCGGACGCGCCGGCCACATTGACCAGCGTTCCTGCGATCAGGCCGCCGGTACAGGATTCTGCCGCTGTGATCGTAAGATTTCGTTCCTTTAAAAGCCGGACCACCTGTTCCTCCGGGGAATCCGGGCGTCTGTTTTCCTGCATCCTACATTCCTCCCTGGGTCAGGACCTGCTTATTCTTCGCCACATAATCCACCAGAGAAATGATGGTGAGCGCCAGAGAGATCCAGATCAGAGCCTCGCAGATCAGGTCAAATACACCGCCGAAATCCGCGATCAGCAGGATCACCATCGCCATCTGGGAAACAGTCTTAAACTTCCCCCAGTAGCTTGCGGCGATCACGATCCCGTTGTCGGAAGCTACCAGACGAAAACCGCTGATGATAAATTCCCGGGCAATGATGATGATCACAAACCAGGCGGTAAGCTGGCCGGAATCGATCATGCAGATCATGGCGGAGCAGACCAGCAGCTTGTCCGCCAGAGGATCCATAAACTTTCCAAAATTGGTCACCAGATTATATTTCCGGGCGATCTTGCCGTCCAGAAGATCCGTCAGGCTGGCCACACAGAACAACACAAGCGCAATCCATTTATTGGCTGTTCCTCCCACATCTGTCAGCATAAAAAACACAAAAAATGGTACCATGATGATCCGCAATACCGTCAGTTTATTTGGCAAATTCATTCTACAAGTCCTCCTATCAAATCATATTCCAATGCACCGGTTACTCTGACCTTCGCGAAATCGCCGGACAGCAGCAATTCTCCTGTCTCCACAAAGATCATCCCGTCCACGCCGGGGGCATCCCGATACGTCCGCCCTACGTATGCATTTTCGTCCGTTACACGACCCTCAATCAGAACCAGTACCTCCCGGCCCACCATAGCCTCGGCATTTTCGAACGCAATCTCCTGCTGCAGCTCCATGATCTCGGCCTGCCGCTCCCGCTTCACTTCTTCTTCAATCTGATCCGGCATCTCTGCCGCAGGAGTATCCTCCTCCGGCGAATAGGTAAATACCCCCAGCCGTTCAAATTCCATCTGGTCTACAAAGTCTACCACTTCCTCATGTTCTTTTTCTGTCTCCCCGGGAAATCCGGTGATCAGCGTGGTTCGAAGGCAGATATCCGGGATCTCCCTGCGCAGCTTCTCCAGAATCTCAATCAGCTGCTGCTTAGACGTTCTGCGGCCCATCCGTTTCAGGATCCGGTCATTGGCATGCTGGATCGGCAGATCCAGGTAATGGCAGATCTTCGGCTCTTCCTTTATGACCCGGATCAGTTCATCCGTAATCTCCTCCGGGTAGCAATACAGAATGCGGATCCACCGAAGCCCTGTAATCCTGCATAATCTGCGCAGGAGCTCGGGCAGCTTCTTTTCCCCGTAAATGTCCTTTCCGTACAGGGTCGTCTCCTGGGCCACCAGGATCAGCTCCTTAACCCCCTGCTCCGCCAGCTCCTCTGCTTCCTTTAACAGCCGTTCCATCGGCACGCTGCGGAAGCTTCCCCGGATCCTGGGGATGATGCAGTAAGTACAGTGCTTATCACAGCCTTCCGCAATCTTTAAGTAGGCGTAATGCCCTCCTGTCGTCACCAGCCGCTTCGTCTCCACAGCAGGAAGGGACTGCAGATCCGCAAGCCGCACCTCCGGCTGTCCCGCAAGCGCCGCATCCAGTGATTCCAGAATCTGGTCATAGGCGGTCGTCCCCAGCACCGCGTCTACCTCCGGGATCTCATCCAAGATCTCCTGCCGGTAACGCTGGGCCAGGCATCCTGTCACGATGAGCGCTTTCAGGCATCCTGTCTTTTTATATTCCGCCATCTCCAGAATATTCTGGATGCTCTCCTCCTTGGCATCGTGGATAAAGCAGCAGGTGTTGATGATGATCGCCTCCGCCTCAGCCTCGTCATCCGTCATCACATGCCCGCGGGAGGCCAGAAGCCCCAGCATCACTTCCGTGTCCACAAGATTCTTGTCGCAGCCCAGAGAAATAAATAAAATCTTCATAATTTGTTCTCCATCTGTCTTTTCCTGACGGTTCCTAAAACAAGACGGCTATCACCTATAGCAGATAGGGATAGCCTGTCTCTCGTATCACTCTGTCACTGCTTCCACCTCCGGAATCTCTTCCGTCAGCGGTTCCTCTTCCAATACTTCCTCTGTCAGCGCTTCCTCAAATGCCTGCTCCTCTTCCTCGGCAGCCGCACTCTCTGCGATGATCTTTAATTTCCCTTCATTCAGTTCCTGGATTGCCAGGGAAAGCGGCTTTGCCTCGCTCTTTATATTGACCATCGGCAGCTCGCCGTCGATGATCTGCCTGGCCCTTTTGGATGTGGCAAGTACGATAGAATACCGGCTGTTGACAATTTTTGTCTCGCCCTCTTCCACATCCTTATTCACCACTTTCATCAAATCTGTATAAGACGGATGCAACATACTTCTTATTCTCCTTTCAATCTCTGCAGATCCTGCTTGATCTTTTCCATAAATTCCGTATTCCGGAAGCTCTTTCGGTGCTCTCCCTGGACAATGTCGTGCAACTCCTTCGCACACCGCTCCAGGTCGTCGTTGATGATCAGATAATCATACTGATCCATACCGTCCGCTTCCTCCACGGCCCGCCTGAGCCTGGAATCAATGACTTCCTCAGTCTCCGTCCCCCTACACGTCAGCCGGTGCTTCAGCTCTCCCGCCGTCGGGGGTGTGACAAACAAAAGCACGGTCTTCGGAAATGCCTTCTTCACCTTCATGGCCCCCTGAATCTCAATCTCCAGGATGACGTCCTTCCCTTCCTCCAGCTTCTGCTCCACATAGGCGCGGGGCGTTCCATAGTAATTATTTACATATCTAGCATACTCTATCAGCTGATCCTGCGCAATCATTTTTTCAAATTCTTCTGTAGTTATGAAAAAATATTCTCTGCCGTCTTCTTCTCCATCGCGCGGCTGTCTTGTAGTCGCAGAAATCGACAAGGTATACTGTCCGGGATGATTTTTTAAAAGCTCCTTCATCAGTGTGCCTTTTCCCGCCCCGGAAAAACCGGATACAACGATCAAAATCCCTTTGGAATCCATCATACGCTTCACCTCATCTTGAATGATCTACGGAACAGCAGACCTCAGACCCGTCTGCTGCGCAGACTATCCGCTGTTTACACAGCTCCTGTCTGAGGTTTTGGGCGTTCCGCCCAATAGCAGTATGAAAAATCAGCCCTTGCAAGTAAACTTGCAACGTCTGTTTTTTCATACTACTGCTGTTCTGAATCGTTACTCAATATTTTGAATCTGCTCTCTTATTTTTTCGATCTCTGTCTTCAGGCTGATCGCGTAATTCGAGATCTCCTGGTCATTGGCCTTGGACAGGATCGTGTTGGCTTCACGGTTCATCTCCTGTGCGATGAAGTCCAGCTTCCGTCCGATCCCCTCGGGCTCATCCAGTGTATCGCGCATATGAGAAATATGGCTCTTTAAGCGAACCACCTCTTCGTCCGTGCAGATCTTGTCCGCAAACAAGATCACCTCCGCCGCAATCCGGCTCTCTTCCATCTGCACATCCCCCAGCAGCTCCCGGACCTTCTCTTCCAGCTTCGCTCGGTACTGCGCCGCGATCTCCGGGGAATGCTCTTCAATCCCAGCGATCAGAACCTCCATCCCGGAAAGCTTCGCAAGGATATCCTTTTTCAAATGCTCTCCTTCGGTTGCCCTTGCTGCCACAAACTGCTCAAATGCTCCTTCCAGAACCGTCCTCAGTCCCTTCCACAGCTCTTCCTCATCTACGGTCTGCTCCTCCATCGTCAGCACATCCGGACACCTTGCCAATGTCGCCAGGCTCAGATGGTCATCCAGACCAAATTCCTCTGCCATCTGCCGAAGGTACTTCACATACTCCCCGGCAAGCGCCGCATTGTACTTCAGGCTTCCCTGCGCTTCGGATACATCCTCATACATAATGAAAATGTCAATCTTCCCGCGGCTTGCGTAATTTTTCAGCAGCGTCCGAATCGCACTGTCAAAAAAGTTCAGCTTCTTCGGCATCCGGATATTCACATCCAGATACCGGTGGTTTACACTCTTTAACTCTGCCGTAAACTTCCGGGAATCCTGCTGATACTCGCATCTTCCAAAACCCGTCATGCTCTTGATCATGATTCTCGCCCTCTATAGTCTATCATATTTTACACTTATCAAATTCATGTATGCCCGTTTATTATAACCCTGAAATGCTGGTCCGGTCAACTCTTTGATCTGAACTTTTCGACTTTATTACACGGCTTGAGGTCAATCCGAAAATTTTTTAAAATTTCTCTTTACATTTCCGCTCTAATCCCATATAATAGTATTCGTTGGCGGGGTGTGGCTCAGTTTGGTTAGAGCGCACGGCTGGGGGCCGTGAGGTCGCAGGTTCGAATCCTGTCACCCCGATTTTCTTTTATATCCAGGTTTTGTTCTGAATTGCAGAGAGTTTTTTCAGCCGGTAGTATAACATTTCATGTTATACTATTTTTTTATGTATAAAAAGAATTGCTCAGCCCAATACTGGCATTTCTTTTTTAGATATGATATGCTGAAAAAGTCTATCAATAAGACTTCTCACTTCTTGAAATCCGGTTATCATGTGTATGATTTATGTGTTTTTCCTTCTTTGGAATCAAAGCATCGTCAAATTCATTTGTATTTACGTTTCTGATACAAACCACGTGGTAAATACGCCCTTTTCGACATTTACCGCGAACCTTTTACCAGACAGGAGGAAAAACCACATGACTTACAAAGATGAAAAACGAGGCACCTGGTATTGTAAATTTTATTATATTGACTGGACGGGCGTACGGCGTCAGAAGATGAAACGCGGCTTTAAGCTGCAGCGTGACGCAAAGGAATGGGAACGTATTTTTCTCGAAAAGCAGTCCGGAAGTCCCAATATGACTTTCCAGGCACTCTATCAATTGTATCTGGAAGATATTCAATCACGTTTGAAGCGTTCTTCCGTAAATTCAAAAAACCAATGTGTGGAGAGCCGGGTGCTACCCTTTTTTAAGGACAAACCCATCAATCAGATCACGGCGGCTGATGTCCGGAAATGGCAGAATCATCTGATAGAGGATGGTTTAAAGCCCACCACACAGCGTAATATCAACGGACAGCTGAACGCCATATTGAATTTTGCGGTCAAATATTACGGCCTTCCGCAGAATCCCTGCAAGGTAGCCGGTCTGATCGGGAGCAGCAAGCCAAAACGGATGCAGTTCTGGACACATGAAGAATTTAAAACACTGATCGCCTGTGTAAAAAATCCGACGCACCATGTCCTGTACAGCATTCTTTACTATGCGGGACTTCGATGCGGTGAAGCCCTGGCCCTTACCCCGGCGGACATTGACCTGGAGAAAAAAGTCATCCATGTGACAAAAACATTTCACAGGATTCATGGAGAGGATGTCATTACCTCCCCCAAAACCTCCAACAGTATCCGCACCGTTCCGATCCCGGATTTTCTGTGTGATCAGATCCGCGCGTATATCCAGGAAACCTATGGTCTGAAAAAATCGGACCGGCTGATCCCTCTGGTCAACACCTCCATCCGTATCCCGCTGAACAACGTGTGCGAACGCGCGGGGATAAAACAGATCCGTGTACATGATATACGCCACTCTCATGTTTCCCTGCTGATCGAGATGGGTTTTCCCGCCATTCTGATTGCGGAACGGATTGGAGATACGGTCGATATGGTGAATAATATATACGGTCATTTGTACCCAAATCGGCACGAAGAAGTGGCAGATATGCTGCAGGCGTTAGTATCAAAATAGTTGCATGAAGGGGAACGTGGAGGTGAGGAAGTATGATGCGGCGAGAGGTGGGGGATTTTGTATTACATCAAAGAAGATTGTTGCAGTCGCTCTGACAGCAGCAATGTGCTTAGGATTAAGCATGACAGCTTTTGCGTCAAAGGATACAGTATGGAGTAACAATGATCTTTGGAGCCCAACAGAGCTTAAAAAGCAGGGTCCCAGTGATACTGCTGGCAATGCATTTGCACCTATTTATGATGCTGAGGGAAATGTTATTCCTGGCATTTGGAGTAATCCGTATATTGTTGCTAGAGACTCTAAAGGCAACGCAGTAAGAACACAGTGGAAAGAACTTAGCAAAAAGACACTGGAATCTATTGATAAAGAATCAAAGGTTGCTGATATTTTTAAGAAAAATGGCTATGATGTACCGGACGATGTAGACTTTATTCCGCTTTTCAATGGTAACATTACCTTTACAGATGGCGTACCTACAGGTGGCGGTCAGGTNGGAGAAAAAGACGAGGCTGATAGAATTCGGCCGATTTGCAGAAAGGAACCGGAAAGAACGTGGAGACGGGAAACCGGAGACCTTTACATTCCTCGGATTCACGCATTACTGTTCGCATGGAAGAACGGGAAAGTTCAGAGTGAAGAGGAAGACCAGTAAGAAAAAGCTAGCAAAGAAAAGCAAGGAAATAAATGCTACGATAAGAGATATGAGATTTCTACGCATAAACCAGATAGTAAAGAAGCTGAATGAAATCTTAACTGGTTACTATCATTACTACGGAATTACTGACAATTCAAGAAGCCTGAACTCATTCTATAATGTAGTATGGTTCAGGTTATTCTACTGGCTGAATAGAAGAAGCCAGAGAAGAAGCTATACAAAGGAAGGATATAAGGAATTGATGAGACAATTCCCACTCGTCCGACCACGTATCTATGTAAGTATATACGGATAGTTGTAGATGTATTAGCTTTGCAGGGAGCCGGATGCGGGAAAGCTGCACGTCCGGTTCTGAGAGGGGTAAGCCCCGTAAGGGACTTACCTACTTACCAAAATTTTCCCATGGAACTACAGAAAAAATTGGAACAGATAAGGAGATCATATATGTGGTACGTCATACAGGTACGTACAGGTTCAGAGGATAATATCCGGCTGCAGTGTGAAAAGAATATTTCGCCGAATATTCTTAAGGATTGTTTTATCCCATATTATGAAGAAAGAAGGCACTTAAAGGGTGAGTGGAGAACTCTGAAAAAAATCCTTTTTCCCGGATATGTATTTCTGGCTTCCGAAGAATTAGATCGTCTTTTTATGAACCTGAAGCAGGTTTCAGGACTTACAAAGCTTCTCGGAACCGGCGATGACGTAGTGCCGCTTACAGAGGAAGAGGTTGATTTTCTCACATCCTTCGGCGGAGATGACCAGGTTGTCCCGATTTCCGAGGGAATTATAGAAAATTCCAAAGTGATCGTTATGTCAGGTCCTCTTGCCGGAAAAGAGGGCTATATCAAGAAAATTGACCGGCATAAGCGAAAGGCCTATCTGGAGCTTCCGATGTTTGGAAGGATACAGAGGATTCAGGTGGGGTTGGAGATTGTATCGAAAACATGATTCTCGGATCATCTAACCGCACAGCCGGAAATTTCTGCAAGGAATTGTTCATAGATCATATGTGAACAGTTCCTTATATTTATATGTAAAATAAAAGTATTAATTCGCATAATTTTTTTTTACAACAGGAGCCAGATTTCATAAGTACCTGGCTCAATTTTTTTGTATGTGGATGAATAAAATTTCCATCAAAAATAGGACTGAAGCACTATATTAGTGCAACAGCCCCCTTTCTGAGAGATCCCTTCTTTAGGATTGGACTTTTATCGGAGACTGATATCTTTGTATTAAAATTCCCTTTTTGTACCTGATTTTCTGATGCCGTAGGATCGGTATCTGACCCGTAAGTCTATCATTCTCAAACGTTACTTATTCATCAATCAGACTTCTTTTTCCCTGCTAAACAATCTCATTGCCCAAATTTTGTGAAAAACTTGGGAAACTCCAAAATTTTATTGACATTTCCACACGGGTTTTATACAATGATAAAGTATGCAGGGAATGGCAGCCACTTCTTGTTAGGAAAGGCAGCGGTCGAAGCATTCTTTTGGTACAAGCAGTTGAGAGGAGATTTTACACATGGATGAAAACCAGGAATTTAGACAGGAAGAGATCAACTTGATGGATCTGATATTTTACTGCCTGGAGAAGTGGAGATGGATCGTAGCGTTCATGCTGATCTTGGCAGTTGCGGCAGGGGCATACAAGTATCGGGGTGTGGTGAAGGAGAACCAGGCCAAGCAGGAGGCGGCGATTTCCGCAGAGGAAGATGACGATGAGGTGAATATCGTTAAGGTCGATCTTCAGTCTGTGTCCTATTATGAACAGGCCATTGCAGAGAATACGAACGCGCTTGAGAGGCAGAAGGAGTATCTGGATAATTCAGTCGTGATGGACATGGATTCCTATCATGTTTCAACAGGGACACTGAGTTTTTATTTGGAAGGCGGTGACCATCTGGACAGTCTGATTGCGGCCTTTGGTGCTTATGTAGCGGATGGCAGACTGGCAGAACGGCTGCACAGTGCAGATGCAACGGTTTCTGTAGAGGATCTGAGATATCTGACTTCCTTTTCAGATAGCTTTGAAGCAATATATGAAGTGGGAAACAATCAGACGATCAGAACCACAGCACCGGAGAATACGGTGTTCCAGATTGAGATCCGAATGCCTGAGGAAGCATCCTGTACGGCATATATGAAGTCTGCCCATGAGGCATTGGCATCCTATTCCGCTAAGCTTCAGACAGAAGTGGGAGAGCATAAGCTGACGATGCTGTCCTCAGCGCAGTCGCAGATGATGGATTCGGATATCAAGAACTATCAGGATAATACACGGACCGCGTATCTGACCGCTGTCAGGAATCTGCAGGCTCTGCGCACGGAGCTGGAGACCCTGCGGAATACGGCAGAGATACCGGAGGAGCCGGACGAGACAGGAGCCGTAGTACTGGCGGATCCGAAAGCATCAGCGGTAAAATATGCAGTAGTCGGTCTGGTACTCGGTGCGTTTGTAGTATGCTTCGTATTGATGCTTCTGTACATGATGGGAGGCAAGCTGCAGAATACGGATAATTTCAATATGGAATTTGGAATGCCGCTGCTGGGAGTGGTACGGGATTCCGGAAAAAAGAAAAAAATATTTGGATTTATTGATAATTGGGTTTCCCATTTGAAGGAAGGCTCTTATGCATCCATCGGATTTGAAGAGCAGATCAAGATGGCTGCGTCCAATGTGCAGGCGGCGATTGCCAGAAAGTCTCCAAATGGAGAATTGCAGCGGATCATGCTGGCGGGGACGATGGCAGAAAAAGATGCGGCGGCTTTATGCGCACAGCTGTCATCTGAGCTGCAGGGGATTTCATTGTCATCCTATATGCAGATCGTATATCAATCTTCAGCACTGAAAGAACTGGAGAATTATGACGGAGTGTTGTTTTTGGAAAAGAAAGGTGCATCCAGTGCGTCTATGATCCTGCAGGAGAGAAAATCCGCTTCTGATCGGAATGTAACTGTATTGGGAGCAATCGTGCTGTATTGACCTTTCATTCGGCGTTTCCGTATTGCCGGAGGCTCCATTTTGGAAGCTGCATGTTTCTATAAATGGCAGAGTCCTGGTCTCAGAAATGGAGAGAATTATTGATTTTATCATTGAGCAGGAAGGATACCTCGCAGTCAGCTGCGGGGTATTTGATTGAGAAGGAAGCTTTTTGGACATTGGATTCTGATATGGAAATAACAAAAATCAGAACCATATATAAATAGGAGAGAATACAGTTATGAAGATTGCAGTTGCGGGAACAGGATACGTCGGCCTTTCTATGGCTACATTGCTTGCGCAGCATCATAAAGTGACAGCTGTGGACATTATTCCGGAGAAGATAGATCTGATCAATCGGAAGAAGTCCCCGATTCAGGATGACTATATTGAAAGCTATCTGGCAGAAAAGGAACTGGACCTGACCGCTACGCTGGATGCCAAAGCAGCATATTCAGACGCGGATTTTGTGGTGATTGCCGCACCCACTAATTATGACAGCAGAAAGAACTTTTTTGATACCTCGGCAGTAGAGTCGGTGATCCGTCTGGTCATGGAATATAATCCGAATGCGGTTATGGTGATCAAATCGACAATCCCGGTAGGTTATACGGAGAGCATTCGGAAAAAGACCGGGAGTAACAACATCATTTTCAGTCCGGAGTTCCTTCGGGAATCGAGAGCGCTATATGACAATCTGTATCCGTCCAGGATCATAGTAGGAACCGATCTGGAGGATGAGAGGCTGGTAGAAGCAGCCCACACATTTGCGGCGCTTTTGCAGGAAGGAGCACTAAAGGAGAACATTGATACGCTGTTCATGGGCTTTACCGAAGCGGAAGCCGTGAAGCTTTTCGCCAATACTTATCTGGCGCTCCGGGTCAGCTATTTTAATGAGCTGGATACCTATGCGGAAATGAAAGGTCTGGATACGCAGGCGATCATCAATGGAGTATGCCTGGATCCGCGAATCGGAAATCATTATAATAATCCGTCCTTTGGATACGGAGGTTACTGTCTTCCGAAGGACACCAAGCAGCTTCTGGCAAACTATGCCGATGTTCCGGAGAATTTGATTGAGGCCATTGTAGAAAGCAATCGGACCCGCAAAGATTTCATTGCGGACCGGGTGCTGAACATGGCCGGATATTATGACTATTATAATAAGGGAGATTATAGTGCGGAGACAGAAAAGCGCTGTGTGATCGGTATTTACCGCCTGACTATGAAATCTAATTCCGATAACTTCCGGCAGTCCTCAATCCAGGGGGTTATGAAGCGGATCAAGGCAAAAGGCGCGGAGGTTATCGTATATGAGCCCTCCCTGGAAAATGGAAGCACGTTTTTTGGCTCTCATGTCATCAATAACCTGGAGGAGTTCAAAGCGCAGTCGGATGCCATCATAGCAAACCGTTATGACGCATGTCTGGATGACGTGGAGGATAAGGTCTATACCCGTGACCTGTTCCGCAGAGACTGACGGCTCCGATGAGTATAAGCTTGTCAAGTATGTTCTCTGCAGGGGATGCCGTTCCTTCCTGATATATGGCTGGAAAAAGAACTTTTGAGCTAAATATTACAAAAATGTTAAAAAAGGTATTGTTATATTCTGTCGGATGTGGTATGATATAGACAGTTCGGCAGATGTATCTATGAAATACAGAGATACAACATGTCGTGCGTATATATTATGTCATGCTACCAGATTTAGGACACTTTTGATAGAATTGTTAACTTTCGGACACATATTTTTATTGAAAATTTATTTTTAAATTGTGTAAAAAGTATTGACAATTCAAAAAGATAAGAGTAGAATGACATTGCATGGAGGGGGATTGTGCGTCAGAGAGATGCAGGGAACGAACAATATGCAGAAGATAGATTGAAATATTGAAGCATATGTTTTCGGACGGAGTATTGATTGACAGGTCTATACATAATTAAATGAGAAGATATCTGCAAGTACATTGTATAGAACAGCATACAGAAACTTGTATAACTCATTAAAGCGAGAGAAAGAGTTATGAATGATATAAAAAACTTGAAGAAATTTGAAGATGATATAGAGGTTTTATCAATAGAAGATTTGGACGAAGAAGAACTCGCCCCTGTAAGGCAAAAGCAGAAAGGCAAAAGGAAAAAAAGAAGAAAAAGGAGAATGCCTGTTTGGCAAAAGGTACTTATAGGTGCTACAGTAGCAGTTTGTATGCTCTTGGTGGGTGGTGTGTCATTATTCTTTGGCTTTCGTACTGTTGGTGAAAAAAGTCTGAAAGCGGAAGCAAGTGAGAATCGCATTACATACAATGGAAAAGAGTATCAGTACCGGGAAGATGTGATAAATATTTTGTGTCTTGGAATTGATAAAGGCGAAGCTATGGAGAAACAAATAGAACGCCGTCAGATGCTTGGAATGTGCGATGCGATTTTACTGGTAAGCATTGATACTAAAAAAGATACATTGAAAATAATCGCAATTCCTCGTGATGTTATGACAGAGGTGTCAATGACATCTGAAACCGGTGAGGTGACAGGGACAGAAAGAATGCAGCTTTGTTATCAATATGCATATGGGAAACGTGCGGAGCAAAGTGGCCAACTGACTATGGATGCGGTTTCAAAACTGTTATATAATGTGCCGATTCAAAAATTTTGCGCTATTAACTTTACTGCATTACCTATTGTTAATGATGCGATCGGCGGTGTAGACGTTGAAGTAATAGAGGATTTCTCATCAGAGATACCGGAGTTTGTAGTTGGAAATAAGGTTCATCTGGAAGGAGATCTTGCACTGCAGTATGTAAGGAAGCGTAACAAGCATTTGGTAGATACAGTTGTGTTGAGGACACAGCGCCAGAAGCAGTATGCACTGGCTTTCTTGGAAAAAGCTAAGACGGTCGTTGCCGAAGATATGACATTGCCGGTTACAATATTCCAGAGCCTGCAGGAAAATATGAGTACAAATATATCCATAGCAGATATCACATATTTAGTACCTGAACTTTTGGAAATGTCTCTTTCAGAAGATATTATAGAGGTGTTGCCAGGGGAAAGTGAATTGGGAGAAGAATTTGTAGAATTTCATGTGGATGCTAACGCAATGAAAGAAATGATTATAAGCACTTTCTACGAAGAAGTAGATAAGGCAGAATAATAGATTGCAAAAGAAAGTGAGGAAACTAGAAGATGAAAAATAAAAAAGTGCTGATTATTATCGGCGTGGTAGCATTGCTTGTTGTTGGAGGGGTCGGCGGCTTCTTAGCTTTTAACCGCAAGGGTGTTAACAGCTCTAACTCCACACAGGAGTATGCGGAGACGGCCGGTAAGGCCTATGATGAAGCTAAGGAGAAAAACGTTACAGAAGCTGATGATCCATATGATACGAAAGTAGATTTCGAAGGACTGCAGGCAACGAATAAGGATGTTTATGCTTGGATAAGGATTCCAGGAACGAATATTGATTATCCGATTTTGCAGAACGCTGATGAGGCAGATGACTATTACCTGAATCGGACGATGGATGGTCAGACAGGATTGCCAGGTTCTATCTATACTGAAAAGTATAATACAACAGGATTTACAGATCCGGTTACAGTGATTTACGGACATACTTTACATGATGGAACAATGTTCAGTGAGTTGAAGAAGTATAAGGATAAAGAATTCTTTGACGAGAACAGAGATATTTATATTCAGCTTCCGGGAGGAAGAAAGAAATATCAGATATTTGCGGCGGTAGCATTTGATGACCGTTATCTGATGAGCACTTATGCTTTTACATATGATGAAGATTTTAACAAGTATATTTCAGAATTGAAAGCGTGCATGGAAGGTAATGTGGATGAAAGTATAGATGTTAAATTTGGAGATAAAATCATCACATTGTCAACGTGTATCGACGAGTATCCGGATCAGCGCTGGCTTGTAAATGCCGTGTTGGTCGATGAAGAATGGTATTAAAACTCTTTCAGGGTTTTAATATATAATCACACAAAATAATGAAGTTCAGGAGGAAACAGTAAAATGATTAAATTAAAGAAGATTGTTGCAGTCGCTCTGACAGCAGCAATGTGCTTAGGATTAAGCATGACAGCTTTTGCAGCTAAGAATACAGGATATACTAAGGATGATCTTTGGAGCCCAGATATGCTTAAACAGCAGGGACCTGGATCAGATGACTTTGGTTTTATTCCGGCTACTGATGCAGATGGTAACATCATTGATGGTTATTACAATTCTTTCATCAGCGCAAAAGATGCTAAGGGCCATAGAGTAGATATTTCATGGAGAGAACTTAGTGCTAAGACATTAAAGTCTATCGATGAAGAAGGAAAAGTTGCGGATATCTTCAAGAAAAATGGTTATGAAGTACCGGATGATACAGATTTCATTCCGTTGTTAAATGGTAATATTACATTTGATGAAGGTGTACCGGCTGGTGGCGGCACAGTAACTTTCCAGTTAGCAGATTTAGGCGTTAGCTCTGAAGGTGTTCAGCCTGGCGATACAGTTTATGTAATGCAGGAAACAGCTCCAGGATCTGGTGTATGGGAAGTTTATGCAGCTACAGTTGGACAGGGTAATGATATCGTAGTTACTCTTCCGCGTAATGGATCTATCGTTCTTGTTAAGACTTTATCTGATGGAACTGTTATTACTTTAGACAGAACTACTGGTGAAGTTGTTGATCGTAAGCCTGCAGATAATGTAGCTAACAACAATGCAAAGGGTACTTCCACAAACGCTAGTGGAGCAACTTCTCCGAAGACAGGTGAATTTTAATTCATCCTATTGGGATAAGTGAAAGAAATAAGAAACACTTAAATTTATAAAATAATGTAATTTCATAATATACGTTATTTTGTGTGATAGGTAGTTTGAGAACCGTCTTTCTGGTAGTTTGAAAGACGGTTCTTGCATTATTTATTCCTCTAATTTAAAATAAATGTCAATCAGAAATATAAGTATCAAATAAGTATCACGCAAATTTGTTTATTTTGAACAATAATTCTTATATTTTATATATTTCTTTGTTCAAATATACCATTTTCAATTAAATAACTTAGTAAAATCATCTTGCTAATTAGTTTAGATTTTGTGATAAAATTCTATTGATGTGGGAGATTAATTGTCAATTGGTAAGGAAGTAATGGCATTAAAATTACAAGAACCGCCTTTCTAACTATCTGGAAAGACGGTTCTTAAAGTACCTATCACACAAAATAACGTATATTATTGAAATTACATTATTTTATTAATTTGAATGTTTCTTACTTTTTTGCCTTATCCTTAGCGGACAAATTAGAATTCACCTGTCTTCGGAGAAGTTGCTCCACTCGGATTTGTGGAAGTGCTTGTTCCAGCATTATTGTTTGCTACATTATCTGCAGGCTTACGATCAATAACTTCACCAGTAGTTCTGTTTATTGTTACTACAGTGCCATCCTGTAATGTTTTGCAAAGAACAAATGCACCATTGCGTGGTACAGTGAAGGTAACATCATTGTTCGGTCCAACTGTAGCAACATATACTTCCCATACACCAGAACCTGGTGCTGTCTGCTGCATAAGGTACGTGGTATCTCCTGGCTTTAAGCCTTCAGCGGCAGCGCCTAAATCAGCCAGCTGGAAAGTCACAACGCCGCCACCCTCAGGCACACCATACTTGAAATTGATATCACCATCAAGTACTGGAATTATATCAATCTTAGTTTCATCAAAATCAAAGCCATTATCTTTGTAAATATTAATAACTTTCTCTTCCGTAAGAGACTCCCGTACGCCTTGGCTTAACTCTCTGAACGATGTATCCACCCGATTACCTTTTGCATCACGGGCTAAAATATAAGCATTTGTGTACCCTGTGAGATTACCAAACTCATCATAATCCGGAACAAAATGCATGTTTGAATTGCCATTTGGTCCGATCTGCTTAATATGGTCAGGACTCCAAAGATTTTCTTTGCTATATGACGTACCTGTAGCTGCGAAAGCTGTCATGCTTAATCCTAAGCACATTGCTGCTGTCAGAGCGACTGCAACAATCTTCTTTGATGATTTAGCGCCTTTTTTCAGGCATATATTTTGTCGTATATTACTGCAAAAGTAATCTCGTTTTCTTCTCAAATTTTCTGCCTAATCTTGAAATTGCCGCAATTTATTAGTATACTAAACACATAAACTAGAAAAGGTGAGTATGTGAATAATATTTGATAAGATTGCATGAGACAGTGAAGCCAAGGGTATTGTTGAGGTAGGATATGATTTTGAAATTCCCAAAAACGATATTAAAAAAATATAATGCAAGTTGAATATCTCTATGCAACAAGCACAGAAATCCCTCCGTATGTTTAGAAAAAAACAACCTTTCAACCGTTTATCAACTATTTAGAAGGGTAATGCAATTGATGAGAAGAGAATTTAATATTACGGGCTTATGCGTGCCCCAAAAGCACTATATGATCAACTTAAACAGCCGTCTGGAACAGATGAGAAAGATGATAGAAAAAGGAAACTACTTTGCTGTAAACCGTGCACGGCAATATGGAAAAACAACAACTCTGGCGGCTCTGGCGGTTTATCTGAGAAATGAATATACCGTTATATTCCTGGATTTTCAGAGTATCGGGAGTGAGATGTATGAAAATGAAAATTCATTTTCTCGCGCATTTGCCGACTGCTTTTTAGAGGAGTTTCATACAGCGTATAAAGACACCCCAGAACCGCTCAAACATGCGGTAAAAGAACTGGAAGACGCTGTGAAACAGCAGGAAACATTTTATCTGATGCAGCTTTTCCAATATTTGATGACTATATGTAAGCATTCTGTTAAGCCGATTGTTCTAATGATTGATGAAGTTGACACAGCATCAAATAATCAGGTGTTTTTAGATTTTCTTTCACAATTACGAAATTATTATCTTCAAAGAGAACGGAAGGGAACCAAAACTTTTTATTCTGTTATATTAGCAGGTGTGTATGACGTAAAAAATCTGAAGAGGAAGCTGCGCCCGGAAGAAATTCACAAGATGAACAGTCCCTGGAATATTGCTGTAGATTTTAAAGTAGATATGAGTTTTTCAAAGGAAGAGATCGCCGGGATGCTGCAGGAATATGAAGCCGATGAACATACCGGAATGAACGTTGACCAGATAGCAGGTCTGATCTTTGACGAGACATCCGGATATCCTTTTCTTGTGTGCCGTTTATGTAAAATCATGGACGAGGAGCTTCCAGGAACATCAGCATTCAAAAATTCTTCCGAAGTCTGGACCAAAGAAGGTTTTCTTGCAGCAGTCAGAATACTTTTGCTGGAAAAAAATACGTTGTTTGATTCTCTAAATCACAAGCTGGAATCTTATCCGGAATTAGAGCGTGTGCTCAGTAAACTGCTGTTTAATGGGGACAAGATTGTATATAATCCGGATCTGGAAGAAATCGATATCGCAATTATGTTCGGATTTGCAAAGCGTGACGGGGCCACAATTGTGATCTCAAACCGTATTTTTGAAACACGCCTGTATAACAGATTTTTGACTTCAGAAGAGTGGAAAGAAAATAATATTACACAGGCCTCTTTTTTGGATAAAAATGGCTTTTTAATAGATGGGCATCTTAATATCAGAAGAATCCTCGAAAAGTTTGTAATTCATTTTCAGGAATTATATGGGGACAAGGACAAAAAATTTATTGAGGACTATGGAAGAAGATTTTTCCTGCTGTATCTCAGGCCGATTATTAATGGCACAGGGAATTATTACATTGAATCAGAGACAAGAGATAAAAAGCGTACAGATGTAATCGTGGATTACAGAGGAGAACAATTTATAATCGAAATGAAGTTGTGGCACGGAAAAGAGTATCATGAACGGGGAGAAGCACAGCTTGCGGAGTATCTGGATATTTATCATAAGCAGACAGGCTATATGCTGAGTTTTAACTTTAACAAGAAAAAGGAAACCGGAGTGTTTGATCGGACTGTCGGTGATAAACATATTATTGAAGCAGTCGTGTAACTACTTGAAACAGCAAGCAGGCAGATGTGAATCATTTGTCCTGCCTGCTTATCAATTCAGTATATATGTGAGCATCTATCCTGCCTGTTCATTAATTCAGCGCATATGTGACTCTCTGTCCTGCCTGTTCATCATATCCAGCACATATGCGATCAGATACTGCTTTTCCCATTCTGCTCCACGGTATTCCAACACAAATTCAATCTCTTTATCCGTCAGATAAAGAATATCCTTCATGTTATGTCTGTAGCAAATATGATAAACAGCTTTTGGGTCCTTACACTCTGCGGGGGCGTATGGCTGTCGTACAAGTTCATCTAATGTAATGGAATATACATCACACAGTTTTGCCAGCAAATCCAGATCAGGTACCCGTTTTCCGATTTCATAATTGGAATATGCTTGTCTGGAGATACTGATTTTGTCAGCTAATTTCTGCTGGGTATAATTGTAAGCTTTCCGATATCTTTTTAAATTGTACGCAAGCTGTATATTCGCCATAGCACACCTCCATAGTAAGGGGATGGTCCCGAATTTTTTGAATAAATGTCTAAAAATGTAAATACTTTCTTTAATTATAACATTTATTATCAGCTTCGGAGGCATATGCTACAAAACAGAGAATTAATTTAAATCGCAATAATATGCGACTTTTATTTCGAAACAACAATTCTACAATTGATCAATCACTTGAACCCTTATTTATTAAACTTCTCGATTATACATGTATGCTCTTTGCTTTTTTTACTATAGTTTATCCCAACAAATAAAATATCACCAGTATAATTCTCCACGGAAGCGACATATTTTTTCTCTCTTATCTGCTGAATCGCTGTTTCGGCGGATTGATTCCATTTGAGTTCCACAATCAGCGCCGGAATATCCGGATATTCCCTTTTTGGAAGAAATACCAGATCTGCAAATCCCCGCCCTGTGGGTAATTCGCGGATCGGTTTGAAATAATACCGCATTGCGCCAAGATATGCAATACTCAGCACACTGCTCAATGAATTTTCATTGTTATAAGCGATCGCAGAGGCATATCCGGAATGGATTTCTTCTATTGTTTCCGCAACGGCAGCACAATCCCGATCTAAAGTCGCACGGAGCAGTTCATCCGACTGATACCGCAGTTCTTCAAACTCATTCCATTGAGTATCTTCTACCGCATCTATAAGCTCGCTCCTGATCTCTTCATTGGGAACAAATGCTGTTTTATTTTTCTCGTCATAAGCAAAATATCCAAGATGGATCAGTAAAGTAAGCACATCATCCTTATTTTTAAATGTGACCATATCATTCTGGTAGGAAATGGTCTTAACCTTGACCGCTTCACCGGCAATCATTTCAAGGACAGCGGCTTTCAGTCCGTCAAAATCCATATTTATCAATGGAAGGATTGATTCATAGGTACCGGTCTGTGACCAATAGCTCTGAAAGTCACCTCGTATCAATGCACTCACAACGGCCTTTGGATTATATACGTGACACTCTGAGAGCAAATATCCGTCATACCAGTGTACCGTTTCTTCAAAATCACGGTTATATTTTTTACAAAGCACTCGTACTTCCTCTTTTGTAAATCCAACATATGGAGCAAGTATGCTTGCATTCAGCATTGTGAACTCATCAAAATTGTTCAGCGCAGACTGAGTCTTCAATTTTTTGATCGGCAAAATCCCGGTTAAATATGCAAGATGAAGAAATTTTGTTGGTTCTGTTCCTTTGAACAGCCCGCGTAGAAAATTGATATATTCCTCCTGTATCGAGATATTGGCAGCCTCGTCACGAATCAGGACATCCCATTCGTCTATGATAATAATAAATTTTCTGCCCGTTGTGCTGTTGATACAGGATAATGCCTCTGCTAAAGATTCTGCAGATTGAAGATCTATATCAGGAAATGCAGTCTCTAGCTCTTGTATAATGTTGGTTTCAATATAAGATACGACCGTATTGACAGACTTTGCCGGAGATAAGCACCATTGTACATCAAAATGAATCACATCATATTGATTCAGATGATGTCTGAAAAACTTGCTGCTCCCAATGATCCTTCCAGCGAACATCTGCTCGGAATCACAGCCCTTGCTATAATATGCAGTCAGCATATTGGCAGTAATTGATTTGCCAAAACGCCGCGGTCTGCTGTTGCATATCAGTGCCTGGTTCGTATCCAGTACTCTGTTCGTATATTCAAGCAGACCAGTCTTGTCAACATAAATCTCCGAATTCAGTGCAACCTGAAATGCGCTGTTATCCGGATTTAAAAATCTTCCCATATGCTATGCTCCCTTTTCCAGAAACAGTGTAATTATGCTTCTGCTTCGAATATAATATACAAAGATTTCTCGGATTTCCATTTATTTTTGGAATACTTTTAGTATACTATATAGGCAGTAGACTTTTCAAGAATTGATGACGATTTTGACGAGAAAATGGATGCCATTGTGTAGTGAAATTTATGCCTTCGAAAGGCGCTAAATCATCAAAGAAGATTGTTGCAGTCGCTCTGACAGCAGCAATGTGCTTAGGATTAAGCATGACAGCTTTTGCGTCAAAGGATACAGTATGGAGTAACAATGATCTTTGGAGCCCAACAGAGCTTAAAAAGCAGGGTCCCAGTGATACTGCTGGCAATGCATTTGCACCTATTTATGATGCTGAGGGAAATGTTATTCCTGGCATTTGGAGTAATCCGTATATTGTTGCTAGAGACTCTAAAGGCAACGCAGTAAGAACACAGTGGAAAGAACTTAGCAAAAAGACACTGGAATCTATTGATAAAGAATCAAAGGTTGCTGATATTTTTAAGAAAAATGGCTATGATGTACCGGACGATGTAGACTTTATTCCGCTTTTCAATGGTAACATTACCTTTACAGATGGCGTACCTACAGGTGGCGGTCAGGTGACATTTGGAATGGCTAACTTAGGCATTGACTCCTCTAGCTATGAGCCTGGAGACACTGTATATGTTATGCAGGAAACATCACCGGGATCTGGCGTGTGGGAAGTATATTCAGGTGTAGTAGGTCAGGCTATGGACGTAACTGTTACACTTCCGCGTAATGGATCAATCGTTCTTGTTAAAACTTTATCCGATGGTTCTGTTATTACTTTAGACAGAAGCACTGGTGAAGTTGTTGATCGTAAGCCTGCAGATAATGTAGCTAACAACAATGCTGGAAAAGGCACTTCCACAAACGCTAGTGGAGCAACTTCCCCGAAGACAGGTGAATTTTAATTCATCCTGCTAGGAAAAGTTAAAGAAGTCAGAAACACTCAAATTTATAAAATAATGTAATTTCATAATATACGTTATTTTGTGTGATAGGTAGTTTGAGAACCGTCTTTCTGGTAGTTAGAAAGGCGGTTCTTCTATGTATTCTTGAGAGTGAAAAGTTTGTACCATTAAAAAGCCAGGGAATCCCAATAGCTTCCTGACGAGTCTTGTTGCTTCCGAATTATTCGCGTTATACGTAATTCCGGCTGTTTTTCCATAAACAGGAAAAAATATTTCCGTAGGTGGGTCATAAGTGCAGCCTCCGATACCCTTCCTTTGGAAGGAGTTCTTTGATAACGAAGCTGGTTGGACGATAATTTCCCCAACGAGCTGACGGAAATGCTCTGGAGGATTCCCATGGCAATACAGGACTGAGCCATATGCATTTCGATCGCCCGGACGGCTTTCAGAATGTTCTGGCGGCTTTTTTCGTCTGTTACCTGCTCCAAGGGATCAGCTTCTCTCGCTTTTTGGTAATAGCTTAGTTTGGGCATATGTGTTTGGACCAGAAATGATAACAAAACGCCCCGGTCTGTTGCTTCAGCTCCCGGAAGGTGCATTCAATCCGAAAACGGTAACTATACAAACGGATGATGGAAAGTGGTTCCAGCTCCAGGCTGGTGCTTGCCAGGATGCTTTAGATCCCATTCATTTCCACCAGGACAAAGCGTAGCTCCTGATAGAGCTTCTGTCCCCAGAGCAGATCAACGCAGTGGTAACGTATGGATTCCTTCTTCCCATAGAGTTCGATCTTTGCTTCCTGAAACTTTTCCCGATGGGAAAGGAACAATTCTTTCAGGTGGACAGCCGCCCCCTTTTTGGGAGGCCTTCCCCTTCCAGGTTTCCGGGGACCAGGTTTTTCATATGCGGCGCAGGACTTTTTTGCCTTGATGATGATCTCCATGCGGACATCCCCGTCCCTGTTAAGAACCCTCAGTTTGTCAAGAGCCGGAACCGTAAGGAAATACCGGTCCAGCAGGAGCAGGGAATCCCCAAAGGTAAGGGCGGCATGGTAAGCATCTTCCACCATCTGTACTACATGGGAAGCGCCAGAAACAGCCGCGCCGTTCCATGCCCTGGCAGCCTGCAGGCCATCATGGAGCCGGATGCTTAAAGGGATACAGGCCCAGTTACGGACCGTCCCAGCCAAGATGCCAAGACCGCCGAACATATGCCCGTGGATGTACTCCGGTTTCGCAGAGTTTCCGGATTCCTGGAACAATTTCTTCACTCCTGGAATCCGGCGTCCTTCCTTCGACTGTTTGACCCCGTCGCCTACAAGGATGTGGAAGTGCCCCTCCTTATAGAGAGAAGAATGCTCTTTTACAGCAGAGAACCAACGGTTGCGAATGGATTCCAGAGACCAGGGGGAGGACCTGAAAAAATGGATCATGGAAGGGTAGCAGCCAGGCGCAAGAGCCAAGTCACGAATAACGGAGGTAATACCAAGTTTATCTGAGCGGAGCATTAAGCCTACTGTAATAGTAATAAACCAGCAGAAGGAAGCTTTCCGGGAAAAACAAGATTCAAAATGGCATAGGACTTTATCAATAAAATTTAGCATAATCGTATGGAAAACCACCGAAAAGTATGGTAAACTCATACATGGAATAACTCTTCTGGTGGTTTGTATCTTTCTTAAGTGTAGCAACTTAAAGATACCACAAATCCATACGGAAGGGTTATTTTTTTACAGAGAACTTTTTACTCTCAAGTATGTATTAAGGAAAAGAAATATTAGCTTGAAAAATATCAGTATCAAATAAGTATCACGCTAAATTGTGTAAAATATACAATTTTACATTTCTTTATCATTAATATTTATGTGCATAACAGCCAAATATTATAGAAAACTAATCGAATATTAAACTTGCTGAAGAACCACTTAAGAAATTTTCAAAGAGGATATTTTTATAATATATTAAAGGGAGAACTTAATCAGTCCTCCCAATCATCTGTGTGCTTATTTCTTAGTTTCTTTTCTGGCGAATTACACAAATGCTTCCAATTGTACCAAGTGCTAAAAGCATGATCATCATATAGATCATAATTGTATTATGATCGCCTGTCTTAGGTGATGCGGTTGATGCTTGAGCATTTGATGATGCATTTGTTCCTGCAGCGTTGGAAGATGTATTGGTATTTCCGGTGCTATTGCCATTGTTTACACCCATGTTAACGTTGCCGCCGTTGTTGTTCGTATTATCTTCAGCGGAGCTGCCACTATTGTTCTTATCAGAACTAACGGAACCAGATCCACCCTGAATTGGATTATCATCCGTCCAATTTGGATCCATATCTATATCAGGATTTGTCGTTGAATCTGGATTCATCCAATCAGGATTCACATCAGGATTTGGTGAATCCTGATTCCAGCCTGTATCTCCTCCAAAATCCCAGTCAGGACCCTGGGGTGGGGTCGGAGTAGGTTTTTGAGTGTCATCTGGATCCGGTTTTGTATCGGAAGATGTCTTGGCCAAGTTCAAAATTGGACTATCTTTGCCATACAAATTCAAAGTATTTTCATCATACTCATAAGTAATTGTCTGCCCATTGGGAAGCTTGAATTTATATCCTTGTGCTACGCTTCCACTTGTAGGTATAGCCAAAAACAGCGGAGTTTTTCCATCATTAAATGCCGGGTCCCCTGCTGAACTTGCATCTGAATTAGTGACATCTACAAGGTAGCTCTTTCCATCAATGACAACAATATTCCACATATGGTCACCTTCGCCAGTTCCTCCTGCCATTTTTCCGGATACTGTGTAGCATTTTATGTTTGATTCATCACACAAATACTGAAATGCCTTAGAATAACCTTCGCATACAACAGACGTATTGGCATTATCATCAAATACATAAAATGGTTGCCATGCATTCAAATCGATATCGGGAGCCTTGCTATTGTATTTCTCTCTCTGAATATCATTGTAGGATGTTAAATCACAGATTTTTTCCTGATATGCTTTTAACACATCTTTAATATCCTTACCCTTATTAGCCTCTACAATTTTATTTGCATTATTCTTTGCATTTGTAACACTTATTATCTTATCAGAATCTACCTTTGTTTGCTCACCTTGCTTTTTATATTGGTCAGCAATTGCAAATGTAAATGTTACAGCAGAGCCAGCAATCTGTGTACGAAAGGCACCAGGTTCACCCTCAGGAGTTTTTGCCTCATTATCATGCCAATATAAGTCATATGGGCAATCCCTCATAACAGTTAGATAAATTTTATTAATATCCAGTTTTGTTGGATCAATACCATCTAAGTTTAGCTCAATACTTGGATTTACACCAGCTTTTAATTTATCTATAATCTGCTTAGCAATACGTTGCTCTGGACTATCCGCTTCCAATACATCCTCTACAACAGATAATAAAGCAATCCCCGCATTTGCATCCTCAGATGTTTCTGTTGTTTCACTATCTGTCTGTTCAGCGTCGGTCACATCCTCAATTACATTTTCATCCTTCGGCTCCTCAATCTGATTCCAAGGTGCCTTATCGGAATCTTTGTCACTAGCTATTGTATTATTTCCGGTAGAAGTTATCGGATCTTTTCCAAATTCTGTAATCGTCTCTTTATCATCATCAGAATTATTCCATCCAGCAACTCCCTCAGAAGTAACAGCAGGGTTAAATGCATCATCCTGTCCCATATCTGCAGCCATCACAGATATTCCTGAAAGATTCATTCCACTGCCGACCAGAGCCAGGGACAAGGCTAATGCCACCCCCTCTCTAATCACACCTTTTCTTTTTCTCATAGTTTTCCTGCCCCTTTCTAAAAAGTAAAATTTTTTGTCAATATCAGATCACGCAGGTCTGTTCTCTATATATTGACAAGAATCACTTTTCTAAACTAACAGAAAAGTGATTCTTAACATACCTATCACACAAAATAACGTATATTATTGAAATTACATTATTTTATAAAATTTAAGTGTTCCTTTACTGCTGCTTATCCTTTTTACAGGTTTATCTTAAAACTCACCTGTCTTCGGAGAAGTTCCAGCAGAAGCATTGGAAGATGAACCTGTTGTTCCAGCAGGCTTCGTTGTATCATCGGTATTACCAGCCGGTACACGATTCACTACATTACCTGTTGTCTTGTCTACTGTGATAACATCACCATTAGACATAACCTTAACAAGAACAAGAGAACCATTTCTCGGGATATTTACTGCAATATCGTAATTTTCGCCTACTTCAGCTGCATATACTTCCCATACGCCCGAACCAGGTGCTGTTTCCTGCATCAGATAAACTGTATCGCCAGGTTCAATTCCTTCAGAATTAACACCCAAAGAATTTAATGCAAAAGTAACAACTCCGCCGCCTGTCGGTACACCATCTTCAAATGTGATGCTTCCATCTAACATCGGAATGAAATCCATCTTGTCTGTTGCAGCGTAGCCATTCTTTTCGAAGATCTCTTTTACCTTCTTCTCACTGCCGATAGATTCAAGAGCGCCCTTGCTCAGCTCTTTCCAGGTAATATCTACAACATGACCTTCCTGATCCATAGCTCTTGTGTACATAGCCATATTGCTTGCAAACTGTCCCTGATGACTGGTAGGTCCAACGGATTTCAAATAATCCGGGCTCCAAAGAGCATCGTTAGACCATGTATCGTCATTTTTTGATGCAAAAGCGGTTACGCTCATTCCTAAGCACATTGCTGCTGCTAATGCAACAGCAACAATCTTCTTTGATG
>CAJSZT010000010.1:0-120804 GCA_910573785.1 Lachnospiraceae bacterium | reverse complement strand
AATGTGCGGGAAAATACAGCATATTTCTGTGGTTACTTTTTTATGTTTAAGAAATTAATTTGCGGTATATTTGCAGTAGCTGGGGATTTTAAAACGCCGTTTTACACATGGCGTTCATGGTGTTTTTTAGTTCTTGCTGCGTCTGCGGCTGCAAGCTCTGCCATTCGCTGTTCAAGCTGTATCACATCCTTTCCGTAGTCCGTAATCAAAGCCGCTTTTTCCTCTGTCTCCCCGAACAGCAGCACATCCAGCAGATATTCCACATGGGCTTGCTTCTGTAAGGCTTCCACAAACCGGGGATGAAAGACTTCCTCCGGGGAATGCGGGGCGTAGTCCTTTCTCCATGCCCGGAGCAGATGGAGATAATCAGCAAGAATACGGAAGCAGCGGCTCTTTGCTTCCTGAAACTGTTCCTCCGGGGATTTCTGCCGGGGCTTGGGCTTTTTTGCCTTTCCCGGCGGCTTCCAGTCCTCATAGGAAAGCCCGAAGTCATTTGCCAGTTGTATGGCGGCTTCTTTCTTTCCCAGCCCATACAGGGCGGCGGCAAAATCAATCACATCCCCATCCGCACCGCAGCCGAAGCAGTGGTAACGCCGATCCAGCTTCATGCTTGGGGTTTTATCGTGATGGAACGGGCAGCAAGCCATCCCGTTCCGACCTACATGGATTCCATAATGCTCCGCAGCCTGTCTTGTTGTGACGGACTGCTTCACAGCTTCAAATACATTCAAATCTATCCCTCCTTGAAAATAAGAAAAGCACCTGACATTCTCTGCTTGAAAATGGCAAGTGCCTGTTAAAGTTCCATATCCTGTTGTCTGTGTTTCGTCTGCGCCGGGGCGGTTCTTTGTGCTTTTTTCTCGTCTGCCTTATCCTGCAAGACTTCCTTGATAGGCTGCTTCCTGGGCGGCTCTTTGCTTTCCTCTGTGCCGGGTGTGGCTTTCCGTACCCAGTAGCGGATGTCCCGCAGCTTCTTCAAATCCTCCTGTACCTCGGTCAGCGGTACTTTCAGCTCTGCGATTTCGCTAAGAAGCGTTTCCTGCTCCTGTTGCAGCTCATTTTTCGTTTTATCCTTATCGTCCGGGTGCTTGGCAAGATAGGCGGCGGCTTTCGCATATCGGGCAACCTCCGGGTGTTCCTGTTTGAATTTCTCCTTTGTTTTCTTGAAAAATATCTTCTGGTACTTCTCATAGACAGGCTTACATTCCTTGCAGTCTGTCCGGCTGGCAAGAATCCCATCAATCACTTTGCTGCGGGCTTCCTTTGGCTTCATCTGATTGCGGTAATCTGCGGCTGATTTCCCGGAAGATTCCAGAAAGGCTTCTAAGTCCTCCACAGTGGAAAGCCCCTTTTGCCGGAGATAGGACAGGGCTTCGCTGACTGCCTTTAAGTCCTGTGAAGTCCCCCGGTTCTGTCCAGCCCTCGTCCAGTCCTTCCGTTCTTCCTTTCGTATCTCCATGTACTTCATCAGCAGATTTGGAAGAAGTGTCGCTTCCTCCGCCGCTTTTTGTGCAAGCAGTTCTTTCCGTTTTTCGCCCAGCTCGGTAATCCAGCCTTTGAGGTTTTGGATAAGTTGCCGGATGGACTTCATCAGGCGGTTGGCGGCTCTGATTTCCCGGTTCAGGTTGCCGATATTCGTCTGGATACCACGCTTTTCCATCTGCCAGACAGCAGCCCCTTCATGGACAGTGGGGATAATATCAAGCCTCTGTCTGGCATAGGAACGCAAGTCCACACGCTCCGGGCGGTCATTGGCTTCCAGATAGCGGTTCTGGATGACCTCCCATTCATGCCGCCAGATTTCACAATACTTCTGGTCGTTCCAGTCCACCGTATCCTCCTTGTGGCTTTTCCACCTGCCGGATGGCAGCTTTATCCGTTCCCCATTCTCGTCAAGGTCGTAAACCTTGCGGCTCTTGGGAAGCCATTTCCCATGCTCGTCTATTGCCCTCATAGTGAGCATGACATGGGCGTGGGGATTGTGTCCCGGCGGATGGGGGTCATGGATGGCAAAGTCAACGATCATTCCTTTGGAAACAAACTGCTGCTCACAGAACTCCCGGACAAGGACGGCGTACTGGTCGGGTGGTATCTCTCTTGGGATAGTAAGCACCCACCTCCTTGCAAGCTGGGAGTTCCATTGCTTCTCCACCGCTTCGGCGGCGTTCCATAAGGTATTGCGGTCTGCATATTCCTGTGGGGCATTTGCCGGGAGCAGGATTTCATTGTGGACGATACCACGCTTTTCTGGGTAGTGCTTCACTTGCTGGTCGTATTCACAGAACAGCTTTTCGCCACTCTGGTAAGCAGCGGCGGCAACCGCAGACTGCCGCTGGCTGCGCTGAACAATCGTGATTTCGTTGTGTGGACAGGGCATTTCGTGTCCCTCCTTTCGGTAATTGGTGGATGGGGTGGCGTTTTACCACCTCATTTGGGGCAGAAAAAAAGCAGGAGACCTTTTCAGATTTCCTGCTCGGTGTGCCGCTGTGTGGGCGGCGGGTATTTAGTTGTAAAAGTTCGGGGCAAGTTGACCCGATGTATAAGAAATAATAAACCAGAAGTTTACAAGCTAAATTTGTTACAACAAAAATGTAAATACTCTTTAACCGATATTTCTTTGCTATTCAAAATTCCAATAGCAACAAATATAACTTCTGCAACTGTAAGATAGCAGTCTTTCAAATCAAAAATAAAAAGGGTAGGTATCTGCAAAAAATCTAAACTTCCACCCCAAAACAGCTTATCAATCAAGCTACATAAACATCCCGATATGCCACAAATCATTATTATTTTTACCCAAAAACTTATATGTGCTCTTTTTGCCTGATATAGCATATATCCTGAAAAAAAGAGGAACAAAACAAACACATTCAATAAAATGGTAACAAACGGACTTGATAATAATTCGAAGAAATTTCCAGCATAAGATAAACGAGTATTTAGTTCTGGATTAAATCTTAAAACTTTGGCTATTATATCAAATTCGCATTTCATAAATACTTTTGAAATTACTATTTTAACCGTCTGGTCAATTAAAACCAATAATGCCACAGGTATAATAAACGGCTTAAACTTTTCCATCAGTAACACTTCCTCTCAAATTATTATTTTATTATTTCTTCTTTTTCGATTTAGGGGTAGGCAATTCCTCATACATAGCATTAAACAATCCTGTCAAAAACTCTTTATTATCAACTTCATCTACCAACAACATTTCTTTTGCTCCCTCGTAAGGTAACTCATACGAAATCGTTGGCATATAACTTATTGCTGATTTTACTGGTTTAACAAGTAATCTATCATCATAGATACCGCCTACAATCTTACCACGATAATAAATGACAAATTCGCCCATCATAGCTCGATAGGTAATTTCATTCAAGCCAGATAACTGACCTAAAATAAATTCTAAATATTCTTTGCTGGATGCCATAACTTTACCTCCATTTCTAAATTTATTACTGACTTCATTATACTTTATTGCTTATCGAAAAGATAGCATATTTTATGAAACTTGTCGGCTGGGAACAGCTTGCATTGCAAGGTGTCCCCAGATGGCAAGTCCACAAAAGGGTAGCTGGCGGCAGCCAGCGCAGGGGAAGCGTAGCGTCCCCTGTTTGATTTGGAGCAGACCTTGACTGCGGAAAATCACAGCCCTCCGGCGAGGAGCCTTCGGAGAACGCAATGCACCAACCTCTGGGTGGTGTATAATTGCGCCCTTAGTAAACTAAGGGGTTTACGGCTTCTCTCGTTCCAGAAGTTTTTTCAATAGTTCCTGCGTGTCCTGCCTGTGAAAAATGAGTTTCAACAACAGCATGACATCATCATCGGTCAGGCGTTCCGGCTCTTGCAGATAACTTTCCAGCATGCCGCCACGAGTACAGAGCCGGTGTGTCCGTTCCTTTCGGGTAAGCTGCTTTAACTGGTGCTGCAATGCCTTTTCATCATTGATGGCTTTCCGCAGTTTCTTTTCGCTTTTTTCCAGCTCCCGGTTGAGCTTTTCCAGCTTTGAGGTATCAGGCAAGGGCAGCGTCCTCCTTTCCCGGTATCAGCACATAAATCCGGTTTGGTTCTCCCACGCCCTGACGCACCCGCATGATAAGTCCGGCGGTTTCCAGTTCATTCAGAGAACGCTTGACCGTCATGGGGCTGCGGGACAGGACAGTGGCAATGGCTGTGACAGGGAAGCAGACAAACAGGATTCCGTTCTCGTCCTCCTGCCCTTTGGATAGCATAGCGTCCAGCATCCGGCAGTACATGACCTTTGCGGTGCTGCTGACTGGAAATCCTGTCAACGCTCTGGGAAATGGCATACAGGGCGGCAATGGTGTGTCTATCGTCATAAATTCAAAATTCATTCGGTGTGTTCCTCCTTTTTCTTGGCTCGTTTGGATAAATAACGGGGGCAGTCAACCACAACCGCCCGGAAGCTCTGCCTGCACCCATGCTGGCATTTCCGGCATAATTCGTTGTAAGTGACACGCCCCGGTCATTGAGGTAAAAGGAAAGCTCATGCTTCCTCTTTTTGCTCATTCTCGGCATATTGCGCTTCCTCCCGTTTTAGTGTATGGTTTCGGGGCGATTTTCGGCAAAATTACGGTCATAGAGCCGCTTAAAATCTCCCGAAGTATACAGCGATAGGGTAGACTATCCCCCCTATCAGATTGTCGTGTTTCGGTATCATTTCGGTGTCAGTTCGCCAGTTCTCCCCGGTGTCGTTCCTCCCCTGAATCTCACAGCGGCGTATCGCTCCCTTTGGTACGCTCGTTTTGGTCAGGATTCCTCCACATCCCTGCCAAAAGTCATGGCACTACATCGCCGGGGAAGCATATCCCACACAGGCTGGTCATTCGATTGGAATAATCCATCGATGAACTACCTGTATCATAGAACATTTTTGTACCCTGTGCCGTATGTCCACAAAGTAGGAATTAAGGGTAAAAATCAGAAATTTCCACGATTGCGGAAAGTGTGATATAATCCAGTTAAGCGGCAGCAATCAAACCCCCGGAAAGGAGCGTGTGCCCATGAAAGGAGCGACAAGCATACAGGAACGCCTTTGGGAACTCCGCAAGGACAAAGGCTTAAATCTGGAAGAATTATCAAAGCTGACGGGCATTTCCAAATCAGCTCTTGGAAGTTATGAAAAAGAGGATTTTAAGGAAATCAATCATGGCAACCTTATCACGCTGGCAGACTTCTATGGAGTTTCTGTTGATTATCTACTGTGCCGGACAGAGAACAGGGAGCAGATCAACACGCCATTGACGGAACTGCATTTAAACGATGAAATGGTTGCACTTCTGAAAAGCGGTCGGATTAACAACCGTCTGCTCTGCGAACTTGCCACACATAAAGATTTTATCAAGTTTCTTGCAGACATTGAGATTTATGTGGACGGGATTGCCTCCATGCAGATTCAAAACCTCAACGCCCTTGTCGATACCGTCCGGCATGAAATCATTGAACGGTATCGCCCCGGCGAAGATGATCCGCACTTGAAAGTGTTGCAAGCCGCCCATATCAGCGATGATGAATATTTCAGCCACATGGTTCTGGATGACCTCAACCTCATTATTCGGGATATTCGGGAATCCCACAAAAAGGACAGTGAGAGTGCGCCCCAGACCACCGTTGCCGATGAACTGAAAGAAAATCTGGAAGCGGTCGAAAATTTCAAAGGCAGCCGGGATGAAAAGCTGGTTGTCCTTTACTGCAAGCAGCTCGGCATCAACTATAAAAATCTGTCAGACGAAGAATTTCGCTGGCTGATTCGGATTCTCAAAAAATCAAAGAAAATGGGAACTCCTATCAGCCAGAGGAAAAAAAGGTAAGGAAAAACCGCTGTTGCATGGTGCGTTAGTTTCCATGTAGCAGCGGTTTGTGCTATGGTTATTCAGTTAAATTTCAAAGGATAACAAGTTAATAGTTATTTATCTCTATCTTTCTATCATTAACAAGTTTTTCCTTTATTTGATCGATAAATGGTCTCATTCTGCGATATGCTTTTCGACTTAACTCTAACTCATAACTAATACCTTTTCTCCTTTCCGCAATAATATGAATACCATTTCGATATGAATAAATCTCAATTATTTCAGAAGCTAAATCCACTTCCTCACCGTCTGTATTAACAAACTTGTGAATCAATCCCAATCGTTCTGCTGTTCTACATTTATCATCAAATCTAATTTGTGGTTTTTCTTTTTTCTTTCTTGCATAATAAAAAGGAACAATTACTTTTCCATCGTGCAATAATGTATCTTGCAATATCTTTTGCTTATCTTGAGGAATTGATATTTTTGTTGGAATTGTATGATGAATTAAGCAATCGAATTCATCAGTGTCGGAATAGTATGTATTTAACACATTTTCTATTACAGCTTCGTATATTGATGCATAGGCAAGTATTTGGTTACGCACTTCAAATACTAAATTTTCATTGCTTGCTTCAATTCCCTCATAAAGTTTATATGCAAACCTAATCGCTTTAAACTCTGCAATAATTCGATTTTTCAACTCTATATCCTGAATAAAAGAAAATTCATTTTCATACCATGAATCTGGGGGTAAATGATTGGTACAATATAGTTGTATTTCATTTTTAAGTTTTTCTGAAAAAGCCATTTAATCTCCTCTCTGTTACGATTTTATATTTGCAATGACCATTCTACCATACCATTATGAATAAATCATCTCATGCAAAATAATTTCTTCTGCTCGGTTGTGAATGCTATTGCAACGCTGCACCCATTCCATTTGACGGGTACGCTTCAATTCCGCGGTCACACCCTCGGCAGCTTTCATCTGTTCCATAATGGTGTCTAACCGTTCCTGTGCCTGTTCGTTCAGATCTGAAAGATATGTCCACAATTCTCCGTTTAGTATCAATGTGTTCAATCTGGCTGGGTGGACTTCTCTTAAATATTCCCGGTGCATCCGTCCGTACTTTCCAATGAGCCAGTGTTCCTCCGACAGTTTCAAGTCCGGGATATAGTAATCGCCAATCAAAGTAAAATGCAGACCATTCTCTTCATCATAAATATGTTTCTTTAATTCGCTCATATTTTTAATCTCCTCATTCTGGTTTGTTGTTTCTGCAAGTCTGGCTCTCCAGAAATATTGGTAAATCATTGGTAAAATTGAAAATGGAACACAAGAACTGCTATTTATAGAAGTATTTAAGACGATTTGAGACTTTTTATTCTGAACAGTAAATCCTGCCGTGGCAGACAAATAGTATTTTGATCATCTTTTTCATATCCTTTCTTTTTTTGATGTATGCTCATAAATGGCGGCTTTTCTTCAGATATCTTGAACTTTTTCTGCATTATAGACTTTTACAGGTATCACAGAGACTCCCCGTCTTTTTTATTCTTTCTTTACTGCCCGCATCTTCCAGCGCTTCTGTCAGACCAGTCATAATGCTGTTGTATATAAAAGCCATAAGATATCTATTCGGTGTTCTATCTGTTAAGTTCCATAGAAACAATGCAGCTTCATGGGAATAAAACCTTCTCTTAAATCGATTTTGCAAATTGAATATCTCATCCTCCCAGACCTCCGGCAAAATATAAACACCTATGGCAGATTTCTCAATCACGCCTTTCTCTACAAGATATTTGATATTCCCACGAGAGAAACCTGCCGCAACTCCACATCATAATTTGAAATATTCAGATTTCTATAAAATTTCCAAATTAATTCCTTTTTGCTATCTTTGTCTTATCAAGACTCTGATGTGCTGTTGGCGTGCGGCAATATGGAATTTTTATGCGGTTACAATTCTACAAACTGGAACTTGATTCTCTCTTTTTGTATACAATGATTTCAGGCTCTGCGCAATTGCAACCATATTCACATACAAGTAAATAGTCGTTATCTGCAGCAAGTCCATAGCACCTATCACTGTTTGATTTTTCGACTTGATAACCGAGATATATTTTTGTATCATCAAGCAATTTTATCTTTTTTCCGTTTGAAAGAGTATATTCCAAATTAACATATGCGCCGTTCAATTGAGAGAGGGTTGTTATTGTGGGCATATCCGAAATTCCAAGAGCATTGAACTCTTCGATTAAGCGCTTTTTGTTTGCAATAAAGCAGCTTTCGCCGCCTGATTTATAACACTCGGCAGCAATACAATCACCGCCAAAAGGGCGTCCGTTTGTTTCTGTACATCCTTTACAGTTGTCTCTAAAGCCGCATCCGCTGCAGTCAATTCCACAAATTGTTTTCATTTTGCATTACCTCCATCAAATTCACAAATTGTTGCTGCTTTCTGCTCCCTTTTCCCTTCATATTTTTCAATTTCATGATGTATAAATCGGTGGTATTTCATGATGTTTCGACCGATTGCATACAGCATAAACTCTTTATATACGTTTTCCGCTGAACGGTAGTAGAACCTTCGGAAGTCCTCGTTTTCTTTTATGTCCCCAAAGTGTCCTTACGTCTGGATGGAGCGTGTCTGGCGTTTCGGGATATCCGTCTCACTCTGGATGTTCGCATTGGATTCTTCTTTCAGTTTTTCCCATCGTTCGCTGAATTTCATAACCTTGCTTCGATCCGGTTCCTTTTCGGCATTGTATTTATAAAGACACTTCGCTTTGCGCTCACAGCCTCCGCAGCCCGCGCGTTCATATACCTCAAGTGTCTGGGCATATCCAGCCTGTTCTCTGCTTTCTGTCCGGATATGGCTCAGCTCCCTTCCGCCATATTCTACTTCTACAAATATTCCAACTGTACGGTTGGATGCTCTAAAGAGCCTCCAACCTACTCATCCATTCGCAAAAACCGTGCTTACGCACTCTAACGTCTGCTAACGCAGCCGCTTTTTTGTTCATTTATGAGTAGATTGCTAATCCAAAATCTCAGTTTTATTGCAATAAATTGCATAAAATTGAGACTTCGGATTGCAACCGTACAGTTGGCAAATATTTTAGAAATGGGACGTTTGAGGGGCTGCCTGTGTAATAAAAAGTGTGATCTGTTCCTGGCTGGTTTCCGTCAATTCCAGAAACTGGCATCCATATTCAAATTGTGACGTATCTGTCTGCATCACACGCAGCACTTCACAATACACCACGAAGGATTTCTTTTCTCCGAACAGCCTTGCCTTCAGAAAGAATTTATCTCCTTTGTAATACCGATGCGCCAGGCTGATCCCGGCCCCGCCGATGCTGATATTTAAAAGTTTACATGCCCGTTCTTCGGCATCCGCCTTATTGGAGCTCATGACAGCGGCATTCATATCCATATCCAGGCGGGGGTCTGAACGTTCATTCTCGATTGCGGTAATGTTCAGATCCTCAATCTGCCATATATGCTTCTGACTGGTGGGACTCATATTTCCTTCCATAAAAATCGCTTTTCTGGTATTGTCATTATAACCGCGGATCCTGACGGGAACGGGAGCTGTTTTCGGAAGGGCTTCCGGATCCATATCCTGAGAAATTTCCATTTCAGAGTACTGGAACAGCTCTGCCATATGGCTTCGGGGATCCTGCAGTCTGGCTATAAAAAGCAGATTTCCCTCAGAACCCTCCACCAATACACGCATACCGGAATAGAGTTCAAGCTCTCTTGTATCGCTCAGTTTTTTATTTCCAGGTGTATCCTTTTCTGATTTTTTTCCGAATCTTTCAAATAGTCTCAAATCAGACAACCTCCTCTTTTGTATTCCCTCACTGTTTTGCATAAATTCTATTGTATCACAAGCCGGAGGGCATTTCTACATCTTTGTGAAGGCATTTTTTATAAACATTGATATATAGTTACAGGTCACACCTTGACCAGGCGTGCCCTGTAACTCAGGCCGTCATTTTAAATTGCCTACGGCAATGGACGGCCTGAATACCAGCTCTTATGTGCATCCTCCCGACCAATCAGCGTGGTGATTGGTCGGGGTGTGACATGTAACGATATATAACATGGCGGCAAGAGCAATAGAAAATATGGAAGTTTGTTGTCAGTAAAATCCGGGTAAACTGTGTTGCGTGATCAAAAGCTGCCGCATTGGTTAAAAATACGCTGACAATTACAGAAACAAACAGGAAAATGTTCTAAAAAGCGTTTCTGTACACTATATTGTGAATAGACGATATAACGGAGGGAGCTTTTTATGAAAGCATTTCTGGCAGTACTGTTGAGTTTGCTGACGGTGACAGGAGACGTATCATTTACAGGATACCTGATATCAGGACAAAACAGCGGCAATACAGACGTGTATGCGCAGGATGTACATATTCTTCATGAAGAGACAGTAGAGAGGGATGCAAAGCAGGACACGGCGTCAGACAGCGAGGAGCAGAAAGCAGACGCAGATGCGGGGACGGAAACCAATGCGGAGGCGGATACGGCGGAACATACAGGAGGGCCGCAGATCAGCGCCCCATCGGCAATCTTGATGGAGGCGTCCACGGGAAGCGTGATCTATGAAAAGGATGCGGATACCGCACGGCCTCCTGCAAGCGTGACAAAGGTCATGACCATGCTCCTGATTTTTGACGCATTGGAAAGCGGGAAGATCAAGCTGGAGGATGAGGTGACGGTTTCGGAATACGCGGCTTCCATGGGGGGCTCCCAGGTCTATCTGGAGCCGGGAGAGACGCAGACTGTGGATACGATGCTGAAATGTATTTCCGTAGCGAGCGCGAACGACGCCTGTGTGGCCATGTCGGAATACATAGCCGGCAGCGAAGAAGAGTTTGTCCGGCAGATGAATGAACGGGCGAAGGGGCTGGGCATGAAAAATACCCAGTTTGTCAACTGCAACGGCCTGGATACGGACGGACATGTGACCACCGCGCGGGATATAGCCCTGATGTCCCGGGAGCTGATCACAAAATATCCCCAGATCCATGATTACTGTATGATCTGGATGGAAAATATCACCCATACCACCAGGAAGGGCAGCAGCGAATTTGGGCTTACCAACACGAATAAGCTGGTCCGCCAGTATGAGTATACGACCGGCCTGAAAACAGGGTCCACCGGACTGGCAAAATTCTGTGTTTCAGCCACCGCAAAGAAAGGGGATGTGGAGCTGATCGCCGTTATCATGGCGGCGGATGATTCCAAGACCAGATTTAAAGACGCTACCGCGCTTCTGAATCATGGATTTGGGAAATGCCAGATCTACAGGGATGAAGACTTAGAGCCTTTGGGAGAAGTCGCGGTGGCAGGGGGAGCGGAGGATACCGTGTCCTGTGAATACGGAGGGATCTTTACCTGGCTGGATACGGAAGGGGCAGATTTATCGGCCATCACCAAAGAATATAAAATGGAAGAATCCGTGCAGGCGCCTGTGAAAAAAGGAGACCGAGCAGGTTGCGTTTCCTATATCCTTAATGGAAAGGAGATCGGCAGTATTGATATTCTGGTGAGCGAGGATGTGGAAAAAGCAGGATTTCTGGATTATCTGATCAAAATGATGGGGCAGTTCCGGGCATAGGAGATTAAATATATCATAAAAAGCAGAGTGTGCTCTGCAAATAAAAGAGCACACTCTGCTTTTTGAGGCGGAAAACGGGAAAAATAAAAGGGTTCTTTACTTTATGGGGAAAAAATGGTAGGATATAGTAGTTGATTCGCACATTGCTGTTTACGGTCTGATTGTGGACAGCAGGCGGGAGCAGATATGAATTCGGCTTATAATATGGAAAAAACACAACAAAGTATGCGTGTATACAATTTGCGCAGACCATACATAAAATAATAAAAATACGGAGGAAAATAAAGATGGATTACGGAGCTTTGATTGATCATACGATACTGGCCCCCCAGGCAACCAAGGAACAGGTGGAGCAGCTATGTAAAGAAGCGATGAAGTACGGCTTTCATTCGGTCTGTGTAAATTCCAGCTTTGTCTATTATTGTGCCCGGCTTTTGAAGGACAGTGATGTGGCGGTATGCACGGTGATCGGATTTCCGCTGGGCGCCATGTCTACGGCCGGTAAGGCGGCGGAGGCAGAGCAGGCGATCCGGGATGGCGCCGCGGAGCTGGATATGGTGATCCATATCGGAATGATCAAGAGCGGAGATTGGGAATATGTAAAGCAGGACATTTCTTCGGTTGTGGAAACGGCAAAGGGTAGGGCGAAGGTCAAGGTGATCCTGGAGACCTGTCTGCTTACGGACGAAGAGAAGATCAAAGCCTGCCGGATCTGCAGAGAATGCGGAGCTGATTTTGTGAAAACATCCACCGGATTTTCCAAGGGCGGAGCAACGACGGAGGATGTGGCCCTGATGCGTAGGACCGTAGGGCACGATATGGGAGTGAAGGCCTCCGGCGGGATCCGTACTCTGGAGGATGCCAGAGCCATGGTGGAAGCCGGCGCCAACAGATTGGGTACAAGCTCCGGTGCGGCAATCGTGCAGGGATAGGAATAAACAGAATTCAAAGGCAGGAACAATACAGTAAAAGGGCCGATCGTACGATTGGCCTTAAGGAATCAGCTGCTGTTGCTGTGGGCTCCCGGTCAGAATACAGCGGTAACGAAAAATGAGGAATCTGTATGAAATGGTGGAAAAAAATAGCCCTTTCAGGCGCCGGATTATTTTTCCTGGTGTTGGGAGAGGGCACGAGGGAATGCCGCGGCTTCCGGATGACACATTACCATCCGGAACGTTCTAATCAGCATCCAAATGGACCCACGAATGAAAACAGGATCGTATTTTTAAGCGATTTGCATAACCGGGTATACGGCAGCCAAAATGACATCTTGCTGGAAAAGATCCGCAAGGCCAGGCCGGGACTGATCCTGATCGGCGGGGATATGCTGATCGGGAAAAAGAATGCTTCGCCGGAGCACGCCTTGGATTTTATCCGTCGGCTTCCGGAGATCGCTCCGGTATATTATGCCCTGGGCAATCATGAGCAGCGGCTGAAAAGCCAGGTGGAAAAGTACGGGGATGTGTTGTATTATTATAGGAAGAAACTGACAGCGGCAGGTATCCATTTTCTGGAAAATGAATCTGCCGATGTTACGCTGTCCGGAAGAAAAATCAGGATTACCGGTCTGGCGCTTCCGCTGGATACTTATACCCATAAGGCATCCCATGGCTTCTGCTCCCGCGGAAGGGGTGGATTTCGCCCGGCATGGGATACCCGAAAGGCATCTGTGACAGGAAGAGATATTAGAAAACTGGCCGGACCAGCAGACAAAAGCCGGTATCAGATCCTGCTGGCCCACAATCCGGCCTATGTCCCGGCTTATAAGGAGTGGGGCGCCAACCTGGTGCTGTGCGGGCATCTGCACGGAGGCGTTCTGCGGATTCCAGGCTGGCGAGGGGTTGTGACCCCCCAGGCAACTTTGTTTCCGAAGTACTCAGGGGAGATGACCGTAGAGGACGGTACGACGGTGGTGGTCAGCAAAGGACTGGGAACCCATACCGTCAATCTGCGCGTGTTCAATCCGGCGGAGGTCGTGGTGCTCCATATATAGACGTCCAACCGCGCGGGTGAAAAGAACTGTTTGCGTCGGAAACGACAAAGGCACAAGTTATGGATAGAGGGGGAGATTTACATGGGGATACCTGTAAAACTGGAAGTATTTGAAGGGCCTTTGGACCTGCTCCTGCATTTGATTGATAAGAACAAAATAGACATCTACGATATACCGATCGTGGAGATCACGAACCAGTATATGGACTACATCCGGCAGATGCAGCGCGCAGACCTGAATGTGATGAGTGAATTTCTTGTCATGGCAGCTACGCTTCTGGATATCAAATGCCGCATGCTCCTTCCGAAGGAAGTCAATGAGGAAGGGGAGGAGGAAGACCCGAGGCAGGAGCTGGTGGAACAGCTCCTTCAATATAAGATGTACAAATATATCGCGTTTGAACTGAAGGACAGGCAGCTTGACGCGGATCTGGTACTGTTCAGGAAATCCACCATTCCGGAAGAGGTCCGGGAGTACGAAGAACCGGTTGACCTGGACGCGCTGCTGGCAGATGTGACGGTTTCCCGGCTCGGCAGGATCTTCCGGGATGTCATGAAACGGCAGAATAACAAGATCGATCCGGTCCGAAGCAAATTCGGCAGGATCGAAAAGGAGGAAGTGCCCCTTCCGTCCAAGATCGCATTTGTGGAGGGCTATGCGAAACATCACCGGAAGTTCAGCTTCCGGCAGCTTCTGGAAGGGCAGAAGAGTACCATGCATCTGGTCGTAACATTTCTTGCGATCCTGGAATTGATGAAGACCGGGGCGATCCGGGCAATCCAGGAAAATACATTTGGAGAGATCCTGATCGAATCCACGTTATAAAAAAGAATTGCCGATGTATCTGCTAAAGAATCAGCATAAAAATATACTCACGGCAGATTCTAAAGATACAGAACGGATATCAGAAGGCAAAGGCGGGTGGGCTGATGGCGGAAGACAGAAAGGAACAATTGAAGCCGATGGAAATAAAAAAGATGCAGGGGATCATTGAGGCAATTCTGTTTACGATGGGCGATTCCGTGGAATTGAGCAGGATTGCGTCTGCGATTGAGCATGATGAGGAAACGACCCGAAAGCTGATCCACAATATGATGGACCGATATAAAAAGGAAGACCGGGGTATCCAGATCCTGGAGATGGACGACTCCTTTCAGATGTGCACCAAAAAGAATGCCTATGAGTATCTGATCCGCATCGCAAAGCAGCCGAAGCGCTATGTCCTGACGGATGTGATGCTGGAAGCCCTGTCTATCGTGGCCTATAAGCAGCCGGTGACCAGGCTGGAGATCGACAAGATCCGGGGGGTCAAGACGGATCATGCGGTCAATAAGCTGATTGAGTACGGGCTGATCGAAGAGGTGGGTCGGCTGGATGCGCCGGGGCGGCCGATCCAGTTCGGCACCACGCAGGAGTTTTTCCGAAGGTTCGGCCTGCAGTCGCTGGATGAGCTGCCGACTCTGGATGAGGAGCAGATCGCGCACTTTAAGGAAGAGGCGGAGGATGAGGCCCAGCTGCAGCTGGACATCTGAAGAAGCATCGTAACATATACATCTGATTATGTGACAGACAGCAGGCGGGCCGAAGCAACCATCGCAGATCTGAAATACATAAAAATGCCGGGGCCTGTATCATAATGAATGCATGCTGTTTCCATAAGTTCTAAGAAAAGACAGACAGTCATACATATAGGATAAAGCGTGTATCACGGAGTTTTGTGCAGGATGAAAATGAATTTGGAATGTGGAAAACTTGTGGAAAAAGCGGAAAAGAGTGTGGATAACTTCCGAAAAGCGGTGAAAAAGTGCGGGATATGTCTGATTTTATGCGCGGCGATGTGGATAACTACAACCGCGGAGGTCCATGCAGAGCCTGAGAAGGAGATCAAAGAACCAGAAGGATTATACGCCCAGTCAGCGGTATTGATGGATGCGGACAGCGGGCGTATTTTGTTTGCGAAAAATGGACAGGAGGAGCGGGCCATGGCCAGTACCACCAAGATCATGACCTGTATCCTTGCGCTGGAAAACGGCAATCTGGATGATACGGTGACTGCCAGCGCCAGGGCGGCGTCGCAGCCGGAGGTCCATCTGGGTGTCCGGGAAGGGGAGCAGTTCCAGCTCAGGCACCTTCTGTATTCCCTGATGCTGGAATCTCATAACGACGCGGCGGTTGTCATTGCGGAGCATATCGGGACCAGTGTGGAGGGCTTCGCGGACATGATGAACGAAAAGGCCAGACAGGCCGGATGCACCCAGACCCATTTTGTCACGCCCAACGGACTGGATGCCTCGGATGAGGAAGGCTCCCATCATACGACGGCAGAGGACCTGGCCCGGATCATGAAATACTGCATTATGGATTCTCCACAGAAAAGCGTGTTTCTGGAGATTACCCGGACAGAAAGCTATGAGTTTACCAACATAGACGGCAGCCGCGGCTTTTCCTGCAATAACCACAATGCATTCCTGAAAATGATGGAAGGGGCTCTTTCCGGAAAGACCGGTTTTACTGGGGAGGCGGGCTACTGCTATATCGGGGCGCTTCAAAGGGATGACCGCACCTTTATCGTCAGTCTTCTGGCATGCGGGTGGCCCAACAATAAAGGCTATAAGTGGGCGGACACCAAAAAGCTGATGACCTACGGAATCGATTTCTTTCATTATCAGGAGGTATGCAGGGATGTGGATACCGGCACGGTGCCTGTCCAGGGCGGCATCCCGGATGGTAACCGTTTCAACGGGACCGCTTCGGTACATACTATTGCCGGACAGGGCGAAGGCAGCGGGACGCAGACGGACGGGGATGAAAGTCCTGAGGGAGTGGGGAAAAAGATCCTGCTTCGGGATGACGATGAGATCTTGGTTCATGTAGAAAAGGAGGAGAGTCTGGACGCGCCTGTCTCAGAAGGCGATCCTGTCGGAAAAATCTTCTATATGCTGGGAGACGAGGTGCTTTTCACCCGGAAGATCATTGCGGACGAAGCGGTGGAGGTTCGCGATTACCGATGGTGTCTGGAAAAGCTTGGGGAGATTTTTTTCATGAGGGTGTGAGAGAAGGCGTTTACTCCGCGCCATTCGCAAAACGCATCTTCGCTGCTTTCCCGCTGCTTTGCGGCTATTTTTGTTCATAAACGAGTGAACTAGGATGATAAAATACATCAATAAAAATGATTAAAAATGTCACTGGATTATATACCCTGGATGTGATAGTATAAGCGAAGATAAAATAAGACAAAATGATTGATAAAATATAAGGAGATGTTACCATGAAGAATTATGAAAAGTACGCACGGACTTATTTTATGCCGCCGGTAGACTGTTATGACTGGGTGAAAAAGGATTATATCAACCACCCGCCGACCTGGTGCAGCGTGGATCTGCGGGACGGCAACCAGGCATTGATTGAGCCCATGAGCCTGGACGAAAAGGTGGAGTTTTTCCAGATGCTTGTGGATGTGGGATTCAAAGAGATCGAAGTCGGATTTCCGGCGGCCTCGGAGACAGAGTACCAGTTTATGCGTACACTGATTGAGCGCGATATGATCCCGGAGGATGTGACAGTCCAGGTGCTGACCCAGGCCAGGGAGCATATCATCAAGCGAACCTTTGAGGCGGTCAAGGGTGCTCCGCATGCAGTGATACATGTATACAATTCTACTTCCGTAGCGCAGCGGGAGCAGGTTTTCCGGAAGGATCAGGAGCAGGTGAAGCAGATCGCCATCGACGGCGCAAAGCTTTTGAAGGAGCTGGCGGAGGAGACGGAAGGAAACTTTACCTTTGAATACAGTCCGGAGAGCTTTTCCGGTACGGAGATGGAGTACGCCATGGAGGTGTGCAACGCGGTACTGGACGTATGGCAGCCCACCCTGGAGAACAAGGCCATCATCAACCTTCCGGCAACCGTGGAAAATGCCCTTCCCCATGTATTTGCGAGCCAGGTGGAATATTTCAACAAGTATATGAAATACCGGGAAAATACGATCATCAGCCTTCACCCCCACAATGACCGGGGAACCGGCGTGGCTACGGCGGAGCTTGGGATCCTGGCAGGGGCAGACCGGATCGAGGGAACTCTTTTTGGAAACGGAGAGCGGACCGGGAACGTGGATATCATCACGCTGGCAATGAATATGTTTTCCCACGGAGTAGACCCGGGACTGGATTTCTCCAACATGAGCGAGATCAGCGAGGTCTATGAACGGCTCACAAGAATGCATGTTTCTCCCCGCCAGCCTTATGCGGGAGAGCTTGTATTCACTGCGTTTTCCGGATCGCACCAGGATGCCATTGCAAAGGGAATGGCATGGAGGGAGGACGGAAATACGGAGCAGTGGTGCGTCCCCTATCTTCCCATCGATCCGAAGGATGTGGGCAGAAGATACGATTCAGACGTGATCCGGATCAACAGCCAGTCCGGAAAGGGCGGCGTAAATTACATATTAAAACAGAACTTCGGCATCAGCCTGCCGCAGAAGATGCGGGAGGAAGTGGGGTATCTGGTGAAGGATGTCTCCGACAAAGCGCATAAGGAACTGTCCCCGGAATGGATCTACCAGATATTCGAGGACCACTATATCAACGCGAAGAATGTGTTTACCCTGGAGGAGTGCCATTTCAAGCAGGAGGACGGTATTGTGGCTTCCGCGACCATTCTGCACGGCGGGAAACAGCAAGTCATTACCGGAGTGGGAAACGGACGCCTGGATGCGGTCAGCAACGCGATCAAGCATTATTTTGATATCAGCTACGAGCTGTCGGTCTATGAAGAGCATTCCATGACAAAGGGGTCTTCCTCCAAGGCGGTGGCTTATGTGGGGATCATCTGCAACGGGAAAAAATATTGGGGCGTCGGGATCGACCCGGATATCATCAAAGCGTCCATCGCGGCTCTGGAGGTTGCGGTAAATAAGATCGAGGAGATCAAAAGCAGGGAGGAGAGTAAGGATGAGCGGCTCCTGCAGATCACCAATTATATTTACGCAAATTATAAGACCGTGACGCTGGATGACCTTGCGGAAGAATTTTATCTTTCCAAGCCCTATCTTTCCAAGTATATCAAAGAAAAATCCGGGGAGACCTTCGGGGATATTCTGAAAAAGGTGCGGATGAAAAAAGCCCGGGCAATGTTGAAAAGCGGCAATGCGACAGTGGAAAGCATCGCGGAATCCGTAGGCTATCAGAATGTAGAGCATTTTAATCGGATCTTTAAGAAAATGTACGGCCTGACACCGGTGCAGTTCCGGAATCAGAATTAGGAGTTGTAAAAAAGCACAGAACTGTTTGTGTGCAGACAGTTTTGTGCTTTTTTGCAGCGCAGGCGTTGTATGGTGTGAAAGCAGGAAGTCTTTATTTCTGCGAAGCAACGAGCCAAGCAGCCATGCTCGCATGGATATTTGGCGATTGCCGCGAGGGTCAAATCCCCCGCGGCTTGCTTCGCTAGAATTTTGATGCCCGTCAGCTTGCTACGGGGTATTTGGCTCCTCTAACTCCGCCCACAGCTCGTACAGCTCCTCCAGCTTGGCGTCATTGGCTGTCTTTTCCTCGGCAAGCTCCTGGCACTTGACGGAATTGGAGTAGACATCTTCATGGATCATGAGCTCATTGATCTCCTGATTGCGTGCCTCCAACATAGAAATCGTTTCCTCCGTCCGCTTCAGTTCATTTTTTCGCTTCCTCTCCCGGGCCTGTGCCTCCTTTTGCTCCAGCCAGTTCTGCTTATTCACGGAAGCCGCGCCGGTTTCTGCTGCCAAAGGCCCCGCTGCCGGGCGTTCTGCCTGAAAATAAGTCCCTTTTGAAGTTCCTTTTACCTCCTGCGGCCCGGCGGTGGACAGGGCGGCGGTCCGTTCTTCCTTCTTTTCCAGATAGTAGTCATAATTTCCGATATAGTTCACAAAGGTCTGGTCGGAGAGCTCCAGGATCCGGCTTGCGGTCTGATTGATGAAATACCGGTCATGGGAGACATAGAGGACGGTTCCGGTATAATCGTTCAGCGCCTGTTCCAGGATTTCCTTGGAGGTGATATCCAGGTGGTTGGTGGGCTCGTCCAGGATCAGGAAATTCGCCTCCGAGAGCATCAGCTTCGCAAGGGAGACCCGTCCCTTCTCCCCGCCACTTAAGTCCCCCACCAGCTTGAATACATCGTCCCCGGTAAACTGAAAGGCAGCCAGCGTATTGCGGATCTCCGTATTGTTGAGGGATGGATAATCGTCGGAAATCTCATCGAATATATTTTTCCGGTCGTGAAGTACATGATGCTCCTGGTCATAATACCCGATATGTACCTTTGTACCCAGGGAAAAAGAGCCGCTGTCCGCATCGGCCAGGCCGTTTAAAATTTTCAAAAGTGTGGTCTTGCCGGTTCCGTTGCCGCCGATGACCGCCACATGCTCCCCACGTTTGATCTCAAAGGAAGCGCTGGAAAACAGGGTCTGCCCGTCATACTGCTTGGACAGCTCATCTACGGAGAGAACATCATTTCCGCTGACGCAGGAAGGCTCCAGTGAAAAATGGATCTCCTGCACGTCACTTAATGGTTTTTCGACTACGGTCATCTTGTTCAGCATTTTTTCCCGGCTCTCTGCGCGCTTAATGGATTTTTCCCGGTTGAAGGAGCGCAGCTTCTCGATGACAGCCTCCTGGCGGCTGATTTCCCTCTGCTGATTCAGATATTCCTTCATCTGCGCGTCCCGGATCTGCCGTTTCTTGTCCGAGTATGCCTTATAATTGCCGCTGTACATGCGGATGCTGCCGTGTTCGATCTCCACCACCTTTGTCACCACCCTGTTCAGGAAGAAGCGGTCGTGGGAGACGATGAACACGGCGCCCGGATAGTTCAGCAGATAGGTCTCCAGCCAGGAGATGGAGTTTAAGTCCAGGTGGTTGGTGGGCTCGTCCAAAAGCAGGATATCCGGGTTGGTCAGGAGCAGCTTTCCCAGGGATACCCGGGTTTTTTGGCCGCCGGAAAGGGTATCGGCAGGCTTTTCGAACTCCTCCTCCTGAAATCCCAATCCCTTTAAAACCCCGACGATCTCGCTCTCGTAGGCGTATCCGTTTTTCGATTCAAATTCGGACATGAGGCGGTTGTAGGTCTCAAGCCTGGCCTCCAGAGCCTCACCGCTCAGTGATTTCAATTCCTGCTCGATGGAACGGATCTGCTGTTCCAGCAAAATGATGTCGGACTTTGCCGTTTTCAGCTCCTCATAAACGGTATTTCCGCTTTCCAGGTTCTGCTGCTGGGCCAGATATCCGAGCTGTTTTCCCCTGGTGAGGATTACATTGCCGCCGTCGAGAGGCTCCTCGCCGATGATCATTTTCAGGACCGTAGATTTTCCGGCACCGTTGACCCCGACAAAAGCGGCTTTTTCCCGCTCCTCAATATGAAAGGAGCCATCCCTTACAATGACTCTTTCTCCAAATGATTTATTCAGATTATGACATGCAAGTATCATATGAAACCTCCTGTAAAACCGCATTGACAATTATTATACTACATTCCTTTGATTGTATCAAACAAAAAAATGACTTTAAATTGACTTTAAGCAGACTATTCTATATAATAAAAATAGTTTATTTGGAGGTTGATTAAAATTGGAAGAGAAAGAAATATCAAAAGCGGTGATCAGCAGGCTGCCAAGATATTATCGATATTTGGGCGAGTTGACAGACGCGGGGGTGGAGCGGATATCATCCAATGACCTGAGCCAGAAGATGCGGGTGACCGCATCCCAGATCCGGCAGGATCTGAATAATTTCGGCGGATTTGGACAGCAGGGGTATGGATACAATGTAAAGTACCTCCGGACAGAGATCGGTAAGATCTTAGGCTTGAACCAGAGCCATAGCATGATCATAGTCGGTATGGGGAATCTGGGACAGGCGCTGGCCAATTATGCTTCTTTTGAGAAAAATGGATTCGTGATAAAAGGGTTGTTTGATGTGAATCCCAGCTTGGACGGCAGGGAGGTCAGGGGGGTTCCGATCCGTATGCTGGATGAGCTGGAAGTATTTTTGAAGGAGAATCCCATCGAGATCGCGGCGCTTACGATCCCAAAATCAGAAGTGCCGCGGGTCTCCGACATCCTGGTAAAATGCGGGATCAAGGCGATCTGGAATTTCGCGCATACGGATCTGAACCTGCCGGAGGATGTGATCGTGGAAAGCGTCCATCTTTCAGACAGCCTGATGAGACTGTCCTACAATATTACCAGCTATCAAAAGGAACATGGTGAATAAGAGATCGTACATCATTGTATTTATTCCTGCATTCATTTTGCGTGTATTCATGCAAGAATGCATCAGGCAGCGAACAGGATACCATGCAGAAGGCTTGCATGGCATCCTGTTTTTAAGAGGAGGAGGGAAACAGGATGCGTTATTTACCAGACGGAACAAGAATGCGGCAGGCGGATGCCCATACGATCCAGGAGATCGGAATTCCATCCGTAGTCCTGATGGAGCACGCGGCGCTGCGGACCGTGGAGGCCATGGAGCAGGAAAAGATCGACTGCTCCCGGGTTCTGGTGGTCTGCGGTTCTGGCAATAACGGCGGAGACGGATTTGCCGCCGCAAGGCTTCTGGCCGGGAAGGGCAGCGCGGTGACTGTTGTATTTGCGGGGCGGGAGGCTTCTCTGACTCCGGAATGCCGGATCCAGATGCAGATTGTGGAAAATCTGGGAATCCCGGTGGTTTCGGAGCTTCCGGAAGGCCGGTATACGGCTGTGGTGGATGCCCTGCTGGGGGTGGGACTGAGCCGGGATGTGAGCGGAGCCTATGCGGAACTTCTAAAAAAACTGAATGAGCTGCCGGGCGCAAAGGTGGCAGTCGATATTCCCTCCGGCATCTGCTCTGCCACGGGAAGGGTGCTGGGATGCGCCTTCCGGGCGGATCTGACGGTTGCGTTCCAGTGCGAAAAGCTGGGTACGGCGCTGTATCCGGGCAGGGAATACGCAGGAAAGGTGATCCCTGCGGAGATTGGGATCGATACCTCCTTTTACGAAACGATTCCGGATATCTGTTATACCTTGGAGAAAAGCGACCTTTCCCGTCGGCTTCCGATGCGGAAGCCGGATTCCCATAAAGGGACTTACGGAAAGGTGCTTATGATCACCGGAAGCAGAGGCATGGCAGGTGCGGCTTATTTAAGCGCCAAAGCGGCTTACACGAGCGGTGCCGGGCTGGTGCAGATCTATACCGAGGAATCCAACCGGGCCATCCTGCAGCAGCTTCTTCCGGAGGCCATTATTTCCGTGTACCAGGAATATGATCAGGAACAGCTTACGTCTCTGCTGCGCTGGGCGGACGTGGTGTGCATCGGCTGCGGGCTGGGACAGAACCGGACCTCCGAAAGCCTGCTCAAGGGAACGCTTTTGGGATGCCGTGTGCCCTGTGTGGTGGACGCGGACGGCATCAATCTGCTGGCCTGCCATCCGGAGCTTCTAAAGGAGATGGGGTATCCGCTCATCCTGACACCTCACATGAAGGAAATGTCAGGACTGCTGGGATGCTCCGTGGCAGAGCTGCGGCAATCCCGGATGAGCCGCCTGCGCGCGTTTATACAGACCTGTCCGGCGGTCTGTGTGCTGAAGGATTCCTGTACCATTGTGGCACAGCGCGGAAAGCAGGACTTTGTCAATACGGCAGGCAATCACGGAATGGCAAAGGCGGGCTCCGGAGACGTGCTGGCGGGAGTGATCACCGGACTCTTGGCCGGCGGGCTTGATGCGTATGACAGCGCGGTACTGGGCGTGTACCTCCATGCATGCGGGGGAGACGCGGCCAGAGAAAGGCTGGGAAGCTACTCTCTGCTGGCAGAGGACCTGATCGGCGGGATCAGGGAATGCCTGAAAGAAGCCGAAGGAAACAGCAGGCGGCAGAGAATCACGGAATGATAAACCATGGAGGAAATAAAAAAGTGAGTCAACACAATCGGGTGTATGCAAAAATAGATTTGCAGGCCATTGCATATAATATGAAACAGATGAAGCTTCGGATCGGCGACAGCGCGCAGCTGGCGGCCGTGATCAAGACCGACGGCTATGGGCATGGAGCGGTTCCCATTGCACAGTTATTTGAGCATACGGACTATGTATGGGGGTATGCGGTCGCAACCCTGGAGGAGGCGGTCAGCCTTCGGGAAGCGGAGGTGAAAAAGCCCGTCCTGGTCCTGGGATGTGTCTTTCCGGATCAGTATGAGGAAATGGTTTCCCTGGAGATCCGGCCGACCGTCTATACAAAGGAAATGGCAGAAGAGATGTCCCGGGCAGCCGTAAAACTCCGTAAGACTGCGTATTTCTACATTAAGATCGACACCGGCATGGGCAGGATCGGGTTCCCGGTATCGGAGGACAGCGCGGATACCATCGCGGAGATTGGTAAGCTTCCGGGTGTGGTGCCGGAAGGGATGTTTACCCACTTCGCAAAAGCGGATGAGACAGATCCTGCGTTTACCCGGGAGCAGCATGAGCGGTTTGTATGGATGCGGCAGGCTTTGGAACGACGGAAGCTGCGGATTCCCTGTCTAAGCTGCGACAACAGCGCGGGGATCATTGATTTTCCGGAATACAGGCACAACCTTGTCCGCGCGGGGATCGCGCTGTACGGAATGTACCCGTCGGATGAGGTGGATCAAAAGGCGGTTCCCTTAAAACCGGCCCTGGAGCTGATCAGCCACATTTCCTATGTAAAGGATGTGGAGGCGGGGACACCTATCAGCTACGGGGGAACCTTTACGGCGGAAAAAAGCATGCGGGTCGCTACGATCCCGGTGGGATACGGGGACGGTTATCCCAGGAGCCTCTCCAACAAAGGGGAGGTTCTGATCCGGGGGAAACGGGCCAAAATCCTGGGGCGGATCTGTATGGATCAGTTTATGGTTGATGTGACAGACATCCCGGGCGCGGCATTTATGGATCCGGTCACACTGATCGGTCGGGACGGGGAGGAGCAGATCACGGTGGAGGAGCTGGGCGCTTTGAGCGGACGGTTCCACTATGAATTTGTCTGCTGTCTCGGAAAGCGGATCCCCAGGGTTTATATCCGATGAATCTTGTATATTTCTGCGAAACGTGGAAATACTTTAAGTACCATTCGATGTAAGGAACTGTGGATCTGATATCCTGCGCGGGAGGCGCAAGCTTTTTCACAGCTCCCGAAAACAGAGATTGGAAAAGAGGTAAAATCGGAGTGTGAAAAATTTTGACGATCAAACGTGGAGATATTTATTATGCAGACTTAAGCCCGGTGGTAGGTTCGGAACAAGGAGGAGTCCGTCCGGTGCTGATCATACAAAACGATGTAGGCAACCGGCACAGCCCGACGGTGATCTGCGCCGCCATCACGTCACGGATGAACAAGGCGAAGCTGCCTACGCACATTGAGATCAGTGCGCAGAAATATCATATCATAAAAAATTCGGTCATCCTGCTGGAACAGATTCGGACCATCGACAAGCAGCGTCTTCGGGAGTTCGTCTGCCATGTAGACAGCCGACTGATGTGCAAAGTCAATGAAGCGATTCGGATCAGTCTGGAGCTGAATACATAAAAAGAACGCGCCAGATCCGGAGTTACTGTTCACACCCTGACCGGGCGCTCACAGTAACGATCCGGAACCGCTGCTGGGCTTCCGGCCGGTAAAATAGCTTTACAGATAGAAAAAAGCGTGGTAAACTAAACAAAGCACGAAAAAAGAGGAGATTTGAAAAATGTCAGGACATTCAAAATTCGCAAATATCAAACATAAAAAAGAAAAAAACGACGCGGCAAAGGGGAAGATCTTTACCAAGATCGGACGTGAGCTGGCCGTTGCGGTCAAGGAAGGCGGTGGTCCGGATCCATCGAACAACAGCAGGCTCCGCGACGTCATTGCCAAGGCAAAATCTAACAACATGCCCAATGACACCATAGACAGGAACATCAAAAAGGCGGCGGGAGAGGGTGCCGGGGACAATTACGAGCACATTACATATGAAGGCTACGGTCCCAACGGGACGGCCATCATCGTGAAGACGCTGACAGACAATAAGAACCGCACGGCTTCCAATGTGAGAAATGCCTTTACCAAGGGCAGCGGTAACGTAGGCACACCGGGCTGCGTCTCCTTTATGTTTGACGAGAGGGGACAGATCTTCGTTGCAAAGGAAGACTGTGAGATGGATGCCGATGAGCTGATGATGCTGGCTTTAGACGCAGGTGCGGAGGACTTTTCGGAGGAAGAGGAGAGCTTCGAGATCCTTACAGCCCCGGCGGATTTCAGTGAGGTCCGCCTGAAACTGGAGGAGGCAGGGATTCCCATGGCAGAGGCGGAAGTGACCATGATCCCCCAGACCTATGTGGATCTGACCAGTCCGGAGGATATCAAGAATATCCAGAAAACCCTGGATCTTTTGGAAGAGGATGACGACGTTCAGGACGTATACCACAACTGGAACGAAGATTAAGCGTTTACAGGCCGAACCCCGTTACTGTGAGCACCCGGTCAGTGTGTGATCAGTCATCAGAACAGAGACAACAGGAGGAAATGAACATGAGCGACTTCAGAATAGAGACGAAATGCATCCAGTCCGGATACGAGCCGGGCAATGGGGAACCGCGGGTCCTGCCAATTTACCAGAGTACCACATTTCGGTACACGAGCAGCGAGCAGATGGGACGTCTGTTCGATCTGGAGGAGTCCGGTTATTTTTACACCCGGCTCCAGAACCCGACAAATGATGCTGTAGCGGCAAAGATCTGTGACCTGGAAGGGGGAGCGGCGGCCATGCTGACATCCTCCGGGCAGGCTGCCAGCTTTTATTCTGTGATGAATATTGCCGGAGCAGGGGACCACATCATCTGTTCCTCCGCGCTTTACGGCGGTACATATAACCTTTATGCGCATACGCTGAAAAAGATGGGCGTAGAAGCTACTTTTGTAGATCCGGACTGTACTCCCGGAGAGCTGGAAGGGGCATTCCGTGAGAACACCAAGGCCGTATTCGGTGAGACTATTGCCAATCCGGCGCTGGTTGTCCTGGATCTGGAAAAGTTTGCCGGGGCGGCCCACGCCCACGGGGTTCCGTTTATCGTGGACAATACCTTTGCGACACCGATCAACTGCCGGCCCATTGAGTGGGGAGCGGACATCGTGATCCACTCTACCACAAAGTATATGGACGGCCATGCGTCCTGCGTGGGCGGCGCCATCGTAGACAGCGGGAATTTTGACTGGGAAGCGCACAGCGACAAGTTTCCGGGGCTGACCACACCGGACGAGACCTATCACGGGATCGTCTATACACAGAAGTTTGGAAAGCTGGCATATATCACCAAGGCTACCGCACAGCTGATGCGGGATCTGGGTTCCATCCAGTCGCCCCAGAACGCATTTCTGCTGAATCTGGGATTGGAAACCCTGCATCTGCGGATGCCGCGCCATTGTGAAAATGCGCTGGCGGTTGCGAAGTACCTGAAAAACCACGAAAAGGTGGCATGGGTATCCTGTCCGTCCCTGCCGGACGACAAGTACTATGACCTGGCGCAGAAATACATGCCGAACGGAAGCTGCGGCGTACTCACATTCGGCTTAAAAGGCGGAAGGGCGGCAGCGGTAGAGATGATGGATAAGCTGAAGCTGGTTGCCATCGTGACTCATGTTGCGGACGCAAGGAGCTGCGTGCTCCATCCGGCCAGCCATACCCACCGTCAGATGAACGAACAGGAGCTGGTAGAGGCAGGAGTTCAGCCGGATCTGATCCGTTTCAGCGTGGGAATTGAAAATGTAGAGGATATTATTGCGGATGTAGAGCAGGCACTGCTTTAACTAAGATGGTATGGATGTATACAATTTGCATCCATACCATTTTTGGTGAAAGGGGATTTTTGGAAAAGTGAATTAAGAAACAAAATAATGTCCGTTGTATAATCCGAAGCCTTTTTTCACATACTACCTCTGATCAATATACGAGAAAGGTTGTGAAATGATGGGAGAGACGCAGGAAAAAAAGGAAGCTGAGCGGGAGGAGATCAAGGAGACCGGGACGCTGGATCTGCATCAGAATCCGGACAGACACCGGATCCAGCTGATGACGATCATCGGGGAGATCGAGGGCCATGAGGCGGTGTCCGGCAATACGAAGGCCACCAAGTATGAGCATCTGCTGCCCAGGCTTGCGGAGGCGGAGGACAGCGAGGAAGTGGAAGGCGTCCTGATCCTTCTGAATACACTCGGAGGGGATGTGGAAGCCGGTCTTGCCATTGCGGAGATGATCGCCTCTTTGAGCAAACCGACGGTTTCCCTGGTGCTTGGCGGAAGCCATTCCATCGGCGGACCTTTGGCGGTATCGGCAGATTATTCCTTTATCGTACCAAGCGGGACCATGATCGTCCATCCGGTGCGTTCCAGCGGTATGTTCATCGGGGTCTATCAGAGCTATCGGAATATGGAAAAGACTCAGGATCGGATCACCGGATTTATTGCGGAGCATTCCCGGATCAGCCAGAAAAGACTGGAGGAGCTGATGCTGGATCCGACCCAGCTTGTGAAGGACGTGGGCACCATGTTAGACGGGGAGGACGCGGTCCGGGAGGGCCTGATTGATGAAGTGGGAGGTATCAGTCAGGCGATGAAAAAACTCCATGAAATGATTGACGAAAAGCGGAAAAAGGAGTAAAAATAAATTCGGAAAACAGGACCGAAAATCAGAATTCCAAAATTTTTTGATGACAGTATTTTGAAATAATGCTATACTAGTTTATAGTATGTTCAAAAATACCAAGGGGGAAGTATAATGGCTGCAAAGTCAACCAAAAAGAAAAAATCAACAAATGAAAGGGCAAAAAAAGCACAGGGAAGCCCGGCACTGCAGGAGGAGATCATCATCCTCTGCGTGCTGGCAGTCTGTATCCTGATGCTGATCAGTAACTTCGGACTCGGCGGGCTGGCAGGGGAGGTCTGCTCGGCAGTCCTGTTCGGGATCTTTGGCTGGATGGCCTATCTGATCCCGGTCCTGATGTTCGGAGCAGCGGCATTTCTCGTTTCCAACAGAGGCAATGCCCATGCTTACATAAAGGCGGCCGCTCTGTTGGTCCTGCTGGTGGTGCTCTGTGCGCTTCTGGAGCTGATCATGAATCCCTATACGCCAGGGATGGGTCTTATGACCTATTATAAGCAGGCAAGTATTCATAAAAATTCCGGCGGCCTTCTGGGAGGCTGTCTGGTTATGTTGCTGTGCCCCATCATCGGAGTGGTGGGCAGCTACGTGGTCCTCATCGTGCTGGCGGTTATCTGTGCTATTCTGATCACGGAGCGATCTCTTCTTAAACCGTTGGGAAACAGCAGCCGGAAGATGTATGAGGGCGCAAGACAGCGCCACGAGACTTCTGTGATCCGCCGGGAGGAGCGGATGCAGGAGAAGAGGCAGCGCCGGGAGGAGGACCGGCCTCGGAAGTCTTCACGGAGGCGGCAGAAGATATCCGGTGTTTCCTTTGCCACGACCCTGTCCGAGGGCAGAAAATCGCCAGAGGTCCATGAACTGACGGTGGACGGAATGTCTCCGGATCCGGCGGTATCCCTGGATCTGGAGGATAAGACCACGGATCCTGCACCTCTGGAGAAGTCCCGGGAAGCTGTTTTTGAAGCGCCTGCGGAGGAATTTGTGATCAACCGGGCCCAGCCGGATTTGGAGGAACAGGACGGATGGGAAGAAGCGGCCGAAGAGCCGGAGCGCTTCCCGGCGGAAGAGAAGCCGGCGAAAAAAGAGACGGTCCGGCCGACGCCGGAAAAGAGCAGTCCGAAAAAGAATGAAAAAGACAGTGCGGCAGACGTGGAAACCGAGGCGGCGGCAGTGGAGGAGAGTATCCGCATGCAGCAGGAGGCTTTGCCGAAGGAATACCATGTGCCGCCGTTCAATCTGCTGAAGAAAGGGAAAAAATCCGGGGGAGACTCGGATACCCAGCTTCGCGCTACGGCCCGCAAGCTGGAACAGACTCTGCAGAACTTCGGCGTGAAGGTGCATGTGACCAACGCAAGCTGCGGTCCTTCCGTGACCCGCTATGAACTGCAGCCGGAGCAGGGTGTCAAGGTCAGCAAGATCGTGGGCCTGTCGGATGATATCAAGCTAAACCTGGCGGTCACCGATCTGAGGATCGAAGCGCCGATCCCCGGCAAGGCCGCGGTGGGGATCGAGGTGCCCAACAGTGAGACGACGGCAGTGATGCTCCGTGACCTGCTGGAGTCATCCGAGTTCCAGCAGAGCAAATCCAGGATCACGGTGGCGGTAGGAAAGGACATTGCCGGAAAGACGGTGGTTGCGGATATCGCCAAGATGCCCCATCTTTTGGTGGCCGGATCTACAGGCTCCGGAAAATCGGTCTGCATCAATACGATGATCATGAGCATCATCTACAAGGCGGATCCGGAGGATGTGAAGCTGATCATGGTGGATCCCAAGGTGGTGGAGCTGAGCATATACAACGGCATCCCGCACCTTATGATCCCGGTCGTGACCGACCCGAAGAAGGCGGCCGGCGCGCTGAACTGGGCCGTAGCAGAGATGATGAAGAGGTATGACCTCTTTGCGAAATATAATGTAAGAGACCTGAAGGGCTTTAATGAAAAAGTGGAGAATCTGGAGGAAGAGGACGCGCCGAAGAAGATGCCCCAGCTCGTCATCATCGTGGACGAGCTGGCGGACCTGATGATGGTGGCGCCCAAAGACGTGGAGGGCGCGATCTGTCGTCTGGCGCAGCTGGCAAGAGCGGCGGGGATCCACCTGATCCTGGCGACCCAGCGTCCGTCCGTCAATGTCATCACCGGACTGATCAAGGCCAACATGCCGTCCCGGATCGCGTTTGCGGTGTCCTCTGGAGTGGATTCCCGAACCATCATCGATATGTCCGGCGCGGAAAAGCTCCTGGGCAAGGGCGATATGCTGTTCTACCCCACAGGAGTTCCCAAGCCCATGCGTGTGCAGGGTTCCTTTGTGTCCGATAAGGAAGTCCAGAAGGTGGTAGATTACCTGATCGAGAATCATGGAAATGCCGATTACAGCAATGAGCTGGAAGAACATATGAATGCAGACATCGGAGGAGATTCCATACCGGTCTCCGACGGAGAGGGAGAGGGCGGAAACGCCCGGGACCAGTATTTTGTGGAAGCAGGAAAGCTGATCATCGATAAGGACAAGGCTTCCATTGGAATGCTGCAGAGGATGTTCAAGATCGGATTCAACCGTGCCGCGCGGATCATGGACCAGCTTTCGGAGGCCGGCGTGGTAGGGCCGGAAGAGGGAACCAAGCCGAGGAAGGTCCTGATGACGGCGGAGGAATTTGAAGAGCTGCTGTAAAATCCATGCGGCTTGTAAAAAAGCGTAACCATAAACAGGCGCCCGTGCTTTGCGGGACGGGCGGCAGGCAGTCGATCCGCCCTGCGGATTGACCGTGATCAACAGGAGGGATACGAATGAAGACAGATATTCAGATTGCACAGGAAGCGGAAATGCTGCCCATTACAGAGGTTGCAGAAAAAGCGGGGATCGAGAAAGAGGATCTGGAGCTTTACGGAAAATACAAAGCAAAGCTTTCCGATGACTTCTGGGAGAAGATAAAGGACAACGAGAACGGAAAGCTGGTCCTTGTGACAGCCATCAACCCTACCCCTGCGGGAGAGGGCAAGACGACCACTACCATCGGACTGGGACAGGCCATGGCAAAGCTTGGGAAAAACGCGGTCATCGCGCTCCGTGAGCCGTCTCTTGGACCCTGCTTCGGGATCAAGGGCGGAGCGGCAGGCGGCGGTTATGCGCAGGTTGTGCCGATGGAGGATCTGAACCTGCATTTCACCGGGGATTTCCATGCCATTACCTCTGCCAATAACCTGCTGGCAGCCATGCTGGACAACCACATCCAGCAGGGGAACGAGCTTGGGATCGACCCCAGACAGGTGGTGTGGAAGCGATGCCTGGATATGAATGACCGGGTACTCCGCAATCTTGTCGTAGGACTGGGCAATAAAATGGACGGGATGGTCCGGGAGGATCACTTTGTCATCACCGTGGCTTCCGAGATCATGGCGGTCCTCTGCCTGGCGGACGATCTGCAGGACCTGAAAAAAAGGCTGGGCAGGATCATTGTGGCATATAATTTTGCCGGAGAGCCGGTGACTGCGGATCAGCTCCATGCAACCGGGGCTATGACGGCACTTTTGAAGGATGCCATTAAGCCCAACCTGATCCAGACGCTGGAGCATACGCCGGCATTGGTACATGGCGGGCCTTTTGCCAATATTGCCCATGGGTGCAACAGCGTCCGGGCAACCAAGACGGCATTGAAGATGAGCGACATTACGATCACAGAGGCCGGATTCGGAGCGGATTTGGGCGCGGAAAAGTTCCTGGATATCAAGTGCAGAAAGGCCGGACTGAAGCCGGACGCGGTGGTCCTGGTGGCAACCGTACGCGCTTTGAAGTATAACGGTGGAGTACCCAAGTCAGAGCTGTCCAGGGAAAATCTGGATGCTTTGGAAAAGGGCATTGTGAATCTGGAAAAGCATATCGAAAATATACAGAAATACGGAGTTCCGGTAGTCGTGACTCTCAATTCCTTTGTCACGGACACGGATGCGGAAAATGAATACATCCGCCGGTTCTGTGAGGAGAAGGGCTGTGAATTTGCCCTTTCGGAGGTATGGGAAAAAGGCGGAGAGGGCGGCATCGCCCTTGCGGAAAAGGTGCTGGAAACACTGGAGACAAAGGAGAGCCGCTTCCATACGCTGTATGAGGACAGCCTTTCCCTGAAAGAAAAGATCGAGACCATTTCCCGGGAGATTTACGGCGCGGGAAAGGTGATCTATGAGCCGGCAGCCGAAAAGCAGCTTTCCAGGATCGAAGCGCTGGGCTTCGGAGAGTTCCCGATCTGCATGGCGAAGAACCAGTATTCCCTTTCCGACGACGCGTCGAAGCTGGGGCGGCCGGAGAACTTTGATATCCATATCCGGGAAGTCTATGTCAGTGCAGGCGCGGGCTTTGTTGTGGCCCTGACCGGGGCGATCATGACTATGCCGGGGCTTCCGAAGGTTCCCGCGGCAAACAGCATTGACGTATCTGATGACGGAAAGATCACCGGACTGTTTTAAAGGAGAAGTAAGATATGGCACAGTTGATAGACGGAAAGAAGATTTCCAATGAGATTAAAGAAGAATTAAAAGCAGAAGTGGAAGCACTTAAAAGGCAGGGAAAGGAGATCTGCCTTGCAGTGGTGCAGGTAGGGCAGGATCCCGCGTCCTGCGTGTATGTGAACAATAAAAAGAAAGCCTGTGCCTATATCGGGATCCGCTCGGAGGCCTATGAGCTTCCGGAGACCGTGGAGGAAGAGGAACTGCTTGCGCTGGTGGAAAAGCTGAATCAGGCCGGACATGTAAACGGGATCCTGGTGCAGCTTCCTCTTCCGGCCCACATTGATGAGGATAAGGTGATCCGGGCTATTTCACCGGATAAGGATGTGGATGGGTTCCATCCGGTCAGTGTAGGGAGACTCTGGATCGGGGAGCCGGGGTTCCTTTCCTGTACGCCGGCCGGGATCATCCAGCTCTTAAAACGCTCAGGGATTTCCATAGACGGGAAGGAATGCGTGATCGTGGGAAGGAGCAATATCGTAGGCAAACCCATGGCGGCGCTGCTTCTGCGGGAGCATGCCACGGTGACGGTTGCCCATTCCCATACAAAGGATCTGAGGGAGATTACAAAACGGGCGGATATCCTGATCGTTGCCATGGGAAAACGGCAGTTTATCGGGGCAGAATATGTAAAAGACGGGGCTGTTGTGATTGATGTGGGGATGCATCGGGATGAACATAACAAGCTCTGCGGCGATGTGGCATTTGACCAGATATGTGAAAAGACATCTGCGATCACACCGGTTCCGGGAGGAGTAGGACCGATGACGATCGCCATGCTGATGAATAATTGTGTGCAGACAGTGAGGTAGAAATAAGGGGGAGCACAATATGAGATGTAGAAATTGTGGCGCCGAGATTCCGGAGGGCCAGCTGATCTGTCCGTCCTGCCATATGGAAGTGCAGATCGTTCCTGACTATGATCCGCTGCAGGATGTGCTTGCGCGGGAGGTCAAGGGTTCTGTGGAATATGCGACTCGTCCCATTGATTCTCAGGACCTGAGACGCTACCGGAGCCGTGAGGAACGTGAAAATGACTATGCCACCCGCGTACTGAACCAGGGGGAGTACAGAAGTTCCACGCGGGTGCTCAGTCAGGGTGAGATGAGCCGAATCCGTTCCCAGTATACCAGGACGCCGTCGTCCTCCCGTGGAGGCGGCACAACGTCTGTTCGGGGCACCGGATATGCTCCGGGGAATCCGGAAACCGGTTATACCAGAAGGAGTAATCCGTGGGAAGGCGATTATGTCCGGCGGGATTCCGGCTATGCGAACAGAGGGACTGCCAGAGGCTCCGCGCGGGAGACCGGCTATACCGGAAGGACTCCCGGAAATTCCGTACGGGAAAACGGTTATATCGGAAGAAATACGGGGAATTCCGTGCGGGAATCCGGCTATGTCAGAAGAGATTCCGGGAACAGCGGATGGGAAACCGGCTATGCCGGGAGAGATCCCGGAGGTGCTGTACGGGAGTCAGGCTTTTCCAGAAGGGATATCGGGAATCCTCCGCGGGAGACAGGGTATGACCGGGGGGCTTCGGAGGCCCGCCGCGGTACCGGCAATATCCGGCGGGAAAACTCCGGGTCCCAGTATACGGGAAACCTGCGGCAGGATCCGGAGGGCAGGAGACAGGGAACAGGTGAGATCCGGGATTCCCAGGAGCGGAGACGCCTGCAGAGAGAGCGAAAAAAGCGTTCCGCGAAAAAGCGTTTCCAGAAGATGGTCACTGTCTTTTGCGTGATCCTCATCCTCTGTGCGGCAGTGGGCTTTCTTCTGTACCAGAATTCCTATGCAGGCGCAGTAGGGAAGGGACAGAAAGCGCTCCAGACCGGGGACTATTCTGCCGCGGAGACTTATTTTGAACGTGCCTTGAAAAAGGATGTGAAAAAGCCAGATGCCTATGCCGGGCTGGCAAAGGTGTATATCCAGCAGAAAAATCTGGAAAAAGCGGAGGGAGTTTTCATTGCGGCAATTGATTCTCAGCCGGAAAACGGAGATTTGTATGAGGCGGCGATCCGGTTCTATATCGAGTCTGAGCAGTCGGAAAAGATCTCCCCGCTGCTGGAGGGGTGTGATTCTGCCGTATTGTCCAGAGTGTCGGATTATGTGTCGGAGGCACCTGTATTCAGCCTGGATGAGGGAAGCTACCAGGAAGTGCAGGAGACTTCTCTAACGGGAGAGGGAACGATCTATTTTACGGAGGACGGAAGTACCCCTGACGAATCCAGCACCGAGTATACCGAACCCATTCTGCTCAGCGAGGGGACTACAGTCTTAAAGGCGGTCTGCATCAATAAAAAGGGGATCCCAAGCCTTGTTTCCACCAGGACCTATACGGTCGAGCTGCAGGGCGAAGGAGCGCCTGCGGTGACGCCCTCCACCGGAAAATACAGCGCGCCCTTCCAGATTACCATTCAGGTGCCGGAAGGCTATACTGCGTATTATACCGTAGACGGCACTACGCCGTCGGCCGCGTCTCAGATATACGGCGGGCCGATCGACGTAACGGAAGGAGGTGGCAGCCTGATCTTCTCGGCTGTGCTGATCAGTGATACCGGAAAGATGACTCCGGTCACAAAACGGAATTATACCCTGCAGTTTGAGTAGGATATTTCGTATATTTTTTATAAATCTTTTTTGAAATTTTTAGTAAATATGCTTGTGTTAAAAGTTTCACAGTGCTATAATAAAAGCTGTTAAAATAATAACACATAGATCATACATAAGGAGATGTGTAACATGAGCAGATTTACATTACCAAGAGACGTTTACCACGGAAAGGGATGTCTGGAAGAACTGAAGAACCTGAAAGGGAAAAAGGCTATCCTCGTTGTCGGCGGCGGTTCCATGAAGCGCCAGGGATTTCTGGATAAGGCAGTGGATTATCTGAAGGAAGCAGGCATGGAAGTGGAGCTGTTCGAGGGCGTTGAGCCGGATCCGTCCGTTGAGACCGTTATGAAGGGCGCGGAGGCGATGCGCGCGTTTGAGCCTGACTGGATCGTATCCATGGGCGGCGGTTCTCCGATTGATGCCGCAAAGGCAATGTGGGCATTCTATGAGTACCCGGATGTGACCTTTGAGGATCTCTGCATTCCGTTTAATTTCCCGGAATTGAGACAGAAAGCAAAATTCTGCGCGATCCCGTCCACATCAGGAACCGCGACGGAAGTGACCGCGTTTTCCGTGATCACGGATTACAGCACGGGCGTGAAGTATCCCCTGGCGGACTTTAACATTACTCCGGATGTAGCGATCGTAGATCCGGATCTGGTAACCGGACTCCCGGTAAAGCAGGTTGCTTACACCGGTATGGATGCTCTGACGCATGCCATCGAAGCATATGTGTCCACATTGAACGGACCGTTTACGGATCCTCTGGCGCTCCAGGCAATCGAGATGGTTCTGGATTACCTTCCGGCTTCCTATCACTGCGATATGGATGCCAGGGAACAGATGCACTACGCACAGTGCCTTGCGGGAATGGCATTTTCCAACGCTTTGCTTGGAATCGTTCACTCCATGGCGCACAAGACCGGCGCGGCATTCTCCACAGGACATATCCCGCACGGCTGCGCAAACGCGATCTATCTGCCTTATGTGATCAAATATAACGCAAAGGATTCCGTCGCGGCAAGCCGCTATGCGGACATCGCGCGCAGAATGGGTCTGCCGGGAGCATCGGAGAAGGCTCTGATTAACAGCCTGTGCGAAAAGATCGACGCATTCAACGTTGAGCTGAATATCCCCAAAACATTGAAGGACTTCGGCATCAATGAGGACGAGTTTAAGGAGAAGGTAGCCAAGATCGCGGAGCTGGCAGTAGGCGATGCATGTACCGGATCCAATCCGCGCTCCATCGACCCGGCAGCAATGGAAAAATTATTCACATGTACATATTACGGAACAGAGGTTGATTTTTAAAAACCGCGGGGCAGGCACGATCCTTGGTGCCTGCCCCCGTTTTGACACCATCGTATGCAGAAATGTATGTTACTGTACACACCCTGACAGGGAGTGTACAGTAACCAAATGTATTCACTTCAATTAAATTTGTGAAAAGAATACTTGTAAACGGGCTGTTGATATCGTATGATATGTTATGCAGAAGATGAGTCTATACAGGAGGAAGAACATGTACAAGATTTTAAAAGCAGAAAAACTGGCTGATAAGATTATACTCATGGACGTGCTTGCGCCGCGCGTTGCGAAGCATTGTCAGCCGGGACAGTTTGTGATCGTGAAAATGGATGACAAGGGGGAGAGGATTCCGCTTACGATCTGTGATTATGACCGGGAAGCAGGAACCATTACCATTGTATTTCAGGAGGTAGGGGCTTCCACGACGAAGATGGCAGACCTGAAAGAGGGAGATGCGTTCCGTGACTTCGTAGGGCCTCTCGGATGTGCGTCCGAATTTGTAAATGAAGATATGGAAGAGCTGAAAAAGAAAAAAATGCTCTTTGTGGCAGGCGGTGTGGGAGCCGCGCCTGTTTATCCACAGGTGAAATGGCTCCATGAGCACGGGATTGACGCAGATGTGATCCTGGGCGCGAAGACAAAGGATATGGTCATCCTGGAGAAAGAGCTGGAAGCAGTGGCGGGCAATCTCTATGTGACCACAGATGACGGCTCCTACGGCCGTTCCGGTATGGTTACGACCGTGATTGAGGATCTTGTCACGAAGGAAGGCAAGCAGTACGATGTGTGCGTAGCCATCGGACCGATGATCATGATGAAGTTTGTCTGCATGCTGACGAAAAAGCTGGAGCTGCCGACCATCGTCAGCATGAACCCGATCATGGTAGACGGAACCGGTATGTGCGGGGCATGCCGTCTGCAGGTGGGAGACGAGATCAAGTTTGCATGTGTGGACGGACCAGAATTTGACGGACATCTTGTAGATTTTGACCAGGCAATGAAGAGAAGCCAGATGTATAAGACAGAAGAAGGCCGTGCAATGCTTAAGCTCACGGAAGGGGATACACACCACGGCGGATGTGGAAATTGCGGAGGTGACAACTAATGGCAGATGTATTAAAGAAAGTGCCTGTCAGAGAACAGGAACCCAAGGTACGCGCTACGAATTTTGAAGAGGTTTGTCTGGGCTACAATCAGGAGGAGGCCATGGAAGAAGCTTCCCGCTGCATCAACTGCAAGAACGCGAAGTGCGTCAGCGGATGTCCGGTGGCCATTGATATTCCGGGATTTATCAAGGAAGTCAAGGAAGGCAATATCGAAGAGGCCTATAAGGTGATCGGAAAAGCATCCGCGTTGCCGGCAATCTGCGGACGTGTCTGTCCCCAGGAATCCCAGTGCGAGGGAAAATGTATCCGGGGGATCAAGGGCGAGCCGGTATCCATCGGCAAGCTGGAGCGGTTTGTCGCGGATTATGCCCTGGAGCATGACATCAAACCGGTAGGAGCGGAAAGCACCAACGGACATAAGGTTGCGGTCATCGGCTCCGGCCCGTCCGGCCTGACCTGCGCCGGTGACCTGGCAAAGATGGGCTACGAGGTGACGGTATTCGAGGCGCTTCACGAGCTGGGCGGCGTGCTGGTATATGGGATTCCGGAGTTCCGTCTTCCGAAGCAGAAGGTGGTTGCAAAGGAGATCGAGAAGGTAAAAGAGCTGGGTGTGAAGTTTGAGACCAATGTGGTCATCGGAAAGTCTACCACCATTGACCAGCTTATCGAGGAAGAAGGCTTTGAGGCCGTATTTATCGGTTCAGGCGCGGGACTCCCGATGTTCATGGGCATTCCGGGGGAAAATGCCAACGGCGTATTCTCCGCCAATGAATACCTGACCAGGAGCAACCTGATGAAAGCCTTTGACGAGTCCTATGATACCCCCATCGTTGGCGGTAAGAAGGTGGCGGTCGTTGGCGGCGGAAACGTGGCCATGGACGCCGCAAGAACGGCGCTGCGTCTCGGAGCAGAGGTACATATCGTGTACAGGAGAAGCGAGGCGGAGCTTCCGGCCAGAGTGGAAGAGGTTCATCATGCGAAGGAAGAGGGTGTGATCTTCGACTTGCTCACCAATCCGAAGGAAATCTTTGTCGATGACAAGGGGAATGTAAAGGGCATGAAGGTCATCAAGATGGAGCTCGGCGAGCCGGACGCGTCCGGAAGAAGACGTCCGGTGGAGGTTCCGGGATCTGAGTATGAGATTGAAGTGGATACCGTGATCATGTCACTGGGGACTTCTCCGAATCCGCTGATCTCCTCCACCACAAAGGGGCTGGAGACCAACCGATGGAAATGTATCGTTGCGGACGAAGAGTTCGGCAAGACCTCCAAGGAAGGGGTTTATGCCGGCGGCGACGCGGTGACAGGCGCGGCGACGGTCATTCTTGCCATGGGTGCTGGAAAAGCGGGCGCGCATGGAATTGATGAATATTTAAAAAATAAATAATTGCAGATACGATCAGACCTGTTCTTTGGTAGGACAGGTCTGATCGTGCAGTTCAGGCAGAATATGAAGAAAACGATAGATTCAGCGGTCAGAGCACAGCATTTTGCGGTGTGGAGATCTGACTGGAAAGAGACTGGATGAAATGAAGATCACATTGATCACTGTAGGTAAAATAAAGGAAAAATATCTCAGGGACGCAATCGGGGAATACAGCAAACGTCTGGGCGGCTATTGCAAGCTGGAGATCATAGAGGTTGCGGATGAGAAGACCCCGGACCATGCCGGCGAGGGGCAGGAGCAGCTGATCCTCTCCAGAGAGGCGGAGCGTATCCTGAAATACATCAAAGAAGACGCCTATATCATGACACTGGAGATCAGCGGGAAGCAGCTTTCCTCCGAGGAGCTGGCTGCCAGGATCGAGCAGCTTGGGGTGCAGGGGAGAGGGCATCTGATCTTTATCATCGGAGGCTCCATCGGATTGGGAAAGGAAGTCCTTGGCAGGTCAGACTTTGCCCTCAGTTTTTCGAAAATGACCTTTCCCCATCAGCTGATGCGGGTGATCCTGCTGGAACAGATCTACCGGAGCTTCCGGATCATCCATGGGGCTCCCTACCACAAATAAAAAAGCCATATCCAAAAGAACGTGTTATTCCTTTGGATATGGCTTTTCAGATGTATTATTTCAACAGAAAAAAGATTGTGTAACATTCCTGAGGATGATATAATTGTTCCGTAAGTTACAAAGCAAAAGCAGATTTCTCTAAAATAGCAGCATGCGGGCGGGCCTGCCTGCGGCTTTTTGGAGCAGATCATAACACATTTGGAGGTTAAGATGAACGACTATATCATATGTATGGATGCTTCCGGCGATATCATCCGGGAAGCGGCCCTGGAAAACGAAATTCAATTTGTGCCTATGGAGTATTCGATCGGAGAGGAGATGCGTACATCCAGAGGATGCGAGAGTGAGGAACTGCTGAAAACATTTTATGACGGACAGCGCGGAGGCGACCTGACCAAGACATCCCAGATTTCCCCGTATATGTATGAGGAATATTTCAAGCAATTCCTGGAGCTTGGGAAGTCCATTCTGTATTTCTGCCTGTCAGGCGGGCTTTCCTCTACCTATCAAAGCGCCGTGCTCGCCGCGGAGACTTTGAAGGAGGATTATCCGGAGGCGGAGGTGATCCCGGTGGATACGCTGGCAGCGACAGGTGGGATCGGCCTTTTGGTGGAAAAGGCCATCGAAAACCGAAAGGACGGCATGTCCATCCGGGAAAATCTGGAATCCGTTCGGGCCGTGATCCCCAGACTGCGCCATTACTTTATGGTACAGGATCTGATGTATCTGAAGCGGGGCGGACGCGTCAGCGCGGCAACCGCCATTGTGGGCTCTGCGCTGAATATCAAGCCCATGCTCATCGTCAATGAAGAGGGAAAGCTTGTGAACGTGGATAAGAAACGCGGGAACAAAGCGGCCATGTCTTCTCTGTTTGCGTCGTTCAAAGAAAATTATGATCCGGAGACGGATACCAGGATCTACATCTGCGATTCGGACGCGCCGGAGCTTGCGCAAGGGCTTGCCGAAAAAATAAAAGAGGCGGAGCCAGGCGTGACGATACGCCGCACCATGCTGTCGCCAATCATCGGCGCCCATACCGGCCCGGGAATGGTTGCGGTGATTCTGTTCGGCAAGGAGAAAACATCATGATAAAAAATATCATATTTGATATGGGAAATGTTTTGCTGCAGTATGATCCGGGCGTCTGTCTGCACCATTTTGTAGAGCAGGAGGAAGACCGGGCACTGATCCGCCGGGAGCTTTTCGAAGGCCCAGAGTGGGTGGAAGGGGATCTGGGGCATATTACGGATGAAGAACGCTTTGACGGTGTGAGCCGAAGAGTTCCCGAGAGGCTCCATGGAGAGCTGAAAGCATGCACAGAGCAGTGGCACATGTGCATGCGGCCGGTTGCCGGGGCGAAGGAATTCTGTGGGTACGCAAAGGAGCAGGGCTACCGCCTCTTTGTGCTGTCCAATGCCAGCAGCTCCTTTTATCAGTATTTCCAGAGATTTGCGCCGCTGGATTATTTTGACGGGATCGTGGTATCCTGCGACATCCATATGATCAAGCCGGATGTCCGCATTTATCAGTATCTTCTGGACAAATATCAGCTGACGCCGGAGGAGAGCTTCTTTATCGATGATATGCCCGAAAATGTGGCTGGCGCCCAAAAAGCCGGGATCCGCGGGGCGATTTTTCACGGAGACTTCGAGAAGATCCGAAAGAGTTTGGAATAAAAGAATACATTTTAATGTTGGAATAGTCAGAAAATATTGCGCCGGATGACGGAAAGTGATAAAATAGGATGTGAAGAAAAGGAATCGTCCGCGAATCGTTTCGGAGGATTCTTAATAGAATGACAAAGGAGAAAAAGAATATGAATAGTATGGTATTCGATGTTGTACTGAAAGTCGTTCCGGTGGTTCTGATTCTGCTGATCCTTCTCATCATCCTGGCATCCGGATATGTGAAGGCATCCCCGGATACGGCTTACATCATTTCCGGTTTGAGAAAGCAGCCGAAGGTGCTGATCGGAAAAGCAGGCATCAAGATTCCGTTTCTGGAGAAGAAGGATGAGCTGAACCTGCAGCTGATCCCCATTGATGTCAAGACCTCCAGCGCGGTACCCACCGCGGATTATATCAATATCCGGGTGGACGCGGCGGTGAACGTGAAGATCAGCGACCAGCCCGAGCGCCTTTCCCTGGCGGCGCAGAACTTTTTAAACCGTCCCACCGATTATATCGCCCAGGTATCCAGGGAAGTGCTGGAGGGCAATATGCGCGAAATCGTAGGAAAGATGAACCTGGAAGAGATGGTATCGGACCGCCAGAAGTTCGCCACACTGGTGAAGGAGAATGCGGAGCCGGACCTTGCGGCCATGGGGCTGGACATTGTCAGCTTCAACGTACAGAACTTCGTGGACGGCAACGGCGTGATTGAAAATCTGGGTGTAGACAACATCGTGAAGATCCAGAAGAACGCGGCCATTTCCAGGGCGGACAGTGAGAAGGAGATCGCCAAGGCTCAGGCCAAGGCGAAGAAGGAAGCCAACGACGCCCAGGTGACCTCCGAGCTGGAGATTGCCAATGCCCGGGCAAGGGCCCAGAAGGAAAAGGCGGTCGTACAGGCACAGGCCAACCAAGAGGCAAAGGAAGCGGAGATCAGCGCCGCGACTCTGATCGCCCAGAAGGAAAACGACCTGGAGATCCGCAAGGCAGAGCTTCAGAAGGATGCGGACACCAAGAAGGCCATCGCCGATTCCGCATACCAGATCCAGAAGGAAACCGAGCGTAAGACCGTGGAGATCGCCACTGCGGACGCGAATCTGGCACGCCAGGAAAAAGCCATCGCCCTGCAGGAGAAGGAAGTGGAGCTGACAGAGCGCAACCTGGAAGCCACCGTGAAGAAGCAGGCAGAGGCGGAGCGCTACGCGAAGCAGCAGGAATCCGATGCCAAGCTCTACGAGGTACAGCGCAATTCCGAGGCCCAGCTCTTTGAACGGCAGAAAAACGCGGAAGCAGATAAGTTTGAGCGGGAGAAGGAAGCGGAAGCATTGAAAGCCACCGCAGAGGCTCAGAAGTATGCCATGGAACAGGAAGCGGAAGGAATCCGCAGCAAGGGTCTTGCGGAAGCCGAGGCTATCAAGGCAAAGGCGCTTGCAGAAGCGGAGGGTATCGAAAAGAAGGCGGAAGCCATGAAGCAGATGGGCGAAGCCGCGATTCTGGAGATGTACTTCAAGGCCATGCCGGAGATTGCCAGAAATATTGCGGAGCCTCTCGGCAAGGTGGATAAGATCACCATGTACGGGGACGGCAATACCTCGAAGCTGGTGAAGGATATCGTGGGAACCTTTACCCAGGTGTCAGACGGGCTGAAGGAATCCACAGGCGTTGACGTACAGTCCGTATTATCCGGATTCTTAGGCGCAAAGCTGGCGGACGATACCGGCGAAGCGGAAAAATAAGGTTTCGCGTTTAAAACGCGGATTCAGCTCTTTTTACCTGCTTTGGTAAAACAGACAAGGAAAAGGCCCGGAGAATTTGTTCGCGGTTCTCAGGTATAGGATAGAACAGCCGCACATATACTCTTGATAAAAGGTGTATGTGTGGCTGTTTTTTTATGGATCATGAACGTGAAAACGAAGGGCTCAAAAGCCGTCTGGTATCCGCTGCCGGCATGCCGAAGGATGTGGTGCTGGGTGCGGCCGTGGTCACACTTCTCGGCGACTCCGAGGTGTGCATCGAGAACTACCGCGGGATCATCGAATACACCGAATGCCTGATCCGGGTACAGGCTAAGGGAAAACAGATCCGCCTGCATGGGAAGCATCTGCAGATCGAATATTATACCAACGACGAAATGAAGATCACAGGAACCATATGCTCCCTGGAATTCTGCAAATGAAAGAGAGGTAACCAATGTGATACAAGCAATCCTTCGATACATACGCGGATATGTGAAGATCCGGATCCAGGGCTATTCGCCGGAGCGGTTTCTGAACCTGTGCCGGTATCATCACATCCTGATCTGGGGGCTGAGACCTAAGGACAATGCCTACGAGATGTATCTGACACTGGACGGCTTTCGAAAGCTGCGGCCGATCATCCGGAAGACCCATACCAGGGTGGCCCTGCTGGAGCGGTGCGGACTTCCTTTTTTCATCCGGAAGCACCGGAAACGGAAAATGTTTCTGGCAGGGGCGCTGATCTGCATCGGGCTCTTGTTTTTCTATTCCAGCTATATCTGGGATATTCATTTTGAAGGGAATGACAAATGGACCGATCAGACGCTGCTGGAATTTCTGGAAACAAAAGAGGTCTCCCCGGGAATGCCGAAAAGCAGGGTGGACTGCAGCCGGATCGTCAAGGATATCCGGGCGCAGTATGATGATATCGTGTGGGTCTCCGCCTCCATGGACGGAAGCCGGCTTCGGATCCAGATCAAGGAAAATGAGGACACGTTCCGGGAGGAAGAAAAGAGCCTGGATCCCTCCGGCGGGCCGGAAAGTTCTCAAAACGGGAATGCATCCCAGGAGGCGGTCAGGAGCGACGGGGCAGACCAGACCCCGACCGATCTGGTGGCATCCCAGGACGGGGTGATCACCAGCATCATTACCCGCAGCGGGGTGCCTATGGTCCATGTGGGGGATTCGGTAAAAAAGGGGGACCTGCTGGTATCCGGGCGGGTGGAAGTCTTGAACGACGCGGCGGAGGTCATCGGCTACCAGTACCAGCAGTCGGACGCAGATATCTTTGCGGACACCCAGATGGCTTACAAGGACCAGATTCCCCTCACCTATCAGAAAAAAACATACGATCCCTACGAGCAGCGCAGGCTCTGGTACATACGGCTGGGACCCTTTCGGATCTCTGCCGGCACCCTTTCCCATGATTTTCCCAAATGGGAAAAGTATACGGAGGAGTACCAGCTCAGGCTGGGAGAAAACTTTTATCTGCCGGTGGATTACGGCATGATCTGTATTAAATCCTATCAAACGAAAGAAAAAAAATACTCAAAACAGAAGCTTCAGGAGATTTTGACGAAAAATTTTACACAATTTTCCAAAGAAATGGAAGAAAAGGGTATTCAAATTTGTGAAAATAGTGTTAAAATACATGTGTACAAAAATTCTGCCGTTGCCAGCGGCACCCTGTATCTGAATCAGAAGATCACAGAGACGGCAGATACGGAAATTCTGACGATTGAAAGGAACGAATAGGATGAGTCTAACGGAACTGATGGTTGACATTCCAGCAGAACATGAGAATAATGTATTTGGGCAGTTTGACAACTATGCAAAGAAGATCGAGCGCACCTTCCGCGTGACTCTGATCGCGCGGGACGGCGCGGTGAAGGTCCTGGGGGAAGGCGCGGCGGCAGAGAAGGCCAGGCGTGTCCTGACCCAGCTTACGGAACTTTCCAGGCGGGGCAATATCATTACCGAACAGAATGTGGATTACGCCATTTCCCTGGTATTCGAGGATCAGGAGGAGGCCCTTGTGGAGATCGACAGGGACCTGATCTGCTATACCCTTCAGGGGAAGCCCATCAAGCCCAAGACACTGGGACAGAAGAAGTATGTGGATGCCGTCAAGGGCGGCATGGTCACCTTCGGACTGGGACCTGCCGGAACGGGAAAGACCTATCTGGCCATGGCCATGGCGGTCACCGCATTTAAAAATAACGAGGTGAGCCGGATCATCCTGACTCGGCCGGCCATCGAGGCAGGAGAGAAGCTGGGCTTCCTTCCCGGCGACCTGCAGAGCAAGATCGATCCCTACCTGCGTCCGCTCTATGACGCCCTGTACCAGATCATGGGGGCGGAGGCTTTTCTGAAAAATTCCGAAAAGGGGTTGATCGAAGTGGCGCCTCTGGCATACATGAGGGGGCGTACACTGGACAACGCGTTTATCATTCTGGACGAGGCTCAGAATACGACGCCTGCCCAGATGAAAATGTTCCTGACCCGGATCGGCTTTGGGTCCAAGGTTGTGATCACAGGGGATTCCACCCAGAAGGACCTGCCGTCGGGAACGGTATCGGGCCTGGATGTGGCGGTCAAGGTGGTCAAAAATATCGAAGACGTGAAGATCTGTACGCTCACCAGCAAGGACGTGGTGCGCCATCCGCTGGTCCAGAGGATCGTCAAGGCATATGAGGATTATGAGAAGAAGGAAATGCGCTCCGGAGGAAACGCGGGTCGGAGCAAGCGGCGGCGGAATTAACCTTTGGGCCTCGGAGAGGAAACTATTTGAAACATGCCGTGCCGTGTAAAGCGTATGACAGAACAGATAAAGGAGAATGACCGTGAGTACAGCGAGTATCTATTATGAAGAAGAGGGCGGCATCCGTCTGCCCTTTGACCCGGAGCCTGCCGCAAGGACAGTGATCGAGAAAGCTCTGGAATATGAAGGATGCCCTTTTGAGGCGGAGGTGAATCTGCTTTTGACAACGGATGAGGAGATCCATACCATGAACCGGGAATTCCGGCAGATCGACGCCCCTACGGACGTGCTTTCATTTCCCATGCTGGAATATCAGAACCCGGGGGATTTTTCGGGCTTCGAAGAGGAGGAAGATTCCTTCGATCCGGAGTCGGGAGAGCTTCTGCTGGGGGATATCGTGATCTCCAAGGATAAGGTCCTGAGGCAGGCGGAGGAATACGGGCATTCCCCAAAGAGAGAATTTGCTTTTCTGATCGCCCATAGTATGTTACACTTATTTGGATATGACCATATGGAAGAGGACGAACGCCTGGTCATGGAACAAAAGCAGCGGGAGATCCTGGAGCGTGTGGGAATCCTGCGGTAAAAAATGCGGACAGATCTGCAATGTTTTGTGATGCGCACTAAGGTTTACGGAGGATATGAATGTCTGAGATACAGGGAAGAAAACGAAAACAAAAAAAAGATGATTTTCTGATGCAGGGCATGATCCTCGCTGTAGCAATGGTTCTGACCAAGGTGATCGGGGTGGTCTACCGGATTCCCCTGACCAATATCCTGGGGGACGAGGGGATGGGGTTTTATGGCTATGCCTTTGAGGTGTATGCCTTGACCCTCATGCTGTCCTCCTTAAGCATCCCTACGGCCGTCTCCAAGCTGGTGGCCGCAAGGGTGGCCATGCGGCAGAGGCGCAACGCGTTCCGGGTATTTGTCTGCGCGTTTATGCTGTCCGCGGCGGTGGGCATCGTCGTGACGCTGCTGATCTTTTTCGGCGCGGATGCCATTTCCCTGCATATGATGAAATCTCCACTCAGCGCATATGCCTTAAAGGTCCTGTCGCTGGGTCTGGTCATCGTAGCGATCCTGGGAGTCTTAAGAGGGTATTTCCAGGGGCTCGGGACCATGCTGCCGACTGCGGTGTCCCAGATCATCGAGCAGGTCATCAATGCGGTGGTCAGCATCGTGGGAGCCAGCATCCTGTTCGGCATCGGGACGGAGGCGGCGCAGAAGAACGGAGAAGAGCTGCTCGCTCCGGCATACGGAGCCGCGGGAGGAACGCTGGGAACGGTGGCAGGCGCGCTGTTCGCCCTGATCTTTCTGGGCTTCTCATTTTTGATCTACCGCCCGGTGATCTACCGGCAGATCCGCATGGACCATATCCGAAAGCGAGAGAGCTACGGGCGGATCCTGAAGATCTTGCTTCTGACGATCGCTCCGGTGATCTTCAGCACGGCCATTTACAATATCAATCAGATCCTGGATCTGACCATATTTAACAGCATCATGTCCGCGCAGGGGTATACGGAAAAGGAATATATGGCCATGCAGGGGATCTTTACCGGAAAATACAATACGCTGATCAATGTGCCCCTTGCCATGGCAAACGGACTGGCGGCATCGGTGATCCCCAGTCTGACGGCCGCGGTGACCCAGCGGGACCGGAAGCAGATCCACAGTAAGATCTCCCAGACGCTGAAGCTTACCATGGTGATCGCCATGCCCTGCTTTATCGGATTTATCGTACTGGCATCTCCGCTGATGGTGTTTCTGTTCAATGACGACAGCAAGACACCGGCGGCGTTGCTGATGCTTGGGGCTGTTACCGTGGTGCTGTACTGCTACGCCACGATCGCCAATTCCATCCTGCAGGGTCTGGATGAGATGGGGACGCCGGCCAGGAATGCCGGGATTTCTCTGATCGTGCACCTGATCGCGCTGTTTATCATGCTTGTGGTACTGAAATGGAACATCTACGCGCTGGTAGGGAGCAATATCGTGTTTTCCCTCTGTATGTGCGTTCTGAACAGCAGCGGGATCCGAAGCGCCTGCGGCTACCGGCAGGAGGTGGACCGGACGTTTCTCAGGCCGCTGACAGCAGCTCTGATCATGGGAATTTTTACGTATCTGGCGCATTTGCTTTTGGATATAACCATCGGCGGGCGGTTTATCCCGGTTGCAGGGGCCATTGTGATCGCGGTGATCGTATATGTGTTCGCCGCTTTGAAGCTGGGCGTATTCACGGGCCAGGACATCAAGGATCTGCCCCAGGGAAAGAAGATCTATCGGATCTGCAGAAAATATCATCTGCTGCCGAGATAAGGAGCTGCAAAACATAAATGATACAGATCCTGACGTTTTTTTAGATATCAAACGCTTCGGAATGAATAAATTTTGATAAAAAAACCAATACTTCGTATAAAAGGAGCTGCTGTGAACGGCGGCAAGAGGAGTGAATCCTTATGAAGCAGAAGTATTATATTGGTTTTTTTATGACGGTATTTTTTATGGTCTCCCTGCTCGGCATCGGATACCAGATGAGCTACCAGTATGTCGTGGACAGGCATGCGGCGCAGGTAAAGGCGGAACAGGAGCAGGAGCGGGAACAGATTCCGGAGGCCCCGAAGGAGGAGCTGGTTACCACCAGGGGGACCGCCCAGAAGAATGAAGGGTATTATCTCTGCGCTCTGCAGGGATATGTGGTGGTCTATCTGGGCGATCATGAGACGATCTATGAGATGACGGAGATTCCCCTCGACACCCTGCCGGACAATGTACGCTCGGAGGTGGAGTCCGGGAAGTATGTGGAGACGGCCAGGGAATTGTATGGATTTTTAGAGAATTATTCCAGTTGAAAGGACAGGCGCTATGGACGAACAGAAGATAAAAAGGATTAATGAATTATACAGGAAATCAAAGACGGAAGGGCTGACCGGTGAGGAGCGCAAGGAGCAAAAGCTTCTTCGGGAAGAATATCTGGAGAGCATCCGGGGGAATTTGAGAAGCCAGCTCAACAAGATCGACATCAGAGAAAAGGATGGAACCATCGTAAATCTTGGTGAAAAATATGGAAACAAAAAAGGAAATTAGAGCCCGTGCATTGAAAGAACGCGGGGCACTGCCGCTCCAGGCCAGAGAAGCATACGGCCGGGAGATCCTCAGGCTGGCGGCGGCCCATCCGTTTTTTCAAAATGCCCGGGAGATTTATTGTTATGCCTCCTTTCGGGATGAGGTGCCTACTTTTAGCCTGATGGAGGAGGCATGGAAAGCCGGGAAGCGGGTTGCGGTTCCGCGTGTAACGGACGGACAGGAGATGGAGTTCTGTTACATAGAAAGCCTTCACGCTCTGCGGCCGGGATATTGCGGAATCCCGGAGCCAGACGGACTGCAGGCACAAAAGGCAGTGCCGCGCATGACCAGCGCGGACGAACAGGAAATGCCCGGGAACAGATTCGGGCCGGAGAGCCAGTCTGCCGCCGGCAGGGGCTTGTCTGGAAGAGAATACGGTGATATACTGATGATTCTGCCGGGCGCCGCATTTGACAGGAAGGGAAACCGGATCGGATACGGAAGAGGATTTTACGACCGGTATCTGCAGCATGCTCCTCAGTGCCGCCGGATGGGGCTGGCGTATTTTGTGCAGTGTGTGGAAGAGATTCCGGCGGGCCCCTGGGATATCCCCGCGGAGGCCGTCATCACAGAGAAAGGAAATTATGTACATGTGGAATGAATTGCCGAAGGATCCCATGATCCTGCTGAGTTTGGTCAATACAAAGCTTCGAAATCATTATGACTCGCTGGATGCGTTTTGTCAGGATATGGGGATTGAAAAACAGGAACTGACAGACAGGCTGGGGCAGATTGACTATGAATATATGGAAGAAAGGAATCAGTTCGTATGACGATAGATTTGGATAAGATTGATTTAAGCACAGCGGCTCCTGCCGAAGAACCGGCGCGTCAGTTTTATTTCCTGGCGAAGTGCCGGGAATGGGTGAAGAGCTTTGAGCAGAAGTACGGACGCCCTCCCAGGTCCCATGTGACCACCTTCGGCTGCCAGATGAACGCACGGGATTCGGAAAAGCTGGAGGGGATCCTGAAGAACGCCGGATATGTGGAAGAGCCGGACGAAAAAAAGGCGGATTTTGTTATTTTCAATACCTGCACTGTGCGGGAGAACGCCAACCAGCGGCTGTACGGAAGGCTGGGACAGTTAAGCCGCGGCAGGAAGCAGAATCCGGAGATGAAGATTGCGCTGTGCGGCTGCATGATGCAGGAGGCAGAGGTCCTGGAAAAGCTGCAAAAAAGCTATTCCTTTGTGAGCCTGGTATTCGGGACCCACAACATCTATAAATTCGCAGAGTTGCTTTCTGCCTGCCTGGATGCAGACCGGATGCTGATCGACGTGTGGGAGGATACGGACAAGATCGTAGAGGACATTCCCAGCGAACGGAAGTTTTCCTTCAAATCCGGGGTCAATATCATGACCGGGTGCAACAATTTCTGCAGCTACTGCATTGTCCCCTATGTCAGAGGGCGGGAGCGAAGCCGGAGGCCTGAGGATATCCTGCGGGAGATTCAGGCATTGGCATCAGACGGTGTGGTAGAGGTCATGCTGCTGGGGCAGAATGTCAATTCCTATGGGAAGACCCTGGAGCATCCCATCAGCTTTGCGGAGCTTCTGACCAAGATTGAACAGATCGACGGACTGGAACGGATCCGGTTCATGACCTCCCATCCCAAGGATCTTTCCGATGAACTGATCGAAGTGATGGGAACGTCCAAAAAGATCTGCAGGCATCTCCATCTTCCGGTCCAGTCCGGAAGTACCCGGATTCTGGAGAAGATGAACCGCAGGTATACAAAAGAACATTATCTGATGCTGACGGAAAAGATCCGCCGCGCCACGCCTGAGATTTCCCTGACCACGGATATCATTGTCGGCTTTCCGGGGGAGACGGAGGAAGATTTTCAGGAGACTCTGGACCTTGTCCGCCGGGTGCGCTATGACGCTGTGTTTACCTTCCAGTATTCCAGAAGAACGGGCACGCCTGCTGCCGTCATGGAAGGGCAGGTGACGCCGGAGGTGATGAAGGACCGGTTTGACCGTCTGCTTGCAGAGGTACAGGCCATTTCCTCGGAGGTCTGCAGCGTACATACAGGTTCCGTCCAGGAGGTACTGGTGGAATCTGTAAATGACCATGACCCGGCGCTTCTGACCGGGCGCATGAGCAACAACCTGCTGGTGCATTTCCCGGGGGATCCATCCCTCATAGGGAAGCTTGCTTCTGTCAGGCTGAAGGAATGCAGGGGGTTCTATTACCTTGGCGAAGGAGGACATGTTTTGACGTGAAACGGATAAGTGAATACTTTTTTATCTGGGCCCTGGGAGGGATCCTGTACTATACCATTGAAGTGACATTCCGGGGATTTTCCCACTGGTCCATGTTCGTGCTGGGCGGCTTCTGCCTGCTGTTCTTTGGATGGCAGGGCCTGCTGTTAAAATGGCAGGATCCCCTCTGGCTCCAGGTGCTTCGATGCACCCTGTTTGTAGGGGCGGGGGAATTCATTACGGGCATGATCGTCAATAAGTGGATGAAATGGGAAGTGTGGGATTATTCCAATCAGCCACTGCAGCTGTTCGGGCAGGTCTGCGTCCCGTTTCTGATCCTGTTTTCCGGGCTCTGCGCGCTGGGGATCCTGCTGTCCGGATATCTGCTCCACTGGCTCTACGGGGAAGAGAAGCCCCATTTTCATGTGCTGTAGGCGCACGCATTTCGGAAGCTGTCCTGTTTCGATGTGATTCAGGCGCGGGCGCCTATCAGAATACGACAGAGAAATGAACGCTGTGTTTCATTGAGATACGAAAGGAAGGCAACGATTTGGCAGAATTAACACCAATGATGCAGAAATATATGGATACGAAAGCGGAATATCCCGGCTGTATCTTATTTTACAGGCTGGGAGATTTCTACGAGATGTTCTTTGAAGATGCCGTTACGGTGTCCCGGGAGCTGGAGCTGACCCTGACCGGGAAAAGCTGCGGGCTGGAAGAGCGGGCGCCCATGTGCGGCGTCCCTTATCATGCCGTGGAAGGGTATCTCAACCGGCTGGTGGCCAAGGGCTACAAGGTGGCTATCTGTGAACAGACCGAGGATCCGAAGCAGGCAAAGGGGCTGGTCCGGCGTGAGGTGGTGCGGGTGGTCACGCCGGGCACGATCCTGGACAGCCAGATGATGGATGAATCCAGAAATAACTATATCATGTGTATCGTATATCTGGCGGACCGATACGGAGTCTCGGTGGCGGATGTGTCCACAGGGGATTACTTCGTGACGGAGCTGCCGGACGGCGGAAAGCTCAAAGATGAGATCTTCAAATTCACGCCTTCCGAGATCATCTGCAACGAGTCCTTCTATATGAGCGGAATGGATCTGGATGACTTAAAGGACAGGCTAAAGATCGCGCTGTATGCTCTGGATGCCTGGTATTTTGACGATGCTCTGTGCAGAAAAAACCTTCTGGAGCATTTTCAGGTCAAGACACTGGACGGGCTGGGGCTGGGAGACCTGGACTGCGGCGTGATCAGCGCGGGGGCATTGCTCGAGTATCTTCTGGAGACCCAGAAGAATAACCTGGCCCATATGACCCGCATTACACCCTATACCACGGGAAAATATATGATGCTGGACAGCTCCACAAGACGGAATCTGGAGCTGTGCGAGACGCTGCGGGAGAAGCAGAAGCGGGGGTCGCTGCTCTGGGTGCTGGACAAGACCCGCACCGCCATGGGAGCGCGGACGCTGCGGAAGTATGTGGAGCAGCCCCTGATCGAGCAGGGGGAGATCGAGCGGCGGCTGGACGCCGTGGCCGAGTTAAAGGACGCGGCCATCAGCCGGGAGGAGATCCGGGAATACTTATCTCCGGTCTACGACCTGGAACGGCTGATCACCAAGATTACCTACGGCACCGCCAATCCCCGGGATCTGACGGCTTTTTCCGGTTCTCTGGAAATGCTGCCTCATGTCCGGTACATATTGGAGGAAATGCACTCTGACCTGCTCTGTGAGGTCCGGGAGAATCTGGACACCTTAGAGGACCTCTGCTCCCTGGTCAAGTCGGCCATTGCGGAGGAACCGCCTCTTGCCATGAAGGAGGGGAACATCATCCGGGACGGCTACAACCAGGAGGTGGATACCCTGCGCCGGGCCAAATCCGAGGGCAAGGGGTGGCTTGCCAGGCTGGAAGAGGAAGAGCGGGAAAAGACCGGGATCAAGAATTTAAAGATCAAATACAACAAGGTATTCGGTTATTATCTGGAGGTGACCAATTCCTACAAGAGCATGGTGCCTGACTATTTCACGCGCAAGCAGACCCTTGCCAACGCGGAGCGGTATATCACGCCGGAGCTCAAAGATCTGGAGGATACCATCCTGGGGGCGGAGGACAAGCTGTATGCCCTGGAATATGAGCTGTACTGCACGGTCCGGGATACTATTGCCGGGGAGGTGGAGCGGATCCAGCGGACGGCCGGGGCTGTCGCGGAGCTGGACGTATTTTCCACATTGGCTCTGGTGGCGGAGCGGAACCATTATGTAAGGCCCCAGATCAACGGGAAGGGCGTCATCGATATCAAGGACGGCCGTCATCCGGTGGTGGAGCAGATGATCCCGGACGGCTCTTTTATCTGCAACGATACGTTTCTCAATGACAAGAAACAGCGCATTTCCATCATCACCGGACCCAATATGGCAGGAAAGTCCACCTATATGCGGCAGACCGCCCTGATCGTGCTGATGGCCCAGATCGGTTCCTTTGTGCCGGCGGCGAAGGCGGATATCGGCTTGGTGGACCGGATTTTTACCCGAGTGGGAGCGTCAGACGACCTGGCATCCGGCCAGAGCACCTTTATGGTAGAGATGACGGAGGTGGCCAACATCCTTCGCAATGCCACGGCCAAAAGCCTTCTGATCCTGGATGAGATCGGAAGGGGGACCAGCACATTTGACGGGCTGTCCATTGCCTGGGCGGTGGTGGAGTATATCAGCGATGCCAGGCTTTTGGGCGCCAAGACTCTGTTTGCCACCCATTACCATGAGCTGACGGAGCTGGAGGGGAAGATCGAGCATGTCAATAATTACTGCATCGCCGTCAAGGAAAAGGGCGATGATATTGTGTTCCTGCGTAAGATCGTCAAGGGCGGCGCGGATAAGAGCTACGGGATCCAGGTGGCCAAACTGGCGGGAGTGCCGGACCTGGTCATCACCCGGGCCAAGGAAATCGTGGAGGAGCTTTCAGACGGGGATATCACAGACCGGGTCAGCGAGATCGCGGTGAAGTGTCCCCAGAAGCCGCAGAAAAAGGTGAAATCCAGGAAATATGATGAGGTGGACCTGACACAGTTTTCTCTCTTTGACACTGTTCAGGACGACGATGTGCTGGAAGAGCTGAAAAATATCGATGTGGGCAATCTGACACCCATCGACGCGCTGAATACCATTTACCGGTTACAGAATAAATTGAAGAACCGATGGTAAGAAAACGTGCGGGACGGGACAGAGGAAATCCGCAGTCGGACGCGCGGGAGACAGACGGAAATACATGACGGGTGTTCTCATAGAAATAAGGAGGCAGGCTATGGCACGGATTCAGGTTTTGGATCAGACGACAATTGATAAGATCGCCGCGGGAGAGGTCATTGAGCGGCCGGCTTCCATCGTCAAGGAGCTGGCGGAAAATGCCATTGATGCCGGGGCAAATACGCTCACGGTGGAGATCGAGGACGGGGGGATCACCCTAATCCGGATCACGGACAACGGGTGCGGCATCCTGAAAGAGGATATCCGAAATGCGTTTCTGCGCCATTCCACGAGCAAAATCCGGTGCGTGGAGGATCTGTCCCGGATCACATCTCTGGGCTTTAGGGGGGAAGCTCTGTCCAGCATTGCCGCTGTGACGAAGGTGGAGCTGGTAACGAAGCCGAAGGAGGAAACCTTCGGCGTCCGGTATGTGATCGAAGGCGGACGGGAGATATCCATGGAAGAGACCGGGGCGGCAGACGGGACCACATTTGCTGTGCGGCAGCTTTTTTACAATGTGCCTGCCCGCAGGAAGTTTTTGAAGACCGCCATGACGGAGGCCGGACATGTGCAAGATCTTCTGATGCGCCTGGCGCTTTCCCATCCAGAGGTGGCTTTCCGCTTTTTGAATAACCGGCAGGAAAAGCTGAGGACCTCCGGGAGCGGGAAGTTGGATGAGGTGATCTACAATCTCTATGGGCGGGATGTAGCGTCCAACCTTCTGGAGCTGGATCATCCGGCAGACGGCATCCGCATCCGGGGCTATATCGGCAAGCCGGTGATCACCCGGGGAAACCGGAATTTTGAGACCTTTTTTGTGAATGGAAGATATGTGAAAAGCGCCATGATCTCCAAGGCGCTGGAGGATGCCTGCAAGGATTTCATGATGCAGCACAAATTTCCCTTTGCGGTGCTGGCATTTGAGATCGATACCGAGCAGGTGGACGTGAATGTCCATCCCACAAAGATGGAGCTGCGCTTTCAGAAGCAGCAGGAGGTCTACAACACGGTCTTTGAAGGGATTCACAGAAGACTTCTGGAACCGGAATTGATTCCTCAGGTAGAGGTGCCGGAGCCGAAAACTATGCCGGAGGAGGATATGGCTAAGGGAGAGGGCGCATGCGGATCAGAGGGCAAAGCTGTGCCCGGGGGAGGAACGGAGGAAGCCAGCCGGATGCCCGCTGGGAGCCCATTCCTGCTCAAACCGAAGAAAACGGGAATGGAGCAGGAAATCCAGGACGAGGACTATTTTATCCGGAAAATGCGGGAGCGCGTGCTGGAGTATCATGAGAATTTAAAGGCATCCGCAGAAACGGCGGGGGCAGAAAGCCTGCCGGATTCCGATTATGATAAAGCATCCGATTTTGGACTTGAACAGAGGAAAGTAAGCAATCAGGAGAACAGATCGTCCGCAGCCCGTGACAGAACAGCGGCTTTTGGCCGCGGAACCATGCCCGGGTTCCTCCGCGAAAACCAGGAATACCACACATCCGGGAAGCTGCGGGAGGCCAGGGAAACTGCCCGGCCGAAGCCGCAGGCCCTTCGGGAGGATATCCAGGCAAAGCAGATGGACCTGTTCGAGGAGAAGCTGTTAAAACGGGACATCCGCGCAGAGTATAAGCTGGTGGGCCAGGTGTTCGACACCTACTGGCTTGTCCAGTTCCAGGACAACCTGTACATCATTGACCAGCATGCCGCCCACGAGCGTGTCCTGTATGAACGCACATTGAAGGAGATGAAAAACCGGGAGTATACCTCGCAGTACTTAAGCCCGCCGGTGATCCTGACCCTTTCCATGCAGGAGGCACGGCTGCTGGATGAACACATGGACCGGTTTCAGCGGATTGGTTTCGAGATCGAGCCCTTCGGCGGAAAGGAATATGCAGTCCGCGCAGTCCCCGCCAACCTGTTTGGGATCGCCAAAAAGGAACTCCTTCTGGAAATGCTGGATACCCTGTCGGACAGTGTGAACACGTCCATGACGCCGGAGCTGATTGATGAAAAGGTGGCGTCCCTGTCCTGCAAGGCCGCGGTGAAGGGGAACAGCCGTCTCTCTGCCCAGGAGGTGGATGCGCTGATCGGGGAACTGCTGTTATTATCCAATCCCTATCACTGTCCCCACGGACGCCCCACGATCATCGCCATGTCAAAGCGGGATCTGGAGAAAAAGTTTAAGAGGATCGTATAAATGATGAAACAACCACTGATCATACTGACAGGACCTACCGCAGTCGGGAAGACGAAGATGTCCATCGCCCTGGCAAAGGCGGTCGGCGGGGAGATCATTTCCGCAGATTCCATGCAGGTCTACCGCCAGATGGACATCGGCTCCGCGAAGATCCGTCCGGAGGAAATGGACGGGATCCGGCACCATCTGATCGATGTGCTGGATCCGGACGAGGCGTTCCATGTGGTCCGTTTTCAGGAGATGGCAAAGGCGGCTATGGACCAGATCTACGGGAGGCACAAGATCCCGATCCTGACAGGGGGAACGGGGTTTTATATCCAGGCCGTTTTATATGACATCGACTTTACGGAAAACGGAGGCGACAGCGCATACCGGAGAGAACTGGAAGGACTGGCACGGGAGAATGGGCCGGAATTTCTCCATCGGATGCTTGCGCAGGTGGATGCCCGGTCCGCGGAGGAGATCCACGCCCACAATGTGAAGAGGACCATCCGCGCGCTGGAATATTTCCATCAGACCGGGAAAAAAATATCGGAGCACAATCAGGAGCAGAGGGAAAAGGAATCTCCCTATAACTTTGCCTATTTTGTATTGAACGACGAACGGCAGCGCCTGTATGAGCGGATTGACCGCCGGGTGGACGAGATGCTGGAGGACGGGCTGGAGGAAGAGGTGATCCGGCTTAAGGATCGCGGCTTTACAAGGGACATGGTCTCCATGCAGGGTCTTGGATATAAGGAAATGCTGGATTATCTGGAAGGAAACTGCTCCTTAGAGGAGGCCGTCACGATCATCAAACGGGATACCCGGCATTTTGCGAAGCGGCAGATCACCTGGTTTAAGCGGGAGCGGGATGTGATCTGGCTTGACAAGGACAAAGTGGATTATGATGAGGATGTATTATTAAAACAGATGCTTGGTGAGTTGAAAAGAAGGCAGATCGTATGACGCGCATGGAACTGCATTTTACACTGTGCAGAAAAAACAAGCAGGAAAAAGGAGAAACAGATGAAATGGAACAGTTAAAGATATACAAAAGCCTTGGAATCTCGGAGGAAGTATTCGCGGCCGGAGAACGCCTGGAGCAGGAGCTGATGCCCCGGTTTCTGGAATTTGACAAAACGGCGGAATTAAACCAGTTAAAGGTACTGGGGGCCATGCAGAAAAACCGGGTCAGCGCGGAGTGCTTCCAGTATTCTACCGGATACGGATACAATGACAACGGAAGGGATACACTGGAACGTGTTTACGCAGATACCTTTCACACGGAGGCGGCTCTTGTCCGTCCCCAGATCACCTGTGGGACACACGCTCTGGCATTGGCATTGTCCGCGAATCTGCGTCCGGGAGACGAACTCTTGTGCCCTGTGGGAAAGCCTTATGATACCCTGGAAGAGGTGATCGGGATCCGGCCCTCCAGAGGGTCTCTGGCGGAATACGGGGTCACCTACCGGCAGGTGGAATTGAAAGAAGACGGATATTTCGACTATCCGGCCATTGAGCGGAGCCTGAATGAAAAGACCAGGCTGGTCACGATCCAGCGCTCCAAGGGCTATCAGACCCGGCCCAGCTATTCCGTGGAAAAGATCGGGGAGCTGATTGCCTTTATCAAGGGGATTCGTCCGGACGTGATCTGTATGGTGGATAACTGCTACGGTGAATTTGTAGAGGCCAAAGAACCCAGCGACGTGGGCGCGGACATGGTGGTAGGGTCTCTGATCAAGAATCCGGGAGGCGGACTGGCGCCCATCGGCGGTTATGTGGCAGGCCGGGAAGATCTGATCGAGAACTGCGGGTGCCGCCTGACCTCTCCGGGATTAGGCCGGGAGGTGGGAGCTTCCCTGGGTGTGACGCAGTCTTTCTACCAGGGCTTTTTCCTGGCTCCTGTGGTGGTCAGCAGCGCCTTAAAAGGAGCCGTATTTGCGGCCAATCTCTATGAGCGGCTTGGCTTTTCCGTGATTCCGAACAGTGTGGAATCCAGGCATGATATCATCCAGGCCGTAACGCTTGGGACCCCGGAGGGCGTGGTTGCGTTCTGTCAGGGCGTACAGGCGGCGGCCCCGGTGGACAGCTACGTGACCCCGGTTCCTTGGGCCATGCCGGGCTATGACAGTGATGTGATCATGGCGGCAGGGGCATTTGTACAGGGATCCTCCATTGAGCTGAGCGCGGACGGACCCATCAAGCCGCCTTATGCCGTGTATTTCCAGGGCGGACTCACCTGGCCCAGCGCAAAGCTGGGGATTCTGAAGTCGCTGCAGTATCTGGCCAATGCAGGACTGGTGTCCGGCCGCCAGATTGATGCCCTGTGAAACGGCCGGATGGCCTGGGATGCTCCTGGGTATACTATACAGAACAGGAGAATCCATACATCACACGCTTTAGGGACTGCGGGGGATGTAGTGCATTCCATACAGTTCTTTAGAAAGAAGGAGGGCGGAAATGGGAAATGTAACCATCATAGGGGGCGGGGCTTCCGGCCTGACGGCGGCCATCACCGCAGCGTCTGCCGGGGCCAGGGTGACTCTGATCGAGCAGAATGACCGGGTGGGGAAAAAGATTTTATCCACCGGAAACGGAAGATGCAACTATACCAATCTGCGCCAGGAGCCTTCCTGCTATCATTCGGAGGATCCGTCCTTCCCATGGGGGATCATCCAGCAGTTTGATGCCGGAGAAACCGTAAAATATTTCCGAGAGCTGGGTATTTTTCCCAAAAACCGGGAGGGCTACCTGTATCCCAATTCCGACCAGGCATCCTCGGTCCTGGATGTGCTTCGGATGGAATGCCGGAGGCTCCATGCGGAGATAAGGACAGACTGCAGATGTACAGAGATCCGGCCGAAAAAAAACGGGTTTCGCCTGAAAACCACATCAGGAGAATTTCCTGCGGACCGAGTGATCCTGGCCGCAGGATCCGCGGCGTCAGCCGTGGCCGGAAGCGGGGATCTGGGCTACCGGCTTGCCAGACAGCTGGGACACCGGATCGTACCGGTGGTTCCGGCGCTGGTCCAGCTCCGGTGCCGGGAGGACTTTTACAAAAGCATCTCCGGAGTGCGGGTGGCTGGAGCCGTTGAGATCTTTGCGGATCAGGTCTGCATTGCCCGGGACCGGGGAGAGATCCAGCTGACCAATTACGGAATCTCCGGCATCCCGGTTTTTCAGGTGAGCGGCGCGGCGGCCCGGGCATTATATCACAGACAGTCTGTGAAGGCGGTGCTGGACTTCATGCCGGATATGGAATGGAAAGCCTTTCTGGACTTTTTGAAGGAACGGACCCGGATCCGACCGGAAAAAACACTGGAGGAGTTCTTTGTAGGGCTGTTCCCCAAAAAGCTGTGGGATCTGTGGCTCCGTCTCAGCGGACTTTCCCGGAGCCAGGCCGTGGGGACGCTTAGGGATGGACAGATGGAAGCGCTGACCCGCCTGATCCGGCAGTTTGAAACCAACGTCACCGCCGCCAATTCCTTTGCCCAGGCACAGGTCTGCCGGGGAGGCGTAGATACCCGGGACGTGGATCCAGGGACACTGGAATCCCGTTTGATCCCGGGGCTTTATTTTGCGGGGGAGGTGCTGGATGTGGACGGACTCTGCGGCGGGTATAACCTGCAGTGGGCATGGTCCAGCGGCCATGTAGCGGGAAAGGAGGCGGCCCATGCTAAGGCTTAGTCAGATCCGGCTTCGGCCGGGACACAGTGAACAGGAGCTGGAGGACAGGCTCCGAAAACTTTTAAATCTGAAAAAATCAGAACCTTTGGAATATCGGATTTTCAAACAGTCCATTGATGCCAGAAAAAAGCCGGATATTTTTTATACCTATACGGTAGATGTGAAGCTCCGGCAGGAGGAGGCTGTTCTGAAGCGGGCTGGCCAAAAGAAACAGAGGCCCGGACAGATTGAAAAGCAGGAAGAGGTTCTCTACCAGCCACCGGCTCATGGAGCAAAAAAGCTTTCCCACAGGCCGGTGGTAGCTGGGGCAGGCCCTGCCGGACTGTTCTGTGCCTGGCTCCTGGCACGGGAGGGGTATCGGCCGCTGCTGTTGGAAAGAGGCGCTCCGGTGGAGGAGCGGATCCGGGATGTGGAGGCGTTCTGGAAGGGTGGACCTCTGGATCCAGAATCCAATGTTCAGTTTGGGGAGGGCGGCGCGGGCACCTTTTCCGACGGAAAGCTGAATACCCTGGTGAAGGATGCCCGCGGCCGGAACCGTCTGGTGCTGGAGGCCTTTGTCCGTTTCGGCGCGCCGGAGCAGATCCTGTACGAGCAGAAGCCGCACATCGGTACGGACATTCTTTCCCGGGTGATCCGAAATCTGCGGGAGGAGATCCGGCAGTCAGGCGGGGAGATCCGGTTTCACAGCCGTCTCACCGGCCTCACCTGCGCAGAGAACGCAGAGGGCCGCAGCCTTCGGCAGATCACAGTCAATGACATGGAGGAGATTCCCGCAGAGGTCCTGGTGATCGCCGTCGGGCACAGCGCCCGGGATACTTTCAGGATGCTGCTGGACAGCGGGATTCCCATGCAGGCCAAGGCCTTTGCGGTGGGGGTGCGCGTGGAGCATCCCCAGCAGATGATCCAGAAAGTCCAGTACGGAAGCTGCTGGGCCGGGAAGCTGCCGGCCGCGTCCTATAAGCTGTCGGAAAATCTGGACAACGGGCGGGGCGTGTATACTTTCTGCATGTGTCCGGGAGGGTATGTGGTCAACGCATCCTCCGAGGCGGGGCGGATTGCCGTCAACGGCATGAGCTACCACGGCCGGGCGGGAATCAATGCCAACAGTGCGGTGATCGTGACCGTATCTCCCAAAGATTTTGGGAATGATCATCCCCTAGCCGGGGTAGAGTTTCAGCGCCGGCTGGAAGCTACTGCGTACCGGGAGGGACAGGGCAGGATTCCGGTGCAGCGCTTCGGGGACTTCTGCAGAAATGTGCGGACAACGGCGCTGGGAATGATCCTGCCCCAGATCAAAGGGGAATATAGACTGGCAAATGTGCGGGGGATCTTCCCGGAAGAGCTGGCGGACTCCCTGCAGCGTGGGATCTGCGCCATGGACAAAAGGATTCCCGGATTTGCGAGGGAGGATATGGTACTGTCCGGCGTGGAGAGCCGGACCTCCTCGCCGGTGCGGATGATCCGGGGAGATACGATGGAATGTGAGATTGGCGGGATCTATCCCTGCGGCGAAGGGGCCGGATACGCAGGGGGGATCATGTCGGCGGCCATGGATGGGGTGAAAGTGGGGGAAGCGATCATTGGGCGGTTTAGGGGGCTGTGAGTGAATGGGATCTCTCAATCGTCCGTTTCTATTCACAGCCGCCACTCCAAACGCATGCGCAAAAACAGCCGGCAAGCCGGCTGCAGCTGCGCCGCAGCTTGATTTTTTGCTTATGTGTTTGGAGTGACTGCTTCCCGCCGCAGGAGAACCGGCAGACAGATTCTTACAAGCGAGCTTGACGAATCTGTCTGCCGGTTCTCCTGCGGCTGTGAATAGAAACTGGTGTTTCACAAAAATTTCAGATTCGAAACCTGTACACGATTTTCAAATTATGGTAAAATACGTGTTATGTGCTGTGCCATCTTCATAGCAGGTAAAAACATATGAAAACAATGAAAGAACTGAACATGGAAGAACGTCCTTATGAGAAGTGCGAACGTTTTGGGCCGGAGAACCTGACGGACAGTGAGCTGTTAGCGGTTCTTCTGCGGACCGGGACGCGGGGGGAGAACATCGTGGAGCTGGCGAAGCGGATCCTGTATTCGGATCAATTCCAGGGAGGGCTTCTCGGTATCCACCGCTGGTCTTTTGAACAGCTGACCCGGATCAAGGGGATCGGCAAGGTCAAGGCCACCCAGATTCTCTGTCTCTGTGAGCTTGCCAAAAGGCTTTCCAAGGCGAGCGCTGGGCCGGAACTGAACTTCAATATTCCCAGCACCATTGCGCGCTATTATATGGAGGATCTGCGGCATCAGAAGCAGGAGACCATGAAGCTTTTGCTGCTGAATACCAAGTCCAGGCTCATAGGAGAGACGGATATTTCCAGGGGGACCGTCAACACGTCGGTCATTTCTCCAAGGGAATTGTTTGTAGAGGCTCTGCAGAAGGACGCTGTGTCAATCATCCTGCTCCATAACCATCCCAGCGGCGATCCCACGCCCAGCAGGGAGGATATTCTTGTCACCAGGAGAGTGTATGAGGCCGGTATGATGATCGGTGTGGAGCTTCTGGACCATATCGTCATAGGTAATAACTGCTACAGCAGCATGAGGGAGCAGGGGATCCTGAACTAAGGGACTGTATGCTCCGAAAAAAGGAAGTGTAACGGATGTTTCGGAATATTTACGGGCTGGATTTGGGAACCTACGAGATCAAGGTTTTTGATAAAAAAAGAGATTTTATCTGGAAAGAACGAAATATCATTGCAAAAAAAGATCAGAAGTTCCTCTATGCGGCGGGAGATGAGGCATGGGACATGTTTGAGAAGGCGCCGGAGAATATCGAAGTACTGTTTCCCATGCAGGGCGGAGCGATCGCAAAGTTCGATGACATGCAGTGTCTCCTTCAGGAGCTTTTAAAAAAGGAACGCCCCTTTTACGGCGGCTCGGAATATCTGGTGGCGGTTCCCACGGATGTCACGGAGGTGGAGAAGCGGGCGTTCTATGACTTGGTCTGCCATTCCGCGGCCCGGGCCAGGACCGTCAGGATCGCGGAGCGGGCCATTGTGGATGCCATCGGCTTCGGGGTCAATGTGAACCGTACGGAGGGGATTTTTATCGTCAATATGGGCGGAGGCTCCACAGAGATCTCTGTTCTGTCCCGCGGCGGGATGGTCATGAACCGACTGATGAAGCTGGGCGGGGAGCATCTGGATCAGGCGATCCAGGATCAGGTACGGCATCACCTGGAATTTCTGATCGGCAGGCGCACAGCGGAGATGCTGCGCCAGGATTTCGGGATCTTCGAGGATGCCACCTGTACCGCAATCAACGTATCCGGCAGGAATCTGCGTACCAGGGTACCGGAATACCGGGAGATCCCGGTGGGGATGGTGAGGGCGGCCATGCGGGAGCCGCTGAAGGAATGTGTGTCGGAGATCCGGGCCATGTTCGACCGGACGCCTCCCACCGTGCGCGGCGGTCTGCAGAAGAACGGGATCTGCCTCACCGGAGGGCTGGCCAATTTAAAGGAGCTTTCTACATATCTGGAGGAAAGCACAGGTCTCGCGGTCCGAACAGTTTCCCGTCCGGAGCTCTGCGTGGTGGAAGGACTGAAGAAGATCATCCAGGACAAGCGGGCATATAAGGAATGGACCTATTCCCTGCTGGATGGGGATTACAAATGGTTAAGAAAGCTTTAAGACAGATTGCGGGGGGAACGATCATCCATTATGAAGAAAAAAAATCAGACGACCAATACAAATAAATATCTGCTTGCCGGATTGACCATGGTCTGTATCCTGCTGATGCTGCTGTCCGTATTCTATGAAAAGACAGCGGGACCGTTTAAGGTGCTTGCCAATCTTACGGTCATTCCGATGCAGCAGGGGTTCAATAAGGTGGGCAGTCTGCTCATCGATGTCAGTGAGAACTTCGGTACACTGGAGGAAGCGCGTAAATTAAATAAAAGCCTGCAGGCGCAGATTGATGAGCTGATCATGCAGAATAACAACCTGCAGGAGGAAAAATACGAGCTGGAGCGGCTCAGGGAATTGTACAAATTGGACCAGAATTACGCGGAATACGAAAAGGTCGGCGCCCGTGTGATCAGCAAGGATCCCGGAAACTGGTTCAGCAGCTTTACCATCGATAAAGGGAGCCTGAACGGGATTCGGGTGGATATGAACGTGATCGCGGGGAGCGGGCTGGTAGGGATCGTGACTGAGGTCGGGCCTACCTGGGCGACCGTGCGTTCCATTATTGATGATTCCAGCAATATGGGAGGCATGGTACTGTCTACCTCGGACACCTGTATCGTGCGCGGAGATCTGTCCCTGATCAATGACGGGAAGATGCGTTTTGAGCAGATGGAGAATAATGACAATAAGGTGGAGGTGGGCGAGCAGATCGTGACCTCTCACATCAGTGATAAATACCTGCAGGGGATTTTGATCGGTTATGTCAGCGAGGTCCAGGTAGATTCCAACAATCTGACCCGGTCCGGTTACCTGACCCCTGTGGTCAATTTTAAAAAGCTTCAGGAAGTGCTCGTCATTACGAAGACCAAGGCGGAGCTGACCGGAACCGACGTGACCCAGGAGGATGCAGGAGCAGCAGAACCGGCCGGAGCGGAGGCGGGAGGAGACGCCGGAGGGGGAACGGACGCTGAAGGCGGCCAGCCTGCGGAAAACGGAGCGGGAGAGGGCGCGCCTTCCGGAAATGAACCAGCGAACGGCCAGCCTGCGGAAAACGGAGCAGGGGAAAGCGCGCCTTCCGAAAACGGGGCAGGACAGGGAGCACCGGGGGATGCCGCGGCCGGGCCGGAAGGAACCGACTCCGGCGGGGAAGGCCCTTCCGGAGCGCCTCCGGCAGATGTACCGGAAGGGGAGTAACACGAATCAGGAGTAGGAAAGGAGAGGGATATGAAAGGAATCAAGATCAAACGTGTCATCGTGACGGCTCTGGCAGTGTGCGTCTGCTATATGCTGCAATGCACCCTGTTTCCCAGCCTGGCGCTGGCATCCGTCAAGCCGAATATCCTGATCATACTGACCGCTTCCTACGGATTCATGCGGGGGCCGAAGGACGGGATGCTGGTGGGCTTCTTTTCCGGGCTTCTGACAGACATCCAGTTTGGGAATATCCTGGGCTTTTACGCTCTGATCTATTTAGTGGCAGGCTATGTGAACGGACTGTTTGAACAGATGTATTATGACGAGGACATTAAGCTGCCTCTGGCGCTGGTGGGAGCAACGGAGTTCATCTACGGGCTGGTCATCTATCTGCTGATGTTTATGCTGCGGAGCGAATTTGATTTTTTACATTATCTGAGACATATTATCATACCGGAGCTCATATATACTATAGTAGTGACACTGGGACTTTATCCTCTCATACTTTTCATAAACCACAGGTTAGACGCAGAAGAAAAAAGGAGTGCAGGCAAATTTGTTTAGAAAAATCTCGAAAAGGATCAAAAAAACAATCATTCAGATCTCGGAATCCAGGCTCCTGGTCCTGATCCTGGTATTCTGCTTCCTGTATGCGGTCCTGATCAACAGGCTGTTTAGGCTGCAGATCGTCAAAGGCGAATACTATATGGATAACTATAAGCTGCAGATTCGGAAGGAACGGGATCTGCAGGGCACCCGGGGCAATATCTACGACCGGAACGGGGATCTGCTGGCCTACAATGAGCTGGCTTATTCCGTGGTCTTTGAAGATGATATCTCAGGAACCGAGGATCGGAATGAGACTCTCAACCGGATCATGGACGAGGTGATCCGGATCGTGGAATCTCATGGAGACAGTGTCATTCACAGCTTCGGGATCGTGCTGGATCCTGCCGGCAACTACCAGTTCACCCAGACCAATGAGACGCTCCGGCTTCGTTTTGTGGCCGATGTATACGGTCTGAGGACCATTGACGAGCTGACCAGGGAGCAGGAAAACGCGACGGCGGAGGATCTGATCCATTACCTCTGCACCCATGAGATCTATGGCTATGACCTGGATGAAACGAAGCTGGACAGGGAGTATATCCTGAAGATGATCAATCTTCGGTATGCCATCAACCTGAACAGCTACCAGAAATATATTCCTACCGTGCTGGCCTCGGATGTGAGCGATGAGACCCGGTTCGCCATTATGGAAAACCTGGATCGGATGGCAGGCGTGGGTATTGAGACGGAATACCTGCGGAGATACACGGACAGCCAGTATTTTGCCTCTCTGATCGGGTACACCGGGAAGATTTCCCAGGAAGAATACGACGCCCTGGATGAAGATCAGAAGGAGCGGTATGCCTTGTCGGATATTGTGGGAAAATCCGGCATCGAGCAGGTCATGGACAATGTCCTCCAGGGGGATCGGGGAAGCCGGGTCTTCTATGTGGACAGCGTCGGCAAGGTGACGGAGGAGGTTAGCTTTGTGGAGCCGGGAGCCGGCAATGACGTGTATCTCACGATCGACAGGAAGCTGCAGCAGCAGACTTACCGGATCATTGAAGAGAAGATCGCGGGAGTGGTCCTTTCCAAATTGAGCACGATCATGAATTATGACCCCAGTCTGGAGAAGGATACAAAATATATCGTCATCCCGGCGGATGATGCCTACTTTGCCTTTATCGCGAATCAGATCATTGATGAACAGCATTTCGGCAAGGAAGATGCCGGGGCGGCGGAAAAAGAGGTGTATGCCGTATATGAAGCCCGGAAGACCACTGTCATGAACGAGATCCTGGCGGAGCTGAACGGCACCACCCCCTACCAGAGCCTGTCGGCCGAGATGCAGGGATATATGGATTATATGGAGACGATCCTGCTGGGAGGGATCCTGCTGGACGATGCCATTGACGCGGCAGACCCTACCTATCAGGCGTGGTCAAAGGATGAGAGCATCAGCATGAACCAATATCTGAATTATGCGATCTCCAAAAACTGGATTGATACTTCCCGGCTCAGCGAGTATATCTCATCCGAATATTCCGATGCGGCGGAGGTCTATCAGGCCATCCTGAGCTACCTGAAAGATTATTTGAGTTCGGATATGAATTTCGACAAACTTCTCTACAAATATCTTATAAAATCAGGGAGTATCTCAGGCGCGCAGATCTGTGCCATTGTATATGAGCAGGGAGCGCTGCCGATGGATGAGGGGACCTATAATGGCCTCCGCGCCGGAGGGATTGATTCTTTTGGCTGGCTGCATACGCAGATCCAGACGCTTTCGATCACGCCCGGGCAGCTTGCCCTGGAGCCATGTACAGGTTCCGCGGTGGTGAGTGATCCCAATACGGGAGAGGTGCTGGCCTGTGTGTCTTATCCGGGATATGACAATAACCGGTTGGCCAATACCATGGATTCCGATTATTATAATCAGCTTGTAACCGGGCTTTCCCGTCCGTTTTACAACAATGCCACACAGGAGACCACGGCTCCGGGTTCCACCTACAAGATGGTATCCTCCGTGGCTGCCCTGACAGAGGGTACCATCCAGGGAGATACCTACATCTCCTGCGGCGGCGCGTTTGAAGGGGTCACCCCGAATCCGCAGTGCTGGTCTTATCCCAATGGACACGGCGGGCTGAATGTGGTGGACGCGCTGAATCAATCCTGCAACGTATTTTATTATACTGTGGGATTCCAGTTCGGACTGGACAGGGAAGGAGGCTATGACAGCGACCGGGGGATTGAGGTCCTTCGGAAGTATGCGGAAGGTTTCGGCCTGGGAGAGACCTCCGGTCTTGAGATTCCAGAGACGGAGCCCAATATTTCCGATACGGATTCCGTGCTGTCGGCCATCGGACAGGGTACCAACAACTACACGGTGAGCCAGCTGAACCGCTATGTATCCACGGTCGCCAATAAGGGAACGGTGTACAAGCTGACCCTTCTGGACCGGACGACGGACGCCAACGGAAAGATCATCAAAAAGTATGAACCGATGGTGATCAATGAGATGAAGCGTGTTTCCAACAGCACATGGGATCTGGTCCACAACGGAATGATCGCCATGATCAACAGTACATCCAGCTTCAGCAATATGGGCGGACTCCAGATGGCTGGGAAGACGGGAACCGCGCAGCAGAGCGCCATCCATCCGGACCATGCGGTATTTGTAGGCTTCGCGCCTGCCGAGGAACCGGAAATCGCCGTGGCCGTGCGGATCGCCAATGGATATACCTCCGCTTACGCGGCGGAGATCGGAAGGGATATTGTAAGAGCAAAATATGAGCTTGTGGAAGAGGATGAGCTGATCACCGGAAAGGCGGCAGAACTTGGAGACGCGATTTCTGATTAGGAAGTGAGAAAAATATGGACAGGCTTGTTACGATCAAGAGCTGCAGGTACGGGATGGAGATCTATCTGGATCCGGAGACTTCCTTTGATGTCCTCCTGGAGCATATACGAGAGAAGTTCTGCAGCTCCGCCAGATTTTTTCAGGGGGCGCAGGTTGCGGTCTCCTTTCTGGGACGCAGGCTGAACTATACGGAAGAGCAGGCTGTTTTAAGCCTGATCGCAGATACTACGGAGATGGATGTCGTATGCGTCATAGACCAGGACCGGGAGCATGAGCTGGCTTACAGACGGGCTGTGGAAAAGACATTATCCGAGCTTCCGGTCAGGGACGGGCAGTTCTATCGGGGTACTTTAGGAAAAAGACAGGTGATTGAATCGGATACCAGCATCGTGATCCTGGGAAATGTGGAACCCGGGGCGTCTGTTATTGCGAAGGGGAACATTGTCGTTGTGGGCGCCCTGTACGGAAGCGCGCATGCCGGAGCCACAGGGAATCTGGATGCCTGTATCGCGGCCCTTTCCATGAGCCCCAGATCTCTCAGGATCGGGGACATGGAAATCGGAAGCCGGGAGAGATACGGGAACGGTTTTCGGGATCAGGGACCCGGGATCGCAGCCGTTGACGGCGGCAGGATTTATCTTGATCCACTTGTAGAACAGCCATGAATCAGAAATTGCAGGAGGACAGCAAGAATGGGAGAAGTAATTGTCATTACATCAGGAAAAGGCGGAGTCGGCAAAACGACCACAACGGCAAATATCGGGGTCGGACTGGCTCAGGCAGGTAAAAAAGTGATCGTCATTGACACGGATCTCGGACTTCGGAATCTGGATGTGGTCATGGGACTGGAAAATAAGATCGTATATAATCTGGTTGACGTGATAGAAGGCAATTGCCGCGTCAAGCAGGCGCTGATCAGGGACAAGCGTTTTGCGGAGCTGTATCTGCTTCCTTCGGCCCAGACCAGGGATAAGTCTTCTGTCTCTCCGGAGCAGATGCAGAAGCTGGTGTCGGAGCTGAAATCAGAATTTGACTATATTCTGCTGGACTGCCCGGCAGGAATCGAGCAGGGTTTCCAGAACGCCATTGCAGGGGCGGACCGGGCGGTGATCGTGACCACACCAGAGGTTTCCGCAATCCGGGACGCGGATCGGATCATCGGTCTTCTGGAGACCAGAGGGATCAAAAAGAATGCCCTGATCATCAACCGGCTGCGGATTGATATGGTGCAGAAGGGCGATATGATGTCTGTGGAGGACGTGACGGAGATTCTGGCGATTCCCCTCATCGGGGTGATCCCGGATGACGAGCAGATCGTGATCGCCACCAACCAGGGGGAACCGATCATCGGCACGGACAGTCTGTCAGGGCATGCCTACGATCATATCTGCAGACGGCTTCTCGGGGAAGAGATCCCGATTCCGGATTTCAGCCGCCCGGACGGACTTTTTTCAAGGATCCGCAGGATGCTGGGAAAAAAGTAAGGGGGCAAAAACATGATGAGTGTACCTTCCGTTCAGATTGCAAAAGACCGGCTTCACGACCTTCTCAATGCGGATCGGCTGAAATGTACGCCGGATATGACAGAAAAGCTGTCTGCGGACATCTACTATGCCCTGTCCAAATATATCGAGGTCAGACGGGAAAACTTTGATCTCAGGATTACACGTTCGGATATACATATCAAATATACAGGAGAGAAAGATTGAAAACCTTTATCCAACATATACTTCATCGGTATCATTTGAAAGATTATAAATTCAGCCTTGTCGCACTGGTGCTTGCGATCTCCGTGATCGGAGTGTTTATCGTCGGCAGCGCGCAGGCGTCCTCACAGGGAAAGCAGGCCATGGGCGTAGCCATGGGCCTGGTAGCCATGGTTGTGATCTCACTGATTGATTATGAGTGGGTGCTCAATAATTTCTACTGGCTCATGTACGCGGCGAATATCATATTGCTGTTCGCCGTTCTCCTGTTCGGGGAAAACATCAATGGTGCCACCCGGTGGCTGAACCTTGGATTTGTCCAGTTCCAGCCTTCCGACCTGACAAAGATCATCACAGTCCTGTTTTATGCGAAGTTTTTGACGAAGTATGAGCATGTAGTCAATAAGATACGGTTCATCTGTATCGCGGTGGTGCTGATGCTGCCTTCCCTGGCGCTGATCTTTAAGCAGCCCAACCTGTCCAATACCATCTGCCTGGGAATGCTCTTCTGCGTGCTGATGTTCATGGGAGGCTTAAGCTACAAATATATTCGTAATATCCTTGCGGTGTGTGTCCCGCTGGCGGTAATCCTGTTTATCATCGTGATCCAGCCGAATCAGCCACTGATCCATGATTACCAGCAGAACCGGATCCTTGCCTGGCTGGAGCCGGAAAAGTACGAATCCGAAGAAGCCTATCAGCAGCTGAATTCGATCATGGCCATCGGCTCCGGACAATTGACCGGAAAGGGGTATAACAACTCCGCGACCACCTCCGTAAAGAACGGAAAATTCATCTCTGAACCGCAGACAGACTTTATTTTTGCAATAATTGGAGAAGAATTAGGATTTGTGGGTTGTTGTGTCGTGATAATTTTGTTATTATTAATAGTAATAGATTGTATTTTGATTGGGATGAAGGCGAAGGACGCAGCGGGGCGCATCATCTGCGCCGGAGTTGCCGCACTGATCGGGATCCAGAGTTTCATCAACATCAGTGTGGCTACCATGTTGTTTCCAAATACGGGGATTTCCCTGCCGTTTATCAGTTATGGCATGACTTCGGTCATATGTTTTTACATGGGAATCGGATTCGTGCTGAATGTCGGGCTTCAGCCGAACAAATATCAGTAGAGGAGAGGGCATATCATGAATATTGGACTGGTTGCACATGACGCAAAGAAAAAATTGATGCAGAATTTTTGTATTGCCTACAGAGGGATCTTAAACAAGCACAATCTGTACGCAACAGAGACAACGGGGATTCTTGTGGAAAGTGTGACAAATCTTAACATCCATAAATACCTGGCGGGACATCTGGGCGGAAAGCAGATGCTGGGTGCGCAGATCGAGCAGAATGACATGGATCTTATGATTTTTTTCCGTGACCCTTTAAGCCCCAGATCACATGAACCGGATGTGAATGATATCGTTCGGCTGTGTGACGAATATAACATACCGATGGCTACAAACATCGCTACGGCAGAGGCTTTGATCCTGGCTCTGGACAGAGGCGATCTGGACTGGAGGGAGCTGTACAGATGAAAGGCGGATATGCATGAGTAGAACTGAACATGATTTCCGGCAGAGACCAGAATCAAACAGAAGAAGGACCAATCGGCAGGAGCCCGGCAGAAGGAACGGAAGCGGCAGAAGACCAGAGGGACAGAGGCCGGCGGAGCGGACGCGGAGAAACCGGGGAGCGCAGCCTGTCAGAAGGAGACGGAAGAGACGCAGAAAACAGGCGGTAAAGGGACTGCTTTTATCGGCGGTACTGCTGACGACACTGCTTGTACTGGGAGCTGCCGGATTTCTGCGCTATCTGAAAGCTGCGGATGCAAAGACGATGTATGCAGCCCTTTATGAGACGGAACACTATAATCAGGATCAGTACCAGGGCGAGCTGTTCGCGTCGGAGCTGTGTGTGGCTGCGGGAGATGTGGTGCTGAATGGATTTAACGGAGACCCGACGCTTCATGCAGCGGGCTTATTTGACGTGAACCAGAAACAGGTTCTCTACGCAGACCGGATTCATGAGGAGCTTTATCCTGCAAGCACGACCAAGCTGATGACGGCCTATCTGGCCTTAAAGTACGGCAATCTGGAGGATGTGGTGACAGTCAGTGAGACGGCGGTATCCTTTGTGGATCCGGAGGCGTCGCTGTGCGGTCTCCAGGTGGGAGACCAGCTTTCTCTGTACGATCTGCTGTGCGGCCTGATTCTGCATTCGGGAAATGACAATGCGGCGGTGATCGCGGAGCATATCGGCGGAAGCCAGGAAGGCTTTGTAGAGATGATGAACCAGGAGGCTCTAAGCCTGGGGGCTACTCATACGCATTTTCAGAATCCCCACGGACTGCATGAGGACGGACATTATACCACTGCCTATGACCTGTACCTGATGTTCAACGCCTGCATCCAGGACCAGCGGTTTATCGATATCATCTCCATGAAATCCTATCATGCCACGCTGACCGGTATGGACGGAAGCATTCGGACCGAGGATTGGCCGGCTTCCAACTATTATTCCGCAGGGCTTGCGGATCCTCCGGCCGGGGTCAACGTGATCGGCGGAAAAACGGGAACCACGGACCAGGCGGGGTCCTGCGTGATATTGTACAATCTGGATAGTACGGGTCGTCCTCTGATCTCGGTTGTCATGGGGGCCGATCATAAGGATCTGCTGTACAGCGACATGTCTCAGATCCTGTCTGCAGGGACCGCGGGGAGCTGAAATGATTGAGGCGGAGAAGAAGTGTTATCCCGCACGAAAAAGCAAAGGGAATGAAATCGGATTATATGAGGGAAGAAAAGCTGCGGCCTGTGCGGAGAATGGTATGTAGCGCGCCCGGCGATTCCGGGGCTGACTGTGCCCCGGACGATCACCGCGCGGATGGGTCAGGAAGATGTACTGTCAGACATGGTATCCATTCTTCCATACAGACTGATCAGATAGAGTCCGCACAGTCCTACGATTGTATAGATAATTCTGGCAAACCAGCTGAGATTTCCAAAAAGGAATGCAACCAGGTCAAATCGAAAGATACCGACCAGGAGCCAGTTTGCCGCACCGATGATGACAAGAGTCAGGGCAGTATTGTCGAACCACTTCATGCTATTTCCTCCTTTTCTCTGAGCTTGCTTTCAGTATTGACAATTTGAAGTAGAAATATACATGCAAAAGTGATATACTTGTTAACGATACTACGTCAGCAAACATAAAAACGGAAAATCGGAGGAGTGGAAGTTGGCAGTCCGAAGGAAGGATCTCGCTAAGATCAGCCAGTATAAAACAAAGCAGGAAATGAATATCGGCATACTGATCTTTACACTGATCTTGTTGTATCTGATCGTTACGGTATTTACATATGCGACTTCAAAGCGGATCTCCACATATGAAGTCCGCAGGGGAAGTATTGTAAAGGATAATTCCTACAATGGTCTGATCCTGAGACAGGAAGTGACCGCTGCTGCGGAATCCGGAGGATACATCAGCTATTTCCGCAATGAGAACAGTAAGGTCAAGACGGGAAGTAATATTTACGCGGTGTCTCCCATGAGATTGGATATAGAAGTTTCCACAGAAACAGAAGAGTTTACTTACGGAACCGAAGTGCAGAAAAATCTGATGCTGAAGACCCAGAATTTTAATGAAAATTTTCATCCGCAGAAGTTTTCATCCGTATATACATTGAAAAATGAACTGACCGGGATTCTGCGGGATGCGTCGAATCAGTCAAAGATGACGCGGTTAGACACCCTGATCTCGCAAAACAGCGGAAATATCCATGTCGGCAAGAGCGCTGCGGACGGGATCTTGGTCCGTACCATTGACGGGTATGAGTCCTTATCCGAGCAGACCTTAAAACCGGAGGACTTTGACAGGACCAGCTATTCGGCCGTACGCCTGGAGGATCAGGCAGAGGTAGGAGCCGGGGATATCGTGTACAAGCTGGTAACCGGGGAAGAATGGTATGTCTATATCCAGCTTGACAAAGCGATGGCGGAAGAACTGGCAGAGACTACCTATATCAAAACTAGGATTGATAAGGACAATGAGACGGTATGGGCGGATTTTTCCATCCTGCAGATTGACGAAAACTATTATGGAAAGCTGTTGTTCGACAATTCCATGATCCGCTATGCAGGGGATCGTTTTTTGAATATTGAGTTGATCACAGAACAGGAAAGCGGTCTGAAAATTCCGAAAAGCGCGGTCATTGAGAAGGAATTCTATGTGGTTCCGGCAGAGTATCTGGCATCCAACAAGAGCGGAACCGCACAGGGGGTCCTGGTACGGAAAAAGAATGACGAGAGTGGGGAACTGGAAGAGGTTTTTCAGGCTGCGGATATTTATTATATGACGGAGAAAGGGGATTTTTACCTGGATCCGGAAGATTTCGGACCGAATACGTTCCTGATGAAAGAAGGTTCTTCCGAGACATTTCTCTTAAAGGATCAGGACACTTTGCAGGGTGTATACAACATTAATCAGGGATACGCGGTGTTCAGGAGGGTTCTGATCCTGTGTGAGAATGCGGATTATTATATTGTAGAAGAGGGAGCCTCCTACAGTCTTTCCAACTATGACCACATTGTTCTGGACGGCAACATGGTGGAGGATTCTGAAGTGGTGTTCCAGTAAGCGTATCAAAAAGGAGAGTTTGAGTGATGATAAGGGATCAGCTGCATGAAGTAGAGACGAGAATACAGGCTGCCTGCGCGCGGGCGGGACGGAAACGGGAGGAAGTGACCCTGATCGCGGTCAGCAAGACGAAGCCGGTGGAAGTCCTTAGGGAAGCCTATGATCTGGGCGTCCGGGTGTTTGGGGAGAATAAGGTTCAAGAGCTGACAGAGAAGTTTGGCGCCCTGCCCACGGATATCCACTGGCATATGATCGGGCATCTGCAGACCAACAAAGTAAAGTATATCGTAGAGAAAGCGGAACTGATCCACTCGGTGGATTCGTTTCGGCTTGCCCAGGCGATTGAAAAGGAAGCGGCAAAAAGAGGGCTGACCTCGGATATTCTTGTAGAAGTCAATGTAGCGGAGGAGGAGAGCAAGTTTGGCGTCCGGGTGAATGAGGTCATTTCGTTCATCGAAACGCTTGCGCAATTTCCGCACTTACATGTACGCGGACTCATGACGATCGCCCCTTTTGTGGAAAATCCCGAAGAAAATAGGCCAATTTTTAAAAATTTACATAAATTATCTGTTGACATCGCACACAAAAACATTGATAATGTTAACGTAAATATACTTTCAATGGGGATGACCAATGATTATGAGGTTGCAATTGAAGAAGGAGCAACTATGGTTCGGGTAGGGACCGGAATCTTTGGTGCCAGGGACTATGGGGTCTCTGGCTAGAAAGTAAGGGCAGTAAAAAGTTTGATTGGAGTGTAAACATGAGTATATTTGACAAATTCCTTGACATCATGAAATTGAATGATGACGATGACTACGACGATGATTTCTATGATGACGATGATTTTTACGAGGATGATTACGAAGAGAGGCCCAGGCGTTCCTTTTTCAATAAAAAGACGAACAGCAAAGACAGTTACGATGACTTTGATATGCAGCAGGAGAGCAGCCGGGTACCTGCGCCCAGCAGCAATGTAACTCCAATGCGTCAGCCTTCTTCCCGGAGAAGCGGCGGGAACAATGCGGGGATGGAGGTCTGTGTGGTAAAGCCGATTTCTGTGGATGACTCCCGTGAGATTACGGAGACACTTCTTTCGGGACGTACGGTGATCCTGAATCTGGAGGGGATGGATCTGGAGATCGCGCAGAGGATCATTGATTTTATTTCCGGAGCGACCTTTGCGATCAGCGGGAATCTGCAGAAGATTTCCAATTATATTTTCCTCGTGACCCCGACAAACGTAGACATTACAGGGGATCTTCAGGATCTTCTCAGCGGTTCCATGGAGCAACCGACCGTGCGGGGAAGATATTGATGATGCGGGATGAAGAATTATTGGCAAAACGGTTGACCGAGCTGTCTCGTCAGTCCTTCCACCGCGGGATCATTACATATACGGATTTTCTCAATCTGAATGAACAAAGTATTCTGCATGCACTGCCAAAGAATTCCTTATATACGGAATATACCCTTTTTGGCGGGTATGATTCTGCAGAGCGTCAGATGGCGGCTTTCCTGCCTGAAGATGCTCTTTCTTTGCGTGGCAGGCCTGCCAGGAGCCGGGACGAAAAAGGGGCCGGCAGCCCAGGCGTGGACAAGGTTGTTTTTATGGATAGGATGGCTGTGCTTCGGATCACCCCTCTCCATGAAAAATTTGCGGACGCGCTGACCCACCGGGATTATCTGGGGGCCGTTATGAACCTGGGACTGGAGCGCGGAAAAATGGGGGATATTTTGATTGATGGTCTGGATGCCCTGATCTTCATAGACGCGAAGCTCAGGGACTTTCTCAAAGAAGAGCTGACCCGGGTCCGCCATACGTCTGTTTTGGTGTCTGAGGAGGACTGGGAGGATTTCCGGTATACGCAGAACGTGCAGGAGATCCGGGGGACGGTTTCGTCTCTCAGGCTGGATGCCCTGCTTTCCCTTGCGTTTGCCTCGTCCAGAAGTAAGCTCGCCGGATTGATCGAAACGGGAAAGGTATTTGTGAACGGGAGACTTATGACCTCCAATGGGTATCATATCAAGGAGCAGGACATTATTTCGGTAAGAGGGATGGGGAAGTTTCAGTATGTGGAGCAGCTTTCCGTTACAAAGAAAAACAGGATCTGTGTGCGGATCCATAAATATATTTAAGCAGCAGGGAGGAAAAGGAGAATGGACGGGCAATTTGGAAAAGTAAGAGACTATCTGACGGCAGCCCTCTGCTGTGCCGCGGCAGTGTTGCTGGATCAGGTAACAAAGCACCTGGCGGTGGCGCATTTAAAGCTTCAGAGGGAGATCGTCCTGATTCCCGGGGTGTTTGAGCTTCGCTATCTGGAAAACCGTGGGGCGGCCTTCGGGCTGTTCCAGAACCGGCAGATGTTTTTTGTATGCGCCGCGGTTGTCATATTTCTTCTGATCGGCTTTTTCTATGGAAGGATCCCCGGCGGCCGCAGGTATCTACCCATGCGGATCTGCGGGGTTCTGATCTGTGCGGGCGCTGTAGGTAATCTGATCGATCGGATCCGTTATCAGTATGTGGTGGATTTTTTTTATTTCAGCCTGATCGATTTTCCGATATTTAATGTGGCGGACTGTTATGCGGTGATCGCATGTATTTTGTTTGCCTATCTGATCCTGTTCTTTTATAAAGAGGAGGAATTGGAGTGGTTTGCATTTTTTAAGAGTAAGTAATCTGGTTCTGTTCACGGTGCCCTTGTACGTTGCTGCAAGGCATCCGTTATTTTATGACAGTTCCGGGACTGTGGGTGTGGTGAGGAGAATGGTTGCATTGAATAAGGCAGGAGCAGTGTTTGAATTTATCATGGAAGAGGAAGAGCCGGAGCGGATCGACAAATTATTGTCCTCTGCGCTTCCGGATCTTTCACGTTCCTATCTGCAGAAGCTGGTGAAAGAAGGGGCGGTCCTGGTCAATAAAAAAGAAGTGAAGCCCAATCATAAAGTGAATCCCGGGGATGTTGTAGAGATATCTGTTCCGGAGCCGGAGCTGCCGGACATCTCACCGGAGGACATTCCTCTGGATATTCTGTATGAGGATGAAGAGATTCTGGTTGTGAATAAACCAAAGGGGATGGTGGTCCATCCGGCGCCCGGACATTCCGGCGGTACGCTGGTCAATGCGGTCATGTACCATTGCCAGGGGAAGCTCTCCGGGATCAATGGGGTCACCCGTCCCGGAATCGTACACCGGATCGACCGGGATACCACCGGTTCCCTTGTGATCTGCAAAAGTGACCGGGCGCACCAGGCCCTGGCCGAGCAGCTGAAGGAGCATTCCATTACCCGCAGATACCGAGCGGTTGTGCTGGGAATCATAGCAGGGGAGGGCGGTACGGTAAATGCCCCCATCGGACGCCATCCGACTGACCGGAAAAAGATGAGCAGCAGGTGTAAGAACGGAAAGCCTGCCGTGACCCATTACAGGGTGCTGGAACGCTTTTATAACGATTGCCTGCCTCCGCGTCTAAGATGTGTTTACGGGGGCTCTAAGGGGGGAAATTCGAAGGGATACACGTATATCGAATGCCAGCTGGAAACCGGGCGCACGCATCAGATCCGGGTGCATCTGTCGGAGATCGGATATCCGATCCTGGGGGATACGGTCTATGGGCCGGCAAAGTGTCCGTTTCCTCTTACTGGGCAGACTCTGCATGCCAGAATATTGGGATTTGTTCATCCGATTTCCGGAGAATATATGGAATTTGACGCGCCCCTTCCGGAGTATTTTGAAGAGCTTCTCAGGAAAATGAGATCTGCCGGACCGATGCCTTTTCTTTCAGGAGATTGTTAAATTTCACAAAAATTTTACAAGGATTCTTGTAAAATATGTTTATATTCGATATAATAAAAGAAAAGACAGTATTTTAGCTGCAAAGGAGAGTGATTGCTTATGAAAACGAACACAATAATAACAATCGGCAGACAATATGGAAGTGCCGGAAGAGAGATTGGCTACAAGATCGCGGATGATCTTGGAATCAAACTTTATGATAAAGAAATGCTCGCAAGAGCGGCAAAAGAGAGCGGGATCTGCGAGGAGATCTTCGAAAACCATGATGAGAAGCCTACCAACAGCTTTTTGTATTCTCTTGTTATGGATACCTATTCCATGGGCTATACGGGAAATACATACACGGATATGCCCATCAACCATAAGGTATTTCTGGCACAGTTTGATGCCATCAAGAAGATTGCGGATGAAGGACCCTGTATTTTGGTCGGAAGATGTGCGGATTACGTACTGGAGTCTTATGATAATGTTGTCAGTGTTTTCATTCACGCGGACATGGACGCCCGCATACGCCGGATCGCGCGGATCTATGATCTGCCGGATAACAAAGCAAAGGATAAGATCGTTAAAACAGACAAGAAGCGCGCAAGCTATTATAACTATTATACGAATAAACGCTGGTCGGACGCTGTGAGCTACGAATTATGCCTGAACAGCTCCCAGCTTGGAATTGAGGGTACAGCCCATATTATTGAAGAATATATTGTCAGGAAAGAAAGTCTCTCTTCAGAGCAGAGGAGAATTTAATATATAAATAATTTACAAGAGTAAAATAAAGATCAGAGCTAAGAATATCAGAAAAAGGATTCGGCAGAAGTCACAATCTGGCCGGATCCTTTTTACTTTATGGCCGGGAAAGCCTGTGGGCATCGCCGCCTGAGATTTTCCTGTAGGTATTACGTTCAGGCCATCCCTGGATATTTCCGCTCAGGATGGCATGGAACATCCGCTCCTTGGCTCCGGGATGCTCTCGATTGAGCTGTTGGACCAGTTCCTTAGCGTACTGGCGTTTGGTATATCCGTCTACCGGACACTTTTTCTTCAAAGCAGGGAGATCGTATTGATGCTGAAAACCGATCACATCCGTCTCATTCAAGAACATCAGGGGACGTATGACGGTCAGGTCCATCCGATCCAGATAGGTCTTTGGGGAAAAGGAATGGAACCTGCCTTCAAAAATGAGGGACAGGAGCATGGTTTCGATGATATCGTCCATATGATGACCGTAAGCCACCTTATTGCAGCCCATTTCCTTCACAGCCTGATTCAGAGCGCCTTTGCGCATTTTCGCGCACAGAGAGCAGGGATTGGATTCCTTACGTACATCAAAGAGGATCTGGTAGATATCCGAAGCAACGACCCTGTATGGAACCTGCATCGTGCCGCATAATTCCCGGATGGGCTCCAAGTCAAAGTCCGGGAAGCCCAGATCCACGGTCACGGCGCTCAGTTCAAAATGCTGCGGATAAAACCGTTTCAGGCCATGGAGGGCATAGAGCAGGGTGAGGCTGTCTTTGCCGCCGGAGATCCCGACCGCAATATGGTCTCCCTCCTGGATCATCGCATATTCATCAATCGCTTTTCTTGTAATGCTTAATAAACGTTGTAGCTGCATATCGGTTAACATCCTTTCATGGCTCCCGAAGCTTTACCGCGCCTGCGGCCTGCCTGCGGCGATTTTCATCAATTGCGGCATAATGCTTCTTTGTGGTATTAACATCCTTGTGCCCGAGTACATCCGCCACCAGATAGATATCCCCGGTTTCCTTGTACAGGGTCGTGCCGTAGGTACTGCGCAGCTTATGAGGCGTAATTTTCTTATTCGGGGTGACCTCCCGGGCATACTTTTTGACCATGTTTTCTACGGCCTGTACGCCGATCCTGCGGCGCTGCGTGGACAAAAACAAGGCATTTTCATGGCCCGGCAGGGGAGTGACAGCCTTTCGGGTCGTATACAGATACATTTTCAGCGCTTCTTCCACTTCCTCACCGAAATATACAACCATCTCGTTGCCGCCTTTTCGGACAACCTTGATCCCGTTATTTTTAAAATCCACATCCTGGATATCCAGACCCACGCATTCCGAGACACGGATCCCGGTGCCCAGCAGCAGAATAATGATCGCAAAATCCCGGTTTTTCGTCTTTTCATAATATCGTCTGCGCTGGCCGGTGAACTCGCTGCCCCCATGCTCGATATAATCCAGGAGCATGGCCACCTCGTCCGTATCCAAACGGATGATCGCCTTGTCATGGAGCTTCGGCATATCCACAAGCAGGGACGGATTCCTGGAAATGACTTGGCGCTTGAAGAAATAGCCGTAAAAACTCCTCAATGCGGACATTTTGCGGGATAATCCCTTTTCCGCATTGGTGATCTGTTTTTCCTCCGGATTCTTGTAGACCTTCAGATATTCCTGGTATTCCTCAATATCGACCGGTTCGATGCGCTCCAGATCCTGTACCGTAAACTGATCCACGGTATAATTTTTGTAGACCGGGTTATTCTCCATCAAAAAATGGAAAAACACCCGGATGTCATAGGCATAAGAAATCCGGGTCCGTGTGGAAGTCTGCGGTTCCACAGCCCGGAAATAATCCTTTGCAAATGGAGGCAGCGTTTTTAAAATCTCGCGCAAACGCAAGGTATCATCAATATAAAGCAGCTCATGATATGTTTTTGTATTCGTATCAGCCATGAATCAAAACCTCCCCAAAATCAATGAACTTGCCATATTATAGCATGAATCGTCGTATTTGTCTATAGATCTTTTGGAAAAATCGGTATTTGTCGTATAGATCTATTTTGCTGATTCTGTTACTGTCCACATCATAAAAAGAACGTAAATTAAGAAGAAAGCTAATTCGCATATAAAAAACCGTATGCAATTCTGAATGTACAACCAGAACTGCATACGATCTTTTATAAAAATATAAAGGTGTAATATGAAAAGATCTGTACGCAAAAATCTTTTCATCAATCAAAAACCCGGTCGCTGATATCAATGGGAACATTCCAAGGAAATGGCCAAGATCACTTATCAGGCGGGCTTTTTGATCCGCGCGGCAGTCATCTTTGTGTACATGTGGGGACATGTACAATGCTGGCTTCACTGCTTCGCGGGAATGAATTTATATCAAATAACGTGGGGACGTATATTGATATCCGGTAGGCTGCTCCTGCATTCCATGGAATGGGGATCCACGCATGAAGGACACATGAAATTACGTAAAGCACCGATCTTCGGTACCGCACAATATATTGTTCTATTAATCAGGGCGGTAAAACAAAAAAACAGCTTCTTTTTTTGGGTGTGTATTATTGTATACAAAATTATGGAGTTATTTTTGCGGCTTTACAGAAAAAGCCAAAAATCACAATTAGCATTGTATACATGTATTCTTCTACAGGCAAAAATAAAAAAACGTAAAATTAATTACGAGAAACAAATGAGTATATAAACAAGTGTTCGCGCCTGCATTATTAAGTATATATCAGGAACGTTTGTTTGTCAATCATTATTTTAAATTTTGCAGATAAAAAATCAAGATGCGAAGCATCGGCAGACGGCTTTGCCGACTGTTTTTGCGCATGTGAGTAAAATGACTGTGAATAGTAACCGATAAAAAGTATGGCTCGAAAAAAGCGAACATATTTTCGCAACAAGTGTTTGCTTTTTCGGCGGGACTATGCTATCATAATATCAGATTATAAATTCGTTGATTCCATTTACCAGGAGGTATATTTTATGTCACAGGGAAAGATCACTAAAAAGCAGGAAGAGATTTTATCATACATAAAGGATCAGATTTTATGCCGCGGGTTTCCGCCGTCGGTCCGGGAGATCTGCGAGGCCGTGCATCTGAAGTCCACTTCTTCTGTCCACTCTCATCTTGAGACCCTGGAAAAGAACGGCTATATCCACCGGGATCCGACCAAGCCGCGCGCGATCGAGATCCTGGACGATACATTCAATCTGACCCGCCGCGAGGTGGTGAATGTACCGATCATCGGTCATATTGCGGCCGGGGAGCCTCTTCTCGCCCAGCAGAATATTGAGAACTATTTTCCGGTACCCATGGAAATGCTGCCCAACAAGCAGACCTATCTCCTCATCGTACACGGGGAAAGCATGGTGAACGCCGGAATCCTGAGCGGCGATTATGTCCTGGTCCAGGAGCAGAATACGGCTTCTGACGGAGATATGGTGGTTGCTCTGATCGAAGACAGCGCCACGGTCAAGACCTTTTATAAGGAAGACGGTTATATCCGCCTGCAGCCGGAGAATGACTACATGGATCCGATCATTGTTCAGAACCCTCTCATCTTAGGCAAGGTGATCGGGATCTTCCGCTTCTTTGATTAAAAAAGAATCCAACTGTACGGTTAAAGTCCCTTTCGAGGATTGCGGCTGTACAGTTGGAGACTTCTCCTGTTATTATCGACTTTCCAGAGTCTCGATCCCGATGGTCTTTCCGTCCCGCCAGATGCGCTCCAGGTCATAGAAGAGACGATTTTCCCGGTCAAAGACATGTACGATGATGTCACCAAAATCCAGCAACACCCATCTGCCGGTTCCGTATCCTTCTCTCTGCTTTACGGAATACCCTGCTTTTTCCAGTTCCTCCTCCACGTTGTCTACCATAGCGCGGATCTGGCTTTCATTGGAGCCGCTTGCGATGAGAAAATAATCGGCAAGCACGGATATGCCTTCAATGTCTATGATCTTAATATTCTCGCCCTTCTTATCCTCTAATGCACGATAAGCGATCTTGGCCATTTCCTTGGAATGTTCCATTGCATTCCCTCCTTTTATACAATTTGTCAATAAAATATAAAAATCTGCCGGCAGGTCTGCTGCTTCCGATAGGATGAACAATATGCTGCTCTAATCTTTATAATACTCATAGGTCATCCGGGTCAGAGGATCTATGGGCCGTTTTGATTTTTCCAGGTAATTTAGCGTGGCTGCAGCGCACTTGCAGACAGCCTGGTCAATATCTGTAAAAGACAGCTTCCGGATCTCCGGCAGGCCCGGAATCATTTTCCGGCCGGGTTCCACATAATCCGCCAGATAGATGATCTTATCCAGCATCGACATATGAGGCCGTCCGGTAGTATGATACCGAATCGCATCTAAAATCCTGGGATTGTCGATCCCGTACTTATTTTCGGCCAGATATGCGCCGAGCCTGGCATGGATCAGTGCAGGGACTTCTACTTCTGCCCTTTCCAGCCTGATCTCATGCTTCCGGCACAGCCGGAGCTGCTTTTCAATGGAGCTGTACTTTCCGCAGTCATGCAAAAGTCCGGCTGTCAGCGCTTCCTCCAGGTTTTCATCATACCGCATTGCAAGAGACGCGGCTGTATACATGACCCCGAGTGTATGCTGATAACGTTCTTTTTTCAGCTTATTTTTCAGTTTCTCGCGAATTTTCTCCAAGTCTGCCATGGTCCAAATCCCCTTTTTGATGTTTACTATTCACAGCCAGATAGAAGCTTTTTGATACAAGTGATTTTCTTTGATATACTCTGCTGCCGCGTCTGTCACCATATAATAAATGCTCTTCCCCTGGGAAACCCGCTTCCGGAGCGTAGTCGAGGAAATCTCCAGCAGGGGAGCTCTCAGGATTCGGATTTTCGCTCCATACGCACTCTCCAGATACTGAATCTGTTTTTCCATATCCGCCGCGTCCTTGTCATCCCGCATGGCAGCCAGGATCGTGCAGGTGGGAAAGATCTCCCGGAAATGCTTCCAGGTCTCGATCGCGAATAAAGAATCCGCCCCCAAAATGAAATAAAATTCATATTCCGGATAAAGCGCATTCAGCTCCCGCATGGTCTGATAGGTATAGGAATGTTCGTTTTCCTTTGCCTCATGCAGACAGAGCTTAAAATATAGGACCTCCCGGATGGACAGCCGGATCATCTCCACGCGGTGCCGCAGTGCCTCCTTTTCCTCCGTCTGCTGCTTGTGTGGGGGATTGCCGTTGGGCAGATACCAGATCTCATCCAGTCCGAATTCCTCATATGCAAATTCTCCCAACAGCAGATGTCCGATATGGATCGGGTCAAATGTCCCGCCCATGATACCGATCTTCATTCCGCCACCTAAGCCTTCTTGGATGATGAGGACGGCCATACGATCTTCTTTTTATCGTCTTTGCCTTCCTTATATAAAACGATCTTCTTCCCGATCACCTGGACGACCTGGGACCGGGTACGCTCCGCCACCAGTTCGGCAAGCTCCCGCGGGTCGTCCGCACAGTTCTGGAGCACGCTGATCTTAATGAGTTCCCTTGCATCCAATGCTTCTGCGATGGCCTGGGTGAGTCCCGGCGTCATGCTGGATTTTCCGATCTGAAAGATAGGATCCATGGTCATGGCAAGACTTTTTAAATAGGCTCTCTGCTTTGTTGTCATATCTATCCTTCTCCTGTTCTAATCGTTACGAACTGTCTCAAAATAATATATATCTTGCGCAATCTATACATATTATTTCGCGACAGTTCCTTACTCGCTCTTTAAGTATTCAAACTGCAGGCCGTACATCTTCACGGTATCGCCGTCCTGGATGCCGGCCGCTTCCAGTTCGTCAAGGATTCCGGTATTTTTCAGGAAACGCTGGAAAAATACAAAGCCCTTCTCTGCATCCAGGTTGGTATATCCAAGCATCTTCTCGATCTTCGGTCCTTCCACAACATACATTCCGTCCACAAGCTCCACGCTGTAAGGCAGCTCTTCGTAGATCAGCTCGTCCTCCGGAAAATATTCCTGTTCAAACACGACGGGCTTCTGATCCATCTTCTGCAGCTCCTCCGCCACATAATACAGCAGCTCATGGATTCCCTGCCCGGAAACGCCGGAGATTGGGAATACACGGATTCCCCTGGGTTCAAATTCCGCCCGAAGCCGATCTACCGGATCCTCATCTCCGGAATAGATCAGATCCGTTTTATTTGCCGCGATCACCTGGGGCCTTCCTGCCAGTTCCTGATTGTAAGCTTCCAACTCCTGATTGATCTTATAGATATCATCCACCGGATCCCGTCCTTCGGTTCCGGCCGCGTCCACCACATGGATCATCAACTTCGTCCGCTCAATGTGACGCAAAAATTCATGCCCCAGTCCAACGCCCTCCGAAGCCCCTTCGATGAGCCCAGGGATGTCTGCCATGACAAAGCCCTTTCCGTTTTCCAGGTCTACCACGCCCAGGTTCGGGTTCAGCGTGGTAAAATGATAATTGGCGATCTTAGGATCCGCATTGGTCACACGGGACAAAAGCGTAGATTTCCCGACATTCGGAAAGCCCACCAGCCCCACATCCGCAATGACCTTCAGCTCCAGAAGCACTTCCAGCTCCATGGCCGGCTTTCCGGGCTGGGCGTATTTCGGAACCTGCATGGTGGCTGTGGCGAAATGCTGGTTCCCCAGCCCGCCCCTTCCGCCTTTGAGCACGATCTGACGCCGGTTGTCTCCGGACATATCCGCAATGACCTTCTGTGTCCTGGCTTCCTTGATGACGGTTCCTTCCGGTACTTTCAGCACCAGGTCCTTGCCGTTCTTGCCGTGGCAGCGGCGCTTGCCGCCTTCTTCCCCGTCTCCTGCCGCAAACTTCCTCTTATGTCGGTAATCCACCAGCGTATTCAGGCCTTCATCGACTTCAAAGATCAGATCGCCGCCGTCGCCGCCGTCGCCGCCGTCCGGTCCTCCATTTGCTACATACAATTCCCGCCGGAAGCTGCAGTGTCCATTGCCGCCCTTTCCCGACCGGATCATGATTTTTGCTCTGTCCGCAAACATACATACTCTCCTATCACCAAAACTCTAATATACTACGGTATAAAAAAGGCAGGAAATACTTCCTGCCTTGTAGGGACTACAATTATTCTGCCTTCGGATAGATAGAAACCTGCTTCTTATCTCTTCCCTTTCTCTCAAAACGTACAACACCGTCAACCAGTGCGAACAAGGTATCATCGCCGCCGCGTCCTACGTTCATGCCCGGATGGATCTTCGTTCCGCGCTGTCTGTACAGGATGTTGCCCGCCTTTACGAATTGTCCGTCAGCCCTCTTGGCACCTAATCTTTTTGACTCGGAGTCACGTCCGTTCCTTGTGGAACCAACTCCCTTTTTATGAGCAAAAAACTGAAGGTTCAGATTCATCATGATAATTACACCTCCTTGAAAATGATATCAATGTATGGTTCATATTCGCTGTTCTCCTCCAGACTCTCCAGACCAAGAATCATGGTATTGACCAGCAGATCCGCATCATGGGAAGGCCGTCTGCGGAAACGGAACTCAATGGTTCCCTCTTCCTCGTCGCTGACATGGCTTGTCTCATCCTCCGTATATGCTTCCAATGCGTTCATGGTATTGATCACCAGCATGGAAACCGCCGCGCATACGACATCCTTTCCTGGATCTGAGAACTCAGCATGTCCGCTCACGTCAAAGCCTGTATACACATGATGTTCATTCATATAAATAGTAATCCGGATCATCTTTGATTATGCGTTGATCTTTTCAATCTTAACTGCTGTGTACTGCTGTCTGTGGCCGTTCTTTTTGTGGTATCCTGTTTTTCTCTTGTACTTGTAGACAATGACCTTTTTACCCTTGCCGTCACCCAGCACGGATGCGGTTACGGTCGCTCCGTCTACAACAGGGTTTCCAACAACGAGACTCTCATTATTCACCGCAAGTACCTGGTCAAATGTATAAGTCTCTCCAGCTTCTACACCAAGCTTTTCTACTTTAATGATATCGCCTTCGGATACTTTGTACTGTTTACCACCTGTTGCTATGATCGCGTACATATGGCACCTCCTATTATCATTACTCGCCAGCTGCGGTGTCCGCATTCCCGTATCGCAGATCATATTCGTCTGATCTGCCGAACACCTGACCGTCAGGGACATCACATATCACATAAAATCAGGTTGCGGAACTTTGTAAACCTCGCTGTGCGGCATACTCATAAAATATACCATGGGGATTTTATAAAGTCAAGAGCTTCTTTGCATTTTCCCCAAGAATCTGCGTCTTTTCCGCCTCTGTCAGATCCATCTTCCGGAAATACTCTACCGATTCCTTCTGACCGGACCATGGGGAGTCTGTGGCAAACAGGATCCGGTCCGTGCCGTGATTTCTGCAGATGCGCAGAAACTGCTCGTCCGGGATCTGTCCGAATACGACCGCCGTGTCAAACCAGACATCCCTTCCCACCAGCTCCTGCTCCACCTCATCCCACCGCAGAAATCCGCCCATATGGGCCAGGACCAGTCTGGTCGGCTGAACCTCTTCCAGCATCTCTGCGGCCATAGCGGGGGTACAGTGTACACGGTCCGGGTATCCCGGATCAAAACCGGCATGCACAGAGACGATCATATCCAGCTCACTGGCAAAGGAAATAATGCGCTTGTACCGGATATCGTTGAAAAACGTATCCTGATAATCCGGATGAAGCTTGATCCCGGGGAACCCATGGTCCTTTAGATACAGAAGCTTTTTCTTATAATCCTCGTTTTCCGGATGGATGCCGCCGAAGGACAAAATCCGCCCATCCCGGTACTGCTCCGCAAAACGGTTGATACTGTCGAACTGCTCCGGATTGGTCACGACCGGAAGGGCGACAGAGCACTCCAGTCCGGCTTCCTCTGCGGAAGCGGCAAGCCCCTGAGGTGTTCCGTCGGTAAAGGGAACGGTTTTGCACCGTTCGCTTAAAAAATGTAGTGTCTTCGGGGCGATCTTTTCCGGAAACATATGTGTATGAAAATCAATCATCTTCTCCTCCCGTAAAATGCGATGTACTCCCGGATTCCCTGTAAAGCCGATGAAATCCTGAGAGTACATTTGTCTGTCTGCAAAATCGGATGCTCTGTTATTAAGCACCGTAAATCTAAAAAGTAACAATCCGTCAAAAAGCCCCTTTTCATTGACAGGAGTTCCTGACTTCGCGTCATCAGATCCGCGTTTCAACAAAAATCTCATACAGGGCGCGGATCGCGTTTTTGAAATCATCATGACGTACGCCGACAATGATGTTCAGCTCACTGGAGCCCTGGTCGATCATCTTCACATTGATATGCGCATGGGCCAGTGAAGAGAAGATTCTTCCCGCAGTTCCCCGGGTGGCCTTCATACCCCTGCCTACCACAGCGATCAGGGCCAGATCCGATTCCAGCTCGATGTGATCCGGATGTACGGCCTTGTGGATCCCTGCAATGACCTGCTGCTCCTTTTCCTCAAAGATATCTTTATGGACAAAGATGGTCATGGTATCAATCCCGGACGGCATATGCTCAATAGAAATCTCGTTTTCTTCAAACACCTGCAGCACCTTGCGACAGAATCCTACCTCGGAATTCATCATGGACTTTTCAATGGTAATGGAAACAAAGCTGTCTGTCCCCGCAATTCCCGTGATGGTGTACCTGGGCTGCCGGCAGGTGCCCTCTACGATCAGAGTTCCCTTGTCCTCGGGCTGGTTCGTGTTGCGGATGTTGATCGGAATGCCCGCCTTTCTCACCGGGAAAATGGCATCCTCATGAAGCACGCTTGCTCCCATATAGGCCAGCTCCCGCAGCTCCTTGTAGGTGATGGTCTCAATAGCCTTGGGATTCTGGACAATCCTGGGATCCGCAATCAGAAAGCCGGATACATCGGTCCAGTTCTCATACAGATCCGCCTGCACGGCCAGAGCCACCAGCGAACCGGTGATATCTGAACCGCCTCTGGAAAAGGTCACGATGGTGCCGTCCTCCATGGCTCCGTAAAATCCGGGAATCACCGCTCCGGAAGAATTGCGCAGCCGTTCGGCAAGAAGCGTATTCGTTGTCTCATCATCAAATACCTTCTCTTTATCAAAGCGGATCACCTCCGCGGCATCAATAAATTCGAACCCCAGATATGCGGCCATGATCTTTCCGTTGAGGTATTCTCCTCTCGAAGCGGCATAATCCCGGCCGATCTTTTTGCCGAAATTTTCCCGAATGGTCTTAAATTCGTCCTCCAGAGACATGGAAAGCTTCAATCCGTCAATAATCTCCTGATACCTGGCTTTGATCGCCTCTAACTGCTCCGTAAAATCCTTTTCCCGGATGGCCGCGCCATAACAGCCATAGAGCATATCCGTTACTTTGGTATCGCTTGAAAAACGTTTTCCCGGCGCAGACGGTACGACGTAGATCCTGGTCTTATCCGCCCGGACGATCCTTGCGGCCTTCTTAAACTGCCCCGCGCTTGCCAGGGAGCTTCCCCCAAATTTTACTACTTTTTTCATTACCCTGTTTCCTCCATGTACCTGTTGCCGGCTGATCTAAGAAGCATTCCTAAAATAACTGTCCGTAACTCTTCACACTGTTCCGTACAGAACCTGCAATTATTTCAGGAATGATCCATAGCAGCAGATCTTCTGCTCCCGGCACTCTTTTTGTATTCCTTCCAACTGACAGTCGAATCATATTATAACGCTTTCTGAAAAACTTGTAAATCAAAATTTGCACATAATTATTCGTAAAGTATACAGGAAATCATGTATGGGCTTCCCGGCTCCCGTTCAGGAGCACATTCGCGTACTCCGCGCCGGCTGCGCGTTTTAGATCCTCCGGCCTGAGCTTTAGCTGCATGCCGATCTTTCCGCCGCTGACATAGATCTGGTCGAATCCCTGCGCGCTTGCATCCAGAACGGCGGGAAACCTCTTCTTCATCCCGATGGCTGTACATCCGCCCCGCACATATCCGGTTACATTCGTGATCTCCTTCACCGGAAGCATTTCCACAGACTTCTCTCCCACCGCCTTTGCCGCCTTTTTCAGATCCAGCTCTCCCTCAATGGGAATGACAAATACATAATGCTCCCCGGTCTTTCCCGTGGTCACCAGCGTTTTATATACCAGCTCGTGGGGCAGGCCGGTCAGATCCGCGGTGGAAACGCCGCTGACAAACTCATCGCATTCATAGGTCAGAGATTCATAAGGGATCTTCAGCTTATCCAGCATGCGCATGGCATTGGTCTTAAATTCTTTTTTGCTCATCACTCTCTCCCCTTCCAGCATTCATGCAGCGGCTTGCGAAGTTTCTTCCGGGTCACCTCCACAAGCTGCAGAGCGGTCACATCAATCAGCGTGGTCTGGATCGGATCCCGGGAAAGAAATTTACGGAATTCCCGCAGCAGAAGCTGCATATCCTCTGCTTTTTCCATGTTGATAAAATCCACCACAATGATCCCCGACAGATTCCGGAGCCGAATCTGCTTGGCGATCTCCTGGGCCGCTTCCAGGTTCATCTGCAGAAAAGCGTCCGGGCGGCTCTTTTTGGAGACACATTTTCCCGAGTTCACATCCACCACTGTCAGCGCCTCCGTGGGCTGTATGATCAGATAGCCGCCGTGCTTTAACCAGACCCGTTCTCTCAGCGCCTGCTCCAGGATGGTCTGGGTGCTGTACAGCTTTCCGAGGGGCAGCAGTGGATCCTCATAGAGCCGGAGTTTGTCAACAAATTCCGGCTGTTCCCTGCGGGAATACTCCAGGATCTCCTCATAAAGGGCCTGATCTTCCACGAGGATTTCGGACAGCCCGCTTGCATATACATTTTTCAGATCCGTAAGATAGGGCCTGGCCGCGGTATACAGGCAGGAAAAGCAGGTCCGTGAGCCTGCCGTCTGCTTTAACTCCCGGAACCGGTCCTTGAGCTGGGAAAGCTCCGCAAGCACGGTTTCCGGGGGCACATCCCTGGCATTGGTCCGCACGATCACCCCGTATTCTTCATTTTTCCAGTCCTGCAGCCGCTCCTTATAGTCGTCCCGCAGAGCCCTGGGCAGCTTTGCCGACACGCCGATCCGGGTATTGCCGGAGGTGAGCACTGTATAACGCCCGGTCAGGCTGAGATTGCTGCTGACGGTGGGAGCCTTTGTCTTTACGGCTTCCCGGCTCACCTGCACGAGAAGTTCATCCCCAATGCACAGCGGCTTTTTTCCCATTTTATTTGTAAAAATGGCATGAGGGACCTGGCTGATGTCATAGTAACAGCTGATGCCGCCGATATCGATAAAGGCGGCCCCGATATTTGCCACAATATTCTGGACCTTTCCGATATACATATTGCCCAGCGCGGCCTGCTGCCCGTCCGGATCCTGCCGGGAGCCCGGATGGATCTCCACGATCTCCCCGTCCTCGATAAAATATGTGCAGACAGATTCCTCTTCTTTGATAATCAGAATTTTCCTGGTCATTCGATATCCTTCCCCAATGCTTCCAAAGTCACAAGCTTCCGTATTCCCTTTGCTCTCTCCGCCTCCGATGCCAGATCCGCGTACATCTCCAACCGGCGCCGGGTCCATGCCATGGACGCTTCGTCGATCCCGGCAAATCTGCACAGCGCGGACATCACAAGCTCCGGCTTCAAATTCTGCGCGCTCCCCGCGGCAAGCTGGAGATAAATACCCTCTTTTGTAAGCTCCATCTGGTAGATCAGCGGACGGATGTCGGCCTCCTGCTCGCTCCGTTTCGTCTGCTTCGTGACAACAATTTCCTGCTGCCCTAAAAAGCCGGTGATCATCTTCTGCGTGAAAGTGGCCCCATTCTCGCGGCATTTGCAGCCCACCAGATAATCAGCCGCCGAGGCGATGGCCATTCCGGTCATTTTCTTTTCCTCCGAGATCTGCCGGAAGCTGATCACCTCAATACCCTCGGCTGTTACGGCATTCATCCTTCGGACCGCTTCCGCGCTTGAAATGTGCCCGGCCAGCTCCATGTCAAAATATTCTCCCTCGCTGGTCAGTCCGATCCCCAGGGGGCTTGCGAAGGACATGATCATATGAGGGTTGTACCCGGCCGTAAAGGCAATGGGAATCTGCGCCCTGCGCATCACCTTCTGGAAAAAGCGCATCACATCCAGATGGCCGATAAAACGCAGGCTCCCGTCTTTTTTAAACTTAATTCTGACCTTCATAGCACACCCCTCCTCCAAAGGCCGCCGCGCCGCAGCCGGAACACTGCTGCCTGCAGTTTTTCGTCACCGTTTCTTTCATGGCAAGCTCCCATTCCCCGCGCAGAAATTGCCTGCTTACCCCGATGTCAATAAAATCCCAGGGGAACAATTCGTCTTCGCCCCGGCTCCGCAGGGTGTAAAAGTCCGGATCTACGCCTGTATTTTCAAATGCCTGCATCCAAGGCTCATTGTGGAAGGTCTCGGTCCAGGAGTCAAACAGGCAGCCCAGACGGTATGCTTCCTCCAGAACCTTTCCCACTCTCCGGTCGCCCCGGGCAAATATGCCTTCTAAGATGGTCACCTCGGCATCGTGCCAGTTGTACTTCAAGCTCTTCCGGTTGAGTTGTTCTGCAAACGCGTGCTTCACGATGGATGCCCGCCTTACATATTCCACCGCCGGGCACATGGGTGCCCATTGGAAGGGTGTGAAGGGCTTCGGAACAAAGAAGGAGGTACTGGTCGTAATCTGGCATTTCCCGCGGCGCTGCTCCTTGGGGAGCTCATAGTACTTCCGCGCCACCTTGTCCGCCAGGACAGCGATTTCCGCCATATCCTCTTCCGTCTCCGTGGGAAGTCCCAGCATGAAGTACAACTTCACCTTGGCCCACCCACCGGCAAAGGCCTGTCCGGCGCCGTCCAGGATGTCCTCCTCCGTGAGTCCCTTATTGATCACGTTGCGCATCCGCTGGGAGCCGGCCTCGGGCGCAAAGGTGAGACTGCTCTTGCGGATATCCTGGACCTTCTGCATGGCGTCCAGGGAAAAGGCATCAATCCGCAGGGACGGCAGGGAAATGTTGATCCCCTTTCCCTGATATTCCTCAATCAGGAAGGTCACCAGCTCCTGCAGCCCCGAATAGTCGCTGGAGCTTAAAGAGCTGAGGCAGATTTCCTCATGCCCGGTGTTGTCCAGCATGGCCTTTGCATATTGCTTCAGGGTATCCACACTCCGCTCCCGGGTGGGCCGGTAGATCATCCCGGCCTGGCAGAACCGGCATCCCCGGATGCATCCACGCATGATCTCTAAGACTACCCGGTCCTGGGTTGCCTTGATAAAAGGAACCACCGGGCTCATGGGGTACACCACCTCATTCATCTCCATGACGGCCTGCTTCTTTACCTTTGCGGGGGCATGAGGGCTGACGGGATGAAAATCCGCCAGGGTGCCGTCCTCATGATAAGACGGTTCATAGAGCCGGGGAACGTAGATCCCTTCGATCCCGGCCGCGTATTCCAGAAATTCCAGGCGGCTTTTGCCCTCCTGCCGGCAGCGCCTGTAGGTGTCCATCAGCTGATCGTAGACTGTCTCCCCCTCCCCGATGTAAAACAGATCGAAGAAATCCGCCAGTGGCTCCGGATTATAGGCACAGGGGCCTCCGCCGATGACGATGGGTTCCTCCCAGGTGCGGTCCGCGCTGTGCAGGGGGATCTGGCTTAAGTCCAGGATCTGCAGCACATTGGTATAGCACATCTCATATTGGAGGGTGATGCCCAGGAAGTCAAACTTACGGACCGGCTCCTGGGATTCCAGCGCGAATAAGGGGATCTGCTGCTCCTTCATGATCTTATGCAGATCCACCCAGGGGGAATAGACCCGCTCGCACCAGACGTCCTCCCGGCGGTTAAACATGTCGTAGAGGATCTGGATTCCTAAGTGAGACATGCCGATCTCATAGACGTCGGGAAAGCACATGGCGAAGCGGATGTCCACCTCCTTTGGGTTCTTTGTTACACTGTTGACTTCCCCGCCGATGTAGCGGGCGGGCTTTTCGATTTTTAGTAATATTTCATCAGGTAAGGCTAGTTTTCTCATAGGATTCCTTTCGGGTTTTGTATGGATTTGACAATGTTCTCCTGTCTGTTTTTTGATGGTCGTGCTTTCAAACAGCCAGGATTGGAACTCAATTGTCAATATTATATACATTTTGAGAGAGAACTTCAAGCAAATATCCTTTATCTATCGGAATGATTTCAATTTCCTGCCCTTTGGACGCATTTCACGCGCAAATTCCATACATGGATTCAATGAAAATCTTCCAATCCATCCCTGCTGCTTTCCTTTTCTGTGACATCATCACATTCATTTCCCGTCTGATGTGCTATACTAAATACATCAATCAACCAGGAGGTGTATGAATCATGGGTTTATTTGACTTTTTACGGCAGCCGGATATCAATCAGGGAATTCGGGATTACAGCGCGGCTTCCAATGCCGTTTTGCTTGATGTACGGACTCCGCAGGAATACCGGGAGGGGCATGTCCCGGGCAGCAGGAATCTTCCACTGCAGTCTATTGATCAGGCTGCGGGTGTCATCAAGGATAAAAGCACTCCCCTCTTTGTCTACTGCTATTCCGGCAGCAGGAGCAGTCAGGCAGTCAGCAGGCTTATGAAAATGGGATATCAGAATGTAAAAAATATCGGAGGCATGGCTTCCTACTCTGGAAAGGTGGAATTGTAATATGAAAATTGTAATCGTAGGCGGTGTGGCAGGCGGCGCCACCGCGGCAGCCAGAATCCGCAGGCTGGATGAACAGGCAGAGATCCTTGTATTCGAACGCTCCGGATATATTTCCTACGCAAACTGTGGCCTGCCCTATTATATCGGCGGAGTCATTGAGGATCCGGAGGAGCTGACGCTCCAGACCCCGGAAAGCTTCTTTTCCCGCTTCCGGATCACAATGAAGGTACATCATGAGGTGATCGCGGTCCATCCGGAACGAAAATATGTTTCCGTTCGGAATCTGGAAAGCGGAGAAGTCTTTGAGGAACCCTATGACAAGCTGCTCCTCTCTCCGGGGGCTAAGCCCACTCAGCCAAGGCTTCCCGGCATCGGACTGGAAAAAATGTTTACTCTGCGGACCGTGGAGGATACCTTCCGCATCAAAGAGTTCATTCATCAAAATCATCCAAAGTCCGCTGTCCTGGCAGGCGGCGGCTTTATCGGACTGGAACTGGCGGAGAATCTGCGTGAACTGGGCATGGAGGTGACGATCGTTCAGCGGCCGAAGCAGCTCATGAATCCCTTTGACGCAGATATGGCCTCCTTCATCCACAGTGAAATGCGCAGACACGGGGTCAGACTGGCGCTGGGGCATACGGTGGAGGGCTTTGAGGAAAAAGACGGGGGCATCAAGATCCTTTTGAAGGATGAGGCTCCTCTCCATGCCGACATGGTGGTTCTGGCCATCGGCGTGACCCCGGATACTGCTCTTGCGCGGGAAGCCGGATTGGAGCTTGGGATCAAAGGCAGTATCCTGGTCAATGACCGGATGGAGACTTCCATGCCCGATATTTATGCCGTCGGGGATGCCGTACAGGTCAAACACGCCGTATCCGGGCAGGATGCCCTGATCTCACTGGCCGGTCCCGCAAATAAACAGGGGCGCATTGCCGCGGACAATATCTGCGGCGGAGACAGCCGGTATCCCGGGTCTCAGGGAAGCTCGGTCATCAAGGTATTTGATCTGACAGCCGCCGTCACCGGTCTGAACGAAAGGAATGCCAAGGCAGCAGGGATTGAGACCGACAAGGTGATCCTATCTCCTATGAGCCATGCTGGCTATTATCCCGGAGGCAGATTGATGACCATGAAGGTTCTGTTTGAAAAGAAAACTTATCGCCTGCTGGGCGCCCAGATTGTGGGCAGCGAGGGTGTGGACAAACGCGTCGACGTATTGGCAGCGGCCATCCATGCCAGGATAAAAGCGACGGAACTCCAGGAGCTTGACCTGGCCTATGCGCCGCCCTATTCCTCAGCCAAGGATCCGGTCAATATGGCGGGATTTATGATCGAGAATATCGAAAAAGGCGTGGTAAAGCAGTTCCATCCGGAGGACGTGGCAGATCTGCCACGTGACGGAAGCATCACTCTGCTGGATGTCCGTACTCCGGGAGAATTCCAAAACGGACATATTGAGGGATTTGTAAATATCCCGGTGGATGAGCTTCGGGAACGTCTGGGAGAGATCGAAAAGGAAAAAACAGTCTATGTGATGTGCCAGAGCGGACTGCGCAGCTACATTGCCTGCCGGATCCTGTCCGGAAACGGTTATGACTGCAGAAATCTCTCCGGCGGCTACCGGTTCTACGCTTCCATGATGCAGGACCGCCGTATGGCGGAGACTGCCGCTCCCTGCGGCATGGAGCGCTGACCATACTGCAGTCCGGCGTTGTATGGCCTGTGCATTGACAGTACTGGCCATACAGGACATTTTCATCTATCCATTGCTGATCCTGCGCAGCTTTTCCGGATCGGTGATCTCCACGGTCCCCCGGGACAGCCGTATCATCCCCTCGCTCTGAAAATAACGGAGCATCCGGGTGACGACTTCCCGGGGATTGCCCAGGTGGCTGCCGATGATCTCATGGGTGATCTTCAGGGAATCCGTTCCTTCCAGCGCGGCCTCCTCCAGAAGAAATCCGGCAAGGCGCTTGTCAAAGCTTTTCCATAAGATCTGCTCCAAAAGCCACATAACCTCCGAAAAGCGGGATGCCATGATCTCATTCGTAAAATTCGCCGCAGGTGCGGATTCTTCCAGGATCCCTTTGTAGACCTCGGCCGGAATGACGATCAGATCCGTTTCCTTTTCCGCTTCGATGGTGACCTCGAACTGGATCGAATGCAGGATACAGGAAGCGGAAAACAGGCAGATATCCAGATCAAACAGACGGTAAAGGGAGATCTCCCGCCCCGCGTCCGAGAGGATATAGGCCCGAAGCTGCCCACGCCGTACGATCAGCAGGCCCGTGCAGTCCATGCTGCCGTTATGGAGCATGGTTCCTTTTTTTACAGTACGTTCCACCGCGCTCCCGGAGATCTTCTGCTTCTGGATCGCTGTCAGTTTATTCCAGATTGGAAAATAAGTTTCAAATTCCATAGAATCCATTCTCACCCTTTCCACAGTTTAGAATGCTTTCGAATTCCATTCTATCATACGATGAGATTTTTTTCTACAGCCAGAAAACCCGATTTGCTTTTCCACGTGTTTTTCCTCTATTTTTTCCCCTATTGCTTTTCTCTTATTGTTTTTCTACATGCTTTTTCAACAGGAAACCGATCGGCAGCAGGAGGATCCAGACCAGCAGCAGATAAAACAGCGATATCATAGCCACCGGCAGATCCAGAAGGATCCACCCCAGTGATTCGGCGGAAGAAAAATCCTCCAGCGAGCGAAGGCTGACAAACATCCCGATCAAAAAGCCAAGGCTTCCGAACAGACCTGAGATCTGCATGATCATTTTGACCGCCAGAAGGCTCTCCTTATACTCGGCAACGGAACCTCCTTTTTTCCCAAAGGCAAACAGGAAGGCCCTGCCGAAGGCGCTCAAAGATTTGGTGCAGAACAGAATCAGTATACATGGAATCAGAATAAACATCGCGGTAGCGCTGTCCATAAAATTGACCAGATTTCCAAAGCCGCCTCCAATATTCATCAGAATCCAGATAACAACTCCCACTAAATAAATCGCATAAAACATAATCAACTCTCTCCTTCCTTAAAGATATAAATTCGTCAGATCACACCGCTCCATACCAACTCGGCCTCTTCCCTCTTCGCGTCAAACTCTTCATCTGAAAGCCGGTCAAGCCGGTCCATATTTCCCATCGGCAGATAGTAGATCTCCCGTTCCAACGGCTGGTAATCCGCATTGGGATTCCGGTAAAAATTCTCTTCAAATACCTCTCCTTCACGGACGGTACTGCCGATAAAGCTGTCTTCGAGCAGGCTGTTCCACAGTGTCCTCGTATAGCAATAGTAGACCACTCTTACCGTCTTTCCGTTCCGCCGGATGGTCCGGCCATTGGATGTGAAATCATTGATCTTTAGTACTCTTTGCTGTTCCTTCGACAGGTTCAGGACAAATCGGACCTGTTCCATGGTCTGACAGTCATCAGTGTCTTCTGATCCCGCCGCGTCTGCCGGCCCCACATACACCCACTCTCTAAGCCCTCGGCTGTTCGGGACATACGCGATCTTGTACAATTCCGTAGTCATACAATCCGGGGCGTAAGAAACCGGGATTTCATAGCGTTTCAGAAATACGGTGGTTCCGATCAGTATGACACAGGTGGAAAGGGCGACGATCACATACTTCCGGTGCATACTTGCTTTTAATTTTTTCAGGAAATCAATCTCCGTTTTCTCCGGCGGTATCTCGATCGGAAGCTCTTCTGCCATCTGCCTGTAAATGGTGTTGCAGGAGTTACAGTTTTCCAGATGCATTTTCATTTCTTCATTGGTCTCCTCGCTGGTCAGACCGTCAATATAGCCCGGCAGCAGGTCTTTCACAATGCAGCACTTCATTTCTACACCTCCATTTTTTCCATGATTTTTTGTTTGGCCCTGTAAAATGTGGTGCGCGCCCAGTTTTCACTTTTTCCTAGGATCCTTCCGATCTCCGCAAAGGAGAACTCTCCGGTCAGGCGCAGGTAGACCAGCTCGCGCATCGGATCCGGAAGCGCATGGATGGCCTGGTACAGCGCAGTCTTTTCCATGTAGAGCAGGGTCGACTTTTCCGGTGATTCCTGACTCGGCACATTCTCCGTAAGCTCCGTCTGGTTCCAGCGGGAGCGCTTATCAAGCCATTGATACCAGAGATGCTTGGCGATCTGACAGAGCCATACCGACAGCTTACAGCTTCCGTCATAACGATCCATGGTCCGCATGGCCCGGAAAAAGGTCTCCTGGGTCAGTTCCTCCGAGAGATCCTCGTCGTGGGTGAGGCTCAGCAGATACCAATATACATCCTTCGCATGCTGTGTATAAGCTTTTTCAATCTCTTTCAGGGCACTCACCTCCTCCATTGCGTCTGCAGATGTCCGGCCGATCCATCCGATCATACCCAAGGGGCATCCCGTAATTCATGTCCCTGCGGGACGGGCGGGCTTCGTCCGATAAGGTATAAAATGCGGAAAAACTGCCGCGGCATGTTTCTTACGCATCTTCCCCTATATATCCGAAAAAACAGGGATTCGTTACAAAAAATTTTAAATTTTTTTTGTTCATTGATCGTACCGGAGAGACAGAATATCCGAAGCTTGGATCCGATACACCGCCGCCTGGTTCGTCAACAGGCTTCTGTTTTGATAATCAAACAAAAGAAGTTCATTTTTCACACGTTCCAGATGCGTCATCTTCCGCAGCTGTCTTTTGTCATATAGTTCATACCCCTGCAGATACCGGCGCTCCAATGCTTCCCGCTCATAAAAGGCAGCTTCCTCTTCCTTCGCAACCCGCGGCTCCCCTGCAAATGCAGGCCGATTCTTTACATTTTCCCGCAGATACAGGTCATAGGTCAAAAGCTCCCGGTACTCTTCTTTGCGTGCCGGATCCCATTCTGCCGCAAAATCCAGAAGGATCTCATACCGCCGGATCCGGGAATGGCTGATTCCGCGGAGACGTTTCTTCTCATAATAGCCGCTCAGCCGGTCATACATCGTAAACGCATCCGGAAATGCCTTTTCCAGAAGCTCCATCGTATGGACGAACTGGCCGCTGTTGTAATAGACCTCCACCATCTCCTCCACCCCTTTGAGCCGGATCACATCCGCATAGGAAAGCCACCTGGTAGAGAGAACTTCAAAGGGAGGACGATCCTGATACAGGAGCTGATAGCATTCGGCCTGTTCTTCCATATAAGAGCCCTTCAGAACTTTCAGAAAACCAAGCTGCAGCTGCTCCGGATGCAGTGCATAGACATCCTGAAATGACTTTTGAAAGCTTTTTAGATCTTCAAAAGGAAGCCCTGCGATCAGATCCAGATGCTGATGGACATTTCCCAGGGAATGGATTCTCCTGACTGCCAGGCTCACCTTTCCAAAATCCATGGTCCGGCGGATCTCCCGCAAGGTATACTGGTTGGTGGACTGCACCCCGATCTCCAGCTGGATCAGCCCCGGGCGCATGGAAGCGATTAACCGGAGCTCCTCTTCATTCAGCAGGTCTGCGGCCACCTCAAAATGAAAATTGGTCTTTCCCCTGTCATGCTCCGCCAGATAGGACCAGATGGCAAATGCATGGTCATGGCGGCAGTTGAACGTCCGATCCACGAACTTCACCTGTGGAACCTCCCGGTCTATGAAAAACTGCAGTTCTTTTTTCACAGTATGCAGGCTGCGGAACCGCAGGCACTTGTCTATGGACGAAAGACAATAGCTGCAGGAAAAGGGACAGCCCCGGCTGGATTCATAGTAGAGGATCCTGTTGCGGAAGTTCTCCATGGGATCCTCCGCCGATGGGAAATCCTTCTTGTCAGGCATTCCTTTGTTTTCCGAGAGATCCGGATCATTCAGATGGGAATGGCCTGAAATATTCGGTGCATACACAAACGGTACACGATTCAGATCCATAACGCTCCTGGGGGAATTAGCAGCAAAAGCCATATTCCCGGGGCAAGCATACACGATCCCGTCAATTTCCCGCAGCGACTGTACTTTCCCATGGTAATAATCCGCCAGCTCCAGGAACGTTTCCTCTCCTTCCCCGCACATCACCCCCCGTACCTGGGGCAGCCTCTCAAGTACCTTCCGGGCATGACAGGAAACCTCCGGTCCGCCCAGCCAGATCTCAGTCTTCGGCAGAACCTTCCCGATCTCCCTCACAAGCTGCTCCACATAGACGATATTCCACAGATAGCAGGAAAAACAAAGCACATCCGGATGCCGGGCATACAGATCCATCAGGATCTCATCCACCTGCTGATTGATCGTATATTCCGCAATCCCCACACTTTCCCGGTATTCTTTCCGTTCCTGCACCGCATAGGCCCGCAGGCTGTAGACTGCGAGATTCGAATGGATATATTTTGCGTTGATTGCCGCCAGCAAAATCTTCATCCCCATTTATGCCCCTCCTTCGCTCAGTATAACGCCCATTTTACCATCCATTTTCGTGTATTCGTCTGCATTGAATACTTGTATACAATCTCATTTTCCAAAATAAAAACACACAATATTCACAAAAAAACGGACATAATCTTCCATTTCAGCGGCAAGAAAAATGTCAAAACTTGTTTAGATTTGACAGGTTTTTTCCACTTCATAAAAAGTTATTCACACTTTTCACAAAATTCACATTTTCAGTTATCCACACTATTCACAGACATTTTCACACGTTTGCGCGGCTGGAAGTGACCGGCAGAGCCGGCGCCGCGCCGTAAGGCGCATGACGCCGGATGAACCTCTGCCCGGTCATTCCGCATAATGGTATTTTTTGCGTTTTTTGACCAAAAATGCGGCTGTCACGAACAATGCCAGCAATTCCGCCGCCACGATGGACAGCCAGATCCCGTCCAGCTTCAGGAAGACAGGCAGGATCATTACAACCGACACCTGGAATACCAATGTCCGCAAAAAGGAGATCAAGGCGGAAACCGCTCCGTTTCCCAGAGCGGTGAAGAAGCCGGAACCCCAGATATTGAATCCGCTCAGCAGGAAGGAGATTGCGTACAGCCGGAACCCATGGCAGGTCATGGCAAACAGCTCCGGATCATATCCAACGAATACCCGGGTCATCGGATAGGCAAGGAGCTCCGCCAGAAACATCATGAACACTCCTGCGCTGCCGATCACGATCACGCTTTTGCGGAAAATATTTTTTAACTCCGTACGATTTCCGGCGCCGTAGTGGAAGCTGACCACCGGGGCGCTTCCAATGGAATACCCGATGTTGACCGCGGCAAAGATAAAGGTCACGTACATGATGACCCCGTAGGCCGCCACGCCGTCTTCTCCGGCCAGGCGCATCAGCTGGTAATTATACAGGATATTGACGATCGAGGAGGAAATATTCGTCATCAGCTCCGAGGAACCGTTGGTGCATGTTTTCAGCAGCACCCTTCCGTGGAAGCGGGTTTTTCCGAGCCGGAGCAGGCTGTTGTTTTTCCGTGAAAAGTAAATGATCGGGCAGAATCCGCCGAGGATCTCTCCTACGGCCGTAGCGGCCCCTGCTCCCGCAAGCCCCCACCCGAATACCACAATGAACAGGTAGTCCAGGATCACATTTGTGATACCGGAAAGGAGAGACATCTTCAGGCTCAGCTCTGGTTTTTCCGCCACAATAAAAAAGCTCTGGAACGCGATCTGCAGCATGAAGCCGGTAAGGGACACGCACAGGATCCTTCCGTACATCACACAAGACTCGATCATATCGTCTGTTGCCCCGATGGCATACGCAATGGGCCGCATAAAAATAATCGCCGTGACAGCCACCGTGATTCCCGCGCCGATCAGGATATAGATCAGCATGGAAAAGTATTCATTGGCCTTTTCCCGCTCTCCTTCTCCCAGCTTGATCGCAACCACCGCGCTTCCGCCGGTGCCGATCATGAAGCCCACGGTGCTGATGCCCATGAGCAGCGGCATCATCAGATTCAATGCCGCAAAGGGCGTAGTCCCCACATAATTGGAAACAAACAATCCGTCCACGATGCTGTAAACAGACGTGCAGATCATCATAATGATGGACGGGATCGTAAAACGAAGCAGTCTTTTATATGTAAAATGGTCTGATAATTGGATTCTCATCCTGTTCAACCTGCCTTTCTTTTTGGTCTGCTTTATTCTGAGTTCATATTTTCGCGGCGGCCGGTCAGGACTGGAGCCGATGCAGTTTATTGCCGGTCAGGACTGGAACTGCGGCGGATCTTCTCCTGGAGCCGGTGCAGATACAGCTCGGTCAGCCGGAGCAGCTCACTGCTTTCCTCCCGGGTCATTTCCGCAAAGACCTGGTTATCCGCATCCGCATAGGGCAGGATCCGCTCTCTCGCAAATGCCTTCCCCTCCGGAGTAAGAAATACCCTTTTATCCTTGTCGCTCTCCTGTCCAAGCACGATCAGGCCGTCCTGCTCCAGCTTTTTTATGGCGGAATGGATGGTCTGCTTGCTGATGCTGTTCATATCACAGATATCCTTCTGCAGACATCCTTCCCCCAGCTCCAAAATGGTGGAAAGTATAGCAAAGGCACTGTCAGAGACACCCGCCTTCCGCGCAACCTCATGCCAGAGCATCTCAATCTCCCGCCACAGGGAATCATATTCTTTTAATGCCCGTTCCTGCTTTATTTTCATCCTGTTCACCCCACTAGTCCGAAATCGTACTTCTTCGATTATTCATTCTAGTCCGAAATCATACTTTTGTCAAGCGTTTTTTATAAAGTCTTTTTACACCTTATTGCCAGAACCCTTTGATTTTGGTAAACTATAGATACGGCATCCGGATTTGTTCTGCAGGATGTCTGGTTCTAAAATTTAGTCTGAAAGGAAGTGCTTTTCTTGCAACATACCATGTCTCAGGATGAAAAATACCGGATGATGACGGAAAATCCCATACCGGGCCTGATCGGAAGGCTGGCGGTCCCCACGATCATCAGCATGCTGGTGACCTCATTTTACAATATGGCGGACACCTTTTTCGTGGGCAGGATCGGCACCAGCGCAACCGCCGCGGTCGGGGTGGCTTTTCCGGTCATGGCGGTGATCCAGGCACTGGGCTTTTTCTGTGGCCACGGCTCCGGCAACTCCATTTCCAGAAAGCTGGGGGCACAGGAAAACGATGCGGCTGGAGAGCTTGCCGCAACCGGATTTTTCGTCGGTATGATCCTGGGCCTTCTGGTTCTGGTCCTTGGTCTTTTGTTCCTCACGCCGCTGTCCAGGATCCTGGGTTCTACCGATACCATCCTGCCCTATACCAGGGAATATCTGGGGATTATCCTTGTAGGAGCGCCTTGGATGACCGCACAGTTTGTCCTGAATAACCAGATCCGTTTTCAGGGAAATGCATTCTACGCCATGATCGGTGTAGGCACCGGGGCTGTCCTGAATATCATCCTGGATCCGATCCTGATCTTCGGATTTCGGATGGGAATCTCCGGAGCAGCCCTGGCTACCGTGTTCAGCCAGCTGATCAGCTTTTTCCTCCTGCTTGCAGGGGTTCACTTTTCCGGCTGTATCCCCATCCGCCTGAAAAATGTCCGTTTTCACCGGGAACGGCTCCGGGAGATTGCCGGAGGCGGACTGCCCTCCCTGTTCCGTCAGGGGCTGGGGAGCGTGGCGACGATGACTCTGAATATCGCGGCCAATCCATATGGTGACGCGGCCATCGCCGCAATGTCTGTGGTAAGCCGGATCTTCATGTTTGCCATTTCCGCGCTGATCGGATTCGGGCAGGGCTTCCAACCAGTCTGCGGATTCAACTACGGCGCAAAAAAATACGGCCGGGTACGGGAGGCATTCTGGTTCTGTGTCAAAGTATCCACCATATTCCTGTTTGCGCTGTCCATCCTTGGATTTTTGCTTTCCGGACATCTGATCGGAATCTTCCGGGATGATCCGGAGGTGATCCGGATCGGGACGGCAGCGGTCCGCTTCCAGTGCGCCACACTGATCCTGAATGGATGGATCGTCATGAACAATATGATGACCCAGACCATGGGGAAAACGTTTTATGCTTCTCTTCTTGCATCCGCAAGGCAGGGGCTGTTTTTCATCCCGATCCTTTTGATCCTGCCGCGAATCCTGGGGCTTATCGGAATCCAGTCGGCCCAGGCGGCGGCAGATCTCTTTGCGTTCCTGCTGTCCGTGGTCCTGTACCGGAAGGTGACGGCGGAGCTCAATGCAGAGGAGGAAAAGCAAACGGAATAGCGCAAAAAAACAAATGAACTAACGCAAAAAACAAACAAGAGAAGAACTAAAACAAAGAAAAGAGGTTTGAATGTTATGGAATATGGAATAAAGCCCATTCGGCGTCATTTTAGCAGGCTGGGCCTGATGTATTTTTTGGGGACGCTGCTCATTTTCGGGGTACAGTATGCAGGCGTATTTCTCATCGGAAAGCTGCCCTTTCTTCAGATCTACGATATGGATGCATGGCTTTTCGCGACGATGCTCCCCATGTATCTGATTTCCATGCCGCTGATGATCCTGCTGATCCGGCGTGTGCCGGCTGTTTCTGTGGAAAAGCACAGGATGACCTTCCTGCAGTGGCTGACTGCGTTTTTCATATGCTATTCCATCATGTACTTGAGCAATCTTGCAGGCGTTGGGCTGACCTTCCTCATCAGTCTGATCAAAGGCTCTCCTGTGGACAATGGGCTGGCAGATATTGTGTCTGGCATCAGTCCATGGTCCGCGTTCTTTATTATGGTGTTGTGCGCCCCTGTTTTGGAAGAGCTGATCTTCCGCAAGCTGCTCATTGACCGTACCGTAAAATACGGCGAAAAAACAGCCATTCTCTTTTCCGGCATTTTTTTCGGCCTGTTCCACGGCAATCTGAATCAGTTTGCGTATGCCTTCGTGTTGGGGGTATTTTGGGGATTTCTGTACGTAAGGACAGGAAAGATCCTCTATACCATCTGCATGCACATGGTCGTGAATTTCCTTGGCTCCGTGGCAAGCATGTTCCTGATGAAATCTATGGCCTACGACGAGCTGATGTATGCTTCCGCGTCCGGAGACACGGGGGCGCTGACGCAGGTGGTCTCGGAGAACCTGCCTGGGCTGATGCTCTTCGGCCTGTACGGGCTGTGTGTGCTCGGATTGGTGATCACAGGCATCGTTTGTCTGGCTGTGAATTTTCGGAAAATGAAGCTCCATCCGGCTGAAATCCCCGTACCGAAGGGGAAACTACTGTCTGCCGCATGGCTGAACGCAGGGGTGCTCCTCTTCTCCCTGTTCTGGATCATACAGATCATTTTACAGCTTCTGCAGTAGAAAAAACGGAGAAATATCGAGAAAACGCAGAAATTCATTGACTTTCCCCTCCAAATATGCTATGTTATGTAAGTATCATTGATTGGTTCTTATTTTTGATCGTGTCGAATCTTTCGATGGTACAGAAACAATTTACTTTTCTATTTATGGAGGGCAACACAATGACAGGTACAGTAAAGTGGTTTAACAACCAAAAAGGTTATGGATTCATCTCTGACTCAGAGGGGAACGATGTATTCGTACATTATTCAGGGATTGTTACAGATGGATTCAAATCCTTAGAAGAAGGCCAGTCTGTTGAATTTGAAGTGACAGAAGGAGCCAAGGGACCTCAAGCAACGAACGTAGTAAAACTTTAATCAGAATTTCTATTGTACCTTTTAATATATAAATTAGCCTGGAATTAATATTTTAAAAGCAAGACGGAAAATGTGATTAGGAAAAAGGACCGGATTTTTATCCGGTCCTTTTTCTTGGGCCAAGTTAGACATCCCCCGTAGGGGTTATGCCTACTTGACCTTTTCTTTTCCTGGATCATTTTTTCACATTCGACACATAAGCTTCCGAAGCTTCCCATACGTCGAATCCGCTGCCCCGCAGGATGTCCACCATCCTGGCCGGATCGTCGCATTTGAGAACTGCGGACGCGTCCGCGCCGTTTGCAAAGGCGTACATATACTCGATGTTCACTTCCCCATCCACGATCGCGTGCATGGCCTTAGACAGCGACCCGGTCTCGTGGGGAACGCGCAGCGCCACCACGTCGGTGAGCATGGCTGTGATCCCGTTTTCCTTCAGCACGGCCCTTCCTTTATTGGGGTCGGATACGATCATACGGAGCATACCGTAATCCGATGTATCCGCCAGGCTCAGCGCTACAATATTGACATCATTATTTCCCAGGACAGCCAGTACCTCGTCCAGACGTCCTTCCCTGTTTTCCAAAAAAACTGATAACTGTTGAATCGTAAACCCCACAGTGCTTCCCTCCTTTTTTACAGTGTCCGGTTATCAATGACACGAACGGCCTTTCCTTCGCTTCTCTGGATCGTCTTCGGCTCTACCAGCTTCACCCGTACGGCAACGCCCAGCGCCTGCTTCAATACCGCCGCGATCCGATCGCGCAGCGCGTCCAGCTTCTTGATCTCATCGGAGAACATGCTCTCGTCCACTTCCACCATAACGGTCAATACATCCAGGTTGTTCACGCGGTCCACGATGAGCATATAATGGTTCGCAACGGCTCCGCCCAGGCTCAGCAGCGCGGTCTCAACCTGTGTCGGGAATACATTGACGCCGCGGATGACCTTCATGTCGTCGGTACGTCCTGTAAACTTGGAGATCCTTGGTGTCTTTCTTCCGCACTCGCAGGTCTCATAGGTGATGCTGGTCAGATCCTTGGTCCGATACCGCAACAGAGGCATGGCTTCCTTGGTCAGCGTGGTAAATACAAGCTCTCCGGTCTCCCCGTCGGCACACGGCGCATGGGTCGCCGGGTTGAGCACCTCCGGATAGAAATAGTCATGATGGATATGAAGCCCCTTGTGGTGGATGCAGTCCTGCGCCACGCCCGGCCCGAGAATTTCGCACAGACCGTAGATATCGAAGCAGTTGATATGTAAAATACCCTCGATCTTTTTGCGCATCTCATCGGTCCACGGCTCTGCTCCGTGGATTCCGGCCTTCAGGTTCATATGGTCTACCACGCCTGCCTCCTGCATGGATTCCGCCAGGTACAGCGCATAGGACGGCGTACAGGCAAATGCGGTAGCTCCCAGGTCTTCCATGACCATCATCTGGCGCTTGGTATTTCCCGCGGACATCGGAAGCGCCATGGCTCCCAGCGCCTTTGCGCCGAAATCCAGTCCAAGTCCTCCGGTAAACAGTCCGTATCCATAGCAGACATGGATGATATCATCTGCCGTCAATCCGGCCATGGTCAGACACCTGGCCACACATTCTCCCCACAGATCCGCGTCATTCTGGGTATAGGGCACGACCGTCAGCTTCCCGGTGGTGCCGGATGTCCCCTGGACACGGGCCACGTCGCGCTTTGGAACCGCAAGCAGGCCGAAGGGATAATTCTCCCGCAGGTCCTCCTTTGTCGTAAAGGGAAGCTTGCCGATATCCTCGATCCCTTTGATATCTCCCGGCTCCACTCCCAGCTCCCGCATCTTGTTGTGGTAAAAATCCACGTTCTCATAGACCTTCTTTACCACCTTGACCAGACGCTGGCTCTGCAGGGATGCCATCTCATCCCTGCTCATGCATTCCATCTTTGGGTCTCTGATCCTTTCCACCCAGTTTTCTAAAGCAATTCCTGCCATCTCCTCTTCGCTCCTTTATTATTATAGTTCTTCATCATCCACAAGCGTGATCCCCGCTTCCTTCAATACGGCCCGCGCCTTATCGTTGTCATCCGAGTGAAGGACCATAACTGGCGCCTTCTTCTCCCGGATCACAAAGGAATAAATGTAGCCGATGCTGATCTCCCCGTCCGCTAAGATCTTCAGCATCTGATTCAGATTCCCCTTTTCATCCTTTAATTCCGCGCCGATAACGTCCTGCACCCGCACCACAAATCCCCGGGAGGTGAGATAGTCCTTGGCTTCCATCGGCTGATCCACGACCAGGCGGAGAATACCGAAGTCCGGCGCGTCAAAAGACGAGACCGCGCGGATGTTGATCTTCGCCTCCGTAAGCGCGGTGGTGACCCGCATCAGACTTCCCGGCTGATTTTCCACAAATACCGATATCTGTTTCATTTCTCTTATCACCTGCCTTTTTATTAAAGTGTATATCCCACGTCAAATGCCTTTTTATTAATCTCAACGGTCTTCGGAGGAACGGTCTTTTCGATCACCTCATACCACTGCTCTTTTGTAAAATCCATATGCCGCGCCGCGACCCCCAGCACGATCAGGTTGAATACCCTTGGATTTCCCAGCTTCCTGGATTCTTCTGTAGCGTTGACCTTGTAGACCTTGTGCTCTTTTTCCAGATCCTCCAGGATATGCTCCGGATATTCTGCCGCCCCGATCACCACCGGCATGGGATCGATCCGCCAGTCATTGACGATCAAAACCCCATCCTTTTTCAGAAAATGTGCATACCGCAAAGCCTCCAGGCGTTCAAACGCAATGATCACGTCCGCCTGCCCTTCCTCCACGATGGGCTCCGCCACTTTTTCCCCGTAGCGCACGAAGGTCACTACGCTGCCGCCCCGCTGGGCCATTCCATGAACCTCGGAGAGCTTCACGTCAAAGCCTCCCGCAATGGTCAGATTTCCTAAGATACGGCTGGTAAGCAGAGTTCCCTGTCCGCCTACGCCTACGATCATGATGTTTTTTACTGCCATTCTCTATTCACCTGCCTTTACCAGTTCTATGGCGCCGAATTTACATAGATCGGCGCACAGCCCGCATCCGGTACACATAGTATCGTCGATCCGAACGGTTTTGTCCTCTGCTTTTGTCATGGCCGGACATCCCGGCTTCATGCACATCCCGCATGCTTTACACTTGTCAGAATGAACCGCGTACAAAGGCTTTTTAGACTTATCCAGAAGCACACATGGGGACTTTGTAATGATAACGGATACCTGATCCCTTGACGTCTCTTCCCGGATGGTCTTTTCCAGAAGTGAAATGTCAAATGCGTTGACGCTTACCACATGCTTCACCCCCAACGCCCGGCAGAGCGCTGGAATATCCACCGCTTCAGCGGGATCTCCCTGAAGGGTCTTTCCGGTGGCCGCATGATCCTGGTGGCCGGTCATGCCGGTGGTGGAATTGTCCAGAATCATTACCGTCCCGGTTGCATGATTGTATACCATGTTCATCAGGGAGTTTACACCGGTATGTAAAAAGGTGGAATCACCAATCACTGCCACCCAGTTCTTGACATACTCTTTTCCTTTGGCCTTCTCCATGCCGTGCAGCGTGGAAATGCTGGAGCCCATACACATAGTAAGATCCACCACGCTTAAGGGCGCCACCGCTCCTAAGGTATAGCAGCCGATGTCTCCCGCGGCGTGCATGTTCAGCTTATTGAGCACATGGTAGACACTGCGGTGGGGGCATCCGGGACAGAGGATCGGGGGACGCTGGGGCGCCTCTGCGGGCGCTTTCGCCTTTGGTTCCTCTTTGAGTATGGCTCTGCGCAGCATGTTGGCGCTGTACTCGCCCTGTACGGTCAGGATCTCCTTGCCGACCGCGCGGATTCCCCAGGACTTCACCTGTTCTTCGATCACCGGGTCCAGCTCTTCTACAATATATAATTTCTCGACTTTGGAGGAAAATTCTTCGATCAGCTTCCGCGGAAGGGGGTTCACCATCCCCAGCTTTAAGACAGACGCCTCCGGCAGCGCTTCCTTGACATACTGGTAGGGGATTCCGCTGGTGATCACGCCGATCTTCGTATCCTGCATCTCTACCCGGTTGATGGGCAATGTATTTGCTTCTTCCGCAAGTTCTCTGTTTCGCTTCTCAATTTCCACATGGCGGAATTTGGCGTTTCCCGGCATCATCACATGCTTGCGGATATTTTTTTCATAGGGCTTGTCCTCTGGCTCCACACGGCCGCACAGTTCTACCAGCCCCTGAGAGTGGGCCAGCCTAGTGGTGGTCCGAAAGATGAAGGGACGATCGAACCGTTCGCTGAGTTCAAACGCGGCCTTGAAAAAGTCCTTTGCTTCCGCGCTGTCGGAAGGCTCGATGACCGGAATCTGGGCCGCCCTTGCCACCATCCTGGTGTCCTGCTCGTTCTGGGAGCTGTAGAGCCCGGGATCGTCGGCTACGACCAGCACCAGACCGCCGTTGACGCCCATATAAGAGACGGAATACAGCGGGTCTGCCGCCACATTCAGCCCTACGTGCTTCATACAGGCCATAGAACGCACCCCCGCGATGCTGGCACCTACGGCCACTTCCGCGGCCACCTTTTCATTGGGCGCCCATTCTTCATAGATATCGTCCTTGTATTGTACGAGAAATTCGCTGATCTCCGTGCTTGGGGTTCCGGGATAGGCGGAGCTTACCTTGACTCCCGCCTCATAGGCTCCCCGGGCGATCGCTTCGTTTCCCAGCATCAGTACTTTATCTGCCATATTTTACAGTCCATCCTTTCGTAAATCTGTGACCCGTTTTGCCTTGCCCTCAAACCGCTGCAGGGAATTGGGTGCCACCAGCCTGATCTGAGTGGCAAGTCCGAGCTGTGCCTTCAGCGCGGATCTGATCCGTTTTTCCAGTTCGCCTAAAAGCGCATAGCTGTCCAGCAGGCGGTCGTCGATGAGTTCCACCGTGATGGTCATCACATCCAGACGGTTCTTCCGCTCCACCAGAATCTCATAGTGGGGACCGATCTCCGCGATCTTGAACAGTACCTCCTCGATCTGGGTTGGGAATACGTTGACGCCCCGGATAACAAGCATATCGTCCGCCCGTCCGGAAAGGTTTTCCATCCGGCAGGTGGTTCTTCCGCACTTGCAGGGCTCGTACATCAATCTTGTCAGGTCTCCGGTGCGGTAGCGGATCAGCGGAAGGGCTTCTTTTCCCAGGCAGGTCACAACCAGCTCCCCGTGTTCGCCCGGCGGCAGCACTTCTTCCGTCTTGGGATCAATGATCTCCGGGATGAACCAGTCTTCGTTGATGTGCATACCGCAGAGCTCCGTACACTCTCCGGATACGCCCGGCCCGCACAGCTCGCTCATGCCGTAATTCTGGGTGCAGACAAACTGGTCGCCCCAGACCTTGTGCATCTCCTCCCGCATGGGTTCTGTCATGCCTTCCCCGCCGAAAAGCCCGATATGGAGCTTCAAGTCCTTCTTCGGGTCAAGCCCCCGCTCCCGGATCTGCTCCCCTAAGTGCAGCGCGTAGGAGGGGGTGGCCACCAGAAGGGTGACTCCCAGATCCTGCAGGAACATGATCTGTTTGTTGGTATTTCCCGAGGACATGGGGATCACCGACGCCCCGATCTTCTCCAGACCGCCGTGAAGCCCCAGTGCCCCGGTAAAGGTGCCGTAGCCGAAGGAAATCTGGGCCACATCCTCCGCCGTGGCGCCACCCATGCAGGCGATCCTGGCTACATTGTTGAGCCATACGTCCAGGTCATGTCTCGTATAGCCCACCACCGTAGGCTTTCCGGTGGTGCCGGAGCTGGCATGGTAGCGCACCAGGTCTTTCTGGTCCACCGCAAACAGGCCGAAGGGATAGTTGTCCTTAAATTCCGACTTATATGTAAATGGAAGCTTTTTCAGATCATCCAGTGTCCGGATATCTCCAGGCTTCACCCCTGCCCTGTCCATCTTCTGCTGGTAAGGCTCCACCCGTTCATAGATGTATGCCGCCGTCTGCCTTAATTTTTCAAGCTGGATCTTCTCGATCTCCGCTCTGGGCAGCGTCTCTTCTTTTGCCCAAATCATCTGTTTACATCCTCCTTTAAAACCGCCCCCCGCGGAATAGCTGCGCGGGGCAGCCCTCCGGCGGAATCGGTATTATTCTGTGCTGGCCGGAAGGTACACGGCCGATGGAAATTATTATATCATATTACTGCGGCAAATTAAAGCATCAAATTTTCAACCAAGCATTTCAAAATTGAAGCGGGTCAGTAATATTTTCCCGCTTGACTTTCTCCTGTTTTCATGATAATCTAAGTGTACTAATACAGATAATACACTATACCCTGTAAGCATTCGTGGATTTTCCTTCGCTGCCATACCGTTTTCTTACAGCAGCCCCATGAGTGTCCCATCCCAAAGGAGGTGCCCCATTGATCACGATTGATTATCAAAACCGTGCTCCCATCTACGAGCAGATTGTAGAGAAGTTCCAGATGCTGATCGTCAAAGGCGTCCTGGAGCCGGGCAGCCGGATGCCCTCGGTCCGCTCCCTGGCTGTGGAACTGTCCATCAATCCCAACACCATCCAGAAAGCTTTCGCCGTTCTGGAGCAGGAGGGATATATCTTTTCCGTCAAGGGCCGGGGCAATTTTGTATCCGAAAGCGCATCCCTGTTCGAGAAAAAGAAGGAGTCCTGTTTAGAAGAGCTCAGACGTCTTCTGTTTCGCGCAAAAGAACTGGGAATCCTGGAGTCCGACTGCATGGCAGTATTCGCCCAGGTATACAGATAAAGGAGGTGCCTTATGATTGAATTAAAACACGTCAGTAAATCCTTTCAGGATACGCCCGCCCTGGCCCAGGTTACGGCCCAGATCCAGGACGGTCTGATCTTCGGCCTTGTGGGCAGCAACGGCGCGGGCAAGAGCACGCTGCTTCGGCTGGTCAGCGGCATTTTAAAACCCGAGGAGGGAGAGATCACGCTGGATACGATCCCTGTGTTCGAGCATTCAGAGGCAAAGAGGCAGATTTGCTTTTTGTCCGATACAGTCACCTATTTTCCCAATGCCACACCGGAATCCATGGGAAGCTTCTACCAGCTTGCCTATCCGACATTTGACATGGAGAACTACAAAAGCCTTCTGCAGAAGTTCAATATCCAGCCAAAGAAGAAGCTCCAGACCTTTTCCAAGGGACAGAAAAAACAGGTCTCTCTCCTGCTGGGGTTTTGTGCAAACACCCGGTATCTGCTCTGCGACGAGACCTTTGACGGGCTGGACCCTGTCGTACGCCAGGCCATCAAGAGCCTGTTCGCGGCGGAGCTGTTAAAGCGGGAATTTACCCCTGTCATCGCGTCCCATAGTTTAAGGGAGCTGGAGGACATCTGCGACACCATCGGACTGCTCCACCAGGGGAGCCTGCTCTTTGCTAAGGATCTGGACTCTATAAAATGCAGTCTCTGCAAGATGCAGTGCGTCATACCGGACCATGCGAAGGAGGAACAGCTTCTCTCGGAGCTTTCCGTCCTCCAATATGAAAAAAGCGGGTCCCTTTTGACAGTTACTGCCCGGGGCTCCAGGGCGGAGGTATTAAAGCTCGCCCAGGAAAAGGAGCCGATCTTTGCGGAAGTACTGCCATTGTCACTGGAAGAAATCTTTATCAGCGAAACGGAGGTCGCAGGCTATGACATCAAAAATCTCATACAGTAAATTTATCAAAGAGGATATTCGCCGCCGCGGCTGGCTTCTGGTCCTCTCCGCAGTGCTCCTGCTCCTGTGCGTTACGGTCAGCACCCTGCTGATGCTGGAAGCCTCCCTTTCCAATGTTTCACAGGACGAACTGGCAGAGCAATGGAACATCTTCCGCGCCATTTTTCCCGGACTGCTGAACGGGAGCTACAATCTGCTGCTCTTCGCAGCGCTCCTGCTGCTGGGCGGATTGTGCGCGGTAACCGGGTTTTCCTACCTGCATTCCAGGGAACAGACTGATTTTTACCACAGCCTTCCCCTGTCCAGACGGCAGTTGTTCTTCATCTCCTACCTGGGCGGGCTTCTGATCTTTCTGGTTCCCTATCTGGCGGCCTCATTGCTGGCCGTCCTGGCAGGCTTTGCGCACGGGTTCTTTACGCTGCCTGTGCTGGGCCGATGCTTTCTCTCCGTACTGGGGGGGACCCTGGCTTTCCTCATGGTCTACCACCTGATGATTCTGGCCATGATGCTGACCGGAAAGGTTGTGACAGGCATCCTGGCGGCCGCTTCCCTGTTTTTTTACGGATCCGTCATCGGCGTCCTGGCGGCTGACCTTCCGACCTACTTTTTCTCGACTTACCATACGGGGGCAGGAAGGTTCTGGGAAAAGCTTTATGATTTCCTGTCTCCCTTGCCCCTGTTCGGACAGATTCTGGGGAATACGGCCTATTACAATGTAACGGAGGATGACAGATATAGATATATTTCAACATTTTCATACTACCTGCGCAGCCTGGTCCGTCCGGCCAATTCTCATAGCCTCGCCGTCGTACTGGCTGCTGCCGCGGTGTTTCTGGCGGTACTTTTGCTTCTGGCCCTTTTTCTGTATCAGAAACGGCCCTCTGAAGCGGCAGGAAATGCCCTGTCATTTCCCATCACCGCCCCGTTTATCAAGGTACTGATCTCTGTGCCCACTGCGCTTTGTATCGGGATTCTGGTCGGCTCCATGTACTCCGGCAGCACGAAATGGATCATTCTGATGAGTATCCTGGCGGTGATCCTGCTCTGCGGCCTGATCGAATTTATTTATCACATGGATGTACGCAGGCTGTTTGCGGGAAAATACTCCTCCCTCGCCTCCCTTCTGGGAGTGGCGGGAATCCTGTGCGTCCTGCAGTTTGACGTATTCGGCTATGACACCTGGCTTCCCGAAGAGGACAGCCTGGAAAGCATGTCCCTTGACATCAGCCAGATGTACGGCTATTTTTCTTATCCGGACACCGTTTCCCGCAGTACGGATCATCCCCAGTATCCGGATCTGCTGAACGGTGAAATATGCCAGATACAGGAGTTTGCCCCCATCTATGAGCTTGCCAGGTCAGGAGTTGAAAATGCCGGAAAGGGAGCCGACAAAATGGCCGGCCAGGAATTGGAGTCCCTGGATAGTTCGATCAATGCCGGCACCAGAGAAACCGAAATGGCCAGCCGGGAATCAGAGTCCCTGGACGAACAGGTCTATATCACGGTCCGCTATAATAAAAAATCAGGATCATCGGTTTACCGCAATTATAGAGTCAGCGCAGGAGAAGTCCTGGATACACTGGACATTCTCTGCCAGGAGGAAAGCTACCGGAAAATACTGTTTCCTGTCTTTTATGCGGACTATGAAGACATCAGCGCGGTCCGGCTTACGGACATTTACTGGGAGCCGAAAATACTGGATCTGACAGAGAAAGAGCAGGATGCGCTTCTCGATGCTTATAAGCAGGATGTTCTGAACGTGGATATCCGGGATCTGCAGCTAGAACAGCCGATCGGGGAATTGTCCATCGACATCCCGGAAGGGATGCAGTTTGTCGGACAAATGGCATATGATTCCAAATACAATTTCACCCTGGGCGGTTTTTATCTGTATGAAGGCTACGAAAACAGCCTGGCGCTGCTGGAAACATACGGATATACCCTGCGCCGGGAGATAGACCCTGAGGACGTGGAACAGGTCAAACTGGCAGAAACCATTTACACGGAGGAGGCTCCTGCAGAGGGAAAATTCTCCGTTCCCGACACCAGTGAGCGGATCGTCACGGACTCGGATGAGATCGCCGCGGTCCTGTCGCAGGTACAATACACGACCAGCAGGCTTCTGATCAGTACACATGCGGCCGGAACGTCCGCAGAAATCCTGCTGACCGGAAACAAAGAACCCACATACTATACCTTAACGGACGAAGTCCGCCCGTCCCAACGGGACATGAATTAAGGGGTGCCCTTGGGTATACCTTAATGGACGAAGTCCGCCCGTAGAACAGCAGGCGGCAGCCGTACCTCGAACCATCCGGTACGGCTGCCGCCTGTCTGGCATCCGATTCATTTCTAAACAAGCAAACCCCTGATTTTTTATACTGCGCTCCGGGTAGCGAGTCCCTCCTAATAATACTTCACGGTGACCGTCTTCCCCATCTTTTCCACCACGGACTTTAACTGCTCCACCAGATTCATCCTGAGACTTAAGTCAAAGGTCAGGTCCGATTCCTGATGTGCTTCGTTGATGGCGGTTCCAACAAACAGGTTCAGCTCCGTACATTCCTCGATGAGCATTTTCGCCAGCTTGGAAGCCCCGTTTTCGGCGTCCAGCTCGTCGAAAAATTCTACGTCAAATTCATCGTTTTCATACTGCCTGAGAAGCTTTAGAGACCGCCCCATGGTGAGCACGCCTTCCGTTACCAGATCCAGCCCCTCGATGGAGGACATGGGCGGGACATCCGGGTTGTTTCGGTCTACCTTTGTAATGATCTCCCTGTGCAGGATGCGGGAGGCGATATTGGAGCTGGTACCGCCGGACACCACCTTCTTTCCTTCCATGTGCATGAAATCATACATCAGCTTCTCGTCATCCTCCTTACTCTTCGGAGGCCCGGTGAACAGGTTCACCACCTTGCGCTCAATGACCCTGGCCACCGCCACCGTGGTATCATCCCCCGGCTTCTGGATGTACAGATCGTCGCATGCCTGGCTGAGCATGGCTGCTAAACGAGAGGCGGACAGGGTTTCCTTCGTACATTTCAGGGTATACTCGGACATATTTTCCCAGGTCCAGCCCTGCAGGTCCAGAATCTCCCCGGCCCCGGCATAGATGACCCCGTCGCTCATCAATACGAAGCAGTCATTCTTCTCCACCTTGAAACGGTATTCGTGTATTTTTTTCCCCTCAATCTCCCGTATTTCATAAGGGTACTTCACGATTTTTTTATTCCGGATAAACACACAGTCCGGGTTGTCGTATTCCACCAGGTAGGCATCGCCGTTGTGGAAAATCTGCAGAATGCTGAAGGTTGCGTATGCCACCTTCCGCTCCTGGCAGATGGGGAGCGTCCTGGCAATGGTCTCCACGCAGGATTCAATGGCCGCCCCTTCGTGCAGCATGGTGGCCAGAATCTTGGAGGTCAGGGTGGAAAGGATGTTGGCCTTGACCCCGCTCCCCATGCCGTCCGCCAGGATCAGGATATCCGAATCCCGGGTCTTTACGATCTCCACCTTATCTCCGCACAGCTCTTCTCCGTGTTTGTTCAGGCTTTTCCAAGCCACGTCAATACTTACGCTCATATTCATCAGGCATCCTCCTCATTGAGAATGGAATCCCGCAGTTTGGTCAGCGTCACCTTGGTCTCGGCGGTGGTCTCTCCCAACAGTCCTGCAATCTCCTGGGCTACCATCATCTGCTTGTCAATGACCTTCTGGGCCATCTCCATGGTCTCAACCTTGAGATTGTAATGCTGTTCCTTCATCTTCTCTTCCCGGGTCACATCCTGGAACGTCACCAGGACGGATTCCAGATTTTCGATGTAGACAATGGTCTCCTCCACCGTCATCCGGCCATGCTCAAGCTGGATCTTCTTATGGAATACGGTTTCCTTCGTCCGCAGTGTCTCCTCAATATCTCCGGCGTCCATAAATTCAAATATGTAACGCTGCAGCGCTTCCTCCTTGCCCACGCCCAGCAATTCCTGCCCCTTCTTGTTGCATTCCCGAATCCGCAGTTCGCTGTCTACAATGAAGATCATGTTGGGGGTCACATCCATGACCACGTTGGACATGGACTCGGCCTGCATCAGCGCGTAGGGCATACACATGGAAAGCTCCGCCTTGTTCTGGAATACGGCCACCGCCTTTTCCCGGCAGGTGGAATACCCGCAGGCGCCGCAGTTTAACTCGTCCTCCCTGGTATATTTTCCCACGGACCGCAGGATTTCCTGAATCTCCTCTTCAGTCGGAACGGCTTCCTTTATGCTGCGGTCTTCAAATGTCTTTGAGAGCTCTTCCGAACTCATATCCGGCAGGTCATGGGCCGCCTTGCGGGAAACCTCCCGTTCAATCTTGATCTTTGCCTTCACATAAGACATATTCCATCTTGCGGAAGCCGGGCCTTTGGTGCATCCGCCCTCGCACACGTTGGCCTCAATGAAGCAGTGGTCCAGTTCGCCCCGTTTCAGGCATTCCAGCATTTCCATGCAGTTGGCCAGGCCATCCACAAATACCTTGTGGTAGGAGTCCATCTCCTCTTCCGCGATCACGGACTGGACTACGCCGCCGCTGATGGGGTACATCCGGTTGATCTCCGGATCCGGATTACCCATGGGGGCATCTTCGCAGTCGAAGATCCGGATCTTCGACTCATCCAGCCAGATTGCCAGCTCCTCAAAGGTCAGTATGGCATCAATGGCTCCTGCGACCCGCTCGTCCCCGATGGCCTCCTGCTTTTTCGCGATGCAGGGGCCCAAAAATACGACCTTCACATCGTCCCCGTACAATTTCTTGATATACCGTCCGTGGGCCACCATGGGGGAAACCACCGGGGCCATCAGAGGCGCGCACTCCGGATAATATTTTTCAATCAGGTCATTGACGCTGGGACAGCAGGTAGTGATGATGTTGGGCATCTTGTTTTCCCGGATGATCCGCTGGTATTCCCGGGTCACCATGGCCGCCCCCTCCGCCGTCTCCCTTACTTCTGCAAAGCCCAGTTTGAGCAGTGCGTCCACCACCTGCCCCGGCCGGTCAAAATCCAGCACGCCGATATAGGACGGGGCGATGGAGATAACGGTACGAAGCCCCTGCCGCAGAAAGCCCTTTACCCGCTCCATGTCGCTGGCAAAGGTCTTGGCATTTTGGGGGCAGATCTCCATGCATTTCCCGCAGTTGATGCAGTGATCCGTCAGGATACGGGCCTGCTCCTGCTGGACCGTGATCGCCTTCACTTGGCAGTGGCGCACGCATTTGTAACAGTGGCGGCACTTCGCATCCTTAAAATCAATTACCTTCATGTACTCTTCCTCCTTGTATTTTGTTTGCTCCTTTTCTATTTTTAGCCATCGCTCTTTGGCTGTTTATCATTGGTAAGATCTCCATTCCCGCTGACCGGTATCACATCCCCCAGAAATGTGGGCCTGGGTTTTAGGATCGTATAGCCGAAATCCTTCACTCTGGCAAGCATTTCCCGCAGCTTCCGGTATCGGTCCCTGGGGTAGACTGCCTGGTCGCAGGCAACCCCAGCCGCCTCCATGGAAAATGCCCGTGCGTCATAAACGGCACGGTACAGGTGATACTTCTGCGTCACGACGATCACACGCTCTGTCTGAAAGATCTCCTTCGCCCGGTACATGCTCTCATAGGTGGAAAATCCAGCGTGATCCATGAAGATATCCTCCGACGGGACGCCCTGCTCCACCGCATAGTTCTTCATGGTATTGACCTCGTCGTAGTCCTCCCGGCTGTGGTCCCCGCTCATGATGATCTTCTTCGTCAGTCCCCGCCTGTAGATCTCGATCCCATAGTCCACCCGTTCTTTCAGCATGGGGCTCATCTCGCCGTCGGCTTTCACCTTCGCCCCAAGAACCAGCACCGCATCCGCTTTTTCTTCCCGGTTCTCTTCCAGACATTCCTGCAGTTTTTCGATGGTTGTGATTTTTTTCCCGGCGGAATGCTTTACATATACATTCACCGTACACAGGGAAAACAGTCCCAATATAACCAGGCCGCCGGATACCGCCGAGATCCGCAGAAGCCACTTCTGGCAGCAGTCTTTGTTTCCTTTACGAATCATGCTTTCATCACTCCGAAATCGAATCTTATTCCGTAAGTATCTAAAGGTAAGTATACTATAAAACAGCCGAAAAGTCATTTAAAAAATCGAACAAAGAGTTTCGCTTGCGAAACTCGCGCCTGCGGCGGTCGCATCGCGACATCCACCCTGTACGCCGCAGTGCGCATCCCCCGGAGGGTTTTTATTCTATAGGAAAATTCGGAGAAGTTTGGTAAGTAGGTAAGTCCCTTACGGGGCTTACCCCTCTCAGAACCGGACGTGCAGCTTTCCCGCATCCGGCTCCCTGCAAAGCTAATACATCTACAACTATCCGTATATACT
>CAJSZT010000009.1:0-121760 GCA_910573785.1 Lachnospiraceae bacterium | reverse complement strand
GACAATTCAATTATACCAAAAACAGAGTGTTTCATGCTATTTTATTGCCAGTTTTTATTGGATTTTCAAGGTGCATAGGCGCTTATTCAAGTGCGAAGTTTGAGTCATATACATAGTCCGCTTCATCCCGGAGGTACTCGATCTGAAACTGCCCCGGATACCATGCCTCCATCTGGGCAAAATTTTCTTCCGTGACATTGTAAAGTATAAAGGGAGCCTTCTGTTCCTCTGTGTATCGCATCAGGTATTCCAGCGCCCGCTTCACGGCCTCCGGTTCTCCTGCCGGGTAGGCGAACGCAAGCTTCTCTCCGTCATCCCGAAAGACCAGAGCGCCTTCTATGACCGCATATTGTACATGATAGTGCCTGGACCAGAGGTAAACATTCGCAAAGGTCCGCTCACAGCTTCTGCTCGGAGCCTTCTCAAAATACGGGGCAATGATCTCCTGATCCTCCAGTTCCGGCCTTTTAAACAGTATCTCTTCCATTTTTCATTCTCCATCTCTTTTCTGTGCCCCTGCCCCAGAATTTTCCAGCGGGGGCGGCGCACATTTGTCAGTATAGCATATTCTGTGCGGTTCTGACAAGATTTATCAAAAATCTTATCCTATAGAAAAGTTTTTATGGACTATTGGGGAAAAATTTTATGCTGTTACCTATCTTGACTCTTTATATATTTTTCATTTTGTATATATCAGATTGCTTCTAAGACAGCTTTTTATTATTTTGTGGTAATGTATCCACATCCTGCAGTTCCCCGACATCCAAAATGGGAAAATATAGGATTTGATCCAGATGCTTTTTCAGAACCTTCCGTCCCCCCTGGTCTTCTTTCAATTCCAACAATTCCGGAAAATAGTTTCGGGAAAACCAGGCCGGATTTCCGGTCTGGTCCCCGCATGTCACACAGCCAAGCTCTGCCCGGTTCCTTTCCATATATTCCAAAAAGGCCTCTGCGCTCTCTTCTGCAAAACAGGGCTGGTCCGCCACAAAAAACGCACAGGCCTGTGCATCTGCCGCAGCTTCCAGACCTGCACGGATGGAATAGGATACCCCTTTCTGGCTGTCCGGTGAGAATATGGCACGAATATTTCCCGCGCGTACTTCATCATATATCTGTGGATATTGTGTCACCACGATCACTTCCCAGTCGGCATGTTGCCTGCTGAGGCTGACCAGCCTGTCCAATAAGTGCCGATACAGAGGCCGCCCCTCCAGTTCATACAAAAGCTTGTTGGAACCGAATCGGCGACTGTTCCCAGCCGCCAGATAAATCAAACGTACTTTCATCTTTCCTCCACCAGTTTTCAGGAATTCGCAGTAACAATCACCCGAATCTCCTTCCTGCGATCCATTGCCTCCCAGACTTCCAACGCCGCGTCGCGCCGCTTTCGGGTATCTGCCTTATTCAGGACAACTGCATACCGCATCCCATCCCCTGCCCCTTTCCTTCCTGCCAGCCTGCTCTGTGCAAGAGCCGCAATATCCTGCGTTGTCAGCAGTTCCTCCGGGGACTTCCCCAAAAAATCTGCCAGAAGATCTGCCCGGAAGCAGACCTCTTTTATTTTTCTTCCGGGTGCGTCCATGCCGCATATGTACAAAATATGGGTGGTCTGCGGCAGAATGACCGGTTCGTGGTCTGCCGGGAATTTCACAGGAAGCATTTTCGCCCCATCCGCTTCGATCAAAACAGGATTCGGAAGCTTTAAAACCGCTTCCAGAACCTCCTCGGGAAGGCTCTTTATCTTTCCATTCCCTGCCTTCCCGCCTGCAAATACACAACCCTCTTTGTCCAGAAGCGCAAGGATCTCCCCCACAGACGGATCTTCCAAAAATAACGGAGAATCTTCTCTAAACAGATGTGTGGTGGTTGTAACAATCGGCTTCCTTCCCATATCTGTATATTCTGCCGCCAGCCGTTTTAATGTAGTGGTTTTCCCGCCTGCACCAACTGCAGAAATTCTCGGAGCCGTTGTCTCTGCAAGATCAAATGCTTCCAACAATGTTTGTTTTGATATCAGATTTCCATATACTATCTCACCAATCATTTGCATACCTCAATCGATTTACCTGCTTATTTGATTATTCTACTATATTTTGATGCGGTTCACAACAAAACATTTCCGCATATTTTTGCTGAATCAACTTTTTGAAAACCGCCGTTTCCATTTCTTTACAGATCTGCTAAAATATCTGTAACCACACAGGAAATCTGCCCCTGCAGCTTTTCCGCATACAATGATATTCAAAGAGACCTACAGTAAAGGAGAGTACACCCATGACCCCAACCGTAAGTATTATTGTTCCTATATACAATGCCGAAAAGCATCTTGCACGCTGCATTGACAGCATCCTGAACCAGGAATATACGGATTTTGAGCTTCTGCTGGTCAATGACGGCAGCACGGATTCCTGCGGCAGCATCTGTGACAGTTACGCCGAACAGGACTCCCGGGTCCGTGTGATCCACAAGGAAAACACCGGAGTATCCGACAGCCGCAACCAGGCCATTGACCGGGCGCGGGGAACCTATCTTCAATTTCTCGACAGCGACGACTGGATCACGCCGGACGCTACCAAGCTGTTCGTGCGTGCCGCCGAGGAGCACTGCTGCGATCTGGTGATCGCTGATTTTTACCGGGTTGTGGGAGAACGTCTGTCCCAGAAAGGGGACATCGAAGAGGATTCCGTAATGACACGAGAGGAGTTTGCGTCGCATATGATGGAAAATCCTGCGGATTTTTATTACGGCGTACTCTGGAACAAGCTGTACCGCAGAGAGATTGTGGAGAAATACCGCCTGCGCATGGATGTGACCATCAGCTGGTGCGAGGATTTTATGTTCAATCTGGAATATATCCGCCATGGGAAAGCCTTCTATGCCCTGCACGCCCCCATTTACTACTATGTCAAGACAAAAGGTTCTCTAGCCAGCCAGGGCGCTAGCATCACCAATACCGTGAGAATGAAGCTGATGGTATTTGAATACTACAATAATTTCTATAAACAAGTTTTTGACGAAACGGATTATGAAAAGAAACGGCTCCAGGTCTACCGCTTTCTTGTGGATGCCGCCGGGGACGGCATGGTTCCTCCTGCCATCCTGCCGGGCAGCAAAAAACTGGGGGAAGAGCACACCAAGGTCTGCAGCGAGGCGATCGCCGGGGAGGGCATCCTGATGGAGGTCTACCGAAATCGGAAGCTTCTGGAATATTATCTGGAAACCGCGGCCCGAAAGAACGGTCTGACCGTAGCCGAGGCCAGCCTGCTTTTCTGCCTGAGCCAGCCTCATCAGATCACCACCCGGGCGGAGCTTGCTGATTTTGCAAATATTTCCCGCAGAGCGCTTTCGCTGACCCTGCAGAAGCTGTCCGCGCGGGGGCTTCTCAAGGTGGAGGAGATCCGGCGGACGGACGGGACCTCCAGGGCAGACCGCATTCCTCCTTCGGATCCTGCGGAAAGCACCGCCGATCCCCAGGCTTTCGGATCTGTTTCCAGATCCCGCCGCAGACAGATCCGGATCACGCTTCTGCCCGAAGCTGACCAGATCATGGAAGATCTGGCCGCTGCACAGAATGACTATGACCATGCCCGTTTTAAGGACTTCAGTGAAGAAGATCTGGTACAGTATGCTCTTTTATCCGAAAAAATGAAGGAAAATATCCAAACTGTATTAGAGCGTGTCTAAACATGCCTTACCGAAAGCAATTTCCAGGCACACATCCGCCGGATCCTTTTACGCAATATCCTTCCTACAGTACTTCATATATGCCGCCGCAATCCCCGCGGCTCCATATGCCAGCCCCAGCGCGACCAGCCCCCATTCCAGACTCACGCTGGTCACAATATCCGAACCTTCCGCATACCCGAAGGGTGTGATATACCGTAGAAATTCCGCGCTGTCGGTGATATTGGCGATCAGGTTCAGAAAATACAGGACGGCCGCCGCGCCAAGCCCGATCCCCATACCTCCATGCCTTAGAAAGGCTGAGATCCCGAAGCAGACCGCCGCGATCTCGATCTGCAGCAGCAGATAGGCCAGATGTAGAAGCGACACCTCTTTCCAGGGAATCTCCTCCCCAATCACCGCAATGGAGCCGATGGAAGCCGCATAAATGACCGCATTCAGGATCACGATCTGCAGCCCCGCCGCGACCAGCTTGCAGGTCACGATCCGGGCACGGCTGACCGGATGGGTCAGGAGAAATTCCGCCGTATGGTCTTTTTCCTCCTTTGCCAGTATGGACACCCCGCAGAGCGCCGAGAAAAATGCCCCGCCAAGCCCCAGGATGTTTCCGCATTCTACGGCATAGAACCCGGTCAGCGTGCCGAAGCTGATCTTGTCCATCCCAAATGCCTCGGTAAAGCTACCCATGGAGGCAAACATATCGCTGACTCCGTCCATCTCTTCCTTCATCTCCGGAAAGATCAGGATGCAGATTACAAGCAGAATGCCCACTGCCGCCGTCCACGCTGCCAGAGAAATCCTGTTTTGCTTTAATTCATGCCGGATCATGATCATTTTTCCTCACCTCCGTTCATTCCTCTGTCTCCCGCAGGATCCAGATAATAATGCAGAAAGATCTCCTCCAGATCCGGCTCGGATATGGTCAGATCTGTGATGTCCTGCTCTGCCAGCACCCGCAGAAGACTGCGGATCTCTCCGCCGTACAAAAAGCTGATCCCGCTCCCGGTCTGCCGCAGATCCCGCACCTCTTTCCATTGGGGCAGAGAGAGCTCGCCCTGGACATGGACCCGTTTTGCGCTGGTCCGGGAGAGTGCTTCCACACTGTCGCAGGCGATCAGCTTTCCTTCCCGGATGATCGCTGCCCTGATGCAGTTCCGCTGGATCTCCGAAAGCACATGGGAGGATAAAAAGATGGTGGTTCCCTGGGCATTCCTCTCTTTTAATATCTCGAAAAACTCCCTCTGCATCAGCGGATCCAGACCGCTGGTAGGCTCATCCAGGATGCACAGCCCGGGGTGATGCTGGAGGGCACATACGATGGACACCTTTTTCCGGTTTCCGAATGACAGCTCGTCCACCTTTTTGGATACGTCCAGCTCCAGCCGGCTGCATAGCTGCTCCGCCTCCTGCGCACAATCCTTTTTCCGCAAGCCCGCGGAAAGCCGGATCACCTCCCTGACCCGCATTCCCGGATAAAACACGGCTTCCGACGGCATATAGCCCACCTCTGCCAGTATACTGCTTTTCTCTGCCGCAATGTCCTTTCCAAAAATCCGGGCGCTGCCGCCGGAGCTTCGGAGCAGCCCCAGAAGTGTACGGATCGTGGTACTCTTCCCGGCTCCGTTGGGACCGATAAATCCAAAAAATTCTCCCTCCGGAACCGTCAGGTTCAAATTCACGATCCCTCTGGATTTTCCATAGAATTTCGTCAGTCCTTTCATCTCAATCGCGTTCATCTCGCATCTCCTTTCGAATGAATCTTCTTCCTGCGGTACCAGGCTCTGCTTCCTGATGCAGCCTGCCAGCTGCGCGTATTCCGGCACACTGTTTTTGCCGAGCCTTCACTCCCTCAGATAGGTCTTCTTCCAAAATTCAAACATTTTCGTAAAATCCGCTTCCATCTGATCCACATCCATCTCCTCATTCTGCATAAATTCCCAGAGATACCCAAGCGATGCCAGATACATTTCCTGATACATCATGGACAAGTCGATCCCTTCCCGAAACTGCTTCGGATCCAGATTGAGAAGAGTGCTGTTTGCTTTGATGTCCTTATACCTTTTGTAGCTCTCCTGGATCTCCGTACTGACCTCCGGATCCCTTTCATAGAACACCTTCATCGCATATTTGCCGATATAGGGATAACGATGCATGAGCCGGATCTTGGCCTGCATCCCCCGATAGAGCATTTCAAAAAGATCCGTCTGTTCGTAGCATCCGTATTGTTCCAGATATCGGATCGTCATCTCTGCGCAGGTGTCCCAGAGAAACAGGTACAGCTCCTTCTTATTGCGGAAATAATGAAACAGCAGGGACTTGCTGATCCCAGCCTCGTCCGCGATCTCACTCATGGGGCTCTTCTTATAAGAATTCTGAGAAAATACACGGTAGCCGGCATTCAGGATTCTCTGCTGTTTTTCTTCCGGCAGCGCAAAAAATTTTTCATTCATGGCAACTCCTCCATTATGTGCAAGCAACCATTACCGCAGATTTAAAATGCGGCAGTCTCTTTTATTGACCATACCGGTTTATATCCATTATACCCCATTGACCATTTTTGAGAAGACCCCTTTTTTGTTTTTCACCTGGTGCTCCGTCCGCGCTATGGGTCACTCTTTGACAACTCATCCATTTAGAACCGGACTCCCGTATTTCCGGACGGAGCAACGGCTTATCCGCGCCACAACACAATAACCCTCCGAACTGCATATATTGATATAGAACATATCTCAAACAGGGGGAATTATGGTTTATATTAAGGCAATGCAGGAAAATGCGGAAAATGACGCGGCAAGGCGTGATCAGATTGAAAGGGGATTGCTGCAGATCAATGTGACCTCGGATGTGGATTCCTATCCCGTGTCCGACGCGGTGATCTCCGTATCCTACACCGGGGTTCCGGACAGCACGCTGGAGGAGCTGAACACAGACAGCTCCGGGCAGACTGAAACCATCGAACTGAACGCGCCTCCGCTGGAATACAGCCTGGACCCGTCCATCGAAGCCCAGCCTTACGCGGAATATACGCTGGATGTACGGGCACCTGGCTTTGAGCCGGTCAGCATTTCCGGAGCCGAGATCCTGCCTGATGTCACGGCAATCCAGAATGTACGGCTCCGTCCGCTGACGCCAGCGGATACAGGAGAAGAGGTCTTTGTCATCCCTGCCCATACCCTGTACGGGGAATATCCCCCGAAAATTGCGGAGGACGAGATCAAGCCCACCAATGAATCCGGGGAGATCGTACTGAGCAGGGTGGTCGTGCCGGAGTATATCGTGGTGCATGACGGTTCGCCCCGAGACACTACAGCTCAGAATTATTATGTGAAATATCGGGACTACATCAAAAATGTAGCCTCCTCGGAAATCTACGCCACCTGGCCCGAGGCTTCCATCCGGGCAAATGTGCTGGCGATCATGTCCTTTACCCTGAACCGGGTGTATACGGAATGGTAGCGTGATCAATGCTGATTCATGGTGAAACCTTCTGCGCCTGCGATCATCTTCTTTGCAGCTAAACATTTATACGCCGTCAAATTAACAAGTTCTTTCCTGACAATTCCTTAAAACGGATCCGAATCTGCTCCCGCGTCACCTGGATCCGTTCTACCAGCCTTTGAACTAACACCCGTTTCGTATCCGGATTCGCTTCCTGAAAAATCTGGTTCCACGGAGGGATCGCCTTCCGGATCGCTTCCCGCTTCTCTGCATTTTCTACCAGCTTGTTCCGCCTCTCCCTGCTTCTTTGTACCGCCTGCTCCTGCTCCAACACTTTTTTTCTCTGACTCCTGACAGCTTCCGCCAGCTCTTCCGCCGTAAATCCGCACCGGCCTGCGATCGCGTCCGGAATCTTCCCTTCCATCACCTCTATTCCTTTCCGCAGTCTTCGCAGTACCTCCTCTTCCTTCTTCCATTCCGCTTCTGCGATTTTTTTCCTGATCTTCTGCTTTTCAAAAACAGCCGCCGCCGCATCGTCGTGTTCCAGAAGTCTCCCAATGCATTCCCCCAGACATTGGAATACCGCGTCTTCCATCCTATCCGCGTGAAACAGTGCTGTCGGATGATCTGCTCTCCCATCCCCATTCCGACATCGGTACATTGGTGTCCTGCTTGATCTCCTTTCCCCGGTTCCTTTGATCGTCCAGTAATGATACCGGCTCCCGTTGATGAGCTTCTCCCCGCAGTACCCGCAGTAACTCACATCAATCAGGGGGAGCATCCCGTCATTCCTTCTGATCACAGAAACCGCCTGGTCTGACCGTTTCTTTTTGTATCGGTCCGACCTTCTCTTTCTTTTTTCCTGTACCCGGTTCCATTGGTCCTCCTCAATGATCCGGATCTCCTCATTGGGCTCTTCTGCCCTGATCCAGTCCGACTGATTCAGACGATGACAGGTTCCATTCCTCCGTTCCCGTCTTTTATATGCCGTATAGCCTGCATACACGGGATTGGTCAGAATACTGGTGATCGTTCCGGCCTTCCACACATCCCGGGGCGCAAGCTGTCTGTAACAGGGATCTTCATTTAAAATGTTTGCGATCTTCACAGAGCCGTATTCCTGATTCAAGGACAAAGAATAGATGTGCTTTACCACCTCTGCCTGCCGCGGAACGATCCTCAAGGTGTGCAGGGCGCGCCCATGCTTGCTCAGCTCCCCGGACAGTACGAGCTCATATCCGTAAGGCGCCGCCCCGCCCATGAATTTTCCCTTCTGCACCAGCTTCTGGGCCGTATCCTTTACCCGCATCCCGGTATCCGAGCTGCTCTTCTGGGCATTTCCATAGCGGAGGGCCAGTATCATCTGCCCCATAATATCATCCGCCTCCGGGCTGATGCATCCGTCCTTTACCGTATAAACATCTACCCCGCAGCTTTTTAAAGCCATGATATAGGCTCCCATCTCCCACATGCGCCTTCCCACCCGGTCATCCTTATAAGCCGCCAGGATCTCATATTCCCGCTTCCCGGCATCCTCCAGCGCTTCCTGGAGTGTCTCTCTTTTGGATACCGCATTTTTGTAGCCGCTTCTGCTTCCCTCAAAGTATTCTTTTTCATCCGCCACCCAGTCCTCGTGCTGTCCGATATAATCCAGCACGAGTTGTCTTTGAACCGACAGGTCCCCGTCTGCTTCCAGCTGCTGATTGGAGCTGACCCGCAGCAGCATTCTGACACGCTTCACAGAAATATCCGCTTCCTTTTCCATCGCTGTTTGGCACAGTGATCCGGTTTCTAATATTCCTATTATTTTGAGGCACGTCCTATTCCTGAAATGCAATGGGGCAGTCGAAAAATCCACATTTTCCGACTGCCCCACCATGAATAGTAACGCAGAAAAATCATAATTTCATTTTTTCCAGCAATACACTGGTCAGGATTTCCCGGATTTCCTGTTTCAACTGCTCTTCATCTCCTGACTCGATTCCCGAGCGTTCTCCTTCCTGTCCAGATGGCTGTTCCGCCGGAAATTCCAAAATCACATTGATGCCCTCTACGTCCATGCAAACCTGCCGATATTCATTCTCAGACATAACTTCTCCTGAATCTCCCGCATATCTCTGACAGAGCTTTTCTACTATAACTATTTCCCAAAGCCAGATTCTATTCCTCCTTCTGCAAAGCCAGCTGCCTGAATCAATGTGTTTTACATTTGCGCTTCCTTTTTTTCTTACGGATGCCGGAGCTGGCTGCTCTGCCCGATCCTTATGCCGTCTTCTCAAACTGGGAATTATACAATTCCGCATAGAATCCGCCCTTCGCGATCAATTCCTCGTGATTTCCCTGTTCCACGATATCTCCGTCCTTCATGACCAGGATCAGGTCCGCGTCCCGGATGGTGGAGAGCCGATGGGCGATCACAAAGCTGGTCCTTCCCCTCATCAGGGTGTCCATAGCCTTCTGAATCTGGATCTCCGTCCGGGTATCCACGGAGCTGGTGGCCTCATCCAGGATCAGGATCTTCGGATCTGCCAGAATGGCCCTGGCAATGGTCAGGAGCTGCTTCTGTCCCTGGGACACATTGCTGGCTTCCTCATTCAATTCCATATCATACCCGCCCGGCAGAGTCTGTACAAACCGATGCACTCTGGCTGCCTTCGCCGCCGCGACCACTTCCTCGTCGGTGGCATTCAGCTTCCCATACCGGATATTGTCCCGGATGCTGCCGTGGAACAGCCAGGTATCCTGCAGTACCATACCGAACATCATGCGGAGCTCGCTGCGGTTAAAGTCCCGGACATTGTGGCCGTCAATCAGGATGGCCCCGCTGTTCACATCATAGAACCGCATCAGCAGCTTGATCATGGTGGTCTTTCCGGCTCCGGTGGGGCCTACGATGGCAATCTTCTGCCCTTCCGTGACCTTTGCGGAAAAATCATGGATGATGGTTTTTTCCGGATTATAGCCGAAATGCACATGGGAAAATTCTACATTTCCCAGAAGGCCGTCCACGGATACCGGATCTGGCACGGTCTGATCCTCCTCCTCTTCCTCCAGAAACGCAAAGACACGCTCCGAAGCCGCCGCGGTGGACTGCAGCATGTTCGCCACCTGTGCCACCTGCTGGATGGGCTGGGTGAAGTTCCGCACATACTGGGTAAAGGACTGGATATCCCCCACCTCAATGGCCTGCTTGATGGCCAGATAGCCGCCCAGGATGGCCACTCCCACATAGCCCAGATTGCCCACAAACTGCATGATGGGCATCATCATGCCGGACAAGAACTGAGATTTCCACGCGGAATCATAAAGCTGCTGGTTCGTCTTTTCAAAGGTTTCTATTGTCTCCTCTTCCTTGTTAAACGCCTTGATGATATTGTGGCCCGAATAGACCTCCTCCACCTGGCCGTTTACATTTCCCAGAAACTCCTGCTGTCCCCGGAAATATTTCTGGGATTTGGCCATGATAAGAGAGATCATGGCAACGGAAACCGGCAGCATCAGAAGCGCGACCAGTGTCATCAGCGGACTGATGGAAAGCATCATGATCAGCACGCCCACCATCTGGGTCACGGAGGTGATCATCTGTGTGGCGCTCTGATTCAGGCTCTGCCCCAGCGTATCCACGTCGTTCGTGACCCGGGAAAGGACCTCCCCATAGGTCATTTTGTCAAAGTAACTCATAGGCATCCGGTTGATCTTCTCCGAGATCGCCTTTCGGAAGCGGTAGGTCGTCTTCTGGGAGATCCCGGTCATGATATATCCCTGGATAAAGGAAAATAGCGCGCTCACCCCATAGAGTCCCAGCGTCAGCAGCAGGATCCGTCCAATCTTTTCAAAATCCATGCCGCCGGTTCCGGATACCCTGCTGACCAGGCCGTTGAAAATCTCTGTCGTCGCCTTCCCCAGGATCTTCGGCCCCAGGATATTGAAGATCGTGCCGCCCACCGCAAAGATCAGTACAAACAGCATCTGAATTTTGTAGATGCTCATGTAGCGGACCAGCTTTTTGATGGTGCCCTTAAAATCCTTCGCTTTTTCTCCCGGCCTCATCCCATGGCCGTGCCCCCGGCCCACAGGCCCTCTTCTCTGCTCTCTACTCATGGGTCAGTTCCTCCTTTCCGGAATTGATTCCTGTTTCGGCAAGCTCCTGTTCCGACAATTGGGATTCCGCAATCTGCCGGTATACTTCACAGTCCCTCAAAAGCTCCCTGTGGGTGCCGATCCCCGCCACTTCTCCATCGTCCAGTACAATGATCTGCTCCGCATGGAGAATGGTGCTGATCCGCTGCGCCACGATCAGGACCGTACTGTTTTCTGTCTTTTCCTTCAGAGCCTTCCGCAGTGTCACATCGGTCTTATAGTCCAGTGCGGAAAAGCTGTCGTCAAAAATGAATACATCCGGATGCTTTGCCACCGCTCTCGCGATGGACAGGCGCTGCTTCTGCCCGCCGGAAACATTTGCCCCGCCCTGGGAGATGGAACTTTCAAACCGGTCCGGCTTCGTTTCGATAAATTCCATGGCCTGAGCGATCTCCGCAGCCTCCTGCATTTCCCCGTCGGACCCTTTTTGATTCCCGAACAGGATGTTGGAGCCGATGGTCCCGGAGAACAGCACTCCCTTCTGAGGCACATAGCCCAGCTTTTCCCGCAGATCATGCTGGCGAAGCTCCCGGATATCGATACCGTCCAGGGTGATAGAGCCCTCTGTCACATCGTAAAAACGGGGGATCAGATTAACCAGGGTGGATTTTCCGCTTCCGGTGCTTCCGATGATGGCTGTCGTCTCGCCCGGCTTTGCCGTAAATGTGATATCGTGGAGCACATCCTCATCGGCCCCCGGATACCGGAAGGATACGCGGTCAAAGCGCAGCACTCCTTCTGTTTTTTCCGGAAGCCGCTCAGGTTCCTTCGGATCGTGGATCAACGTCTCGCTGGTCAGCACTTCATCCACACGCTCCGCCGCCACAGCCGCCCTGGGCAGCATTATGGAGATCATGCACAGCATCAGGAAGCTCATGATGATCTGCATGGTGTACTGGATAAATGCCATCATATCCCCGACCTGCATCTGCCCCTCGTTGATTCCGTGTGCCCCGGTCCAGATGATCAGGACTGAGACACCGTTCATAATGATCATCATCAAAGGCATCATAAAGGTCATGGCCCGATTGACAAACAGGTTCGTCCTGGTCAGATCCAGATTCGCCGTGTCAAACCGTTTTTCCTCATGCTTTTCCGTGCTGAATGCCCGGATCACGGAAAGCCCGGTCAGGATCTCCCTTGTCACCAGATTCAGCCGGTCTACCAGCTTCTGCATGATCTTAAACTTGGGCATGGCTACCGTAAAGAGCAGCAGGATCACAAGCCCGATCAGGAGGACTGCCAGCCCAATGATCCAGGACATGGACACATTGGTCCGGAATACCTGGTAGATCCCCCCTGCCGCCAGGATCGGCGCATACAGTACCATGCGCAGCAGCATGACCATGAGCATCTGGATCTGCTGGATGTCGTTGGTGCTCCGGGTGATGAGAGAGGCCGTGGAAAACTGGTCAAATTCATTGTTAGAAAAGCCCACCACCTTACGGAATACTTTTCCCCGCAGATCCCGCCCGGAAGCCGCTCCTACTCTGGAGGCCAGAAGTCCTACCATGACGCTGGAGAGCATGCCCAGAAAGGCGAGCCCGATCATCTTCGCTCCGGTCCTTGTGAGATATCCGAGCTGCAGTCGATCCAGATCCATTCCCAGCTCCTGATAGGCTGTTTTCACATAAGAGATGGCCGCCTGCTCCAGGATCGTTTCCGGCATATCCGCCGTCTGGCTTCGGATCTCTTCCAGCATCTGCTCCACCTGCTCTGGAGGGAGCATTCCAAGGATATCGAATAAATCCCCGTCCTCCGGCACCATTTCCGCAGGGATTCCTGCCATAAGCTGTGCCTGGATCTGCTCCGTGGTATCGCTTCCGGAGGAAAAACCCTGAATGAGCATCATAGGCAGGCTCAGGATCTCCGAGAGCTCGTCATAGGCTTCACCGCCCTCTTCTGCCTCTTTCTGCATGCTGTCCTTTAAGACAAATGCCGCTTTGTCATAGACATGGGAATCCTCCTCATAGGCATCCCATACCTTCTCCTGGTCCTCCGGATCCGGAAGGAAGATCAGGATCTGTTCCATCCCTTCCCGGGAAACAGCTTTCGGAACCGGCTCACTGATCCCGCCCTGCTGGATGCCCACGTTGACAATGTCCGAGGTGTAGGCCGGCAGGGACAGATCACAATATGCCTGCACGATCAGGATCAGGAACACAAGGAGCACCGTTTTCCAGTACATCCCCATATATTGAAATAATTTTCGCATCGTTCGTCTCCTTTCACAAGTTGGTCACTTCGCGCCATCACATCGGCGGCCGCAAGGCGGAAGGATCCTGACCTTCCATCAGGTTATCCCGGACCTGTACGAGCAGGCGCTTCAGCAGCAGAGTCTCCTCCATACTCATTCCCCGGAACACCATTTCCTCAATCTGTTTCCCTACCCTGCAGATGTCATCAATAAAAGCCTTCCCCTTCTCCGTAACGCAAAGCCGCAGGACCCGCTGATCCTTTTCGTCCGGCTTGCGCCGGATATACTCCAGCTTTTCCATCTTCTGGATGACTGAGGTGATGGTGGGGGGCGTCAGGTTCATCTTTTTGGCAAGCTCTCTCTGGGACATCTCCCCTTCCTGATTCAATACAAATAATATTCCCGCATGGCCCGGCTTTAAATCATACTTTCCGAACATCTCCTTTGCGTGGCAGCTGCTCAGGTGTGTCACCTGGGCCAGCACTCCCAGAGTCTGCATATGATCCACATTCATATCCATCCTGTCTGTCCTCCTCTCATTTAGTTAGACGTCTAACGGTTATTTTATGTTTATTCACAATATTTGTCAATACAGGACTCTTTATTTCATGATTTTTTTATACTTTTTATCTATAATTTAGTTTGATATCGAATTATGCGCTGTGTTTTTATATTTCCTGCCGGCTTCCGCGTCTCTTACGAATCGCTCTGAGATGCTGCTTTTTTCCGCGCGCTTTCATCAAAAAAGACGCAGCCATGTTCCGGCCGCGCCCTTTCTTTCGTATTCTATTCTGACTTTCCGAACCGGATCACATTCCAGGATGCCTTTTTCAGCACCGTCTCCGCTCTCTGTCCGTCCATCCTGACATTTGTATCCCGGATAGGAGCCACCTTTTCTTCAAACAGGGAGTTCTCCGCCTTCAGATCCTCCGAAACCAGCTCCAGCTTTTCCAAAATCCCATATCCCTCAAAGCTTCTCAGGTCTATACTCATGTGCTGGTCCTCTTCCAGATTCCTGTTCACCGCAAAAACTGTAAGCTCCTCTTTTTCCTCCTGATACACCGCCACGCTGACTACATCGGTCACTGCCCCGTGTCCGCTGGTTTGATGAAGAGGGGTGTCAATGATCGTCTCAATGACCGTTCCCCTGCCATAGGCGGAAGCATGCAGGAAAGGATAAAAAATCGTCTGCTTCCATGCACCGCCCTGCGCGTCGGTCATGATCGGCGCGATGACATTGACAAGCTGCGCCAGACACGCGATCTTTACCCTGTCCGCATGTTTGAGCAGCGTGATCAGCATCAGCCCCACCACCAGCGCGTCTTCAAAGTTATAATGATCCTCCAGGAGACGGGGACCAATCTGCCAGGGATGATTCTGTGTGATGTCCATTTCTTCGTCTTTCGAATGATACCACACGTTCCACTCGTCAAAGCTGAGATTGATCTTCCTGCTGCCGCGTTTTTTTGCCTTCACAAAATCGCAGACCGACACCACCGTATGGATGAATTTCTCCATATCATCCGAAAGAGCCAGAAAATCGGCGCTGTCCTGAGCTTCATTTCCATAATACTGGTGAAGGGAAATATAATCCACATAATCATAATTACATTCCAGCGTGGTGGCCTCCCACTGCGGAAATGTCGGCATTCCCATAAAGGAGCTGCCGCAGGAAACCAGCTCAATGGAAGGATCCATCAGCTTCATGGCTTTGGCCGTTTCCTCCGAGAGCCTTCCGTATTCCTGCATATTCTTGTGGCCCAGCTGCCACTCTCCGTCCATCTCATTTCCCAGGCACCACAGCTTGATGTGATAGGGATCTTCCGCGCCGTGTTTTCTCCGGAGGTCGCTGTATTTTGTCCCGGAAGGGTGATTGCAGTATTCCAGCAGATTGCAGGCATCCTTTGTCCCCCTGGTCCCCAGGTTTACCGCCATCATCACATCCGAACCGGCCTTGCCGGCCCATTTCACAAATTCTCCCAGCCCGAAGGTATTCGGCTCCAGGCTCCTCCAGGCCAGATCCAGCCTGGGCTTGCGTTCCTGGGCCGGCCCGACGCTGTCCTCCCAGAAAAAATTAGACACATAGTTGCCTCCCGGATAGCGCACCACTGGTACGCGCAGTTCCCTCACCAGTTCCAGTACGTCCTGCCGAAACCCATCCCCGTCCGCGCTCACGTGCCCGGGCTGATAGATCCCGCCGTATACGGCTCTGCCCAAATGCTCGATAAAAGAGCCGAAAATTCTAGGATCCACCGGTGAAACCTTGTATGCCTTGTCGATCGTCATCTTTGTTTCTCTCATGCTCGTATCCTCCTGTAGCTTTATTATAGGAAAAAGCGCCCCTTTTTTCAAGAATTTTACAAACTTCTTTCCGGTCCATACCCTGACTGCATGTAAACGAAAACTTTGAAATCACTTTCCGGACGGTTTATGTTACGTTTATGTTGCGGCATTTTCCCATCGCTTTTGGCAGGGATTTTTCTATGGTATTTTGTACTCTTAAAAATATCAGACCGTCTCATTTTTACAACCTTTCGCATACAAGAACGTTAGTAAAATCATTGCAAGGTGCTGAAAGTGAGACAAGAAAAAGGAGGATTTATTATGCCAAAACCAAGAACACAGACAGGGGAGAAAAATCTTGTCGGCAAACATCTGATCGAGCTTCGTAAGAAAAGCAATTATTCTCAGCGTGACTTGGCCTACCGGCTTCAGCTTGCCGGATATGATATGGATAAAAATGTGATCACAAGAATTGAAACAAATAAACGGTATGTAACTGATCTGGAATTGAAGGCATTAAAGGAGATCTTCCATGTGTCATACGATTATCTGATCGACGGCGCGGAAGCCTCTGAGGGAACACGGTAGCTGCCGAAAACAGCACTCCACAGAGTGCTCCCTGTAGAATCATCGGTGGTTTCGGGGTACCGGAACCGGGGTTACGATTTCACGATCACCTCTTCTACCGCATTTGACCACAAATGGATCCCGGAGCGGAACTACTTTAATACGATTTCCGTGATCGTGGATGAGCTTTTTGCAAATTATCTGTCCCGGCCCAATGTCCGGCAGCCGATCCTGACCCAGTACTGCGATGGCCAAAGGGTGTCCTGCCCCAACTGGATGCAGCAGTGGGGGTCTATGTCCCTGGGAGAACAGGGCTACTCCGCAATTGAGATCCTGCGGTATTATTATGGGGATAACATGTATATCAATACCGCGCAGGAGATCTCCGGCGTTCCCTCCTCCTGGCCCGGCTATGTGCTGGAAAACGGCTCCAGCGGCGATAAGGTCCGGCAGCTCCAGGAACAGATCAATGTCATCGCCGGGGCATACCCTGCCATACCGAGTATCCAGGTGGATGGAATGTACGGCCCGGCGACTTCGGAAGCCGTCCGGGTATTCCAGTCGGTGTTCGGGCTTCCCCAGACCGGCACGGTAGATTACCGGACCTGGTACAAAATATCGGAAATCTATGTAGGGGTATCCCGGATCGCCGAATTGACCTGAAACAGTTAGATACAGAAAGCCTGCCACTGGCAGCCTTTCTGTATACGATGGTATGAAAAAGTGTGCGTTTTAACGCACACTTGCGCCGAAGCGCGGCTGCATAAGCAGTCATTTTCCTATAGAGCAAAAGATCTGCGCGGCGCTCCCCCGGTTCCCCCCGAAAAGCGCCGCGCAGATCTTTTTCCGACCGTACAGTCGGTTTTTTCATCCGGCTCCTGTCAAGCGTATCCTGTCCTGAGCCGGAAGGCGTGTTAGTCTGCTAATGCATAAATTTTAAGAGCTTCTCTCCGCTCATCCAGATCCATTTTCACAAAATCTGTAAATTCGATATCCACATGATACATGGGCTGGCCGCAGCAAACGGCCCGTGCCTGATTGTTCGTGTAGTGATATCTTTTGCATTTTATGCAGTAAAAAACATGCATCATTTGTTTCACCTCGCAATAACTAAAAAATATGAGGATTTGAAGACAGTCCTCCCCCTCAGATCGGAAAACCATCTCATGGATATAGAATATAACCAAAGAATCGGTTTGTCAATATTATAAATACGGGATCGGTAAAGTGGCCGCAGATCGTAATGATGGGTTTACATTTCAGAAAAGAGACGGTATAATAGGAATTGCGCTGGTGCGCAAGCAGGTCATCAATTTTCTGGCGAAAATTGGTGACAAATTATAAATGAAGCAGAAAACCGTAAAGGAGCTGCAATGAGAAGGAAGAAAAAAAAGCGGATTTTTCCGTTAGTCTTTATGCTGCTGGTCTGTGTTGGATTCTGCATCTGGGGTGCCAGGGAAGCAGCAACCATCTATTTTCAAAAAGTGCCGGAAAATGTTAATATCATCAAAAATGCCGTCTCTCAGACGATCGAAGAATCCATTCCATTTTCCGAGATCGTCATTGAAGAGTCCGAGGTTTCTTCGGGATTTTATTATCAGCTGTTAAGCGACGGACAGCAGCTGATCTACAAAGAGATCCTGCAGGCAGTACGCGGACAGGCCGAAAGCTTCTATATCCATACCGGCGATACCAAAGAATTTTCCATGATCTACGAATATCTCCTGTATGACCGCCCGGAGATCTTCTGGTGTACAGGCAGTACCCAGATCACCAGCTATACCGACTACTCCGAGGTCCGGCCGGCCTATACCTGCCTGGGTGAGGAGCTGCAGCAGCGTCAGGCGCAGATCGACGCCGCGGCAAACGCCTGCCTGGCCGGCATTGCAGTGGATGCCCCGGAATATGACCGGATCCGCTATGTATTCGAATATCTGGTAAATACCGTGGATTATAACCTGGACTCCCCGGACAACCAGAATATTTACAGTTCCCTGGTCAACCGGGTATCTGTCTGTGCCGGCTACTCCCGCGCCGCCCAGTATCTGCTCCAGAGGCTGGGTATTGAATGTATCTACGCCATTGGGACAATCCCCCAGCAGGGCCCCCATGCCTGGAACATCGTGCGCTGCAACGGACAATATTATCATATGGATGTGACCTTCGGCGACCCGGTATTTCTGCAGGAGGAAAATGGGGCCAGCATCCCGCTGGACAGTATCAACTACGGGTATCTGTGCTGTGCGGATTCGGAACTGTACCGAAGCCACACTCCCGAGGCCGGAATCCCCTATCCGGAATGTCCTTCCATGGATCTGGACTACTATGTGCTGAACGGAATGTATTATGAGGGCTACGACAGCTATGTCATGCTGCTGAACATGAATCAGTCCATTTATGAGATGAGACCTTCCTTTTCCTGTAAGTTTTCCTACAATGACCTCTATCTCCAGGCCCATGACGATATCATCAACAACGTGATCCCCCAGGCCGCCCAGACTTTGGCGGTGCACTATGGGCTGGATACGGTGTGGTATACGTATGTGGAGGATCCGATGATGTCGGTGATCACGGTGTATTGGGGGTATCAGTAATGAAAGGGTTCTATGATGGCAAAATATTTTAACGTGACGGGAATCTGTATTCCGGAAAAGCATTATATGGTGGATATCAGCGCAACCGTACGCATGATTACGGAAACGCTGGTGGATCGGGGTGCCTATTTTACGATCAACCGGGCCCGCCAATACGGAAAGACCACCACCCTATATCTGTTGGAAAAAAAGCTCTGCGAGCGCTATCTTGTACTCAGCCTGAGCTTTGAAGCGGCAGACGATCTGTTTGTCTCGGCTTACACCTTTGCCGCGGGCCTTGTCCGAAGGATCGGGAAAAAATTGAGCATGCAGAACATTCCTGCCGGGGTTTTGAATGCATGGAACGCGCCGCTGTCGAGAGAATTTGCGCTGGAGGATTTCAGCGACAAGATTACAGAGCTGTGCAGATCCTGTGAAAAAGGCATCGTTATGATGATTGATGAAGTGGACAAAAGTTCTGATAATCAGATATTTTTGTCCTTTCTCGGACTGCTCCGGGCAAAATATCTGGAACAGCAGAAAGGCCAGGATCATACCTTCCAATCCGTGATTTTAGCCGGGGTTTATGATATCAAAAATTTAAAGCTGAAGATACACCCCGGACAGGAAACGAAGTATAACAGCCCCTGGAACATTGCGGCTGATTTTAACATGGATCTGTCCTTGTCCGTTAGCGGAATTGAAGGCATGCTTACTGAATACGAGCACGACCACCACACCGGAATGGATGTCCCGCAAATAGCCCGGGCAATCTATGATTATACTTCCGGCTATCCTTATCTGGTCTCCCGGATCTGCAAGCTGATTGATGAAAATTGCAGCTGGTGCCGGATCGGAGTATCAGAAGCTGTCAGGATGATCTTAAAATCCTCAAATACACTATTTGACGATATGCAGAAAAAAATCCTGGATTATCCGGAACTGAAACGGATGATCTATTCGATTCTGTTCGGAGGGAAAAGTTTTCCATATTATCCTGTCAGCCAGCCTGTGAAGATCGGTGTTTTATTCGGATTCATCAAAGAAGAAGAGGAACGGGCTGTCATTGCCAACCGCATCTTTGAAACCTTTTTCTATGATCTTTTTCTGGCAGAAGATATTCTGGAAAGCAAGACATATGACACGGCTCTGCAGTCTAGGAACCAGTTTGTAAAAAATGGGATTCTGGATATGGAGTTGATCCTGATGAAATTTCTGGAGCATTATCATGAAGTTTATTACGATTGTACGGAAAAATTCGCAGAGGAAAATGGACGGAAGCTGTTTCTTCTATATCTGAAGCCCATCATCAATGGAACCGGAAATTATTATATTGAATCCCGGACAAGAAGTATGGGGCGCACCGATGTGGTGATTGATTATCTTGGGCGGCAGACGGTGGTTGAGCTGAAGATCTGGAGGGGAAATGAATATCATAAACGAGGGGAAGCACAGTTAGTCCGGTATCTGGAGGATTATCATCTGGAGAAGGGGTATTTGCTGAGTTTTTGCTTCAATCAGAAAAAGAAGATTGGGAAAAATGTGATTCAGAGGGAAGGGAAGACGATTGTGGAGGTTGTGGTGTGAGATGGATAGACAGCGTAGAGAGGGTAAGGAGGCAGGTAGCGGCGGCCTCCTTACCCTCTCCTGTCGCTGAAAATTTATGATGTAAATGGCAGGTCAATCATATAGCTGACGGGAGTGTAGAATTACAGTTCCGTTTTGAGCCACGTGCAATTCGATCCTCTGGCGCAATAAATCTGTTCATGATTGAATTCCCAATTGTATCATATTCTGGCAAAGAATCCCCTTCTTCACGGCAGGAATCACATATTTTTTCTAAGCCACGTCCCCAGCTTTCAATTAAGCCTACGAGACAATACACATAAGCTATATAATGAAGCGGTTCAGAAATTTGTAAATTTCTATTCATATTAGCTATTCCATCTTTATTCTATGCATCTCGATATATTGGGTTTCAGATAACCTATTAATCCCATCGCAAACATGGTTATACTTCCATAAATAAGCTGCATTAAGATAACTGTAGTAAATCCTTCAACAGCACTTCCGTTTGCCCATTTTATCATTGCAAATATCCCCACAAATATTGCAAGCAAAAAAACAGTCCCCCCAAGACTGTAATTACTTGAAGCGGGGCAGACGTAAATGATGTTATATTTCTAATTGTATATTGAGTCAACTTGACAGCCGTCCATTTGGACTCCCCATATGATCTCTTTTGAACCCCATTTCAAGCAGTTTTAATTTTTTTTGTTCTTTTTTTATAACAGTAGCTTTCTCTGGTGTTTAGAAGCCAGAAATTAGAATATTGGATATGGGGGAACGGGCATTTCTTAATCATGCAGAGTAATTCAACATGTTTTTGGACATACCTCCCCCTTTCCCCCATCCGACAGGAAAGGCAACTTATTCGATCAATTCTTCTAAACTTATCTCCATCAAACTTAGCAAAATCCCCACCCTTTCCTTTGTTTCTACACTTACCCACGCATAGCTGTAAACTCCTCTCGTTTCTTTTTCAAAAATAACAGTTCGCGCTATGCTCATACAGCAGTTTATAAGTCGGTCGTTCCAGATTCCTTCCGCCCCAGCCCGCCCGGAGCACTTCCCCTGGGTGTTTCTCCTTAAATTTTTTCAGCCCCTCCCGCATCCTGTACTGGATGATGGCACGTACAAGCAGGGCGAAGGATAACAGCATGCTTAATGCCTGAATCCGTTCGGGATTTTTCAAATAGATCACGGAAGCCATGCTGGGGGATTTTAATTCACGGAAGGAATTCTCGACCACTTGCTGTCCCTTGTATGTCTGCGGCAATTTGCGGTTCCCCGCCACTTCCTCCCCCACGTTGCTTATGAGAACGATGCGGGAATTCTTTCTCAGATCATATTCTGCCTCTTTTTCTTTTTGGGAAATCGCTTTGGCACGTAAACGATATTTTTCCTCTATATTTAGGAACTGCGCCGGCTTTCCTGCGCCCTCTGGGCCATTTTTCTTTTGTTTCCTTTTCCACGATCCATGAGCATTGGTATAGTTTTGTACAGGGCAGTTTTTCAAACCTCTTTTGTTCTTCCTCCGCATCCGCCTGACACAAAAATACTTTCTTTCCTATCTTTTTAATCTCCGGCTTTAGCATGTCACGGCTTTTTTCCAATGCGGCTGCCGCCTTTTCTTTTAAGGCCAAGCTTTCCAGCACTAGCAGACGCATCGGCGCCCCGCATACTTCCTCCTGAAAACATTGCCCACGGTAAGAAGCCGCTTTTTTCCCTTCCTGGAATGTTCCGAATTCCTCCCAGGAATCTTTTTCATAAGCCCGCAGGATACAGTGCTCCGCCAGCTTCCCTTCAAAGTTTGGCGGGCATCGCGATACAAAGGAAATCCGGCTCCCAGGCTCATTCATGGATTCCACCAGGCTGTGGGTGACCAGCTTGCTATCTGCCACAAAGATCCCGTACTGGAAGCCTTTCCCCTGGATTTCTTTTAAATACGAGACTGCCGCGGCGTTCCAGTTCACATCCGGCGTAGAACCATCTTGGACTTTTTGAAGGATTGGAACTCCGGATTCATTGACAATCTGTCCCACTACCACCTGCTTACATTCCGGCCTGCCATCTTTATTGTACCCACGTTCAATCTGAAGAAGTTCTTCCCGCTCTTCTTTCGTCAGATTTAGCTGTTCCACATCATATTCCCCATAGAAAGAAATGGTCGTAGTATCCACATGGAGCCTTTCCGTAGGGATCCCTGCCTGCGCGACTGCGGAAAGCGCCAGAGTCTCATACATCTTTTCAGGATTTGCTTTTCCAATCCGTTCCAGGGTGCGTCCGGCTTTAAAAGAATTGATAGAAGCGGATCGGGAAGCAGTGCTTAAGAAAAACTCCAGATCAATCCCTTCGAAGCGGTATTCAAGATGTGTGAGCGGTGTCCGTATATCTGAAAATGTAGACAGGACAAGAAGTAACGCCAGGTTTCCAGGCGAAACATCCCAATGGGCAGGATCCCATAAAACGGTATTGTCAATGTATTCTGTTAGCCCTATTTTTTTGATAATGGAATGTGCAAGTGTAAGTATGAGGGGAAGCCTCATTTTACGTTCAAAACCAGATTTCATTTGTAATTTTGCCATATCCTATTCCTCTTTTCGTTATACTTTACTACTTCATAACAGAAAAGACGAAATAAATCAATCTGATTTTTTATCAAACTGCTCGAAAGAGGATTTTTCGGATATTTTTTGTGAATTTCCTTGGAGTTGTATTAGAATGCAGAATGGAAATGAGTGGGGAAAAAACCATAGTTTTTTCCCCACTCACTGTCGTAAAAAACTGGAAATTCTCAATTCCAGCCTGATATACAGATATGATCTTCTATGCAGTAAATGATCAAAAATGCCTGGCCTCTACTCACTTTTTTCCTGGCTCTTGTCGCCTCCTTGTAGAATTGTCAGGCTGTCAATCTTCCTCAAGGCATCCTCTTTATCTTTACTGCCGTCCACAATCATCCGCACCATTTCCATTATTGTTCTGAATTCCTCTCTTGTCATATCTTCCCCTTACTTCCATCATAGTTTAAGCACTCCCGCAAAGTACCTTTCACCATGTATATGTCTGATTCTCTGCGAGTACTCATTTTTCTCCTTAGCATTCAAGGCTTTCCGCTCACAGCAGCTTCACAATATCATTATACATCACCACGACCATCAGCACCATCAGCACGGCCAGCCCCGCAAAATGCACCATTCCTTCCTTTTCCGGCGGAACCCGCTTCCCGCGCACGGCTTCCACGAACAGAAATACCAGCCGTCCTCCGTCCAGAGCCGGAATCGGCAGCAGGTTCATGATCCCCAGATTGGCGGTCAATAAAATGGCAAAATCCAGCAGATTTAATATCAATATCTTCATCCCCGCAGACCTGGAACTCTGGTAGGTCTCATCTACCGCGTCCACGATCCCTACCGGGCCGGACATATCCTGGATCCCCACCTTACCGCCGATCAGCATTTTCAGGCAGTCAATGGTATAATGGATCCAATATCTGACCGTATAGGCGCCGTACTGCAGGGAACCCAGGAAACCGGGCCTGACCGACTCCGCTGTGCTGGTGATACCCAGCCGTTTATTCATGTCCCCTTCCAGTGCCCGCGGTTCCAGTACGACAGTGGTCTCCTTTCCATCCCGCAGATAAGTGATCTCCATCTCGCCACCTTCACTGTTCATCAGGTTGGCCAGCGTGATCTCATTCCAGAGATGGATCCGTTTCCCGTTGATTCCCGTGATCGTATCCCCGGCCCGAATGCCCTGTTCCTTGGCGGAATATCCGTCCGATACTTCTCCTATAACCGGAGCCCGATATCCGACCCAGGCAACCAGGATCACACAGAAGATCCAGGCCAGGATCAGATTAAAGATGGGACCTGCCGCGATCACGGAGATTCTTGCCCAGACCGACTTGCTGTTAAAGCTGCCTTCATCCGGTTTCGCTGCCGCACCGTCCGCAGATGTTCGGGAGATCGCTTCCCCGCCAAAATCGGATGCCGATCCTTCCATGCCGTACATACCCTGCGCATCCGCACTATGGAGATGAGATTCCATTGGCAAAGGAGCCGGAGTCTCCTCCGCCTCATCCTCTCCCATCATACATGCCCCGCCGAAGGGAAGGAGCTTCAGCGAAAATTTTGTTCCGCCGATCACTTTTCCGAACAAAGTGGGCCCCAGCCCCAGTGAAAATTCATCCACATGTATTTTGTTTGCCTTTGCCAGCAAAAAATGCCCCAACTCATGGAAGATTACACTTCCACTGAACAAAAGTATCGCTATGACAATTCCCATTGATATTACCACCTCTTCATTTTTTAACGCTTAGACATTTACGAATCATTTCCTGCACACAAAGGCAAAACTATTTCCAGTCTCTCCCCGCAATATACGCATACGTCTCCCGCTCTGTCTCCAGAATCTGTTCCACTGTCGGATCCGCAATATTCTGATGCCGCTCCATGCAGCAGCAGATCATTTCCGGAATCTGCAGGTACTTGATCTTTCTCTCCAAAAACATAGCCACCGCTGCTTCATTGGCAGCATTCAATACCGTAGGAAGGGAGCCCCCCTTCCTTCCGGCTTCAAAAGCCAGCTTCAGCCCGTAAAAGGTCTCCAGATCCGGCTTCTCGAATGTAATCTGGGAAAGCAGGGAAAAATCCAGCCGCTTTCCGGGCAGATACCGCCGTTCCGGGTAATACAGGGCATACTGGATCGGCAGCTTCATATCCGGTGTTCCCAGCTCCGCAATGATCGCCCCGTCCGCATATTCCACCATAGAATGGATGATGCTCTGGGGCTGCACCACCACCTCCACCTGGTCCACACTGACGCCGAAGAGCCATTTTGCCTCAATGACCTCCAGCCCCTTGTTCACCATGGTAGACGAATCAATGGTGATCTTTTTGCCCATTTCCCAGTTAGGGTGCTTCAAGGCATCCTCCACCTGGATCTCCTCCAGCTCCGCCCGGGTCTTTCCGCGGAAGGGGCCGCCGGAAGCCGTCAGAAGGATCTTATGCAGCGCTTTTTGCTGTCCTCCCTGGAGTGATTGGAAGATCGCGCTGTGCTCGCTGTCCACCGGAAGGATGGACACCCCCCGCTCCTTTGCCAGAGGCATGATGATATGCCCTGCAGTGACCAGGGTTTCCTTATTGGCAAGGGCAATGTCCTTGCCGGCCTTGATGGCCTCAATGGTGGGACGGATCCCGATCATCCCCACGATGGCCGTGACCAGGATCTCCGCCTCCGGCATTGCCGCGGTTTCCAAAAGTCCATCCATACCGGATACCACCCTCACGTCCAGATCCCGGACGCGGCTTTTCAGCTCCCTGGCCTTTTCCTCTGACCATACCGCCGCAAGCTTCGGACCAAATTCCCGGATCTGCGCTTCCAGCAGCGTGATATTGCTGCCCGCGGCCAAAGCCAGGACCTCAATATCCCCGTTCTCTCTCACAACCTCCAGCGTCTGAGTCCCGATGGAACCGGTAGACCCCAGAATCGCTATTTTCTTCATACTCATCTGTTCACATCCTCTTTTGCATTTCATCTCAGGAGATCAGCACCGCCAGATAATAAATGATCGGCGCCGTAAAGATCACGCTGTCAAACCGGTCCAGAATCCCGCCGTGGCCCGGGATCAGTTTCCCGTAATCCTTGATTCCGTAATTCCGCTTGATTGCGGAAGCCCCCAGATCCCCCACCTGAGAGATCATCCCGCCGACCGCGCCGATCACCGCAAAGGAAAGCACGTTTACATTCGCATTTCCCCAGTGATTGATGGCCAGACCATAGAGCACGGCGATCAGGGCTGCCCCGGCAACACCGCCGATCCCGCCCTCAACGGATTTTTTGGGGCTGAGCTTCGGCGCCATCTTATGCTTTCCGATCAGCATCCCTGTGCAATACGCGCAGGTGTCGCATCCCCAGGAACAGATAAATACCAGCCACACGGTGAACGCGCCGCCCGGCATCACCCGGATCTGATAAATATAGGACAGCATCACCGTCACATAGAACACCCCGAAAAATGCCGCCATCAGCTGATCCGCGTGATATTTCGGATAGGAAAATACCATCACCGCCATCAGAGAAATGACCAGGGCCATGATGAGCCCCAGAAACCAGTCTCTGGATTCTACCGGGAGGTATCCTCCGCCCATGGCCAGCAGCAGCCCGTCATATAGGATTCCGAAAAGATACCCGCAGATTCCGAGCAGCGCGTTTTCTATGTGGAAGGGCTTATACAATTCCCGCATTCCGATCCAGCTGATCAGCGCCACCGTAACCCAGAGCACCGTCCCGCCTGAAATGATCGTAAGCAGCGCAAGGATGACCAGAAGGATCCCGCTCAACAGCCTTGTCTTAAACATCCTGCCCCTCCTTTATTCCGCCGAATCTCCGCTCTCTACTATTATAATGCTCGATGGCACGGATCAATTCCTCTTTTGTAAAATCTGGCCATGGAACATCGGTAAAATAAAATTCCGAATATGCAAGCTGCCACAAAAGATAATTGGACAGCCTAAGCTCTCCGCTCGTCCGAATCAGCAGGTCCGGATCCGGCAGCTCCCGGGTATCCAGATAAGCGGCATACAGCTTTTCGTCAATGTCTTCCGGCTTCACCTTCTGATCCACACAGTCCTGCGCCAGCCGCTTCACCGCACGGATCATCTCATCCCGGCTTCCGTAGTTCAGAGCGATGGTAAAATTCAGGCCGCCGTTGTTCCGGCTCGCCTCCTCCAGCTCCAGTATCCGTTTTTTGATATCCTCATCCAGGGGATGGATATCCCCGATGACCCGGATCTTCATATCATTTTTCTCCGCCGTTTTCAGGCAGGTTTTCATATAATTCCTGAGCAGCTTCATCAGAGCATCCACTTCCGACTTTGGGCGCTGCCAGTTCTCCGTGGAAAACGCATAGACCGTCAGGTACTTGATCCCCATCCGCCATGCTTCCTCACAGATCCGTTCTACATTCTTGCTTCCCTGAGCGTGTCCGTAATTGCGCGGCATTCCCTTTGACCTGGCCCAGCGGCCATTTCCATCCAGGATGATTGCCACATGCTTCGGTACGTTCATCTCGCTTTCCCTCCATTCACAGCAAAAGGGGATTGAGATACCATGCCTCAAGCATACACAGATTTCTCAAGCCCCCATGCAATTATACCGTCATAACCTCTTTCGTCTTCGCCTCTACCTCTTTATCCACATCCTTGATATACTTGTCCGTCAGCTTCTGGAGACGTTCCCCGAGATCCTTAATCTCATCCTCGGAAACCTCGGTCCCTTTGAGCTTCTTGAATGCGTCATTTCCATCCCGACGAATATTGCGGATGGCTACCTTCGCGGCCTCTCCTTTTTTCTTCACGTCCTTCGCCAGATCTTTTCTGCGCTCCTCCGTCAGCTCCGGAAATACCAAACGGATCGTGGAGCCGTCATTGGTGGGGTTGATCCCCAAGTCGGATATCTGGATCGCCTTCTCGATCACCTTGAGCATATTTTTCTCCCATGGCTGGATCTGGATCATACGCGCTTCCGGCACGGAAACATTGGCTACCTGCTGGATCGGGGTCGGGGTTCCGTAATAGTCTACCACGATTCGGTCCAAAACATGCGGATTTGCCCGTCCGGCACGAATCGCTCCCAGCTCTCCGCCCAGATTCTTCATGGTTTTTGTCATCTTCTCTTCGTATACCTTTAATTTTTCATCCATTTTCCTGTCCTCCTTGGATTGATATATTACGTAAAATTTTTCTGTACTTTATACCTTATGAAACGACCAAATAGCCATAATGGGATACCCTTGGGTATACCTTATGAAACGGCCAAGCGGCCAAAATGGGATGCTCTCGCGTATTACTTATGAAGCGGCGTACAGTTCTTCCGTATTGATTCCCGTCACTAAACCGTAACCTTCGTCCCTGTAAAGCTGCCGCTCATGGTCCTGACGATGCTCTCCTCCTCGTTCAGCCCAAATACCAGCATGGGCATCCGGTTCTCCATGCAGAGGATCGATGCCGTCAGATCCACCGCCGCAAGCTTTTGATCAATCACCTCCTGGATGGAGATCTCATCATACTTTTTCGCGTCCGGATTGACCTTGGGATCGCTGTCATAGATCCCGTCGATGGCCTTTGCCAGAAGCATGGCGTCCGCCTCGATCTCAACCGCCCGAAGGACCGCTCCCGTATCCGTAGAAAAATAAGGATGTCCGGTCCCGCCCGCGAAAAAGATCACCTTTCCCTCTTCCAGCGCCGCCACAGCGGCATCCTTGGAAAACAGAGAGGTAAATGCCCCGCAAACAAAGGGTGTAAATACCTCTGTCCTCATCCCTGCATATCGGAAGATATCTGATACATAGATACAGTTCATCACCGTTGCCAGCATCCCGATCTGGTCTGCCTTCGTCCGGTCGATCGTCTCGCTGGCGCGCCCTCTCCAGAAGTTGCCGCCTCCAGTCACGATTGCAATCTGGTATCCCTCATCCGTCAGCTTCTTCACTTGACGCGCAACCCCCATGCAGGTTTTTTCGTCAAAGCCTGTCTTCTTCTCCCCTGCCAGGGCCTCACCGCTTAATTTCAGCAATACTCTTTTCATCTCTTATACTCCTTCATGTCCGGCCCTTCCGCACCGGCGGACGGCCTGTCTGCTACTGTCTGCCCGCCGGTTTGAAATGTCCGGCAGTCCCTAAAATGAAGTATAACATAACTTTCCTCTTTTGTCATGTATATATCTCAAGCCCATTGAATTTTGCCTGGAACAAAATCGACTGTTGGTCTGTATACCATCGTATGCAGAAAGGCTGCCAGTGACAGGCTTTCTGTATCATGACCCCTTTCAGGCCTCGTCCTGTGCCGCCGCCAGACTTTTCTCCAACAGGATCTGATTCATCGGTTTCGGATGCAGAAGCTCCGACACCACATAGGCGGTCAGGCAGACGATACACAGGGACAAGAGCTGGCTGACCAGCCCGGACATTTCAAACAGAAGCACGATTCCCGTTACCGGCGCCCGCACCACTGCCGTAAAAAAACCTGCCATCGCCAGCAGCACAAAATTATTCAGATACATTGGATCCAATCCGAGAAGCTCCGTCCCTGCCAGCGCAAAAATACCGCCCAGCAGAGCTCCCAGCGTCAGAAGCGGGAAGATATTCCCGCCCGGCGCGCCGGAGCCAAAGCAGATTGCCGAAAACAAAAATTTCACAAGGAAGATCAGTACCGCTGCTCCCAGCAGCATATCCCCCCTTGTCAGGGAACCAATCAGCCAGCTTCCGCTGCCAAGTGCCTTGGGCATCAGCACGGCAAAGATTCCTGCCGCAGAGAAGGCCGTCACCATCCGGCCTGTTTCATTCAGGAATCCTGCCTTTTTGTACAGGCTCTGTGCGCGCAGCATGGCCCAGCTGTAGAATGCCCCTGCCATACCGATCAGAATCCCCAGCACAAGCAGCATCCAGTAATGGGTCTGGGGCAGGACGGCTGTCAGCTGAAACTGAAAAACCGGATCAGCCCCCAGGATATGGCTGGAGGAAAACGCGGCAGCAGCCGTAGCCGCCAGCACGGATATAAAATCCGTCGTTTTCCCTGCCCGATATATTTCTTCCATAGCAAATACCATTCCTGCCAGAGGCGCGTGAAATGTGGCCGCAATCCCGGCCCCGGCTCCGCAGGCCATCAGGCTGCGCTCCTCGTCCTCTCCCCGCCTGAGAAATCTGGAGACACCCTGTCCGGTCATGGCTCCCAGCTGGATGGATGGTCCGCACCTTCCCAACGACATTCCGCCGAAGACGCACAAAAAGCCTCCCGCAAACTTTGCCGGTATTACCCGCATCCAACGCCGGGACAATGTTCCGGCAATCTCCGCCTCCACCTGCGGAATCCCCCCGCCCGCGATCAGAGGCTCCCACCTCAGAAGCCGTCCCACCACAACTGCCAGCAGCAGCAATACGGCGAACCAGCCTGCAAACCAGGCCGGATTCTTATAAAGGAATTGAAGCACTTTATCCAGCCACTTTGTAGCATAGCTCAGGCAAACCCGATATAAAATGACTGTCAGACCGGCCAGTACTCCGACGAAAAGTCCTTCTGCGATCATGACAAGCGATACCCTATTCTGTTCACCGATATTCGTTCTGTTTTCTTCCATCTGTCTGTCCCTCTTATTTTGCCGCCAATCCAGGTTTCGATATCCTTAACGATACACCCCCCTTTCCCAAAAGTCAACCGGATAGGAACTTATATTTTCCCCGTATTCAGCCGATATTTATAATAAGAATGTGTTCGTGACAGAAGCTGTAATGACTTTTTGAATATGAGGAGGTGCCATATGAATTTTTTTGCGGTTCAATCTTTGAACTCTTATACAAAAAATATGGAAATGCAGATGAAGTGGCAGAAGCGAAAGGATACCAATGACTTCACTGCGGACGGGACAACCAGCATTGATGACTGGGTAAAGCAGCAGGCGGATGAGATCAGACAAGCCAACAAGGAAGGCTCCGCAAAGCTCCAGGCGCAGATTGATCTGAAATTAAAGTGCGGCCAGAGGCTGACTGCGGATGAGATGGAATATCTGAGGAAAAATGACCCGGAAGCCTATCAGCATGTAAAATCCATGCAGGCCGAACAGAAGCAGTATGAACAGGAGCTCAAAAGGTGCAAGACCAAGGATGAGGTGGAGCGGGTGAAGATGCTCCATACGGCCAGCTCTTTAAGCGCCGTCAACAATATCATGCACAATCCCGCGATCCCGGAAAACAAAAAATTTGAGCTGGTGATGCGCGAACATCAGAAGAATGAAGCCTTCCAGCAGTCTACCAGGGAATTTGTGGAAAGCGGCAGATACGCCAAGCTGCCGACGGAACAGGAACGGCTGAAGGCCGAGAAGGATCTACAGGAAGCCAAGGAAGCTGAACAGAAGATTGACGACCCGGCTCAGGATACCGTAGAGGAGATCCTGGACAAAGCCGTGAAGAACGGCGATGAAGAACCGCCGGAGGCATCTCAGGTGAAGGAATCGCTCATTGAGGATGCCAGGGATGTTCTCAGCCAGAGGGAGATGACCCGCGCGGAGGCGGAACTGACCCCGGAGGCCTTGAAGGTAAAACGCGCTAAGGCCCAGGCCGCATACAAAGCAGCCGGTGATATTGCCCCTGCTCCTGTGCTGGACGTCAAAGCAGAATAGACGCTCTGTTCTGCCCTGTTTCGTCCGGTATACTGAAAAACACCGCCTATACGGTTGGATGATCTAAAGTGCATCCAACCTGCTTATCCATTCGCTGGATCAGATAGAGCACGATGTCTGACCCAGCTTTTTTTATTTTTTCTGTTTTTTATATCCAATTTTCCTTGAAGAGTCTGTAATATCGGGCCTTCACGAATTGTCTGAATTTTTCATAAAAATTCCAACGATTTATTTTTTAAAAACTGTTGACAATCCGGTATCCTTGTAGTATAGTATGTATTGTTCCGATACGGAATACAAAAACATAGAGATGCGACAGTGGCTCAGTTGGTAGAGTACGACCTTGCCAAGGTCGGGGTCGCGGGTTCGAACCCCGTCTGTCGCTCTAAAAAACTTCCAGTAATTTGGAAGTTTTTTTATTTTATGTACGGCATCGGATTCACAAAAAAGGGCTGCCGGGAAATTACAGTGATCTACAATCTGTTGCCGCAGTTCATCAGAACTTACAACGACTGTGGGTATACAACATTTCCCGACGCCCTTATTTTGCATTCTATAAGTCAAATCTCCTTACAAGCATGACCATCCGGCTCATTACCTCATGGAAATCAAGATCACTCAATCTTCTCTTGTCTCCTCTTTCGCCAGGTCGAGCCCCAGCTCCGCAAGCTGCTTCTCATCCACTTCCCCTGGAGCGTCCGTCATCAGGCAAGACGCGTCCTTGATCTTCGGAAACGCGATCACATCCCGGATACTGTCTTCCTTTGCCATCAGCATGACCAGACGGTCCAATCCGTATGCAAGCCCGGCGTGAGGCGGCACTCCGTACCGGAACGCATCCATCAAAAAGCCGAACTGACTGTATGCCTGTTCCTTCGTAAATCCAAGCACTTCGAACATTTTTTCCTGGATATCATCCTGATAGATCCGGATGCTCCCGCCTCCGATCTCATTTCCGTTCAGTGTGATATCATATGCCTTGGCCCGTACCCTGCCCGGTTCGGAATCAATATACTGCAGGTCCTCTTCCATGGGCATGGTAAACGGATGGTGCATGGCCGTATAGCGGTTCTGCTCTTCGCTCCATTCCAGCAGCGGAAATTCCGTAATCCAGAGGAACTTATACTCATTCTTATCCAAAAGCTCCAGCTGCTTCGCCAGCTCCACACGCAGCGTGCCCAGCACGTCCCAGACCACCTTGTTCTGATCCGCGGCAAACAGCAGCAGGTCTCCCGCCTCTCCTGACATGGCCCGGATCAGGTTCTTGGACTGCTCCTCGGTCATGAATTTCGCAAAGGAGGACTTTACCGTACCATCCTCCTGGATGGCAATATAGGCAAGCCCCTTTGCGCCGTAGTCCTTTGCAAAGCTGACCAGCTTGTCGATCTTCTTTCGGGGCATACCGCCCTGCCCTTTCACATTGATCCCCCGCACGGTGCCTCCGTTTTCCACGGCACCCTTAAATACGACAAAATCAAAATCCTTTACGGTTTCGGTCACATTCACCAACTCCATGCCGAACCGGGTATCCGGCTTGTCGGAACCATACCGATCCATGGCCTCCTGCCAGGTCATCCTGGGAATCGGCAGGCTCACCTCCACACCCAGCACGTCCCGGAACAATTTTGCCAGAAGTCGCTCATTGACATCAATTACATCGTCCACGTCTACAAAGGAAAGCTCCATGTCAATCTGGGTAAATTCCGGCTGCCTGTCCGCGCGCAGATCCTCATCCCGGAAGCATTTCGCGATCTGAAAATACCGGTCATATCCGGAGCACATCAGCAGCTGCTTGAACAGCTGGGGAGACTGGGGAAGTCCGTAAAAACTACCCGGATGTACCCGGCTTGGCACCAGGTAGTCCCTCGCCCCCTCGGGCGTGCTCTTGCCCAGGATCGGGGTCTCGATCTCCAGAAAGCCTTCCTCCGCCAGAAACTGCCGGGTCAGGGTCGCTACCCGGCTGCGCATCATCAGATTCCTCTGGAGATCCGGCCTTCTTAAGTCCAGATAACGGTATTTCAGACGCAACTCTTCCTTGGTTTTTGAATTTTCCTCAATGGGGAACGGCGGAGTGGCGGATTCGGAAAGCACTCGAAGCTCCGACGGGATCACCTCGATCTCCCCGGTGGCAATGTGCTCATTCACCGCGCCGGAACGCTTTTCCACTCTTCCCGCGACTGCGACAACATACTCGGAGCGAAGGCCGGCTGCCTTTGCGATCAGCTCCGCGTCCGCCTTTCCTTCCTCAAATACAACCTGAATGATCCCGGAACGGTCCCGGACGTCTACAAACACAAGCCCTCCCTTATTCCGGTTCTTCTGCACCCATCCCATGACTGTGACCTGCTCTCCCGCATTTGCCGCCGAGAGCTCGCCGCAGCGGTGGGTCCGGTGTAATCCTCTCATTGATTCTGCCATAATCTCTCACTGCTCCTTTAAATTCATATTCTGAATAATAATGAAATTTTGATTCATTTTTGCACGGACAGCGCAGCCTGCGCGCTGTTCTTTCCCAGACAACTACCAGATCTCCACGATCTCCTCATATCCCTGCCGCGCCAGCTGTTCCTTCTGGAACTTCTTATTTTTCTTCATATTCATGATCATGACCTGCATACCCGCGCCCCGCTCTTCTCTGGCCCGCTCCAGGATCTCCAGCAACTTTTCCTGGGGAAGGTTCTTATCCAGCAGATACGCTTTCTTCTCCTTCCCGGTTGGCACCTGGTACTGCCGCTCCAGAAGGAGCATGACGATCCGCTCAAATCCGATGGAAAATCCCACGGCCGGGGTAGCCTGCCCCGTAAATCTTCCGATCATCTCGTCATAGCGTCCGCCGCCGCCCACAGAGCCGCCAAATTCATCCATGGAGATCTCAAAGATCGTGCCCGTATAGTAGGACATCCCTCTCACCAGCGTGGGGTCGAAGCTGATCTTAAAATCCGCCTCCTTCGCGCGCTCCACACTGCTTATGATCGTTTCCAGCGATGCCGCCGCATCCGCCGGGAGATAACCTTCCAGCTTCTGGCCGCACCAGCGTACGCCTTCCACATCATTTGTAATCTCCTGAAACATCTGCAGGTATGTGTCCACCGATTCCTTCGCATAGCCATTTTCCTCTAATTCCGCCCGGATCCCGTCAAGACCGATCTTGTCCATCTTATCCAGGGTGATGAATATTTTGTCATAATCCGCTTCGTCAAATCCGCTGTAAGCCGCCATCGCCTTTAAGAAGCGCCGGTCATTGACGCGGATCGTAAAATCATGAAATTCCAGCTTTCCGAGCAGCGTGGTGGTAGCCAGGATCAGCTCGATCTCTGCCAGATTCGAGGGTTCTCCCAGGATATCAATGTCACACTGCATAAACTGCCGGAACCGCCCTCTCTGGGGACGATCTGCCCTCCATACATTGCCGATCTGGAGCGCCTTAAAAGGGGACGGCAGATCGTTGGCGTTGGCCGAATAATAGCGGGAAAGGGGAACCGTCAGGTCATAGCGCAGTCCGCCGTCCACCACGTCTGCCTCTTCCCTGGCCTGATCCAGCTTCAGCTTCTCCCCCCGCTTCAAGATCTTAAAGATCAGCTTTTCGTTGTCTCCGCCCTGCTTGCTTGACAGGTTCTCGATATGCTCCACACAGGGCGTCTCAATGGAGCAAAACCCAAATGACTTGTAGGTCTCCTTGATCAGACCCACACAATAATCCCGGATCTCCATTTCCTCCGGAAGCATGTCCTTCATCCCGGTCACGGGCTTTTTCTTCAATGCCATAATATATTGGTCCTTTCTTTCCTTCCAAATTCAGCTGGGCATACCCAAGGGCATCCCATCATTGCCATTCGGCCGTTCCACATACCATTGTATTTTCCGCAATGCGATATGTCAAGCATTTCGTTACAATTCGCCCCCCAACCCGCCTGGAATCTGGAAGCATTGAAGCCAAAGAAGGAAACATACACCTACCATCCCAGCTCCAACAGCCAGTGATTTAATAGTCTCTCCCTGTCCTTCGCTTCCGTCTCTAAGTCTTTCGGGCTTCTATACTCGCCCTTAATGTTGCCGTCTACAATATACAATACTCTGGAACACTTTGCGGCTACCTTAGCGTCATGGGTCACCATCATGATCGTTGTTCCCTCTTCGTTTAGCTTCACCAGTTCTGCCATCACCTCATTGGACGCGGTTCTGTTCAAGGCTCCCGTAGGTTCGTCCGCGAACAGAACCTTCGGGCTGTTGATCATGCTTCTGCAGATGCAGGCTCTCTGAAGCTGCCCTCCCGAGACTTCATTGATGTCGTTATCGGCAATGTCGATAATACCCAGCTTATGCATGAAATCCTGTCCGCGCCGGGCCGTTTCCTTACGTGTCTCGGTATTTTTCTTAGATTGTACCGCGGGAAGAATAATATTGTCGAGCACGGTCAGATTTTTCAGCATATACATCTGCTGAAAGATAAAGCCCATTTCATGCAGACGCAAATCCGCAAGTTCCTTTTCCCCCATTTTTGCAATGTTCCTTCCGCAGAATTTTACTTCGCCCGCTGTAATGGAGTCCATACCCGAAACGGCATACAAAAGCGTGGATTTCCCCGAGCCTGAAGGACCCATAACGGCTGCCATTTCGCCTTCAGAAATGGTAAAGCTTACATTTTTCAAAACGTTGTTCTGGCGTTTGTTTACGATATATGTTTTACAGAGGTCTTTTACTTCTAAGATATTCATAGTCGTTTCCTTTCTTAATTCAAAATGATTGAAACCTATTCCATATTGGCAGTGTCGGAGGACTTGATCTTTCTTTTGTAAAGCGAGGTCAGGAACGCACTTACCGTTGTTGTGGCAAGAATGACTATAGGGAAGATCAGATACATTTCAACAGGATCGGTCACGTAGTCAACCGCAAGCTCCATCCCCATCATTTGAAAGATCGGGTCAATGCACAGGTGGGTCAGGGGCATTGCGAAAATTTCGCCGATCATCACAGCCATGATACCCACGAATAAAAACCGGAAAGTGTGGTATGCATAGATTTTTCCGTTTCGTGTGCCTACGGCTTTCATGAGCGCAATTTCACCCTGCTCCTTTGCGATAAAAGAGCGCTCCATAAGTACGGTTATGAGTGCGGCTAATACGATTGTGAGAACCCCTACAAGAGATTTTACCGCATCAAGAGCTCCCCCAATACCGATCATATCCGCAGTTGCTTCGGCGCAGGTTCTTATATTTTTATAATCAGGAAAAATCCTCTGGATTTCTTCCATTCTCCGTTCGATTTCCCTGCTGTCAGGATGATCCGTAAAGGTGATCTGCGTACCATCGACACTGGCAGCCGCCTGAACGTAATTGATATACGCATCGCTGTGAAGCCTGATACCGCTGCCCTGCATATTCATAGACTGGAAAAACGCCGAAATGATATATTCCTTCTCTCCGTCAATGGTTTTGATCGTAACAGTATCACCAATCGTTGCGTTCAGCTTATCCGCGGCAATCCGAGTGATAGCAATTTCATCAGTATTCTGCGGCGCTGTTCCTGCCGTGTATTCGTACATATCCATTGTGGAGCCTGTGCCTTGATAGATACAGATATTGCTCTCGTCTTCTCCGAAAGAGACGGGCAGGATAAACATCATTTCCTGATAGCATTTTGCAGGAATACCGTGCTTTGCAAGAGTCTGTTCCATTTCATCGATGTGCTTTTCAAGCTTTTCGTGTCCGTCTTCCAGCATACATTCCGCGATGATTTTACTGTCCAGATAAATATCGCAGTCTGCCCATCCAAATGTTGCGGCAAGACTGCCGCTGTTCATGGTAGAAACCGTTGCCGAAAGAATCAGCAAAAGAGACAGACACAGGAAGAATGTGAGCGTAATGATGCCATAACGCCTGGGGCTGCTTACCATATCATTCAGCGCAAGGAAAGGCGCCATCGGGAGCCTGGATTTCCCCAGACTCATAAGGCTCTTTTTCCGAAAACGCTCCCCGGTCTGGCCGTTTCTGATCGCGTCAATGGGCGTCAATTTCTTCACCCTGCCTGTGCAGCCATAGCAAAACAGTAAGATTACCGCGACGACAAGGACAGCACAGACAATGTTTACCAAAACCGGACTCTGATTTCCGACAATGATGTTCTGCGAGGAAACGCTCATCAGCATTTTACCAAAGGGGAAGCTGAGGACAAGTCCGACCGCCGCGCCGATGATAGAAAGCCCCATGTATTTCACAAGGTAGAAGCCCCGGATTTTGAAATTGCCAATGCCAATCGCTTTCATGACTCCGATTTCACGGAATTCCTCCGATAGCGTAAAGGAAATGGTAAAACGTAAAACCACAAATGCGATGATAATAAGAATCATGCTTACCATAAGCAGAAGACCTACCACGATCATATCAAAAACATAGGTGAATTTCATAGTGGCTCTGTCCATTGTGAGAGCGCTGTTGTCTACAAGCGGTTTGATCTGCGGCAGAGCCGTTTCCATATCGGAAGAATAGATGTAAACAAGCGTACCGCCATAATATTCTTCTGTGTTTTCTGCGGAAAGGAAGTTCTCAAAATCCTCCTCGCTTATGATATAATGGGTTAATGTCATCTGCTTTGAGCCGAAAAGCGCGTCCTTTATTTTATCCGCAAGGACAAATTCACGGCGCGCGCCGTTACATTCTATGGTAAGCTGATCGCCCACATCAATACCGCGCGCGTCCGCTTCCCCCTCCGACATATAAAATTCGCCTGGCCTGACCGTTTCAAGGATACTGCCGTCGGAAAGGAAATAATTCATACAAATGTCACTGTGAACCAGATTCGAACCTTTGCTGACGATATCCTCGTTCCCATAGATAAAATTGTCGGACGATAAAAACAATACGTTTTCCGTTGCATAACGATCTACTGCGCTTGCCTGGCTTACCGTTTCATCAATGTCAACAACAAGATTTTTATTCATGGCAGCCGCAGCATAATCAGGCGCATCCGCCATTTCAAAATAGCTGTCCAGTGCCGTGGTGACATTTATGATGTTGTTTACACTTGACGCTACAAACATTGTGGCAAGAATCATAAATAACAGAAGAATGATGTTCATTGCCCTTTTTCGTTTTAAGTCCTTTTTTAGTATGTTCAGATACATTCTTTTACTCCTCTCTTGCTTCTGAATCGATTCCGCAAGAGATATACTAACACCAAAATTATGAAATAATCCTTAAATACAGAAAGCCTGCCACTGGCAGCCTTTCTGCATACGATGGTATACAGAAAACCTCAGAGTCAATAAATCTAACCCTGAGGTTTCCATATCCATTATGCTTTTCTGGCGACGATCGTCGCGCAAAAAAGATCTTCCTTCATCCCGGCAAAGATTTCACCGTCCATTTTACGCATCAATGTTTTGCAGATATAAAGCCCCAGGCCGCTCCCTTTCCTGCCGGTGCTGTTGCTTCCGCGGTAAAAGGAATCGAAAAGATTGGGAAGCTCCTCTTTTTTCAGACTGCACCCTGAGTTCTCGATCTGTATTAATTTACAGTCTTCTTCCTCCCCAAAGGAAATGCGGATCCGCTTGCCATCACCGTATTTTATGGCATTTTCCATCACATTCTGCAGGACCTCGACCATACGGTCCTGATCCCCTTTAACAAGACATTCTGTAATTTCATCCACCTGAAATTCCGTATGGATGACAGACAGCTTATCCTTATAATAGCTTTCTGTAGCTTTTATAACCTCTGAAAGGTAATACTCTCCCATATGCACTTCCAAATTCAGGAAATCTTCTCTGGATGCTGTTACAATTTCATTCACGTATCCCTTGATTTCCTTCACATTCCTCGCAATGCCCTGCAAAGCTTCGTCCTTTCTCTCCTGTGTGTCATACAGATCCTCCGACAACGCTTTCGAATACAATTCAATGGAAGAAAGCGGTGTTTTGATATCATGGGACAGAGAAAGAATCAATTCCTTCCGCTCCTTTTGAAATGCAAGCTCTTTCTCCTTTGTTTCCTCCAGCTTTTCGCGAAGCATGTCCATTCCCCACATGAAACGTCCAAACAGCTTGCTTTTTTCTTCTTTTACAGGCATGGACAGATTCCCTTTCGCCAGCCCATAAGGTAAATCACTCATATCCTGAAAAGGTTTTAAGATTTTTATATACACATACACCAGCACAATATTTGTCACGATCATCATCCCCAGCAACGAGAGATTGATGTACAAAGGCAGACGCGTACTTCTTTCCTCTGCATATTCGATCCGATACAGTTTGCCGTCTATTTCTTCCACTAAATACTCGTGATCACAGGCTTCTCCTGCAACAAATTCCCTGATTCCCATGATCGTCTCATACTGATCGAAACGCATTGCTTCTATTTCCGATGCCTCTGATTTTTGTTCTTCTATTTCTTTGATCGCGCGCTTTGCTTCCACAAGATATAGTTTTCCGTCGCTGTCATGATTTTGATAAAAATACAGTATATTCGCCGACAATAGGAGCAATATCTCAGCAAGGACAATCCAACGCATAAAAATCTTAAACTTACTCAAACCGATACCCTACTCCCCACTCTGTAATGATATGCCTGGGCTTTTTGGATTTTTCTTCTATTTTTTCTCTGAGCCGCTTAATATGTACCGTCAGTGTCTGAATTTCCGAATCACTGTCACTTCCCCAAACGGTATTGAACAAATACTCCTTCTTCATCGTTACATTCTTATTCTCGATCAGCAGCTTTAAGAGCGCAAACTCCTTTTCGGTAGCTTCTTTTTTCTGCCCGTCTACATAAATCGACTGCTGCACAGTATTCAATCGGATGTTCCCTTCTACAATCTCTGCCTGACCATATTTTCTTTTAAAAATACCGTTGATCTTGGCAATTAAAATATCTATGTCATAAGGTTTCTCAATGTAATCGTCCGCGCCAAGATTTAAGCCTTTTAATTGATCGTTCTTTTCCACCCTGGCGCTGGCGATCAGAATATGGGTATTGGAAGTCTCCCTGATCCTGGAACAAACCGCAAATCCATCGATTCCGGGAAGCATGATATCCAAAATGATCACTCTGGCTCCGTATTTTTCATACAATTCCAGAGCTTTTTCCCCGGTCCGGGCTACGCTGACCGTGTAATTCTCCTTACGCAGAAAATCACACAGCAGAGTACCGATTTCTTTGTTATCTTCTACAATTAATATATCCAGCATCTTTCCTTACGTATCCTTCCTTGCTCTTCTTACACCTCAGAATCCGAAGAAAAAGAGCCCCAACATTCCTGTCAAGGCTCTGGTAAATCCTTCTTAATGGGTTCGACAGGTTGCTTACTACTTCCAAAAGCGTACAACAAAAACTCTTTCTAATCCTCAAGAAGTTTCCGTTTTCTCTCAATCATTTCGTCTATTTTATGTATATAGAGAGCCACATCCTTCACATTCTCGCTTCGCTCAATCCCCCCGTCCGGATAAACCCGCTTTGACACGCTGCCTGCTCCGCAAGCAATAATAGTCTGCACTTCCTCCATAATCAGTATATTATAAATCCCTGCCTTGTCAGCCCTTGCATAGCCGACATTTTCAAAATTCCCGGCAATATTTTTCTGCCGGTACAGATAATAGGGAACCATCCCCATCCGTTTTGCCGCATCCGCGCTGTCCTGGATCATCCGGGAGATCTCCCGGTGTTCCAGATTGCACGCTTCGCTTTTCTCCTGCCCCATCTGCGCCGCCCGCTTGACTGCAAGGGAATGCACGGTGAGGCTGTCCGGACAGAGGGCCTCGATCTGCCGGAGGGTGTCCTGCATATCCGCCGCGGTTTCTCCCGGCAGTCCGGCGATCAGGTCCATGTTGATATTGTCAAAGCCCAGCTCCCGGGCCAGCCAAAAGCTTCGGACCGCATCCTCCACCGTATGCCGCCTTCCGATCCGGTCCAGCGTCTTCTGCCGCATGGTCTGGGGATTGACCGAGATCCGGCTGATCTTGTGCCGCCGAAGTACTTCCAGCTTTTCCCGCGTGATGGCATCCGGCCGCCCCGCTTCCACCGTATACTCCAAAAGCCCCTTCCCGGATACGGCCTCAGGAAAAGTGTCCTCTACCAGAGACAGCAGCCTGTCCAACTGGGCCGCTTCCAATGTTACAGGGGTTCCGCCGCCGATATAGACCGTGTCCGGTTGCCTGCCGGAGGTCAAAGCCCCGATAGCCTGAATTTCCCGGAACAGGGCTTCCAGATAGTCCTCCACCCGATCCTTCCACAGCCCGATGGGCGAGGAGCTGAACGAACAGTAGGAACAGATACTGGGGCAAAACGGAATGCCGATATACAGGCTGAATCCGTTCTTATAATCCAGCCTGTCCAGCAATACCATCTCCCGCTCTGCGATCCGTGCCGCAAGCCGTGCCTTTTCTTCGGAAACCTGATATTCCCGCTGAAGGAAGGCTGTGATCTCCTCCTCCCCGTCCCCGGCTTTCAGCCGATTCATGGCGAGCTTCACTGGACGGACTCCGGTCAGAGTCCCCCAGGCAAGCCGCTTCCCCGTATAGGCAGCCAGATAGTCATAGATCTGCCGGGTCACCTGCTTTTTCCGCTCATCTCTGTCCGGCGCTCCCGTTTTCACACTCAGATCCGGCATCACGGAAAAACAAGAACCTCCGTCCAACACAAGGTTTACAAGAGGTTCCTGCTCTTCATCCACGGTCTGCCTGATCTCCGCCTCCGGAAAAAAGGCTTTTACCATATGAAACATGTTATAGGTATACAGGGTTTCTTTACAGGAAACCGCTGCCGCTTTACATCCATTCATACTCATAAGTCACTCATTTTCCTAGGAGCTGTTCTCTCAAAATAAGGATTGTATTTCAGCTCGTCCCCAATCGTCGTTGCCTCCATATGCCCCGGATAGACCACCGTATCCTCCGGAAGGGTAAAAAGCTTCTTCCGGACGGAACGCATCAGCTGGCTGCTGTTTCCGGTTGGAAAATCCGTCCTGCCGATGGATTCCCGAAACAGGGTATCCCCGCTGAACAATACCTTCTCCTCAGGCAGATAATAGCAGCATCCGCCGATGGTATGCCCCGGCGTATGGATCACCTGGAACTGCAGCCCGGCAAGCTCCAGACACCCTCCGTCCTCTGTATAGGACGCCCCGCTATACGTATATTGCCTACCGAAGTCCGCAGACGCATTCATGGATGCATCTGTCAGCAGTACTTCCTCCTCCCGGTGCGCATAAACCGGAATCCCCGGAAATTCCTTCTGGAATCCGTCGATCCCCATGATGTGGTCGAAATGTCCGTGGGTCAGCAGAATCCCCTGGAAATCCAGGCCCTCCCCGCGAATCTGTTCTGTGATTTCCGTTGAATACACTGCCGAGTCGATCAGAACACATTGTCCGGTCTCTTCATTGGTCACAAGATAACAATTGGTACGCACCATACCAAGTACAAAATTTCGAATCTTTATCATAATTCCGATTTACCTGCCGTCCTTTCCGTGTCATTCAGGCATGCCTGCCTTCTGTTCAAAACGATGGCGCGCTTCTATCCCGCTGTTCTTTCAATATCGATCACCCCGTCAAGCTGGCGTACCTTCTCGATCACCTTATCCAGCTCTTCTCTTCCATGAACGATAAATCCCATGTCAAATGTAGCGGTTCCCTTTTTGCTCGTCCTTACATTCATAGACTTTACATCCAGCTTGCCCTCGGTGAAGATCTTGGTAATCTCCATCAGAAGCCCCTGGCGGTCATCGGTGAAGATCTTGAGCTCCGCCAGATACTGTCCGCCGCTCTCGTTCTCCGGAGTCTCGCCCCATTCCACATCAATCAGCCGCTCCCGCTCCGCGTCGGAGAGGTGCAGCATATTGACGCAGTCCGTCCGATGGATGGTCATGCCTTTGCCCCGGGTCACGAATCCCACGATCTCATCACCCGGCACCGGATTGCAGCACCTTGGAAAACGCACCGCCACATCCGCGATCCCGCGCACCATGATCCCGCTCCTGGACTTTGCCACATGAACCTTCTGGTTGGCGCTGTCATAGATCTTGCTCAGGATCAGCTCCTCGGTCAGTTCCTTCTTGTGCTCTTTTTCGTATTCCTCCTGGAGGCGGTTCACCACCTGGCCTTCCTTAAGCCCGCCGTGTCCTACTGCCGCCAGAACCGCGTCCCAGTCCCGAAAGCCGTATTTTTTCTGGACCACCTGCTGGTACTTCGGCTTGAGCACATCCGCCATATTAATCGATTTCATCCGGCAGTAGGAAGAGATCAGATCCTTTCCCCGAACAATATTTTCTTCCTTAAATTCCTTCTTAAACCACTGATTGATCTTGGATTTTGCCTGGGGGCTCTTCACGATATTGAGCCAGTCCCTGCTGGGACCCTTGGAATTCTGAGAGGTCAGCACCTCAATGCGGTCCCCGTTCTGAATCTTGTAATCAATGGTCACCAGCTTTCCGTTCACCCTGGCTCCCACCATCCGATTGCCTACCGCGCTGTGGATGGCATAGGCAAAGTCTACGGGTGTGGAGCCGTTGGGCAGGCTTTTCACATCCCCGTTGGGAGTGAAGCAGTATACATCCTCCGTAAACAGATCCAGATCGCCCTTTAACAGGCTTAAAAACTCCCGGTTGTCGGACATGTCCCGCTGCCACTCCAGGATCTGCCGCAGCCAGCTCAGCTTCTCCTCCTCCTGGGTTTTCGTACTCTTGCTGGAGTCCCCGCTCTCTTTGTATTTCCAATGGGCCGCGATTCCGTATTCGGCCGTCTTATGCATCTCCTCCGTCCGGATCTGGATCTCAAAGGGCTGCCCGGAGGGTCCCATCAGCGTCGTATGAAGGGACTGGTACATATTCACCTTGGGCATGGCGATGTAATCCTTGAACCGGCCCGGGATCGGCGTATACATCTCGTGGATCACACCCAGCGCCGCATAGCAGTCCTTCACTGAATCCACGATGATCCGCACGGCAAACAGGTCATAGACCTGATCCAGCGTCTTATTCTGGAGCACCATTTTTTTGTAAATGCTGAAAAAATGCTTGACCCGCCCATAGACCTTCGCATGAATATGGGCATTTTCCATATGCCGGGAAACCTCTGCCACGATCTGCTGCACGAATTCTTCCCGCTTTGTCTTCCGTTCATTGAGGTCGCTGACAAGCTGTCCGTACACCTCCGGCTGAGAATACTTCAGCGACAGGTCGTCCAGCTCGATCTTGATCTTGGAGATTCCAAGCCGCTGTGCAATGGGCGCATAGATATCCATGGTCTCCCTTGCCTTTTCCTGCTGCTTCCTTGGAATCATAAATTCCAGAGTACGCATATTATGCAGACGGTCCGCCAGCTTGATGATGATCACCCGGATATCCTTGGCCATGGCCAGAAACATCTTCCGCAGGTTCTCCGCCTGGATCTCCAGCTTATCCTTGTCCTTGGAATAGCTGAGCTGTCCCAGCTTGGTCACCCCGTCCACCAGGAGAGCGACCTCTTCCCCAAATTCCCGGGAGATATCCTCCAGCGTCACATCCGTATCCTCCACCACGTCATGGAGCATCCCTGCCGCAATAGTTTCCTTATCCATCTCCAGGTTGGCAAGAATGATCCCCACCCACATGGGATGGATCAGGTAAGGCTCTCCGGACTTGCGCACCTGATCCTGATGCGCTTCCTTCGCCAGATGGTACGCCTTCTCGATCAGGGTAATATCGGCGGAAGGATGGTACTTCCGGATCCGGTTCACCAATGCCTGATATAAAACGTCAGGGTCTTGATAATCCTCAGGATTCATGACCGCATGTCCGTCAACCGTACCAAGACTTTTATTTATCGTTTCGTATTCCATTATCCCTGCCATATCAATTCCCCACTTCCTTTCCTGAGCAGTAACCTGAGCAGACCCTGGCTTTCCTCCCGGCCGGGGCGTACTTTCGCCGCTCTTTCTAAACAAAATATAACTTTAAGTATAACATTTTTTTTCAGATTGTAAAGCCTTTCTTTACCGGTAATGCACCACCGTGATCTGAAGGCTCCTTCTCCCCATATACTCATTCACCGACGGATAATATGTAAACGCCATCTTGCTTTTGTGCTTCATATATTCCATGCATGCACCGACATCTCCGAAATATACCGCATCCATCCGAAGCCCTCTGGCATCCTCTACTTGAAATTTCAGCACATTCTGGTTCTTTCCCACGATCCTTGGGGATATCACACGCAGGTTTTTTTCCACAAATAAAGGCCTGGGGTTTCCCTTTCCAAAGGGTTCCAAAAGCTCCAGCTCTTCCACCAGCTTCTGCGATAAATAGGCGATCGGAAGCTGCATGTCAATGGATACCTTCTCGAGCAGGTCCTCCTCCGTCAGCCCCGACAGCTCATTGATCCGCTTCCGGAATACATCCACATTTTCCTCAGGCAGAGACAATCCTGCCGCAAGCTTATGCCCCCCGAATCTGGTAAACAGCTCCCGGCACCGGTTCATCTCCTTGAACATATGGTAGTTCTCAATGGAACGCCCGGAGCCTTTCACTCCTTCCTCTGCGGAGGTCAGTACAAAAACCGGGCGGTAATACCTCTCCCGGATGCGCCCGGCGATGATCCCGGCAATACTCTCATGGCAATCCGGCAGATAGACCACCAGGACCTTGTCCTTTTTCAGAGAGGAATTTTCGATCATCTCCACGGCCTGCTCCACGCCCTGCTCTGTCATATCCTTACGGCTGTCATTCAGCTCCTTCAATTCCTCCGCCAAACGGGATGCCTCTTCTGCGTCCTTTGCGTTCAGAAGGGCCAGAGCGCGCTTGGCCGTATCCAGTCTGCCACTGGCATTGATGCAGGGTCCCAGGACAAAACCGATGTGGTAGGCGCTGATCTTGTCCACAGGTACTCCGGTACATTCAATGAGTGCTTTGAGTCCCTCGTTCCGGGTGCTTTTCAGCATATTCAGTCCGGTCTTCACGAAAATCCGGTTTTCTCCTTGGAGGTCCATCACATCCCCCACCGTGGCAATGGCCACATGCTCCATCAGATGCCGGATCCTCCCCGGATCCTCTTCCAAAGCCCGGTAGAGCGCCTCCACCAGCTTAAAGGCGACCGCCGCACCGCACAGTCCCTTGAACGGGTACTCACAGTCCGGACGGTGGGGATCCACCACCGCGTCCGCCGGAGGGATCTGGTAGCTTCTCCCACCTTCGGTTTCCAGGTAGGGAATCTCATGGTGGTCAGTGACGATGATGGTCAGCCCGCGCTCCTTCCCATACGCGATCTCATCGAGAGCCGCAATCCCGTTGTCGCAGGTGATGATCGTATCAATCCCGTCCTCCAGTGCCTTGTCGATCAGCATTTTGTTCAGCCCGAAGCCGTCCCGGATCCGGTCCGGAATGTCTGCGTCCACATCCGCCTCCAGCCCGGACAGGCCTTCCTGAAGGATGTAAGACGCATTGACTCCGTCAATGTCATAGTCTCCGATCACCCGGACCGGCACATGCGCCTGGATCTTCTCTTTCAGGATCTCCACGGCCCTGTCCATATCCTTCATCTGCCTTCCGTCGTACAGGTCCGCAGCAGTTCCGTTCAGATAGCTGCTGATCTGAGCGTCCTCCTTCACATCCCGGTTACGGATCAGCCTGGCAAGGATCGGAGAAATGTGATACTTTGCGGCAATCCCGTTAAAATCTGCTTTTTTCATTGTTACAAACCATTTTTCCATGATAGCTCCTTTTCTTTCTTCGTATTTAGAGGGACGACGGAACTGCTTTCCATATTCCACAGCTATAAAAAGCTGCCTCCCTCCTGTTCAAGATCGGAAGGAGACAGCCTGTCCCTTTTTTGCTAGCATCTGCCTCTGTTCAGAGGCTTCACAGATACACCCATTTTTTACACATTGGAAGTTGTAATTTATTTTCCCGCTGCCGCCTTTTTCCCCTCACGGCTCTTCATGATATACCACAGCGCACCCGTGATACATACGGAAGAATAGGCGCCACATACGATACCTACCATCAGCGGCAGGGCAAATTCCTTGATGGAGCTGACACCCATGATGAACAGCACCAGCACCATGACAAAGGTCGTCAGGGAGGTGTAGATACTTCTTGTCAGTGTCCGGGTGATACACCGGTTCACCAATTCATCCAGGCCCTCATTTTTCTTCTTCGTGTGCAGCTCCTCACGGATCCGGTCAAAAATAACGATGGTAGCGTTGATGGAATATCCGACAATGGTCAGCATACACGCGATAAAGGTATTTCCCACGGAAACCCTGGCTACCACATAGAATGCCAGCACGATCAGCACGTCATGGAGAAGCGCGGCAACCGCACTGGTGGCAAATCGGATATCCTTAAACCGGAACCAGATGTACAGCAGCATACAAATCGTAGCCACGATCACCGCCACAATGGCATCCTGGCGCATCTCGGAGCTGACGGTGGCACTGATATTCTCTGTTGCGATCTTTGCCTCGTCCGCATGGAAAATGCTGGTCATTGCGGTGTTAAAAGCCTCACGCTTGTTCAGATCCAGTGTCTGGGTCTTGAAGATCACCTGATTGGTGCCTTCCACCTTCTGTACCTGTACGTTGTTGTCTCCTGTTACGTATTCGATCTCAGGAACGATCTCCTGATCGATCTCCTCTAATGTATATTCCTTATCAAAGGTCACGCTTGTAGAGGTACCGCCTTTAAATTCCAGGCTGTAATTCATCACGCCTTTTCCCTGCGCGCCGTTGACTCCCATAAATACGAATCCAACTACGATCAGCAGGACGGAAATCCCGAAGAACAGCCTTCTCTTTCCCAGGAAATTGACTGTCGTCTGTTTCGCCTTCTTCGCATGTCCGTAGAACTTCTTGTCACGGATTCCCACTGCATAGAAGGAGTAAATGATGATCCTGGTGATCACCAGTGCCGTGAACATGGATACCACGATACCCATTGCCAGTGTCTGCGCAAAGCCTTTTACCGTACCGCTTCCCAGCCACTGCAGGACAAAGGCCGCGATCAGGGTGGTGATATTGCCGTCCAGGATGGCGGACATAGCCTTCTGGAATCCGGCATTTAAGGAACTCTTTACACTTTTTCCTTCCGCCAGCTCCTCCCGGACTCTGGCGAAGATGATGACATTGGCATCCACCGCCATACCGATTCCCAGGATGATACCTGCGATACCCGGCAGAGTCAGCGTGATATCAAATGCATTTAACAGGACAAGGATCAGTCCCGTATAGGTCAGCAACGCAAGGCTGGACGCAAATCCGGGAAGCAGGTATGCCGCACACATGAAGATAAATACAATGGCAAGTCCGATGGCCCCGGCTTTCAGACTGGTGCTGATGGCTTCCTCACCGAGCTGTGCGCCTACCACGTTGGAACGCAGCTCTTCCAGTTCCAGGCTCAGTCCGCCGATCCGGATAGTGGAAGAAATTCTCTGCGCCTCCTCATAGCTCATGCTTCCCTCAATGACTGCCTGACCGTTCTTGATCTCCGCATTGACATTGGGTACGCTGATAAACTCACCGTCATAGTAGATGCCGATGCTTTCCTCTGCCTTAAATGCCCGCTTGGTGGCCTCCGCAAACTTCTCGGTGCCTTCCGGAGTCATTTCCAGAGTAACCACATTCTGGTTCGCATTGGTCAGTTCATTGGTCTGTACCTGTGCGGAAGCGTTCTTTACATCCGTACCGGTGAGCACGATGGAGCCTTCCTCCTTCTGCATGTCTTCGATGGTCTTATTTAAAACATACTCGCCGTCCTTATAAGTATAGTTTTCCTTTCCCTCGCTGTCTGTCTCCGCGATAAAATACAGGGAACCCGGCTGTCCCAGCTCATCCAGGATCTCATTGGCATTAGTCACGCCCGGGATCTCGATGCTGATCCGCTCCTCTCCCTCCTGGTATACGGTTGCTTCCGTGCTGTACTGCTCCACGCGGCGCTGCAGCTTGTAGATGGTGTCTGCCATATCCTCTGCCGACGGAGCACCGCCCTTTACCTGGTAGGTGATGCTGACACCGCCTTCCAGATCCAGGCCCAGCTTGATATTCCTTGCCGCGCCTGAACCGCCCTTTCCGAACCCGACCGCTGTCGTAAATCCCAGCAGACCGATCAGAACTACGATCAGAATCAGGCTGATAATGCCTTTACTTTTTTTCATGACTTTTTTTCCTTTCTGTATTACTTTCTCTTATGCATTCTCTGCGTGATCTGCCAGCGCGGCCTTGATCATAATGGCGCATTCCACTCTCTTGCGTTCCATCTCGCAGCTCACATCATAAGTGTCATGGATGGTATGATGGAATTTGTAAGAATTTGCCATACAGCCTCCGCTGCAGTAAAAACGCGCAAAGCACTTTCTGCATTTTTCCTTGGAATACACACTGCAGCCGCGAAATTCCCCGGCAATCTCCGGCCGGGTGATGCCGTCCGCGACATTTCCCATCCGGAACTGCTCGTCCCCCACAAACTGGTGGCAGGGGTACAGATCCCCCCAGGGCGTTACCGCCAGGTATTCGGTGCCGGAACCGCATCCGGACAGCCTCTTTGCCACGCAGGGGCCACCCTCCAGATCGATCATAAAGTGGAAGAACGTAAATCCCTTTCCTTTTCGCTCATACTCGATGATCTGATCCGCCAAAATGTCATATTCCTCGAAGATCCGTGGCAGGTCAATTTCCTGAATGGCGTAGGGGTCGGTATCCTCGCCCACCACAGGTTCAATGGAAATCTGCCGGAACCCCAGATCCACATAATGCATCACATCTTTAGAAAAGTCCAAGTTCTCTCTGGTAAATGTACCGCGGATGTAGTATTTTTCCTGATTCCGGCTCTCGGCCAGCCTCTGGAATTTGGGAACGATCAGGTCATAGCTGCCGCTGCCGTTGGGGAAGGGCCGCATCCGGTCATTGACCTCCTTCCGCCCGTCCAGGCTCAGCACCACATTGTCCATCTCCCGGTTGACAAACTCCTGTACCTCGTCATTAAGCAGTACCCCGTTGGTGGTCAGCGTAAACCGGAAATGCTTGTCATACCGCTGCTCCAGCTCTCTTCCATAAGCCACCAGCTCCTTCACCGTCTTCCAGTTCATGAGCGGCTCTCCGCCGAAAAAATCCACCTCCAGGTTGTGCCTGTTGCCGGAATTCTGGATCAGGAAATCCAGTGCCTTCTTCCCGACCTCCGGGGACATCATGGCGCGCCGCCCGTGGTACTCCCCTTCCTCCGCAAAGCAATATCTGCAGGCAAGGTTGCAGTCATGGGCGATATGGAGGCACAGCGCCTTGACCACGGTCTTTCTCTGCTTTACTTCGTCTATATAGTCCTCATAAATATCCCGGGTAAATAGCTGTCCCGCCCTGGTCAGCTCTGTCACTGCCTCCAGCACCTCCGACACTTCCTCCTCCGGATATCCCGGCAGCTCCCGCAAAAGGGTTTCCAGGGTCCCCGGACTGTTCAGCGTACCGCAGGTATGGAAGGGATTCTGCCGCTCCAGACAGGCGATCACATCATAGGCGATCTTGTCCACCACATGGACGGAACCGCTGTTTACATCCAGGACGATGTTGTATCCATGATTCTGGTATTGATGTATCACGATATGCCCCGCTTTCTTCTTTATACATGGATAAAGCAGCGACTCAGGCCGCTGCCTTAACAATCTTATTCTGTCTATTTTTTATGCTCGCATGTCTGATTTCCCACGGTACAAGAAGTCTTGCATGCGGACTGACAGGACGTCTGACATTCTCCACATCCGCCTTTATTCACTGTATGGTTCAATGTCTGCGTATTCAGTGTCTTAATGTGTTTCATCTCTTATCCTCCTACTCATCATGCTCTGCGGTTCTTCCGAAACCGCTGCTCCGCAATATTATAGCACAATGCCCTCTGATTTTAAAGCATTTTTTTGTAAAATGCCCCGTAACCTTTCACGGCCTCGTACAGATCCGCCTTGCTGGTCGCCTCCCAGGGCGCATGCATGCTCAGCACCGCCAGGCCGCAGTCGATCACTTCCATCCCATATTTTGCCATGATATAGGCAATGGTACCGCCGCCCCCCTGGTCTACGGCTCCCAGCTCCGCGGTCTGGAAGGTCACATGGTGCTCCTCCATGATCCGGCGGAGCTTCGCCATATATTCCGGGTTCGCGTCATTGGCCCCGGATTTGCCGCCGCTGCCGCTGTATTTGTTGAAGACAAGCCCGTTTCCCAGATAAGCGGAATTTTTCTTTTCAAAATATTTCTCAAAAGCCGGGTCATAGGCGGCGCTTACATCCGCGGACAGCATCCGGGAATGCAGAAGCGCCCGGCGCAACCGGAGATCAAACGGAACCTCCTGTATCGGCGTTTTTCCGAATGCTTCCCCGGTCATGGCAAGGATCTCGGCTACCGCGTTTTCAAAAAAGCGGGACTTCATACCCGTGGCGCCGTTGCTCCCGGTCTCCTCCTTATCCACCAGCAGGCAGCAGGCTGTTCTTCCGCATCCTTGTGTCCCGGGTTCTTTGTCCCCGTCTCCCAGCAGCGCATGCAATGCGGCAAAAGCGCAGCTCCGGTCGTCCTGCCCGTAGGAGAGCACCATGCTCCGGTCCAGTCCGCATTCCCTTGCCCTCCCGGCGGGCACGATCTCCAGCTCCGCGGACAAAAAATCCTCCTCCTGAATCTGGTAGGTTTCGGACAGGATCCCCAGGATATGCTGCTTTACATCCTGTTCCTTTACGGGCCGGTTTCCGATCAGCAGATCCATCTTCTCCGCGTCAAAAAAGTCCTTCACTTTCTGCTCATTCCGCTCTCTGCCGAGATGGGGCAGCAGGTCCGTGATCACGAACACCGGATCATCTTCCTTCTCGCCCACGGACAGCCTGGCCCAGGTTCCGTCCTTCCGGACGACGATCCCGTGCAGCGCCAGCGGAAGCGCGAACCACTGGTATTTTTTGATCCCGCCGTAGTAGTGGGTATCCAGGTATACATTTCCTGCCTCCTCATAGCAGGGCACCTGTTTCAGGTCCAGCCTCGGGGAGTCGATGTGGGCGCCGATGATGTTCATGCCCTGTTCCAGAGGCTCTGTGCCGATCCGGAAAAAAGCGGCCGACTTCTCCATAAAGGAAATATACACCTTGTCGCCGGGCTTCAAGGACTCTCCTTGATGGATCATCTGCAGAAGATCTCTGTATCCCGCCTCCCGTGCCATGCGGACGGACTCGGCGGCGCACTCCCGCTCCGTTTTTCCCGCATCCAAAAAACGGCGGTATCGAATGCTCAGTTCTTCTACCGCCGCCAAATCTTGCTCATTATAAAAATTCCATGCGTTTTTTCTCTCCATACCATCTGCTCCTTTTATCGTACTTAGAAACTGAATCTATCATAGTATGGAGAAAATCCTCGTTTTTATTCCTGTTTCATGGAGGATTGCCGCACATTATCTCATATCCTTCAAAAACGCGCGGTACCCTCTGTAAGCTTCGTATACATCCGCCTTGCTGGAAATCTCCCAAGGCGCGTGCATGCATAGGACGGCCACACCGCCGTCGATCACTTCCATGCCGTACTCGGCCAGTATGTAGGCAATGGTACCGCCGCCGCCTGCGTCGATCTTGCCCATCTCCGCCATCTGGAAGCCCACATGATTGTCATCGAATACCCGGCGCAGCTTTGCGATATACTCCGCGTTGGCGTCATTGGAGCCGCTCTTTCCGCGTGATCCCGTATGCTTGGTGAACACAGGCCCTCTTCCGAAGAAGCTGGAAGACCTTTTTTCGTATACGTCCGTATACATGGGGTCATAGGCCGCGCTCACATCGGAGGAGATCATGGTGGAATGCGCCAGGGCACGGCGCAACTTTAACTCGGAGAAGCCTTCCAGCTTTTCATACAGCTCTGCCACCGCATTTTCAAAGAATCTGGAATGCATTCCAGTTGCCCCTACGCTGCCGATCTCTTCCTTATCTACCAGGATGCAGCAGGCCGTGCGTTCTACCTGCTCCGTATCCAGCATGGCTGCCAGAGAGGTATACGCGCAGATTCGGTCGTCCTGTCCGTAAGCCATGATCATGCTGCGGTCCAGTCCGCACTCCCTTGCCCTTCCTGCGGGCACGACTTCCAGCTCTGCAGACATCAGATCTTCTTTCTCAATGTGGTATGTCTCCCGGATCAATTTCAATATCTGTGCGGCAGCAGCGTCCTTCTCCTCTCCTGCCAGCGGCCTGCTTCCGATCAGGATGTCCAGGTTTTCCCCTTCCACCACCACGGAAGCCTTCTTCTCCATCTGCTTGGAAGAAAGATGTACCAGAAGATCGGTCACCACAAAAACCGGGTCCGTATCCTGTTCTCCGATGGAAATGGTCTCTCTCGTCCCGTCTTTTCTCACGACCACCCCGTGGATCGCCAGAGGCACCGTAACCCACTGGTATTTCTTGATCCCGCCGTAATAGTGGGTATCAAAATAAGCGAATCCGCTTTCTTCATAGAGCGGGTTCTGTTTCAGGTCCAGGCGCGGGGAATCAATATGCGCCCCCAAAATGTTCATACCGTTTTCCAGGGGCTCTGTCCCGATCTGGAACAACGCAATGGATTTTTCCATCCATGCCGCATAGACCCTGTCTCCGGGCCGAAGCTGCTCCGCTGTGTATAAATTGCGGTAGCCCTTTTCCTCGGCCTGACAGATGATCTCGGTCACACACTCCCGCTCCGTCTTGCCGGCATCCAGGAAGGCACGGTAGTCCTCACACACCTTTTCCAACGCATCCAGCTCGCCTGCTTCATAGGTCAGCCACAAATTTTTCTCTTTCATCTTTCGTCTCCCCTTAAAATCTAAACTTCTCCTCAAAGTAAGATTTCAAATCTTCGATCTTCACCCGCTCCTGCTCCATGGTGTCACGGTCGCGCACGGTTACGGCGCCGTCTTCCTGAGAATCAAAGTCATAGGTCACGCAGAACGGGGTCCCGATCTCATCCTGGCGGCGGTAGCGTTTTCCGATATTGCCCCTGTCATCATACTCGCAGTTGAAATATTTGGACAGCTCCGCATAAACCTTCTCCGCGCCTTCGTTCAGCTTCTTGGACAGCGGCAGCACACCGACCTTCACCGGAGCCAGCGCCGGATGGAAATGGAGCACGGTCCGCATGTCTCCGCCTTCCAGCTCTTCCTCGTCATACGCGCTGCACAAAAATGCCAATACCATACGGTCTGCGCCCAGGGAGGGCTCGATCACGTAGGGGATGTACTTTTCATTTTTCACATCATCAAAATACGTCAGATCCTGCTTGGACACTTCCATATGCTGGGACAGATCATAGTTGGTACGATCCGCGATTCCCCACAGTTCTCCCCAGCCGAAGGGGAACAAAAATTCCACATCCGTGGTGGCCTTGCTGTAGAAGGAAAGCTCTTCCTTATCATGGTCACGGTAGCGCACCTCATTCTCTTTGAGTCCGAGAGAACTGAGCCAGTCCAGACAGAACTGCTTCCAGTACGCAAACCACTCCAGATCCGTATCCGGCTCACAGAAGAATTCCAGTTCCATCTGTTCAAATTCTCTGGTACGGAAAGTAAAGTTGCCTGGTGTGATCTCGTTCCGGAAGGACTTCCCGATCTGAGCGATGCCGAACGGAATCTTCTTTCTGGATGTCCGCTGTACATTCTTAAAATTCACGAAGATCCCCTGGGCAGTCTCCGGCCGCAGGTAAACCGTATTCTTGGCGTCCTCTGTCACGCCCTGGAAGGTCTTGAACATCAGGTTGAACTGTCGGATATCGGTAAAATTATGCTTACCGCAGGTGGGGCACGGAATCTGGTGCTCCTGGATAAACGCCGTCATCTGCTCCTGAGTCCAGGCATCCACGGTGCCCTCCAGCGCAATCCCCTTTTCTTCACAGAAGTCCTCAATCAGCTTATCCGCGCGGAACCGCTCATGGCATTCCTTACAGTCCATCAGAGGGTCAGAAAATCCGCCCAGATGTCCGGATGCCACCCAGGTCTGGGGATTCATCAGGATCGCGCAGTCCACACCCACATTATAAGGGGACTCCTGAACGAACTTCTGCCACCAGGCTTTTTTTACGTTATTCTTCAATTCCACGCCAAGATTGCCGTAATCCCACGTATTCGCCAGACCTCCGTAGATCTCGGAGCCGGGATATACGAAGCCTCTCGATTTTGCAAGGGCCACAATCTTTTCCATCGTCTTTTCTACCATACTGTCTGTTCCTCACATTCTTTTTTTCATCACTCTTCACAACCGCAAAAAGGAATCCTTTCAGCCGGATCCTGTCTGCAGCTTCCTGAACAATAGTCATTATACCGATTCCGCCGGGATTTGTAAAGATGGACCAGGATATAAATTTCAGGTCAGGTCTCCAACGTCTCCAGGATTTCCAGCGACTTGAATTTCTTCTCCACATAGACATCCAGATACCGCTCCATCACCCGCCCCAGCTCCTCCAGCACCGCGTCGCTGACCACAAAGGTATAGAGCTTCTCGATCCGGCTGCTCTCGATATACTGCATGCTATACAGGGTGGAGGTATCCAGCTGCATTCCGTCCATCACATCCTGCATGCATTCGCCGCACACCAGCCCGCCCTTTTTTACGCTGAACACAGCCGGACGCTTTTCATCTCCGCAGGAAACGCACCGGAAGACCTGGGGGCCTTCCCCGTTGACGCACAGCGCCCGCAGTTCAAATATGTACCGGACCAGCCGGTTGGGGATCTTTTCATTTGTCAGGGCACGCATGGACTGGTACAGGAGCTTCAGCATTTCCCGCTCATCATTGGCTTCCTTTGCATAAAAATTTGCAAATTCGAGAAAATAAAAGCCATAATAGGCGCCCACCATATTCTCCCGCAGCTCCGCAAAATAGTTGGATATCTTTGCGGACTTCACCGTATAGGAGCTCCGCCCCGCATACAGTGTAAACTCACCGAAGGAGCAGGGATTGACCGCGCCCACCAGCGGGCTGTTCGGTTTTCTGGCCCCTCTGGCAAACGCGGCAACCTTTCCCTGTTCCCTGGTCAGGATCACTACCCGCCTGTCATATTCCCCAACCGGCGCCGTAGAAAGCACCATGCCGGTTACCGTTATCTCATTCAAATTCCTCGCCCCTGCCGCAGGCAATGATACACAAGCAGCATGCCTAAACAGCTCCTTATGCCGTATCATCTTCCTCTCTGTACAGCGGGATGATCACCGAATCCCGCTCCTTACAGATCCGCTGTTCACAGCCCGCCTGATTCCTGTTTCCCCCGTGTCCGTACAGCTCCATCTTATATTCCAGATAGTCACATACCCCACCGGTTTTTGAAAATTGCTCCCAGTATCTCTTCTCCATCGGATCACCTCTTCATCTGTGTGATGCTGAGCGCCGGATCAATCTGCCGCACAGCATCCTATATATGATTTAGGTTTTCCGAATTTTGTCGGGTCTATACCTCGTAAAATCTGGCAGCGTTTTTTTCCATGCTCCCCTTGACAGCCCCGTTTTTTAGCTAGTACAGCATTGCGCATGGGCTGTCCGGTCACATCTCGTCCTTCGTATACCCGAAGTTTTTCATCAAAAAGTCGCTGTCCCGCCAGTTTTTCTGCACTTTCACCCAGAGCTTCAGATTCGCCCTGCAGCCCAGCATTTTCTCAATCTCAAACCGGGCTGTGCTTCCGATCTTTTTCAGCATGGCGCCTTGCTTCCCGATGATGATCCCCTTGTGGGAATCCCGCTCACAGATCACCGTGGCATCAATGTGCATGACCTTCTTCTGCATCTTCATCCGGTCGATGGCCACCGCGATGCCGTGGGGAATCTCATCCTCCAGGCAGTGCAGCGCCTTCTCCCGGATCAGCTCCGCCACGATCTGCCGCTCGGGCTGATCCGTAATGGTGTCCTCGTCGTAAAACTGCGGTCCATAGGGAAGATACTGCAGGATCACCCGGATCAATTCCTCCGTATTTTCCCCGCTTCGGGCAGAGACCGGAACGATCTCCGCAAAATCATATTCCTTCCGGTACGCGTCGATACAGGTTAGAACCTCTTCCTTTTTCACCATATCGATCTTATTGATCACAAGCACCACCGGGGTCGTGATCTTTTTCAGCTGTTCCATGATGTGCCGCTCCCCGGCGCCGATAAACGTGGAAGGCTCCACCAGCCACAGCGCCGCGTCCACGTCGTCCAGGGAATGCCTTGCAATGTTCACCATATATTCCCCCAGCTTATTCTTCGCCTTGTGGATCCCCGGCGTATCCACAAACACGATCTGTCCTTCCGGCCTGGTCAGCACCGTCTGGATCCGGTTCCTGGTGGTCTGGGGCTTGTTAGAGGTGATGGCCACCTTCTGTCCGATCAGGTAATTCATCAATGTCGATTTTCCCACATTGGGCCGCCCGATCAGGGTCGCAAAACCCGATTTATAATTTTCCTTCATCCGTTCTCCTTCAGTATTCGCCAAAAACGCCGTACATTCCGATTTCCGGCCAGTCAGTCCGGATCTTCTCTTTTAGAACAGCGTCTTCACCTCGCCGAACATTTCTTTCTGTGCTTCTATCTTTTCCTCGCTTCCGATCACGCAGAGCTGATCTGCCGAGAGCAGCGCCTCCACTACAGCAGAAAGCTTCCGGATATCCTCCTGCTCTGCGTTGAGTACGTCCATCCGTTCCTTTTGGATCATCTCCCCGGACACATGGTTCATATACAGGTTCATGGAACGGTCCCCTTTGGCGGAAGGCGTCATAGGGCGGTCCATATTGCTGATGGTTCCGATAATATATTTGTTCATATCCCGTTCATTGACTGTAAAGTCCTTTAGATAATCCACCACGCCCTCGTATACTTCCATGGTCTTTTCCAGGTTGGGGTCCCGGTAAGAGATAAGATATCCTTCCCCGATCCGGTTGAAGTTGCACATGCAGCCGTACGCGCCGCCCTTGACCCGGATGTTCTGCCACAGATAGCCATAGCTCAGGATCACCTTGAGAATCTGCAGTGTACCGCAGTAATCGGCGCCTCCGTCAATGAAATTGCCGACTCTCGCCACATACTGCACCTTGGAGGAGGTCTTAAAACCTTCGTTTTTCTTCGTACAGTGCAGGATGCACCTGGTCTCTTGGGATTCCGTACTTCCGCCATGCAGCCGGTCCTTCATCCCGGACAGCTCACGGCAGACCGGATCCAGTCCCTCCTCCCCGCAGGTCAGGCTCACCATCAGATTATCCCACCGGAAGATCCGGGCGGCGATCTCTTTCAGATTGTGGATCAGTGTTTCCTTCTGTTCCTCAAAATGCTCCTCCGCTTCCTTTACAGCCTGGTAATATCCGACCCCGTCCGTATCATCCTTGAACTTGGAAATGGGTGACGAATAGGACAGCGCCCGCAGCGCCGCCGTCGTATGTCCGGAGGATTGGAAGCTCATCTGCAGCCGGGATTTGAGCATGGAAAGGATTTCTTTCAGACGCTTCTCATCCTCCAGCTTAGATTCCATCAGGATCTCCCGCATCATCCGAAACAGGACATCCATCTTCGGATACAGCGCCTTGCCCTTCATCTCAAAGGTCGCGCGGAACGCCTTTTCTTTTACATTTCTCACATCCGGATACATTTCCAGAGAAGTCCCGATTCCCCCGGTATGCACATTGATCTCATTGAACAGTTCGCCGTATTCATAGCTGGTGGTATCAATGATCCCCAGCACAGCCTGGAGCATTCCCACGTAGGGCAGCTTTTCCTCCGGCACGCCGGACAGGTCGAACATCAATGTCACATATCCGATGCCGTTGGTATCGATCTTATGGTGTATCAGCGGGATTCCCTCCACTTCTTTTTCTTCATTAAAGATGGGCGCGATCTCCCTGGAGATATCCTCCCGGCTCAGGATCGGGATCTTCTCCCGGTCCTCCTGCGCGTCCTCGCTCTCCTGATAGTCCTCCAACGCCGCCGTATCTGCGATCAGCCGTTCCTTCTCGGCATCGGTGAGGCTGTTCTTATACACTTCCAGCCGCTTTTCCAGCTCCTGGTCCAGACGGGCCGTCCTGCCCCGCTCCGGCTTCACGGTCACGATGGAACCGTGGGTGTTGTCCAGAAGCCACTTCTGGATCAGCTCCTCAAAATATCCGGTGCCGATCTGCTCCTTTAAAAATTCAAAGATGGGAATGGCCTGCATGTGGATGAACGGCTTTGTCTCATCGTAGAGCCAGCTGTCAAACAGCTGCAGTCCATACATCAGTCCCTTGGGATAGCTGCCGAAGTCCGCCTCCCGAAACCGGAATTCGTGATAATTGATCCCGGCCTCCAAAGCTTTCCGGTCCATTCCTTTTTCTACAATATCCTTTAAGGTTCCTTCCACCGTATCTATAAATGCCTGCTTCTGCTCCAGGTTCGCGTTTTTGGAGATCACGGAAAAAATAGGCTGGTAGATCCCGTTGTCGTAGGAGCCCATGATATCCTTGCCGATCCCTGCCTCCACCAACGCCTTTTTCAGCGGAGCCCCCGGTGCGGACAGAAGCGCGTAATCCAATACCTGGAACGCCAGATACAGCTTCTCATCCAGGCTTGTCCCGATCACCTTGTTATAGGAAAGGAAGGTATTGTCCTCCTCCGACTCTTCGCTGGAAATGGAATACTCCATCTCCACCTCCCGCATCTCCTGAAACGGTTCCTGATAACGGATCCGGGAATCTACCTGCCGGATGTCAAAGTCCGACAGGTAATTTTGATCCAGCCACTCCAGCTTTTCCGCCATATCCATATTTCCGTACAGGTAAATATAGCTGTTGGACGGATGATAATAGGTTCTGTGGAAATCCAGGAACTGCTCATAGGTCAGCTCCGGGATTACGTCCGGATCCCCGCCGGACTCATTTGCATAGGAGGTATCCGGAAACAGGGAATTTAAGATCATCCGGTCCAGCACGCCTTCGGGTGAGGAAAATGCCCCCTTCATCTCATTATAGACCACCCCGTTGTAGGACAGCTCCCCGTCCTTCTCCTCCAGATGGTAGCTCCAGCCCTCCTGCCGGAAGATCTCCGGATGCTGATAGATATTCGGGTAAAATACCGCATCCATATATACATGCATCAGATTCTGGAAATCCTTGTCATTGCAGCTTGCCACAGGATATACGGTCTTATCCGGATAGGTCATGGCATTTAAAAAGGTGTTCAAGGAGCCCTTCACCAGCTCCACGAAGGGATCCTTCACCGGAAAATCCTTAGAGCCGCACAGCACGGAATGCTCCATAATATGAGGTACCCCCGTACTATCCGACGGCGGGGTCCGAAATCCGATGGCGAATACTTTATTCTCATCCTCATTGGACATCATCAGGACTCGCGCGCCGCTCTTCTTATGTCTCAAAAGACAGCCCTTTGACTTAAGATCCGATAAGTCCTCCTGAAGCACCTTTTCATACGCGTCCGGAACCGCTATCTCCCATTGCTGTGTCCTGCCGGATCCCATAGAATCAAACTTACTCATATTGTACCCTCTCTTCTATCAAGTTCTTGATTAATTGTTCTTTCTGTATGCCTCCGCACATTATAGCATTTCCCGAAGCGCTTTAAAAGGGGATGTTTTCCTTTTTTCAAAATTCCCTGAAAAAATCAGCACGCTTCCTTCTTCCGGTTACATTTTTTCCGAATCGACCGGATCAGCCAAAGGGCGGCTCCCGCAATCAGAAGTACCCGGATCACGGACGAATATCGGTCCAGATATACGAGTACCGTTTCCCAGGAAGCGCCCAGCGCCGCCCCAAGAGACACCAGAAGTATATTCCACAGTGTACTTCCGATGACCGTATAGACCAGAAACAACGGAACCTCAATCTCGGCCATCCCCGCCGGAACCGATACCAGGCTCCGGATGATGGGAATGCACCGCCCCAAGAGGATCGCCTTTTTCCCGTGCTTTTCAAACCAGTCGATGGTCTCCTCCACATCCTCCTTTTCAAATCCCAGCAGATGGAACAGCTTCCCTTTTGTGAGACTTTCCAGCTTTTCCGGGGTCAGCGCCATCCCCATACGGTACAAAATCAGCGCCCCGATGGTGGAACCCAGAGTGGAGAAGATCACCACTCCCGGAACAGTCAGCCTGGTGTATGTAGTCATAAAGCCTCCGAAGGTCAGGATCACTTCTGAGGGAATCGGCGGAAAAAGATTCTCCACCGCAATCAGAAAACAGACTCCCAGATATCCATATGTGTTCATGATGTAGATCATAACTTCCTGCACGATACAGTTCCTCACATTTCCATGCTTTCGTATTTAATATATGTAAGCACGCGCGGAAAAATGTGTCTCCCCTAGACCAGGAAAAATGCCCGGATATGCCCGCAGTCTCGCAGAATACGATAGCATGCCGGATGTCCTTTTTATATACAGATCTGCTGCTCCCCGAACAGCGCGTCCACCGCCGCCTCGTACACCGGCAGTTTTTCCGCCTTTTTGATCCGCTTCGCATATTTCTCATAATGGGTAAAAGCCGGCGCCAGAAAGCTCCAAAGTTCCTTCATCTTAAACAGGATGGTCCTGGCTCCCGGCATCACTTCCTGATAGTCCCTGTAGAGCTGATCGTGGAACCTGCGCAGGGTTTCTTTGTCCAGCCCGACGCCCTGCCGGATCTGCCGGCACAGCCCCGGATTCATCAGAAGCCCTCTTCCGAACATCCATCGGTCCACCTCCGGAAACGCCTCCTTTGCCTTCTGGTACGCCTCTGCACAGAACAGATCCCCGTTATAGCAGACCGGGTGTCTGCTGTTTTTGCAGGCTTCTCCAAACACCTCCCAATTGGGGTGATTCCGATACATATCCTTCTGGACCCTGGGATGGATGATCAGCTCCTTCACCGGATACTGGTTATAAATCTCCAGGAGCCGCCCAAATTCCTCCGGGCTGTCCTTCCCGATCCTGGTCTTGATGGAAACTTCCGCGTCCGTCTGTTCGAACACCCCGTCCAGAAACCGGTCCAGCTCCTCGGGAAATGCCAGAAAGCCGGAGCCCCGCTTTTTGGACACCACAGTCCCGGAAGGGCAGCCCAGGTTCAGATTGATCTCCTGATAGCCGTACTGTCGAAGCTTCCGGGCCGTACGCACGAAATCCTCCACAGAATTTGTCAGGATCTGCGGGATGGCGTACATGCCCGGATTGTTCCCAGGCAGCACGTCCTGCCGCTCCCGGGAGCTTAAATGTCCGTGCTGGTTCGGCTTGATAAACGGGATAAAATATCGATCTACAGAGCCGAAGCACTCACAAAGTGTCCGGCGGAACACGTGTCCCGTAATCCCTTCCAGGGGCGCCATATAAAAATACATTGCTTTTTACCTTCCTCTTTTTTCTTGAATCAAACCTTTATTTATGATATTGTTATTATCGGAAACCCGAAATACGATATGATAACAAATGGGAGGGAGACTCTTGATGAAACGAAAACTTTCACTGATCACCATCGTGAGCATCTGCTGTTCCTTACTGGCTGTCGGATGCGGAAAAAAAATGACCTTGGAGGATGCCCCAGTTTATGTGCAGGCAGTTCTGGATGCCCGCTACAAGGCAGATTACAGCGCTTATATGGAGTATAAGAAATGTGAAGAATACGAAGCGTCGCTGATCCATGAAAACGGCATGAACGCTCTCCTCAGTACCATGAAGGTGGGCGGCACCTCCGTCACCGCAGAGCTGAAAGACCAGTACCGGCAGCTCTTTACAGAGCTCAATGCCCTCTGCCGGATCACCGTAGGCGATGCAAAAGAGGACGGGGACGGTTTTACCGTAGAAGTGAGCGCGGAACCCTTTGCCATGTTTGACGGCATCAGCCAGAGCCTGATCGACGCGCTTGGGGCCGAAGATCCGGCCACGCTCACCAACAGCGAACAGGTCAACCAGTTCCTGTATGAAAAAATGTATCAGCTGATCACCCCCAGGCTGTCCTCCCCGAAATATGGGGACCCTGAAACAGTGACCTTACATATCCAGCCCAATGGGGATAAGGTTCAGACCATCAGCGAAGAAGATCTGAATGCCCTGGATGCCGTGATCTACGCCGCATTGCTGTAAGGCTCCTGAGGAACTGTATACCATAGTATATCTCGACCCTGTTCTCTGCCCGGCACAGTCATACATATTCTGCCGGGCAGATTCTTTTTCTCTTCCGCATCCGGCAAAGCTCCCTGCAGACATACAGATGATCTTCCCTTACTTAGGGCAAAACCCGCATATCCTTCTTTTTTTGATCTGCATCTCTGGAGGAAATCCGCTATTTTCTACAGCTCCTCATGTACGGAAAATATGTCCCCGCAGCTTTCCCCACAGCTCCCTCTGTACATATCCATAAGCACCCACATACAGGAACAGCACCGCCTGGCCGGCGGCAAGAACCCCCAGCTCCACCCAGAGGGACAGCGTTCCCGCAAACAGCAGCTTCTGAAAAAAAAGAACTGCCGGAAGATAGAGCAGGTTGAATATCCCATATCGGATGCCCCAAAGCAGAGCCGTCTTTTTCCGAACCCCGGCATTCAAGCCGCCCAGCCGATCCCAGGCGGTTTCCTCCGCCAGGATGAAGAATCCCATCGCCCCATAGGTGGCAACGTACAGTTTATTGGGCGCCAGGATCAATCCCAGCAATACGCCTGCCACATAAAACACGGCTGCGGTCCTTCTCCCGAATTCCCGGAAGACAATCCCTACAAAAAAGGAAGCCGCCGCAAGCAAAAACAAGGTACCTGTCTCGATGACGCTCCCCAGGATCATGCAGATCACCGACAATGCCAGCTGCAGCCCGCCGAACGCCATTTTCTTTGCCTTTATATGCATGAACAAAGATCTCCTCCCATACATTCGCACAGCTGGTCAGCAATACATAAGTCACAGCACATGTTTCCCGTACCGCAGGAATTGCCGCCCATGCCGTAGCCGCCTCCATAGGGGTAATTCTGGTACTTCTGCCCGCTCCATTCCAGCTGGTTCAGAAGCTGGCGGTACTGCAGGTTATTGGGCTCCATATTCACGGCCTGGCCGGCGTGGTCGCGGGCCATGATGTTGTTGCCGATCCCCGCATTGGCCGCGGCGCTTAAGTAATACCATTCCGAAGTCCGGTTGGGCATTCCGTTCAGCACATTCAATGCTTCCCGGTAGCGCCTTGCGTTCAGGTAGGTATACACCGACTGCATCTGCGGATTCTGCCCGGAGCCGGAACTGCCGTAGGTCTGCTGATAGCTGCCCTGGCCGCTTCCTCCCTGGTAGCCGTAGCCATATTGATAGCCGCCCTGCTCCCGCTGTTTCATAATCATGTCATAGGCTTCCTGTACTTCCTTAAATTTTTCCTCCGCCAGGTCCGCAAGCGGATTATTTACATTTGCGTCCGGGTGATACTTCCTTGTCAAATCCCGGTATGCCCGTTTCACTTCATCATCCGATGCGTTCGTCGGAATCCCCAGCACTTCATATGGATTTTTGTTCATCTTTGTTTTTCTCCTCTATATTGATCTTCCTGATCCTCTGCTCTCATACGTTTACCATGATATAATAAAATTTCCCAATTGTCCAGATTCATTTTGAATTACGGTAATACAGATATCCCGCCAGATCAGCCAGAAACCACCCGATGGGCACGGCTGCCCAGATCCCGGTCACCCCGATCCGCGGCACCGCCGACAGGATATATGCCAGCAGCACCCGGGTTCCCAGCGAGATCACGGTCAGTATCAGGGACATGCCGGGACGCTTGACAGCACGGTAATATCCATAGCAGAGAAACAAAAAACCGATCAGATAATAAAAGCTGCCCTCAATCCGCAGATAACGCACCCCTTCCCAAATAATTTCCGTTTCCCGCGGCTTCACAAAGATCAGCATCAGCTGCCTGGCGAATACAAATACAAGCGCGCTGACTGCCGCCCCAAAGAAAAACGCGGTCTTTACGGCGCTTCGGATCCCCTCCCGGATCCGTTTTGTTTTCCCTGCCCCATAATTCTGCGCCACAAAGGTTGAAAACGCATTTCCGAAATCCTGCACCGGCATATAGGCAAAGGTATCGATCTTGACCGCCACGGAAAAAGCCGCCATGACGACCGCCCCGAAACTGTTTACTAATCCCTGTATCATCAGAATTCCAAAATTCATAACCGACTGCTGGATGCAGGTCAGAAAAGACAACTGAAAAATTTCCCTCAGCACTTCTGGCTGCCATCTCAGATCCCTACGCTTGAAACGGAACTGCGGAAATTGTATTATTGTATACAACAGAATCCCAATCCCCGCCGCATACTGCGACAGGATGGTAGCCTCCGCAGCCCCCCGCACGCCCCGATGAAAGCGGATAATAAACAGCAGGTCCAGCCCGATGTTGGACAGTGCGGCAATCCCGAGAAACAAAAGCGGCGCAGTGGAATTGCCTACCGCACGCAGCAGAGAAGCAAAAAAATTATATAAAAACGTAGCCAAAATCCCCCAAAAGATCACCCACAGATATTCCCGCATCAGTCCATAGACATCTCCAGGCACACATAGCAGCCTGAGGATCAGATCCAGCCCGGCAAATACGGCAGCGCTTAAGAGCAGCGCAGCGTTCCCAATCATCACAAAGGACATAAAAATACCGGACTTCATCCGGTCATATTCCTGTTTCCCAAAACTGATGGAAAAGGAGACGCCGCTCCCCATGCAGAGCCCCAGCAGGATGGAGGTCAAAAATGTCATCAGGGAATAGGAGGATCCCACCGCCGCCAGAGCCTCTTTTCCAAGGAACTGCCCCACGATCAGCGTATCCACGATATTATAAAGCTGCTGCAGCAGGTTTCCCACCATCATGGGAAACGCAAACCGCAGCAGAGAGCCTGTAATATTTCCGGTTGTTAAAGTAGTCTGCTTCATTTCTTTTTGTGCTCTTTCCTGTTTTCCAGCGTCTCTTTCTTCTTTTCCTGGATCCGGTTATATTGATTCCAGACCCCGGTATAGAGGATATTCCGCAGGATATCCGCATCCTGCAGACAGGGAAGCTTTTCGAAGGCCGCCGTGCTCTCCGCGATCATCATGCACAGGATCTGCCTTAAACGCTCCTCATAATCCACACTCCGACTTAAGTCCCGGAGCGGATTATAATTCCCCTGTTCCAGATCCTTTCTCAGATCCTCATAGGCGTCCATGATATAAATAAATTTCCCCAGAAAGAAGCCCATCCTGCGCAAGTCTTCCTCCCAGACGTCTTGTTTGTACACCAGCACCTCTTCCATCAGCCGCCCAAAGCATCCGGCCGCCTCGTCAAGATCCCTGCTTTTTGCCGCTTCCATCCTCTCCAGCGCTTTCAGCTCCCGGTGCATCACCCTGCACTGTCTGGGATATGTTCCGGCCGCCTTTTTTGCCTTTCGGCCCAATGCGTGAAGCCCCAAAAGACTTCCCGGCTTCCTCTCGTCCTGCCAGTCGTCCTTTAAGTGATACCATGTCAGGATCACATTCATATCCGCAGCGTATTCCGTGATCTCACTCTGCAGCATCTGCTGTTTTTTTATGGGGTGCGTCTTGCACCTGCCAGCCGACTCTTTCAGCGCGGATTCATACAGCGAAGTCAAAAGTACGACAATAAATGTCATATCATAGCTCAGGGTCATCTGCCCCATGCTCCCGTACCTCTCCTTCAATGACCTGCACAGACCGCAGTAATGCGCCCGGTATCTCCGCAGATCCTTCACCTTGAGTTCCGGTTCGCAAATCGTAATATAACCAAACATGTTCCCTCTCCCGCAAAGGATGACTGTCCGTCCCCCCAGGATCCGGACAGTCATCCGCATATGACATCATTTCAAACATTCATGGGCTTTCGAATGGTCATTCCTCCTTAGCCCAGCCGTAAGAGCACGTTACAGCACGCTTCCAGCCCTTAAGCATTTTCTCCCGCTTCTCAGGCTCGATTGCCGGAACAAAGATCTTGTCGATGCCCCAGTTTTGCTTCACATCCTCAATATCCTTCCAGTAGCCCACAGCAAGTCCTGCAAGATAAGCCGCTCCCATCGCGGTGGTCTCCACGCATCTTGGGCGGTTCACCGGCGCGTTGCTGAAATCCGCCTGGGTCTGCATCAGGAAATTATTGGCGCTGGCGCCGCCGTCCACCCGCAGAGACGACAGGTTCATTCCCGAATCCGCCTTCATCGCTTCCAATACGTCGTTCACCTGATATGCCAGGGATTCCAGCGTTGCCCGGATGATATGGTATTTGTTCACGCCCCGGGTCAGCCCCACAATGGTACCCCTGGCGTACTGATCCCAATAGGGCGCTCCCAGCCCGGTAAAGGCCGGCACCACATAGCAGCCGTTGGTGTCCTTCACCCTCTGGGCAAAATATTCACTGTCCGCGGCCGAATCGATCAGCCGGAGCTCATCCCGCAGCCACTGCAGCGCAGCGCCGGCCACAAAGATAGAACCCTCCAGAGCATAGGTCACCTTGCCGTCCATGCCCCAGGCAATGGTCGTGACAAGCCCGTTCTTGGAAAGCACAGGCTGACTGCCCGTATTCATCAGCAGGAAGCATCCGGTCCCGTATGTATTCTTTGCGTCTCCCTGCTCAAAACAGGCCTGGCCGAACAAGGCCGCCTGCTGGTCTCCCGCCGCCCCCGCAATGGGAATACGGCCTCCGAAAAAGCTGGGGTCGGTCTCCCCGTAGATCTCGCTGGACGCCCTGGCCTGGGGCAGCATGCTCTTCGGAATGTCCAGCTCTTCCAGAATCTCATCGTCCCATTCCAGCGTATGGATGTTGAACAGCATCGTCCTGGACGCGTTGCTGTAGTCCGTCACATGTACCGCTCCCCTGGTGAGCTTCCAGATCAGCCATGTCTCCACGGTCCCGAAAAGCAGAGTCCCCTTCTCGGCGCGCTCCCTGGCCCCTTCCACATGATCCAGGATCCATTTTACCTTTGTCCCTGAAAAATATGCGTCGATCACCAGCCCTGTCTTCTCCCGGAACTTCTCCGTCAGCCCCTTCTCCTTCAAGCTGTCGCAGTATTCCGAGGTCCTCCGGCACTGCCAGACAATGGCCGGATACACAGGCTGCCCCGTATTTTTATCCCACACGATCGTGGTCTCCCGCTGATTCGTAATCCCGATGGCAGAGATATCCTCCGCAGAAGCCCCGATCTTCGTCATCGCCTCCCTGGCCACCGCAAGCTGGGTAGACCAGATCTCCCCGGGCTCATGCTCCACCCATCCGGGTTTGGGAAAATGCTGTGTAAACTCCTTCTGCGCCACGCTGCACATCTCGCCCTTTTCATTAAACAGGATACAGCGGTTGCTCGTCGTACCTGAATCCAGAGCCATTACATACTTTGCCATGCCAATGTCCTCCTTTGTATCTTTTCTCGTTGCCTCGTTTCGGTTCGCCTTCCGGCCGGGGGACGCGGGAATCCTGCCTAAAACAGCAGCTTAATCTTCGGAAAATACTCCATCTCCGCTTTGCCGATGATCTTCTTTTTTGCTACGAACTTATGCTCCCAAAATCGGGAATCCCAGGAATCATTCCGATTGTCCCCCATCACAAAATACATATCCGCGGGTACATAAAAGGGACCGAAATCACTGTCGATCTTCTCTGTTATATAATCTTCCTCCAACGGCTCTCCATCTACACAGACCTTTCCGTCCCTTCCTTCCACCGTCTCACCCGGCAGCGCAATGATCCGTTTCAGATAGACCGTTTCTTCGTCATCCGGAAAATAAAACGCAATGATATCCCCCCGTTTCGGTTCCGACACAGCATATGCCACACGGTTGATGAGAAGCCTGCTTCCGGCCATAACGGTATCTTCCATGGAACCGGTGGGAACCTGGGCGCTGGTGATCAGCACCTTGCTGGCTACAAATCCGACCGCAAGGGCAATGATGATCGTCTTTGTCCAGTCCAATAATTCAGAGATTATGTTTTTCTGATCTTTCATACCTGTATATATCTCCTGTGTATCCGAAACACGCTTCCGGCTCTGAACAGCCCGCGCATCGTTCTTCTGTGCTTTCGTCTAAGCACCTTCTCCCGGATGTACCGGAAGGTCTCTTCCTCCCCCTTTTGAGAAAGCATGACCAAAAGCGTGGTGAGCAGCCGCTTGGTGTCTGCATGCATCACATAATCCGCGGTGCCGCCCTTCTGAAAATAGTCCAGCGGATCCGAATCCTGATACGCGCTCCCTTTATACACCTTGCTGGCCGCGATCCGGTCCAGGAACATCTCCACCACATATCGGACCGGCATTTTCATTCCGATCAGGCACTTCCTTCCGTCAATCCCATAATCGACCCAGTATTCATAATGGTGCTTGTTGCGCCCTTTGTGATGCAGCCAGGCGGAAGAATAGCCCTTTGCCTTTCTCTCCGCGTTATTGGGACTCTGGGTCCCCTGATAGAACCGGCATCCCACCCGGAACTCCGTCCACGTATATTTTGACAGGTCATGGAGCAGTCCCTGCAGGTAAAGCCCCACCTGAAAGCACTCCTTCATGACCAGCATCTTATGCTTTGTGATCGTACGGAAATGTTCCGCAGCCTTTATTATCATATCCAACTCACCCTCTTTGCTGTAAACACTCAGTATCTGTCCCGGAACCGGTCACGCATGACGCGCGGTTCCTCTTCTTTCCCATCAGAACCGCAACGCTGCGTGCCTGCAGCTCAATCCGCTTCGGATCCTCTTCCTTCTCTTCCAGCGCCCCCTTCTCCGTCTCGATCACCCGGTACCACTCCAGATCCTTCGGCAATGCGGGCAGCGCGAAGGAATGCTTCAGCCAGTGCATATTGTAGGCAATAAAACAAAGATCCTCCTGCTCCCCGGCCGCGCAGTAGAGCACGCCCAGCTGCCGGCTGTGCACCTCCACCGGTGCCTGCCATGCATTTTCCCCATGGTAGGACACATCCGGCAGCCCGCAGCCGCTGCGGTCTGTTCCGGACAGCGGAAATCTCTGATGAAGGGCCGGATGAGCCTTACGAAACGTGATCAGGCTTTTCACATATTGGAAAAGGCTGTCGTCCCGTTTCAGCCTGCCCCAGTCCAGCCAGGCCGTTTCGTTGTCCTGGCAGTATACATTGTTGTTTCCCTTCTGGGTATTCCAGAATTCATCCCCCGCGAGAAGACAGGGCGTCCCCTGTGCCGTGAGCAGCAGAAGAAACGCGTTTCGGATCTGTCTTTTCCTCAGATTCTTGATATAGCGCTTTCTGCTGGGTCCCTCCGCGCCGCAGTTCCAGCTGTAGTTATAATTGGGCCCGTCCAGATTCCGTTCCCCGTTGGCCTCGTTGTGCTTCGCCTCATAGGACACCAGGTCATTCAGGGTAAATCCGGTATGGGTCGTGATATAATTGCATTTGCCGTTGGAATTGGTATTCAGGCAAAGCGCGCCGATCACCGGGTTCACCATATCCTCGTCCCCTTTGAGGAACCGACGCATGGTATTCTGAAATCCGTCATCCTTCTGCATGATCTTGGTCCCTTTCAAGAGCGGATCACGGGTCAGACAGTCCCATGACACATGATACGGATTGATCACAAATCCGTCAATGTGGTATTCCAGCATGTAGTATTTCAGGCATTCGATGGCGGTCTGCGTCTGGATGCCCTGTTCAAAAGGCATCTCCAACACCACTTCTATCCCGGCCCTGTGGCAGCATTTTACCATGTCCTTTAATTCGGACGCGGCATGACCAGACCCGCTGTAAGCCGCTTTGGGCGCAAAGTAATAGCCTCCGCCATATCCCCAGTAATTCAGACGGCTTCCGAATGCTTCGTCAAACTCATAGATGGGCATGCATTGAATCTGATTGATCCCCAGCTCCGTCAGATAGGGAAGCCTCTCTATGATCCCGGCAAAGGTTCCCTTCTGTTTTACCCCGGAGGAAGAATGCTTGGTAAATCCGCGGACATGGAGGCTGTATGCGATCACCTCCTCGAACGGAAGCTTTAAGATATGATCGCCCTCCCAGTCATAGGAAGCAGTGGGAAAACGCCCCCGCACCCGGTGCAGATCCGCATCCGGCATCTCACCGAACCTTCTCGTCCTGGCCAGCTCCCGGACAAAGGGATCCAGAATGACTTTGCCATCTATCCGGAAGTTATATTCATATTTCTGCACATCCAGTCCTTCTACTGCCAGAAAGCGGATCTCCCCCAGACCTTCCTCCTCCGGCATCTCATAAACGACAGCCGGTTCTGTCTTTCCTGCGCGATAGAGCAGAAGCTCACATTTCTTTCCCGATGGTACGGAAACCGCAAAGTTCACCTTGTCCTGCTTTATCTTCACCCCAAGTGGCTGCGGGTACCCTTCCACTTTCTTCATATGCTCTTCCTCCTGTAAGTCCTTCCTACTGCCAGCCGTCTGTTCCGTACATCTCTACGTTTCCCTTGTCAATGAGAAATGTATCTTCATAAGTGGTTGTTTCAAAATTTTCCCCGTCTAAAATTGCAATTCCAATCTCTGCCGCCTCTTTTCCGATCCGAATCGGCGACTGCGCGCCCGTTGCCGTCATCGGGCTGTCTGTTTTCGCGATCTCCTGCTTTACCTCCGGCGAGCCGTCCACACCATAGATCCGGATGCCATCCCGGCCGGATTCTCTGATCGCCTCCAGCGCACCCAGCGCAGCACGGTCATTTCCGCACATCACCGCGTCAATCTTCGGATATTTTTCCAGAAAGCCTTCCATCACTTCTTTTGCTTTTTCCTTCTCTCCGTTTACGTCTGCCCGGTCCAGGACTTCGAAACCGGCATTTGCGATAGCCTGTTCGAATCCGGTGATCCGTTCATTGATGGAATTCATGGAGGGACATTCCAGAAGCAAAAGCTTCCCGCCGTCCGGACAGCGCTTTTTCAGATCTTCCCCGCAGACATACCCGGCATTTCGGTTGTCCGATCCCACATAAGCCTTCGTCAGGCTCTCCTCCTTCACCTGCGTATCGATATTGACCACTGGAATCCCTGCCTCCTGCAGAGCTTCCAACGCCGGTGTGACCAGCTCCCAGTTCACCGGACACAGAAATACCGCATCCACCTCCATCTCGATCAGCTCGAAAAGCTGTTCGTTCTGCACCCGGGCATCCGATCCCGGATTCTTGGAGATCAGCTGGTATTCACTTTCTCCTAATGTATTTTCAAGGGAACGCCGCAGCGTATCAAAGTAAGGATTATCCATGTCAATGCAGCTGTATCCGAATACGTATCCCGTATCCTCCTCTTCCTCCTCCGGATCTTCCTCCATCACCGCGTTGTCCTCCGGCGTCCCTACACTTTTCTTACATCCAGCCAGCATGAAGCAGACCAGAAGCAGTGAAAAAAACACACGGAATACTTTTTGTTTCATAACATACCTCATTCAACCGATTTTGAATACATACAATTTCCGCATTCTATATCTTATACCCTATTACACTATCTTTATTCTAACGTGTTTTGCAGGTTTGTCAATAGAAGCCTGATTTATTTGTTCCTCCCTGCGTCTCTTTCTTTTTCGGATGCAGTTCTTCCACAAAGCGGGAGGGCTGCGCTTCTTTTCCGTTTTTCACGGTCACATAGCTGATCTTGAGCACCTCCTTGGCCCGGGTCATGGCTACGTAGAACAGCCTCCGTTCTTCCTCCGTCCCATGCTCCTGCACGGCCCGCTTGTAAGGGATCCGTCCCTCATTGGCCTGGATGATGAATACGGTGTCAAATTCCAGTCCCTTCGACGCGTGCATGGTCATCAGGCGGACGCCTGTCCCGGCCTCCCGCTTCTTTTGCTTCTGCTTCTTCAGGGCTTCTGTATATTCCGCCATATGGGTGAACCATTCTTCTGCCGTCCCAAAGGGCTTTGCGGACTCCTCCAGCTCTCCCAGCATGTCAAAATATTCTGCCGGCTGCTGCCCCTTTGTCTCTGCGTATTCACGGAGATAATCATCATAACCGACCTTTTTCCTGATGTATTGGATCGCGGCATAAGGCGCCATCTTCTCCATCATTTTCAGGTCCCACTCAAACTGGTCGATCCGGTCTTGCATCCAGTCCTTATCGCAATAGAACTTCCGCAGCTCTTCAAAGGGCACGATCCGGCTCCCGGACACGGAGGCCCGGCTCAGATAACGGACCGGCCGATTCATGACCTGCAGAAGATCCGCCCGGTCCCGGCCGCCTCCTGCCAGACGCAGATAGGCCCGGATATCTTTGGCGATAAAATGCTGGTAAAGGTCCGGCATGGACTCCCGCATATAAAAGGGAATCCTGTGCTTCACCAGCTGCCCGGCCAGCGCCCGAGCGTCCGTATGCACCCGGAAGAGCACGGCGATCTGCTCCGGAGGGATCCCGGCCTCCATCCTCTGCCGGATCTCTGACACCACATAGGCGCTTTCATCCTCAGAATCCAGCGTCTCCTGGATATGCAGCGCACTCCCCGCCGGCTTCTGCGTCCGAATCTGCTTCTCGAACCGGACTTCGTTGTTCTCAATGACCTGCAGCGCATGTCGGACGATATTGGCCGTGGAACGGTAATTCCTGTCTAAAAGCATCCGCTCTGCACCGGGATAATCCTTTAAAAACCGGAACATCAGCTTCACATCCGCTCCCCGGAAGCCGTAGATGGACTGGTCGTCGTCTCCCACCACGAACAGATTGTGCTCCGGTGCTGCCAGCATCCGGATCACATCATACTGCACCTGGTTGATATCCTGAAATTCATCCACCAGGATATACCGGAACTTTTCCTGCCAAAGCTTCAGCACATCCGGACGCCGTCTGAATAAATCATAACATAAAACCAGCATATCATCAAAGTCTATTTTTTTGGCTTCCTTACGCATAGTTTCATATTCTCGGTAAATACACCGGAAGGTCTCTGCCGGACAGTGCTTTGCCTGGTATTCCTCCAGGTCCGCCCTTTGGTTTTTGACTGTCCCGATCTCCGTGACGATCCCCTGCAGAAAATCCTCCTCGTCAAAAACCTCCGCTTCCTGCCGGCTCACGATCTGCCGGAGCATCCCATACTTCTCCTCCTCGGAGAGGATATTGTGAGGCCCCAGACGGTACGCCCATTTCAGGATTCCATAATAGATCCCGTGAAAGGTCCCCATCGTCACCGGAAGCCTTTTTCCTTCCATCAGGGCCTGCAGCCTAAGCTTCATCTCCTCGGCCGCATATTTTGTAAAAGTAATGACCAGAATTTCTTCTGGTCTTACTCTCCGCTCCTCTATCAGGTACTTTATTCTGTTTACAATGGTCAGGGTCTTCCCCGAACCCGGTCCCGCCAGCACAAGGCACGGACCCTCCGTGTGGGCTGCCGCCCGCTTTTGTGCCTGATTCAAATTAAACTCCTGCCTCCAGTTTCCGGACCGCTTCCCGGATCCGCTTTAAGGATTCCTCTTTTCCCAGGACCTCCATAATCTCCGTGGCGCCCCCGGGGGTGTTCTGTTTTCCGGAAACCGCAGTACGGATGGGCCACATCACATAGCCGATCTTCACGCCCTTCTCCGCCACGTATCCTTTCAAGGTCTCAAACAGCGCGTCGTTGCTGTAATCCTCCTGCGCTTCCAGTACCGGAAGCAGCTCCTTCAACACCGTGAGCGAAGTCTCCGGTGTGGATTTCATCTTCTTATGCGTATACATCGCAGTATCATATTCCGGAACTTCCTCAAAGAAGTCGATCTGCTCCCTTATATCCGGAAAGATTTCAATTCGGGTCTTTACCAGCGCCGCAATCTTTTTCAGGTCAAAATCTTTGGAAACCACTTCCCGGATATAAGGCTTCGCCAGTTCGAAAAATCGTTCCTCATCCATGGCTTTGAGATATTCCCCGTTCATCCATTTCAGCTTCACCGTGTCAAATACGGCCGGCGATTTGCTCATATGGGTATAGTCAAATGCCTCCACCAGCTCCTGGAGTGTGAAGATCTCCCGGTTGTCGGAGGGACACCAGCCCAGAAGCGCTACATAATTGACCACCGCCTCGGATACAAAGCCCTGGTCGATCAGATCCTCATAGGAGGAATGTCCGCACCGCTTGCTCAGCTTCTTGTGCTCCTCATCGGTGATCAGCGGGCAGTGCACATACACCGGCACCTCCCAGCCGAAGGCTTCATACAGCCGGTTGTACTTGGGCGCGGAGGACAGGTATTCATTGCCCCGCACCACATGGGTGATGCCCATCAGATGGTCGTCGATCACATTGGCAAAATTATAGGTCGGATAGCCATCCGACTTGATCAGGATCATATCGTCCAGCTCCTGGTTGGGCACCGTGATATCCCCATAAATTTCATCGTGGAACGTAGTCTCGCCCTCATTAGGCACATTGAGGCGAATGACCCAGGGCTTTCCTGCCGCCAGATTAGCCTCTACTTCTTCCTTCTTCAATCCCAGGCAGTGCTTGTCATACACCACGATGTCCGTTCCGTCCGCTGAAACCGAGGTTCGCAGGGAATCCAGCCGCTCCTTGTCGCAGAAGCAGTAATAGGCATCCCCCTGCTCTACCAGCTGCTTCGCATATTTCAGATACAGGCCGGAAGCCTGGCGTTCACTCTGCACATAGGGGCCCACGCCGCCGTCCCTGTCCGGACCTTCGTCATGGATCAGTCCTGTCTTTTCCAGAGTCCGGTAGATGATCTCCAGTGCCCCTTCCACAAACCGCTCCTGGTCGGTGTCTTCAATCCGGAGGATAAAATCCCCGCCTTCATGCTTTGCGATCAGATAGGCATACAGCGCGGTCCTCAGATTCCCTACATGCATTCTTCCTGTAGGGCTGGGCGCAAATCTTGTCCTTACTTTTTTCATTTCTTATCTCTCCAATCTTTTATACATGAATCTCTGCCTTGACGCCGAGAAGTTCTTTATTCTTTTCGAGAAGGGGGCGGATCACCTTTTCCAGATAGGCATCTACCTGCTCCCTTGCGCGTCCCACATATTTCGCCGGATCCATGGTCTTTTCCAGTTCCTCCAGGCTCAGGTTGAAGGCCGGATCCTCCGCGATCAGCTCCAGGAGGTTGTTGTCCATTCCCCGCTCTTTTACATTTTTTCCTGCTTCCATGGAAAGCTCCCGGATCCGCTCATGAAGCTCCTGCCTGTCGCCGCCTGCCTTCACCGCGTCCATCATGATGTTTTCCGTTGCCATGAACGGCAGCTCCGACATCAGACGCTTCTCAATCACCTTTGGATAGACCACAAGGCCGTCCACCACATTCAGGCACAGATCCAGGATCCCGTCGATGGCCAGAAAGCCCTCCGGCACGCTCAGCCGCTTGTTCGCCGAATCATCCAGTGTCCGCTCAAACCACTGTGTCGCGGAGGTAATGGCCGGATTCAGCGCGTCGATCATCACATACCGGGACAGGGAAGCGATCCGTTCGCTGCGCATGGGATTCCGCTTATAGGCCATTGCCGAGGAACCGATCTGGGTCTTTTCAAAAGGCTCTTCCACTTCTTTTAAATGCTGCAGAAGCCGGATGTCGTTGGAAAGCTTGTGGGCGCTGGCAGCGATCCCGGCCAGTACATTCAGGACCCTGGTATCGGTCTTTCTGGAATAGGTCTGCCCGGATACCGGATAGCATGCCGCAAATCCCATTTTCTCCGCGATCATCGGATCAATCCTGTCGATGGTCTCCTGGTCTCCGTCGAACAGCTCCAGGAAACTGGCCTGCGTCCCGGTGGTCCCCTTGCTGCCCAGCAGCTTTAAGCTGCCCAGCACATGATCCAGGTCTTCTAAGTCCATCTCAAATTCCTGCATCCAGAGGGTAGCCCGTTTTCCCACGGTGGTGGGCTGGGCCGGCTGGAAATGAGTAAATGCCAGGGTGGGCTGGGCCTTCTGCGCATCCGCAAATTTTGCCAGCTCCGCAATCACATTGACCAGCTTTTTACGCGCCAGCTTTAAGGCTTCCGCCATCACGATGATATCCGTATTGTCTCCCACATAGCAGGAGGTTGCGCCTAAGTGGATGATCCCCTTGGCCTTCGGACACTGCACCCCATAGGCATAGACATGGGACATCACATCATGACGGACGATTTTCTCCCGCTCCCTGGCCACATCATAGTTGATATCCTCCGCATGGGCTTTCAGTTCCTCGATCTGCTCCTCCGTGATCGGGAGCCCCAGCTCTTTTTCCGTCTCAGCAAGGGCGATCCACAGCCTCCTCCATGTCCGGAACTTTTTGTCCGGTGAAAAAATGTACTGCATCTCCTTGCTGGCATACCGCTCGGAAAGCGGGCTTACATAACGATCCGTACTCATGTTATTATCCTCCTTCAATTTTGTAACTAATCCACGCGGCAAATGGATTGCCGGACAGAACCTGTATGCATGCTTATCCGGCGATCCTCCCTGTTACTCGAATGCGTGGCTGATATCGTGGTCCGGCACCTTCATGGGATAGCGCCCGGTAAAGCAGGCATCGCAGTATCCCAGCTCCCCGACCATCGTTTTCAGCTTCTCGACCTCCATATATCCTAAAGAATCCGCCCCGATCATCTCCCGGATCTGCTCCGTCGTATGGGAATGGGCGATAAGCTGCTCATTGGACGGCACATCTGTTCCGAAATAGCAGGGGTACAAAAAGGGAGGCGAACTGATCCGCACATGGACTTCCACCGCGCCCGCCTTTTTCAGCATCTTAATGATATTGGCGCAGGTGGTCCCCCGGACAATGGAATCATCCACCATCACGATCCGTTTTCCCCGGACCACCTCCGGGATCACATTCAGCTTGATCTTCACACTGGACTCCCGGTCGCTCTGCTTCGGCTTGATAAAGGTCCGGCCCACATAGCTGTTTTTGTGAAATGCCATCCCGTAGGGAATCCCGGAATGCTCCGAATACCCCTTGGCCGCCACCAGTCCGGAATCCGGCACGCCCACCACCAGGTCCGCCTCCACCGGATAGGATTCGGCCAGCGCCTTCCCCGCCAGGATCCGGGAATGATAGACATTCACCCCGTCCAGCGTGCTGTCTGTCCGCGCGAAATAAATATATTCAAAGATACATCTTGTCTGCTTCTCAGGCGGCACTGCCATACTCATATCAGAGATCACGCCGTCCTTCGTAAAGCTGACGATCTCCCCCGGCAGTACATCCCGCACGAACTCTGCCCCGATGGCCGCAATAGCGCAGCTCTCGGATGCCAGAAACCAGGTGCGGTCCCGCTTTCCGATGCAAAGGGGCCTTAAGCCTCTCGGATCCCGTGCCCCGATCATCTTCCGCGGGCTGCTGACCACCAGCGCATAGGCGCCCTCGATCTTCTTCATGGCATTCTTGACCGCGTCCTCCGCCTTTTTCACATTCAGCCGTTCCCTTGCAATATGGTAGGCGATCACTTCGGAATCAATGGTGGTCTGGAAAATAGCGCCCGTATATTCCAGCTCCCTCCGAAGCTCCACGGCATTGACCAGATTTCCATTGTGGGCGATCGCAAGGGTTCCTTTTACATAATTGATGACAAGAGGCTGCGCGTTTTCCACCCGGGTTCCGCCGGCCGTGGAATACCGCACATGGCCCACTCCTAAGTTGCCCTTAAGTGCTTTCAGGGCTTCCTCGTCGAACACGTCGTCCACATGTCCGAGTCCCTTCTTTGACAGGACCTTACGCTGTCCGAAGGTATCGGTCACCGCGATCCCGCAGCTCTCCTGCCCCCGGTGCTGCAGCGCAAACAGCCCGTAATACACCGAAGCGGCCACATCGCCTCCCTCCATATCATAGGCTCCGAATACCCCGCACTCTTCCCCCAGGCCGGTGGATATTTTTTCAAATTCACTCATGAATGAACTCCTTTTCTTTAGAAACCTTGTAGTTATACTCACGGCCGATGAAATCTGGCGCACAGTATATCGTTCACTCCTGGTCCGTGCATCCTGTTGCGCATTCACAGGCATAAGGACCTGTTTCATCTCCACGATTATAATACATGCCCTCATGAAAATCAATACGGAAAACCTGCCGCAAAACAATTTCCATCTATGAAAGCTGCATGTCACTTGTTAACCTCCACAAATCTGCCTCCGCAGCCTTTCCGCATATGCTCTCATAAAAAAGCGGTCAGGAACTACAGGTAAATGCCATAGACAAGCAAGGTGTCCCGGCTGTATACCTGTGGTTCCTGACCATCATCCCTGTGTAAATCTTGATAAAAACTGCCGTGTCCGCTCCTCCTTCGGATGTTCAAACACCTGCCGGGGATCCCCCTGCTCCAGGATGATCCCATCGTCCATAAAGATCACCTGGTTCGCCACATCCCGGGCGAATGCCATCTCATGGGTAACGATAATCATTGTGGTATTCTGATCCGCCAGCTCCCGGATGACTCTCAGGACCTCTCCCGTCAGCTCCGGATCCAGGGCCGAGGTAGGTTCGTCGAAACAGAGGATATCCGGCTGCAGGGCAAGCGCCCGGGCGATCGCCACACGCTGGCACTGGCCTCCTGAAAGCTGATGGGGATAATTGTTCTTCCGGTCGAAAAGGCCCATCTGATCCAGCAGGGTTTCTGCCTGTCCCGCGATCTCCTCGTGGATCTCCTTTTTTTTCGCCTTATAATCCGGCTGCTCCTTTGCCAGCAGTTCCTTCGCCAGCATAACATTTTCCATGGCCGTATACTGGGGGAACAGGTTGAAGGACTGGAACACCAGTCCGAAATGGAGCCGTTTCCTGCGGATCTCCAATTCCTGCATGGTAAAGGCATCGCCCGCGTCAAATAAAACCTCTCCATTGACACGCAACACCCCCTTGTCCGGCCTCTCAAGGAAGTTCAGGCACCGAAGCAGCGTGGTCTTCCCGCTTCCCGAGGAACCGATGATGGAAACCACCTGTCCTTTTTCCAGGGAAAAGCTGATGTCTCTGAGTACCTCCGTGCGCTCAAAGGATTTGCAAATATGTTCTACTTCTAAAATCGGCATCGTCTCTCTCCTCCCCTATCTGAAATAATCCAGCTTCTTTTCCAGCCGTCCCAGCAGCATGGTCAGGATCCCGTTCCAGATCAGATAATACACCGCTGTAAAAAACAGGGGCCAGATGGCGCCGGAAATTCCCTGAGATCCCTTCATGAAAGCCTGGCCCGCCCAGATGATCTCCTGCAGCGCGATGATCCGCGCAAGGGATGTATCCTTGACCAGCGTAATAATCTCGTTGGAGATGGGCGGAACGATCCGTTTGATCATCTGCAGCAGCGTGATCTTGAAAAAGATCTGGCTCCTGGTCATTCCCAGCACCAGGCCCGCTTCCTCCTGTCCCACGGGAACGCCCTGGATGCCGCCCCGGTAGATCTCTGAAAAATAGCAGGCATAATTGAGGATAAAGGACACCGACGCCGCCAGAAACCTTCCGCCCTCGCCGCCGCCCCAGATGGGGGTGTGCAACACCAGACCTGGAAAATAATAGATGATCAGCAGCTGGATCATCAGCGGAGTCCCCCGGATGATCCAGACCAGGATCTTGGTGATAAAACTCAGCGGCTTAAACCTGGACATAGAGCCGAAAGCAATCACCAGGCCAAGCGGAAACGCGCCGATCAGAGTCACAAAAAACAGCTTCAGGGTCTGTATAAAGCCGACGTTCAGGGCACGTATGACGATCGGCATCTGTTCTAAAATCAATTCCATGTATGTATCCTGCTTTCTCTTTGATTCATGATTGGATTCCTGGCCGCAGAACTGTCCCCCCGGCTGATTGATCCGCGTTCTTCGGAATCTCAAAAAGAGAGAACGGACTGCCGCTCTCTCCTAATTTTTTCCAACCGTACAGCTAGAATTTTTCTCAGGACTGCTCTACAATGGCAGCATCCACTCCATATTTTTCGGCAATCTCCATCATACTGCCGTCCCCGTAGCTCTCTGTGAAGAAGTCATTGAGGGCAGCCGCAAGGTCGGAGCCTTTCCGGAAGCCGACGCCGTATTCTTCACTGTTCAGTCCTACCGTATAGGTCAGGTCCGCATAGCCGGTTCCCTCTCCTACCATGGCTGCCGCCATCAGGGAATCAATCACAGCCGCGTCCGATGTGCCGGAAGCCACTTCCATCAACGCGTCGGACTGCGCCTTAACAGCAGTATACTCCAGTTCCAGCCCGCTGACCTGCTCTTCACCGGCGCTTCCTGCTTCCACGGCAAAGGTCAAATCCTTTAAGCTGTCCTTATCCTGATACTTGTCCGCCACATCAGAGGGTACGATCACGATCTGCGCATTGTTGCAGTATGCTTTGGAGCATTCCATGGCGCTGGTCACCTCGCTGGTGAGCGTCATGCCGTTCCATACGCAGTCAATCGTCTTGCCGTCCAGCTCCATGATCTTGTTGTCCCAGTCGATCTCTACAAATTCTACCTCAACACCCAGGCTTTCGGCAAATGCTTTTGCCATGTCCGCGTCAAATCCGATCCATTCTCCGCTCTCATCCTTATAATCCATGGGCTCAAATTCCGTGATCCCTACAACCAATGTGCCCTTATCCTTCACATAAGCCAGATCGCTGTCTGCGTCAGAAGCATCCGAGCTGTCCTCTTCCTGACTTTCCTGGCTTTCCGCCTGGCTGTCTGCCGTATCTCCATTGGAATCCCCGGAATTGTCAGAATTGCCGCATGCCGCCAGTGAAAAAACCATTGCCAGCGTCAACATCATGGTAATTAACTTTTTCATTTTCATCTTCTCCTTATTGTATCGTTTTCATCTAAACTGTTGCTGTGCCTCATAGCACTTGCTTCGGCCCCAAGAAACCAGTCCTCCAGCAATCACTTTCTTATATTAGCAGTTTACCAGATTAAAGTCAATAAAAAAATAAGTCTTCTATACTGATTTCTTCATGCATTTTTTCATTTTTAATTCAGGTATAAAATACCTTCATTTACAAATAATAGAATCACGACATAATTTGCAGATGGAGGTAATACAGAATATGAAAGCTACAGGAATTGTACGCAGAATAGATGATCTTGGCAGAGTTGTGATTCCAAAGGAGATCCGCCGGACACTCCGCATCCGCGAAGGGGATCCTCTGGAGATCTTTACCGACCGGGAAGGGGAAGTGATCCTGAAAAAATATTCTCCCATCGGAGAACTCGGCGCTCTGGCGAAGCAATATTCGGAGAGCCTGGCGCAGACCATGAACTGTACGGTGTGCATCACGGACACGGATCAGATCGTGGCTGCAGCCGGAAATGGAAAGAAGGATCTTCAGGATAAATATATCAGCAAGGATCTGGAAAAGGTGATCCAGCAGCGGGAGCATATCCTTGCAAAAGCAGACAGCAACAAATTCATCCGGATCGCGGACGGAGACGTGGACTACCAGGAAGAAGCCGTATGTCCGATCCTGTGTGAAGGGGACGTGATTGGTTCGGTAGTATTTTTGAACCGGGATGAGAAGAAAAAGATGGGCGAGACGGAGCAGAAGGTCGCCATGAGCGCGGCGGGCTTTCTGGGGCGGCAGATGGAGCAGTAATCCTGATTCGTAATGCCGCGCTTACGCGCCGGCCGATACATCGCGGCAATACGCAGTAAATCGTAAGCAGCTGCCAAAAAGCACTAATCTGACAGGCATACAAAGGGTGGGGATACCTTCCGTTAAAGATCCATGTTCCCGCAGAACATACGGACTTTCTTCGGTAAGGTATCGCCTGTATCCCTTAGGACCGTTTCAGCGAAACCTCCCGCCAAAATCACCGTTTTTTTATTCGGTGGATAAAAGAATCATTTAACAAACTTTCTTTTTCTTCACATAAATCAAGGTATTTGTTATCATTAATACACTAATTCCGAAAAGCCATACCTTTGTTATGAAATCACCTGTTCTCATAGAAAACAGGCAAAAAATATTAGTATCTGATATATTTCCAAGATAGTTGAACAGGAAATATCCTATTGATACCAAATAACCTGCTATAACTGAATTACTTAGCACTGCCGCAAAAAAGCCAACGCTTCCTAAAGCCAGCTCACTTATTACAGTTCCCACAACATAACTCATATAGGGAAATGTGCAATTTTTCACTATCATAATTTCTGCAAATATACCCGTCAAAAGCACAAGCATTACGATTGCTGTAAGCATTCGTATGAGTAATACCATCCATTGCGGTATTTTTCTAGTAAATACCACGTCCCGTATTGCCGCTTCATGTTCCGCTGCATGAAGCGGCACGATTAGTAATATTCCAATGAGTATTACTGACTGCTCCAAACATTCTGCCGAATAGATTTCATTCAAATTTTCAATGCTCCGCAGAACAGGAATTATCAGCAAATATAAAATTGCAAGCGACAGGTTATTTCGTATGGATAAACGAAAATTTGATTTTAATATTCCCCAAAGCCTTACCATAGATATTTGCCACATTGATTTTTCCTTTCCTTTTCTGCTGTAATACCCATACTGACAAGATAACAAGTAAAATACTGATGCCTGCCATTAACAACCTATTAATACAAATGGCATGAAAATTATCCTCTATCAGTTCATAACCCCGCAATGTATTATGCCGTATCATCAGAGTGGTACTTTTTGTGTCTCCAGATAACCCAGTCGCGCCCTTGTCAATTATCCACCATAAAAATTGCAGCAGGATAGCAATCGGTGAATCTGTCAATAATGTAAAAAATAAACCTATTGCAGAAACTATCATGATAGTAGGCAGAAGCCACCATAAGATGTATTTGATATAAGCAAAATAATCAATGGAAATATCGTGTTCACTCCCAAAAGATATAAGCGGTATCAAAGATTCAAAGCTCAATAGTATGACTGGAACAAAAACCATTGTAATGCCTGCCAAATATCTTGTTAAAACTAACTTTAAAGAGGATACTTTACGGGTATAAAGCAGCTCCGTCATGTTCTCCAAGTGGTCTTTTAACCACATAAACACAATAATAAAAATCGGATACAATCCTAAAGACAACCCCATGTAATCGCAGAACAGCCGGGCAAAACTCCCTGTCACTTTATCACCCTTGATTGTCTGGTCATACTCGGAACGCGCTTCCTCATAGCCCATTTCCGACAAACCAAAATAGGTAATCATCATTTCTGTTGAATACTGAGAATCTTCTTCTCCAATCATTGTTTCCATTTCACGCATCAATTCTTTAAAACGCTCGTATGTGACTTGTGGTATAAATTTTTTTGTTTTATCCATTTCTTCAATGACATTTGTTTTGTTATCCTCTCTGCTTTGCATATACAGATTTCCATCTTCATCAAAATCTGCTGCGTCAGTTGAAATAATCGTGCCTGTGACAGCAGGAAAATAACCTTGCGGCAAATTACTTAATTGTTCTTCTGTAAGTCCTGTTACCTCACATAGAATTTCAAGCACACGTGCCTGCTCTTTACTGCTCAGCGAAACTGCTTTATAATTTCTTACAGGCAAAGGATATGTGGCGTATAGATTATTTTTGTATTCCATCAATAAAGCTCTGGTCACACCCGTCATAATATCTTCTGGATTATCCTCAGAAGTTTTCATGCCAAAATAATTATCTTCTTTTGTTGGCTCTGTAAGCAGAGGTCGGTCAAAACCGACATTCGCAGGTGTCTTACCATTTGCCCGGTCAATCTCTGTTTTCGTCACACCGCGAAACTCCCCCCACCAACTAAAAACCAATACCGCAATAAAAAGAAAGTATACAAGACTACTCGCTATTCCGCGACATTCTCTTAAATATAACTTCATGGACGGACACCTCCCTCTATTTGATGTAATAAATACATATACCCATCTTCCAAAGTAGGGGACTGTATCTTTCCCTTTTCTTTGGGCGGGGTATCGGATAATATTCTGTATTGTATACCCGTACGAGTATTGCTCATATTTAAACAAACGTATTTCTCCTTGATGTGCCTGTCCAGTTCCTTTGATGCCGTAATAAGATATACCTTTCCATCTGCCTGCCGTATCAATTCTTCTGTACTTCCATGAAATATTAGCTTGCCATCATTCAATACTGCAACTCCATCGCAGATGGATTCAATGTCTGAAGCAATATGCGTTGATAAAAGTACAATTCTATCATCTGCAAAATCGCTCAATAAATTGCGGAAACGTATACGTTCTTCGGGGTCAAGCCCTGCCGTCGGCTCATCAACAATAAGAATTTGGGGATTATGAAGAAGTGCCTGCGCAATCCCCAGCCGCCGTTTCATACCTCCCGAAAGAGCCTTGATTTTAGTTTTTGCATTATCTTTCAAATTCACTTTTTCAAGTAGCTCGTCAATCCGTTCTTTTCGTATTTCTTTCGGAATGTCTGATAACAAACCAAGATAATCCATTGCCCCCAAAACTGTCATACTTCTATACATAGAAAAATCCTGTGGAAGATACCCTACCATTTCTCTGATTTTTGCTGTTTCTTTAATTGAAACACCATTTAACCAAATATCTCCATTTGTTGGAACAGAAAGCGCTGCCAATATCTGCGTCAAACTTGTTTTTCCTGCACCGTTTCTTCCCAACAGCCCATACATACCTGATGGAATTTTCAAAGAAAGATTTTTAATAGCTTCTTTTTTTCCATATCTCTTAGAGAGATTGTCAATAACAATTTCCATAAATAGAAAACCTCCTTACGTTTTACTGTAAGGAGATTCTAATACGCAAAAGACAAATTTTCGCCAACATTATCCCAAAATATCTAAAGCAGCGATTACATACGCCCCTGAAATATCATTATTACCAATCTCTAAGAAACCGCCATGCTTTTCACAAAGCAGCCTGCATACTCCAAGTCCTATACCAAAATGCTCATTTCCTTTCTCATTTCCATAAAACATATTAGTCGCCTGTCTTAAATCTTCTTCGGAAAATCCTTTTCCGTCATCTTTTACAGACATCAAAAACAGATTGTCTTTTTGATATACTCCCACAACTATTTGCTCATTCATATATCTCATAGCATTTTGCAGTAAATTTTCTAATACACGAAAAAGAACACTCTTATCTATATTGACTGATGGCAGAGAAATATCTGTTAGAAAATCAATTCTTTTATCATTTTTCAACTGGCAGATATTACTTTCTATTTCTTTTAGCACTAAAACCGTATCCTGACGTTCCCGTTTTATTTCGATACCCTCTATTTTCTCAACATCACGAACACATTCTACATACCTTTCTAACCGCAATACCGCTCCCTGCATGGAAGATATTGTGTCAATCAGCATTTCTTCTGTCAGTTTATCTTGCGGAATATTTTTCTCAAGAAAATCAACATATCCTCTTAAAACAGTAATCGGTGTACGCAAATCATGAGCAACAGAAGCATTCAATAGTTTTCTCTGCCTGAGCGTTTCCCATAAAGCTTTACTATTATAACGCAGTTCTTTACGCATTTTTTCCATAGAGCAGCATAACTGTCCTAATTCATCATTACTGCTATATCCAATGCTGAAATCAAGGTCATTATCCTGTATCCTTTTCATTCCTTCTTGTAATTGCAAAATAGGAGTTTTCAGTTTCATACGATAATAAATGGCAGCAGCACTTCCAATGCCAACGATAACAGAAAGAACCGGCAAGCCAATCATTGCGGCATAGCACCCATAATACGCAATATTTTCCGCCATGCTTAATCCATGCCATTCAACAGCACTTCCGTTCATATCAATCGTATACTTATTCGTGCTTTTATCCAGTTCATAATCTGGTGACTTGACCATAAGATATTTATTCTTTAAAATTTCCTGTTGGGACTGATTTGCCATTAAAATTGCAATCCCAGAAAACGCACCAATCATGCAGATTGTGATAATAAATGTTAAGGTCATAGACCTCTTTATTGGCGCATTTTTTATTTTATCCATCTGTACCCCACTCCCCATACGGTTTCTATATAGTTTTTTTCTGTATAATTTGCCATCTTATTCCGTATTTTACGAATATGTTCTTTCACCACGATACTATCACCTTCGCCATCATATCCCCAAAGCTTTTCATAAATAGTTTCTCTGTCAAAAACTATTCCCACATTTTGGGAAAGCAGTCTGATAATCTCAAATTCTTTATTTGAGAAATCTAATTGCCTCATACCAAAAAAAACCATTCTGCTATTATAGTCGATAATAAGTTCTTCATCAAATTTCAAATTGTCAGCATTGTTTTTCCGTTCTTCCCGACGCAGGTGTGCCAAAATCCTTGCTAAAAGTTCATCGACACGAAACGGCTTTGTAATATAATCATCACCGCCGACTGACAGCCCTTGTATCACATCCTGCTCTGATACCCTTGCAGTCAAAAATATAATAGGGCATGATATATGTTCTCTAACAAACTGGCACAATTCCAATCCATCCATTTCAGGCATATTTATATCCAATAGGATAATATCTGGCGCAACAGACATAAACTCTAACGCTTTTTTTGCATTATTGGCAGTATATACAAGAAAATTCTCTGCCTCTAAACATTTTTTCATCATTGTAAGGATCATTTCTTCATCGTCTATAATCAATATTTTATGCTTCATATGCAATGCCCCTTTCTCAATGCAATCTGTTTTATTATAAAATATAAAAGACAAATTTTCGACAATTCAGAACTTGTTTTTTACTACTCCAAATTATACTCATTTAGTCAAACCTTATCAATTGTACGAATGCAAATTTGTATTTCCCGACAGCCCTTTTTAGGTTACAACCGTCTCTTCGTGTATATTCCCGCGGAGCAGGCAGGCTTTCTTCGATAAGGTATCACCTGACATTCCTGAGTGTGTTTTCTCTGAACATTCGAACTTCCTCCGGTAAGGCAGTCATATTTCTCTCAGGATATTCATAGACTGTATCAGTAGATACCGGTAAATGTGGAATGGGAGGAAAAAAGTATGGATAAAAAAAAGAGAGGGCAGGAGATCGAAAACGGATTGATCTGGATGCTCAAATCATTATTGTGCGCTTACATAATCAGCGGTCTGCTGCTGTTGTTCCTGACGTTTCTGCTTTATAAGTTCAACATTGACGAAGGCAAGGTGGCCGCAGGGATCATTATGATCTATGTCGTATCCACGTTTCTAGGCGGATTTATCATCGGGAAATTGTCCGGAAACCGGAAGTTTCTGTGGGGGCTGACCTGCGGCATCCTCTATTTTGCGCTTCTTTTGCTGGTGTCCCTGGGAGTTTACCGCTCCCTGCAGGGAAACGGGGCAAATGTGGTAACGACGCTTCTGCTCTGCGCCGGCGGCGGGATGCTGGGGGGAATGGTATCATAGCGAACTGAGGCATGAAAAAACGGCAGAAATGGATCATCCGGCCCGGAAGGGAGTGCCGCGGCTCCCCCGGGTCTCTGACCTGATCCGAAGTTTTGTCAAACACTTTTCTCATTCATTTTAGTGCGGGATTTTATCTCATTCCGATGACCATTCCCAATATGTAGGGAATCAACCAGATTGCCCACACCGCAAGGCTGAACCTATGAAAGTTCTTCGCCGTATCTTCATTATTTCTTATCAGAACAACCGTCGCCCATACAGCATGTACGATCATAAGACCAATCGCAAGAGCTCCTGTTACAGCGTGCAGAGACAGACCTCCTGAGAGTATGGAATGCTCTGCGATCTGTCCCATCAAAAGGGTTCCCGTTGTATCCATGCAAAGCCCCAGCCAAAAGAATACCAGATGCATTCTTTTCAGTCTTTTACTTCGATGCTCTGACCACACACCGATGGTATAGAACACTAACGCCAATGTGATCGTGATGATCGCAGCTGTCAATTTTCCTGTCATTTGAAAGCACTCCTTCCATGGTTATTTCCGCGTTTCCTTCTTCATTATAAAAGATTTGTTGTCAATTGCCCGCATCGTAGCCAAAATCCCATCCAGATGATCATACTCATGCTGGATCAGTTCGGACATATCATCATCCAGATGCATTTCCTGTTCTTCCCAATTTTCATCCATGTAATGTAAAATACAATGGCGGCAGCGCCGGACCCGGACCAGCAGATTTGGAAATGACATGCAGTCATCCATCAGTTCCATCCATTCATCGCCCACGAATTTCAGTTTTGGATTGATGATTACATATGGCCTGTCTGTCAATATACAGATCAGCCGCTTCTTCACTCCAATCTGCGGGGCCGCGATTGCCCGTCCGAATCCATAGTCCCGGCGGATTCCCTTGATGCAGTCAAACAGATCCGCAATAACAGGACGCAGACCGTCTAACTCCTCACGTTTTATTTCCTCTGAAATCTCATATAGTCTGGGATCACCCAGCAAAAGAATATCTCGTTCCATCTGCTCCTCTCCTTTCACCATTTTCCAGACGGCATTGCTTCCTGAGTCATCAAAAAAGCCGGACAAAGCAACAGATATCTCAATCTGCAGCCTTATCCGGCATAACACCTTCTTTGGATTTGCTGCCCTCCGGACGAAAGTGATTATATAATATCTATATCGATTTTTCAACAGAAACTCCGATATCGGGCTGACTTTAATTTATATAATTTTGAAGCTTTGGGGTTTCATCTGTCAATACATCCAGTCCTGCCGCCCGGACAATTCCCTGATCCAAGGCATCTGCCAAGTCTTTTTCATTGACGCTGAGACCTCTCCCCAGATTCAAGAAAATAGGACTTCGCTTCATTTTGGCAAATTCTACAGAAGTAAAATACGCTCTATTTCTATCACTGAGATTCATGTGATTTGATATGACATCTGCATTTGCATATACATCATCTGCTTCCATAAGCTCCACTTCTAATTCTTCTGCGGTTTCTTCGGACACATAGGGATCGTGGGCAATCACTTTCATTCCCAGTCCCTTTGCAAGCTTTGCAACCTGACGTCCAATTTTTCCAAATCCGAAAATGCCAAATGTCTGTTCCTCAATGCGGATAGGTGTCCTGGCATTGTTAAAATTCCACTGATACCTTTTTTCAATGTCATATGTGTAGACTTTCAGATTTTTGTTTAAAGCCAGCATCAGCGCAATTGTATGCTCTGCCACGTCCTTTGTACAGTATTCTCCTACCGGACAGACACCGATTCCGCGCATTGTAGCTTCTTCTATATCTACATTGTCATATCCGGTAGCAATGATCGAAATCACCTTTAATCCAGGCGCATGGTCCATGACCTCTTTATCTATTTTCAGAAAACCTGTCAGAAGCGCTGTCGTATCCATCAACTCCCTGTAGAATTCCTCTATCCGATCATCCTGATATCCCAAAACTACGACTTTACAGTCCGGACACCCTTTTTTTAGCATGCGGATCATATAATCCGGAGAGGGAACCATGCAATTTCCCCGCTCACAAATCAATATTTTCTCCATTTTATCTGCCCCCGGATCACTCACTCATATTCACGGACGATCGGCTGTGTGCCGCAGTGAATACTTCCGTTTCCTCTGTTGATCTCACTAAAGTCAATCGTATCAACAATCTCTATTCCATTTTTTACCATTGCTTCCGCAGTCCGTTCATTTCCTTTCGTAGTAATCACGCGGCCTGGTGCTACTGCCAGCACATTAACTGCCCAAAATTCATTGGGATCCGCCTCAATCGTTTTTACTCCCAGCTTTTTCAGTTCCTGCAGAAATCCCCATGCCAGAAAATTTGGATTAATCAATGCCACGTCCCGATCCAGCATCACAAATCCACAGTCTACGTGAATCAGCCATCCCGGCATCTCTGTACGAATCAGACGTACACCTGCCGCGTTAAAAATGGCTTCCAGCTGATCAGCGCCTTCTTCGTTGACACGACTTGAAATTCCTACTACAGCCGTTTCTGGATTGATCATTGCCACACTTCCGCCTTCTACGGTTCCATTTCCACGGATCATTCCGCAGATCGGCATACCGATTTTGGCCAGAATGCTCTGATACACTCTTTCTTCGCCATGCCGCATAAGCGGATTCATTTTCATGATAACAGCGCCTCCAGGTATTGCAATAAAGGGATCTCTTGAAAAAATCAGCTTAGTCAGGTTCTCACCTCCCGGAGTCTGGTAATCCTCTGCATCCGTATAAATAACCTCTGCCCCTTCTCTGCGCAGAATACTGGCAAGATGATCATGCTCTTCCTGCATTTTAGCAATATCCAGCGGTTCTTTCCCCATCCAGTAGCCTTTTCCGTTTGAATCTACAAGAGCGTCACATTCCTGATTATAGACATAATCCCTGTTTACATTTTCCAGTTCTTTGCCCATCTTTCTCCCCAATTTGCTTTCTGATATTTCTCCGTTTCAAATGCATCCTCGTTCACTGCATCTATAAAAGCCCATGTCTTGTTCATGCTTCCTATTTCTGCCATAATTTTTATCTCCTGTCATACTCTTTTTGTTGTAAAACCGGCCGGTAAGGGTTCCCTATAACAGGATGATAGCATACCGACTTCTTTATATCAAATTGTCTAAATATCTCCTGACGAAAAGGAAACCTTTTATTTTTCCTCTCAGGAAAAATAAGAGCACTTTTTCTTGATTTTGATGATGTATTTTTTTATAATGAAATCGAATCATCCCTTTTTGATTTTAAAGAAAATTTATATCTGCATATTAGAAATTCTTAGAAATCCTGAACAGGATAACAAAATCAAATTTTATGTAGACGTGGATGACATCCGATATTATACACACTCGAATTTTCTCTATAACGGAACTCTTTCTTGTGATTCCTTCAGCACTGCCCTGCTCTTTAAGAACAGCATCCATGCCGGTGACAAAGGATTTGCATATATAAAAGAACCTTTTATGACAGACCAGAAAGCGACCGGAATTTTAACCCTAATGTCCCACCGTCTTCGAAATCCTGTATCGACAAAAATATTGTTTTCTCTGACGCCGATCGACCTGGATGATTCATTGAGGCAATTATTATCAGTTTCCACAAAGGAGTCCATCGGTGACCTTCGGAAAAGCAATATGCTGATTGTGTATTAATATGACCGGAGGCTGATCATTCATTGACCGGCCCCCATTCCACGCCACTTTTAATTACCGTCCGATATCATAATTTCTTTCAGCTGTCACTCTGAATACCTGCCGTGTTCTCAAACAATCAATCCGCTCACCAACACAATAATGGGAAGCGCAATCAATGTCCGCTCTATAAAGATCACCGCCAGTCTCTTCAGATCGACTCCCAGTTTCTCCTGCAGGATCACCGCGCCGACCTCTGTGATATAAATAATCTGGATCAGGGAAAGTGCCGCAATGATAAAGCGTGTCCTGACACTTGCAATCCCCGTTACCAACAGCGCCGGAATATACATATCTATAAAACCAACCAGTGTAGCCGGCGCAACCGTAAACGCAGACTCCACTCCCAGAAGATTCAAGATCCACCCCATGGGCCACGAGATCCAGCGGAATATGGGCGTATAATTCACCGCAAGCATCCCCAATATCCCCCATCCGATCCCGATCGGCATCAGATTCAGAAGGATCGACGCCATGGTATTGATCCCCGTTTTCCAGACTTTCGTCAGGGAAAAATCCTCCGCCGCATCACAGCCGCTTGCCACCGCCTGCTTGAAAAGATTTTTTTCTTCCGATTCTCCTCTTCCCGGCCTTTTCGCAACATACACATCCTCCAGACGGTTTAATGGATAGATCCGCGGCAGGATGACTGCCAGAAAAATCCCCAGCACACAGAGTAAAAGGTACATCGGCAGAAAATACGCCTCCACTTTTGCCGCTTCTGCAACCACCATGCAAAAGGGAATCGATACCAGTGAGAAATTGCACATTACAATAGCTGCTTCCCTTTTTGTATAATAGCCTTTCCTGAATTTTTCAGCCGATAAGAGCACCGCCGCATTGGAAGCCCCGACCCAGGAAGCGATCAGGTCCAGAGAAGCATCCGACGGCACCCGGAACATCGGCCTTACAAATGGCCTGGTGATCTCACCGAAAAATTCCATCAGCCCGCCATCTGTCAGAAAAGACAGCAGAAAGCTCAATGCGATCGCCAGCGCCAGCAGCGTACCTCCCAGGTCTACCATATCCTGTGAGGCAGTGATGATATGCTCCGGCAAAAGACGAAAATCACACAGAAACACCATGACCAGCGTGAAAATCTTACTTGCCAGATAAACTCCGGAAACCCCGAAACGCCTGTGTACCCATTCCGGCACTTCTTTTTTTGTTTTTACACAAACAAAATCGTACAGAGAGCCTCCAGCGGACACTGCGATCAAGAGCAGTACCACTGCTTTTGAAACCGGTGACAGCACACGTTTCACCAACGTCGTCAAAATTCCGACCAGAATATTCGTACTCCCCTCAAAATGAAATGGTATCAGAAAACTCACAACACCTATACATGATATCATCAAAAATTTCCCAATTCTTTTATTTCCCATATCGTACCCCCGATGCCTTTCGCATTTTACCGCACATATACAAGTATCCCCTGCCCCCGTCAGGCTATAACGGGAACAGAGGTACGCTTTTTCTATGGCTTACTGTTTTGGTTTTTTATAAGATAACCCCTGCCGTTACAATGATCACATAGCACACAGCGGCAAGCAGAGCAACAAACTTCCAGTTGGATTTTACCCATTGCCCGTATCCGATATGGTTCGCCTGTGTACAGGTCATAACAACGATCGAAGTCGGCATGATCATCTTCGCAAGGCCAAGCGCCACCAGATAGATATTGATCATAACGGTCTCATGAACGCCGGCAAATACGGCCAGCGGAGCCATGATCGACATGGTTGCGGCGGCGAGCCCCGTAGAACTCGGCATCAGTGACGCAAATGCAAAATAGAATACCATGCAGACCAGTACAAATACGACTGGCGGCAGGCTGGAAAGTGTGGATTCTCCAAAATGCAAAATAGTCGATGTAATTCCGCCATCTGACATCAGGACCTGGATTCCTCTGGCCATCGGCACGACCAAAGCGGTCGGAACAACGGATGCTGCCCCCTGCATCACGATATCAATGATCTGATTCATATCAAAGTGATGGATCATTCCGACAATAAATGTCCCTACAAGCACCAGCAGGCTGATCTCGCCAAAATACCAATCCCCAAACGCGGTGATGTCTTTTCCAAGTATCATTCCAAGTATTGGAACATCCCCGATCCATGTTACAAAATCCTGGAAAAACGTAAAGTTCTCATTCAATGATGTCCATGGGATACAGCCTATGATCAGGATCACAAATACCATGATAAATACGATAATGGAATACTTCTGTTCCTTTGTCGGTTTCTTATCCCCATCCAGCTCGATCGGATACTGCTTCAGATCCTCTTCCCGCCTGTAATACTGGGATGATTTCGTGGGATCTGCTTTTACTTTATCCGCATAGCGGCAGATATAGATGGAGATCAGGCTCAGCACTACAATGAAAAGCACGATACGGGTCAGCATCCCCTCTCCCGGACTGATTCCTGCGATCCCGGATGCTACGCCTACTGCGAAAGGATTGATGATCGAAGCCAGACACCCGCCCTGGGTGCCGAACACGATGATCATGACTGTCACCACCGTATCCAGCCCGAGAGCCATGATGATCGGCATAAACATCAGCATATAGATGATCCCTTCCTCATAGCAGCCTTCCGTGGTTCCCATCATCCCCATGATAAATACCAGCACCCAGATCAGTACATGATAGTTGGACTGGAACTTTTTCGCGATATTGCTCAAATAGATCTTGATGGCGCCTGTCTCATCCATCATCTGCAGAAACGATCCGAAAAGCATGATGGAAAGTGATATCGCAATCGCACCCGTCATTCCGTTGATCGGAGCCATGCCGATATCCCAGATCCCCTGCGGATTCGACTCCGCGCTGGAAAATGTCCCCGCAATGGCATTTCCGGCCTCATCCAGCTCATATACGCCCCCCGGAATGATCCAGGTCAATACCGCAACTACAACTGTGATCAAAAAAATCACGACATACGCACTGGGCGCCTTTTTTTCTTTTTTTGTAACATCCTTGGACATGTTGCCCTCCTTCCTTTTTATCCTCTGTAAAAAACGGTCCGGTTTCTATGCAAATTTTTATGCAAATGAAATGACAGTTCCGGTTTTCCCCTCCAACGCTTCCACTGCCTGGTCCAGAGATGTAATGATCGCCTTTTTACTTGGATTATAGCGAACAAATTTCATCGCGGCTTCTACCTTGGGAAGCATGCTTCCCGCTGCAAAATGCCCTTCTTCAATATACGTTCCAGCCTCAGCCAGGGTCATATGAGAAAGATTCTTCTGGTCAGGCTGATTATAGTGGATCGCTACCTTCTCCACCTCGGTCAGGATCAGAAGGATATCTGCGTCTACCTGTTCCGCAAGAAGCTCTGCCGCAAAATCCTTATCAATGACAGCATCGACCCCCTGGGTCGTACCGTCCGCATTTTCTACAACCGGGATCCCGCCTCCTCCGCAGGTGATCACGATCGTATCCTTCCAAAGCTCCCTCACGGCATGGATCTCTTTGATCTTCCTCGGAAGCGGAGATGCCACGACCCTTCTCCAGCCGCGTCCCGCGTCTTCTTTCATGTTGTAGCCCTTTTCCTCGATCAGCTTCTTCGCTTCCTCCTCCGTATAGAATCCTCCGATCGGCTTTGTCGGATTCTGGAACGCGGGATCTGCTTTTTCCACGATCATCTGCGTTGTCAATGTCACTACAGGAACATTCCTGTTTCTTTTACTCAGCGCATAGCTTAAGGCCTGCTGCAGATGGTAGCCGATATATCCCTGGGACATGGCCCCGCATACGTCAAAAGGCATCGGCGGCACCACATCCTTCGCCGTCTCGCAGGCTAGGATGATCCGGCCTACCTGGGGTCCGTTTCCATGGACAAGCGCCATCTCATATCCCCTGCCGCTGATCTCCGCAATATACTCACAGGTTCTTTTTACCACCTCAAGCTGTGCCTCTGCTGTCGGGGCTGTCCCCTTGGACTGCAGTGCGTTTCCGCCCAGTGCGATCACAATTTTCGTTTTATCATTCATAGCCTTCCTCCTGAAGGATGCCAAAAATGACGGGATTCTGGAATCGCTTCAGAGCCTGTCATTTTCAGCATCCCTGTCTGCTTTATACTTCATTTACAAGCCGGAATACCTGTTCTTTCTCGCCTTTCAGGAAATGCACGATATTTTCACAGGAAATCCGCTGCATATCTTCAAATGCCTCTTTTGAGAAAAATGCCGCATGAGGGGTGATGATCAGATTTTTTCTGTTTACAAGGGGATGGCAGTCCAGCTTCGGCGTCTCGTCCAGCAGTACATCCAGTCCTGCTCCGCGTAAAGTGCCCTCATCCAGTGCCTGCGCCAGATCCTCCTCCCTGATGGACAGCCCCCGGGCCATATTCAAAAAGATCGGGTGCCTTTTCATTTTTCGGAATTCATGGATCGTAAAATAGTCTCTGTTCTCCGCGCCCAGATTCATATGGTTGGTGATCACATCCGCACGCTCATAGATTTCTTCTGGGGTTACCATTTCCACGCCCAGCTTTTCCGCCTCTTCTTTTTTCATCGCAATGTCCGTGGCAATTACATGCATTCCCAATCCCATGGCCATTTTTGCCACCGCTTTTCCAATCTTTCCGAAGCCAAAGATTCCAAGGGTCTGATTCGAGATCCGTGTCGGAATGTTGGATACACTGTACTCCCAAACATGATTTTTTTCGATATCATAGGTGTACTCTTTCAGATTCTTGTTCAGCGCCAGCATCAGGGCAATGGTATGCTCCGCCACATCCCAGGTGCAGTATTCTCCTACCGGGCAGACTCCGATACTCCGTTTTGTCGCCTCCGGCAGGTCTATGGAATCATATCCGGTCGCATTGATGGAAATGACCTGCAGATTCGGCGCATGCTCCAGAGCCTCTTGATCCATTTTGATAAAAGCAGTCAAAAGCGCATTCACATCCTGCATTTTTTCGAAAAACTCGGCCCGTTTTTCATCGGTATACTCATATACTTCAATCTCCGCGTCCGGCAGTCCTTTTTTGAGCACTTCAATCTCATACTCGTGTGCCGGCATCATGGATGCCTTATAATCACTTATCAAAATCTTCATATTCCAAGCTTCCTCTTTTCTTATGCCCTCTTGACCGGGAATGTCATGCAGTGAGGCCCGCCGCCTGCTTTCAGGATCTGGCACAGATCCACCTCGATGACATCCAGACCGATGGCCTTCATTTTATCATTCACAGACTTGTTGTTCTTGATCGCAAGGACCTTGCCTTCCCCAAGTGCCTGCACATTACAGCCATGCTTGAATACCAGTTCGCTTTCTACCGGAATGATTTCAAAATTACGGCGCTTCAGCATCTGGATAAAGTTATACGGCAGTTCATCTACCGCCGCGATACAGGTCTTTTCCGCAACGATATTGAATACCATATCCAGATGAAGGTTTGCGGGCGGACAGGGAACGCCTACTACGGTATAGCCGAATTTCGCAAGCTGCTCCCGCAGGTTTGCTACACCTGCCTGATCGGTACGGTCTACTTCTCCAAACGCCAGTGTATGTTCGTCGATCATCCAGAAATCTCCGCCCTCGAAGCATCCTGCGTTGCAGCGCGCGATCACCGGAACTCCGATTTCTTTCAGCTTTGCCTCATAAGCCGCGGTCTCTACCTGTCTTGCCGGGTGGCGGAATTTGCCTATGATGGCGCCTTCCTTGACACATGCGCCGAAGTCTCTGGCAAAGGTCTGCACCTCCATGGACGGATCCGGCGTCATCTCCACAACCTCCACGCCGTTGGAGCGATATGCGTCCATCAGCTCATTCCACTCTTTTACCATCAGGTCGTTCTGCTCGGTTTCGCCTTTTTCCATCCAGCCCTTTGTGATCTCATTGATGGCGTTGAATACATAGTACTTCGGTGAGCACACCAGCACCTTCTTTAACACGTTTGTTGCATTAGATACAAATACTTCTGACATTTTGATTCCTCCTGACTCACTTGTTTGATCCCAGACTTTATCTTGCCACTGCGGCCAAAATTCCTTTGATAGAATGCATCCTGTTTTCCCCCTGATCCCATACCACAGACTGCGCGCATTCCATAACCTCATCGGTTACGTCGATTCCTCTGTATGCCGGCAGACAGTGCATGAAAATGGCATCCTTTTTCGCCTTTTTCAAAGCTTCCATAGTCACCTGATAGGGATGGAACGCTTTTTTCAGGCGCTCGACCTCTTCGGGAGCCTGTCCCATGCTGTAATGAGACATTCCGTATACGATATCCGCATCTTTCAAAGCCTCGTCAAAGTCGCTGGTAAATACGATCTTCGCGCCTGTAGCTTCTGCCCTTCTCATGGTCTCCTCGTAGATCTCCGGAACTGGCTCCATTCCTTCCGGCCTTGCAACATACAGATCCATTCCCAGTGTCGCGCACATGATCATGGTCGTGTAGCAGACATTATACAGATTTCCTGCATAGCAGATCTTGATTCCTTCATATCCGCCTTTTTTCTCCTTGATCGTCATCAGGTCCGCAATCCCCTGTGTCGGATGCGCCAGGGTGGTCAGTCCGTTGATGACCGGATGATCCATCCATTTCGCATACTCTTCTACGATCTCATGTCCGAAAGTACGGATGAACAATCCGTCGTAGTACCGGTCAAACATACGCGCCGTATCTTTCAGCGGCTCCCCTCTTCCGCTCTGCAGCTCATCCGGACGCAGATACACGGTTGTGATGCCCAAGTCCGCGGCCGCGCGCTGGAATGCGTTCCTTGTTCTCGTAGAGTTCTTTTCAAACAGCGCTGCCCATACCTGCCCTTTTAAATATTCGTGGGGCTCGCGCGCTGCCCATTTCTTTTTAAAATCAAGAGATAAATCTACAATAAATTCAATCTCCTCCCTCGACATATCCTTGAATGCAAGGTAATCTTTTCCTCTGAATCTGTTTCTCATGATAGTCCTCCTCGTATAATTAGATTGTTTGCCAGGTTTGCTGAGGAACTGTAGGGGAATCTCCCGCAAACGATCTGCATGCCATTTCGGAACAGCTCCTGAGCTCCTGTTGATAGTTCAAGTATAACGTTCAAATCAGTGTTTTTCAATTGGACAAAATACCACTAAACGTTCTATATTTTTGTACCTTTATACAATGAAATGTGATATACTAATAGACAGTACATCAAGTAGGAGAATTTAACATGCTGCAGATCAAAGATCTTTTTCAATTAGAAACTTTACAGAATCTTGAATTTTATGCAGGCCGAAACGGCCGCGACCGGAACATCACTACCGTAACGATCATGGACATCCCGGAAATCGTAGACTGGCTTTCAGAAGGAGAACTGGTCATAGCCGGAGTTCTGTTTCAGCAGTGCTTTTCCCGTGAGCTGGTAGACTCCTTCCTTCAAAAAAATATAGCCGGAATCGTCACCAAGCGAAAATTTTTGAGTGCCATTCCCTCCAAACTTTTTGATTACTGCAATGAGACCGGATTCCCTGTACTCTTAGCCCCTGAAAATTATAATTGGGGACAGGTGATGAAGCCCATCGTTACAGATATGATACGGAAACCCTATCTTGTCATAGAAGAGAATCAAAACTTTCATTATTCCCTGATGAAATCCATGATTGAGGGTGCTTCTCTGTCCGAGATCTGCAACCAGCTCTATCATTCCAACCAGATGATACTTGCGGTGGCTGATACAGACCTGCACCTGGCCGGATATTCGGATTGCTTTGACTGGAAGGAATATACCCGGAAAATGGTCCCGGATATGCTTCAATATTCCGGCTCCTCCATGGACAATCTGGACAATGAAACGGTTTCCATCTATACCTATCTGTCACCGCTTCTGTCTTCCCAGGGGATCCGGATCTTTCTGTTTCCAATCCTGCTGCACGAGACTGCATATGGTTATATTTTGCTTTGTACAGATATTGCCACAGATCAATTGGATGAAACCATCATTATGAAGATCCAGCAGCTCAGCCTAGTGGTTGCCCTGCAGTTCAGCAAACAGAATGACATCAACACAGCGACACGGCATTTCAACAGCTTTCTGTTTGAAAAGCTGCTCCAGGCGGAGCATCTTACCCATGAGGATGCCGTTCATTATCTTGCTCCTCTGGAAAAGAAGATCCATCGGAGATATTATGTCCTGTATTTTCAGTCAGACTCCAGCAGCAACATTGACTCTTTTATCCAGCAGAGCAGCCGCATCAGCCGTTTTCATACCATGGTCCGCAGCACGCTGCCGAATGCAAAGCATATCCTGATGTTTGAAAAGGAGAACGCCCAGGTTGTCCTGCTTCCTTTTCCGTATGATCATCTGGAAGCGGACCTTCTGAAAATACGTGAGCTTTATATCCGTACCATGAAGCCGAACTCTATATTTATCGGGATCAGCATGCCCGCAGAGCTCTCGAATCTGGCCGAAGCCTTCCGACAGGCAAAGCTGGCTGCCTCCTTCCTGTCAGGCTCCAGGAAGGAACTGCCCTACATGCTTTATCAGGAGCTTGGCATGATCCGTTATTTTTTCAATCACTCCGGAGAGCTGGATTATAAATTTCTGGAAGAATTCATACAGAAATATGTCACTCCTCTCGAGGAATATGACAGGAAGCATCATACCGAGCTGTTGAGGACGTTGGAGCTTTACCTCTCCAACAATGGATCCAAAAGAGAAACTGAGCAGAAATTATTCATCCATAAGAATACTCTGCGTGCCAGGTTAGCTACGATCAATAAAATTCTGAACTGTGACGTAGATTTACTGGAGGATCTGTTCGAGATCCAGCTTGCCTTCCGTTTAAAGCATTTATTTGAAAAGGACGGGGAAAAAGATAGAAATTTTTTACCTTGAAAACCGCACTTTATTCTGCTAAAATCAGAAAGAGCAAAAAAGCACACAGGATGGAGAGATTTTTATGAGTCTGACGATACCCATTGAGACCTCCGCACGCCACATCCATTTGTCGCAGGAGGACTTTAAGACACTGTTCGGCCCCGATGCCGAGCTTACTTATGTAAAAGAACTGAGCCAGCCGGGACAATATGCCTGTCAGGAACGGCTCACCGTTGTCGGCCCGAAGGGGAGCTTTGAAAATGTCATCGTTCTCGGTCCCTGCCGTTCCAAAACTCAGGTAGAGGTCTCCGTAACCGACAACCGGAAGCTGGGGATCCCCAGCGTGATCCGCCAATCCGGGGACATCAGCGGCACCCCGGGATGCACCCTAGTGGGTCCCAAGGGCCAGGTGGAACTGACTGAGGGTGTCATTGTAGCAAAGCGCCATATCCACATGACCCCGATCGACGCAATCCGTGCCCGCGTAAAGGATAATGATATTGTATTCGTGATCACCACAAGCTTTGAGCGTTCCCTGATCTTTTCAGACGTGGTGGTCCGTGTCAGCCCTTCCTTTGCCCTTGCCATGCATGTGGATACGGATGAGGCAAATGCATTTGCCAATGAGGACAATCCTACCGGGGTGATCTTAAAGCTGTTCGACGGACACACCTACAGCCTGCAGTCCTGGGCGGAGGAGCTGCAGTCAGGCATCAACCGCTGACCTGTCCGACTCCCTGCGCAAAAGGCAGATACCACAGATTTCCAGAGATATACTGGCGAAGCATGGATCTATAGATCCTGCGGATTTTCTGTCTCGAAATGAATGATACCATTTGAAATAAGGAGGATACTGTTATGAGCAAGATTGAAGAAGTAAGAAAAGATATGGTCACTGCCATGAAGGCCGGAGAAAAGGAACGAAAGGCCACATTGTCCGCGCTTCTGACCGCATTGAAGAACAAGGCCATCGACAAGCGTGCCGATCTGACCGAGGAGGAAGAGGTGCAGGTGATCTTAAAGGAGATCAAGCAGACAAAGGAAACACTGGATACCACTCCGGCGGACCGCACGGATATTATTGAGGAATGTACGAAGCGTCTCTCCGTATTGGAAGAATATGCGCCGAAGATGATGGATACTGAGGAGATCAAGGCTGTCATCCAGGAGGTGTTATCCGCTCTTGGAATCGATGCTCCGACCGCAAAGGACAAAGGCCGGATCATGAAGGAGCTGATGCCGAGGGTAAAGGGAAAGGCTGACGGGAAACTGGTCAGTGAACTGGTTGCATCCCTGTTTTCATGATCATCTCCCCGCAGCAGCCACATCCCTGTTGTATACATGTGTGCCAGTACAGCGTTGCATAAATATCAGGTGCAGTCTTCACCGTTAATGATGCAATGCTGTACTAGATCGGCTGCTGCAGGGAACTACCGTAGAGAAAGGATTTTATCCATGTTTATCCTGATTATGAATCAACTGATCAAAATGCTGTTCATTATGATCCTTGCGTTCCTCTGTTACCGCCTGCATATCATCAACCAGGAAGGAAACCGGAATTTTTCCAACCTTCTACTGATGGTGGTCAATCCCTGCCTGATCATCACCGTATTCCAGACGGATTACGACCCTGGTCTGGTGCGCGGACTCCTTGCCGCATTTGCTGTTGCTGTGATCGCGCATGTGATCGGCTTTTTTATTGCCCATTTTCTGGTTCCTGAAAAAAAGAATCCGGAGTATGCATTGGAACGCTTTGCCGCCGCATATTCCAACTGCGGCTTTATCGGGATTCCTCTGATCAACAGTGTCCTTGGCAGCAAGGGTGTGTTTCTTTTGACCGCGTATATGACCGTATTCAATATCCTGACCTGGACCCACGGCCTGATCCTGCTGAACGGGAAGTTCTCGGCAAAGCGTCTAAAGGAAGGGCTTCTTGCCCCGATCGTGGTCTGCACGGTCATCGGAGTGATCCTGTTCTTTCTGCAGATCCGTATTCCTTCTCCGCTGATCGATTCCATGTACTATATCGCGGACATGAATACCCCGCTGGCCATGATGATCGCCGGTTTTTCCGTTGCCCAGGCAGATCTGAAAAAGATATTTTTCCACATCCGCACTTACTGGATCAGCTTCATGAAGCTGGTCGTGATGCCGCTTGCCGTGCTTGTATTTTTGGCACTCATTCCGGTTGACCGGGATGTGGCATATACCACACTGGTGGCTGCCGCCTGCCCTACCGCAACGACCCTGACCATGATGGCCATCCGGTTTGAACGCAATTATACCTATGCCTCCGAGATTTTCTCATTCAGCACGGTCCTGTCTGTATTCACGATCCCGGCGATCACATTTATCGCGGATCTTGTCCTGTAAAATGAAACAGCCCGGCAGATGTCTTATGATTTGTTCTTCCTTTCATAAAACATCCGCCGGGCTATTTGATAAAAATTTTCCAGCTGTGCGGTTGCGATTTGAAATCTCAGTTTTATGCAATTTATTGCAATAAAATTGAGATTTCGGATTAGCAGCTTTCTGACATCCTTATAATCTTCACAACATGTACGGTTTGATCCTCTACAGTAAATTTCACTTCCATGTCCGCATACCGCATCCCGTACACCCTTTTCGGATCCTGCTGGTACGAGGGCCTTGGGTCCTGTGCCAGAAGCTGGCAGATGATACGGCGCTCTTCCTCCGCCACATCTGCTCTCAGTTCCTCCGGGAAATCCACTTCCAGCTCATACTCCTTTACCCTGTCCGCAAAGCCTCCCGCCGCCTCCGGATAGCTGTCCGCATAAGGCAGATATGGCTTGATATCCAGTATTGGAGTTCCATCCAGCAGATCTGCTCCCAGCACATGCAGCACCGGCCCTTCCGGGGTATCCAGCTCCACTTTTTCCAACTGGACACAGGAGAGACCGATGGGATTTGGCCGGAAGGGAGATCGGGTGGCAAATACCCCCTTGCGGAGATTCCCGCCCAGGCGCGGCGGCCGTACGGTCGGCGACCACGGTCTGCCCGCACTTTCCGAAAACACCCATAAAAGCCAGATATGTGAATATTCCTCCAGCCCCCGGAAGGCTTCCGCCGCACGGTATTCCGGCTCAAATATGATCTTTGCCTTTGTATCCGCCAGCCCTCCCTGCCGCGGGATCCCGAACTTTTCCGGGAAACTGCCGCGGATATGCGCGATCGGATTCATTGTAACAATCTGCCCCATTGGTTTCTCCCCTCCATTCCTCATAGCCCTAATGCACATTCACTGATTTTTCCGTGGGCAAAATACCAAAAACGCTACCTTTTGTCTATCTGTAAAATACTTGATAGCCTTTTTCATGTAAATCGGCTTTCATCCTTTCAAAATCTTCACTGTGATGATCCATCAGTGCATCCTCCTCTATAAGAAGAGCTGTGCAATAATGATCACAAACCAGACAACCAGCAAAAGACCATTGAGACGTGCCAGCAGGCGAAGGACTCTGTTTTCCGGCAGCTCGCCTCCGAAGATGGGGTTTCCGGAATACAGACAGCTTGCAGCTATGATCAGTCCGGAATAATTAGATGCAATATTCGTATTTCCTCTGTAAATAGAAAGGAAATATCCCATAAAGGCAAGGAAAAGAGCCGTCAGCATTACCACGTGGTTGGATAAGATTGATTTTGTTTTCATAATGAATACCTCCTGTTGTTTTGTTATCTTGAAATTACTATAACAGACAGAAGGTCCATTTGTTCATTTTTTACGCGAATTGTCCGTTTGGCTTCATGAGCGGTCATTGGTCAGGATGCGGCATGTAGCTTAAGCGGTCACATTCCTATTTTGCGTCCTGTTTTCTCTGTGCATTATACTCTGTTTTGGCTCTTCTGGACAGGGGGCATTCTTCTCCATTGTCCAGAATGACCGTCTGACGTTTCAGATCCACAGTCCGGATCCGGCTGCGGTTTACCAGAAACCCTCTGTGGCACCGCCAGAAATCCTCACCCATTTCTTCTGCAAAATGCTCCAGGCTGCTGTTAAATTCCAGCAGTTCGTTATCCAGATGCAGGCAGAGTGTGTGCTTAAATCCCAGCGCCTCGAAGTAAAGGATCGTGTCTACCGGGATGTGCCGGATGGTATCAAACAGCCGGATCGTACAGTATCTGCCATTTTTAGGCTGTTCACTGGCAAGCCGCTGCTGTACGCTTTCCAGGCATTCTCTTACCCGGACGGCCATTGCGCTGTCATCACCTTTTACGATATAATCCAGAGCTTCCAGCCGCAGACGGAAGGTTTCAAAAGCCAGATCATGATGCGCCGTAATAAATACAATAAACCCCCGCGGATCGTGAAGCCTCAGCTTCTGCGCCAGCTCCAGCCCGCTCATCCTGCCCGGAAAATCAATGTCAAGGAAGTATACCGCCGGTATGGTATCTCCTGTCTGCAGTTCCAATAATTTTTCCGGTGTATCTGCTATGCGGACAGGTCCCATATCCCCGTTCAATATGGTGATCTGGTTCGAAATGATGTGTTCCAGCCGGTCGGCCACCGGCTTTTCATCATCACATATATAAATTGGGATCATTTGTCTCCTCCTACGCCGCCGGAAGTCTCAGCTCCTGCACAAAATAACCGTCCTTTAAGTAGGTTCTCGCAACACAGCCCTTACATCTGGACACGATCCGCCGATAGCTTGTAAGCCCTGTCCCCCGGCCTTTTCCCTTTGTAGTATAGCCCTTCCGGGAGAGCGCGGACAGCTCCGGCGCCTGATCATAATTATTTGCAACTGCGATATACAGTTCTTTTTCTTCCTGAAGCAGAACGATCCGCACCGTTCCGGCCGTTTGAGGCGCCGCCTCCATTGCGTTGTCGATCAGGATTCCCAGGCTCCGGAGCAGATCCTCCGTTTCCATCACGACCTTGCTGTCCACCGGATAGAGCACCTCAAGCGCGGAATGGATCTCTCTTTTCCGCATATCCGCCAGCTTTGCGGTCAACAGGCTGCGCAGAGGATAGAGCGTGATATGATTCAGCCCGTCCATCTGCTGGATCTCCTGCCCCAGCTTTTCATCGAAATAGCTGCTGGTCTTTCTCATAAACTCCTGAATCCCCGCAAGATCACCTTCCTGCGCCTGCAGGGTCAGACCGGAAAACAGATTCGTAAAATCATGGCGGAAAGCGCGTATCTCCTGCTGCAGCTCCTCCAGGAGCTCCATATGTGCCTGATTCTGTGCGATCGTTTCCTCCTGCGCCCGGATCTTATCCTGTCCCGCGGCATACATGGCCAGGAACTGCACCCAGAACAGGGCAACTACAATGAGCGCAAAAAAGAATATGCTATAACCCACGCCCGGCGCAGTATCCGGATACAGCCAGTCCAATACCTGCCAGACACACATCAGAAGGAAGCTGAAAAGAAGCGTTCCCGCCGCCCATGATCTTCTGGAAAATAAATGTGAAAAATACCGGTAGAAGCTGCTTTTTCTCAGTATCCACACAACAGCCGCGGCGATCGGCAGCACTGCCAGGTACGGAATAAAAATCGTAATAAACGTATACAGATACATTCCTCCAAATGTCGGGCTGTAATAAGCTGCCGCTTCCTGCAGCACAGAATTTGCCGTATAGGCAATAAAATCTCCCAGAAACGCAGCGGCCAGCCCCTGCCAGAAATCCGTCCCCAAAAAACGGCGCAATACAAGCGCCAGCACGATCGAATGCAGCAGATTCCCAATCGTGCCGTTGAAAAAACTGAACACCTTTTCATACTCGTACGCATCAGCCAGCACATAAGCACCGACTATGCCTGCGAGAATCAAAGCATTTCCCAGCAGATAATAAATGGTATAGATCAGACAGGGAAGTATTTTCATCTTTTTCCCTAAAATCCCGGATGCCAGAGCATACAGCCCCACCCCGAAGCAGACCAGTGAGAACCCCACTGAAAACAACCGAAACGAAAGCGGCATAACCAAATCCTCCTGCTTGTATAATCTCCGTACATCATTATATATGATACTTTCGGACGGTGCAACACTGAAAAAATCTGTCCCTTTTATCCCGCTTTATGTGAGAACCAACATTATGCATATTTCCTCTTTCCGTATTGTTTCCTGTTCATTGCCGTATTTGTTCCTCAATCTGGAATCAATGGCTTTTTGGTAAAGCGATTTCCTCACCACTTTCTTTTGATAATACATAAATATTGCCTGTATCACAGGTAACAGACATTGCAGGTATATGACTGATCAATTCCTTGTTATTCCCGTCCTTGCCGCAGGAATACAGACATCCGCCGTCCGTCCTGGAAATATAATAGATTGACTGCTCATCCATGCAGAAATCATATGCAACTATATTTTCATAAGTGTAAGTTTCATTACTGGAAACGTCATATCTTGTTAAAACCCCCTGTTCATTTTTGTAAAAGATGCTTTCCCCATCGAATGAAATATTTCCGTTTACAGGAATATCGAGCTTTACAGTTTTTCTGGTATACCGGTTTACTTTTGTTATGCCATCATTGCCAATGAAAAACAGGTTATCGTCATTCAGGAAAAAAGCGTGGTGAAAATCCAGAAACTTCCATTTATCCCCCATTTCATAGTCAATGCCCAAAAGAGAACGCCCGGAATTAGTCATCTGCTCAAAGATTGTTTTTTCCTCAAAGGTATTCAGATTCAACTCTACAACCGACACTATCGTTACATTGCTGTTATAGTTTCCCACCCGGTTGATATAGCTTTCCATAACCGATGTGGTGTAATACAGATATGGCGGACACACATAAAGCGCACGTATTTCTTCTTCATCAGAAAATACCCCAAACATAGGGGAACGTGCTAAAGGATATGTTTCCCCCGTGGAAGTATTTTTTAGAGAATAATCAAAATTCCCTGCATCCTGTATAATTTCATATCCCATACAGTCATACCCAAAGGGCACGCTGTAGCCTGCCGATGAATTATAGACAACGCTTCCCGTTTTTCCACGGCCTGAACATCCCGTCACTGCCAATGCCAGACCAAACATGACAACGAAAGCCGCCCCACGCTTCTTTTGCCCTGATCTCATCAGCCATCTGTTAGAATTACGCCGTAAAATCCAGGCAACGGCCAAAGTACACAAAATCACGGATACAAAGAGCAATGTCAAAAGCGTAACCGTGCCAACCTCCGCAAAAATAATTTTCTCATCACCCGTCAGGGCATCGCTCATAACAATATCCCCTGCAAAAAAGTCTGTTCCAAGCAGAAACGGCAGAGGCAGAGGCAGACGGTAAATGCTGGTTTTCGATAAGCCTATATAGGGAATAATCACGGACACCGCGCCTGTAAGCAGGGTGACCGCATACTTTTTTGCCAAAACGGAAATGAACATCAGGAGTATCGTAAGAAACACACCGCCAAACATCCGGAGCAACCCTATAGATACATATCCCTCCAACAGCGACATACCCTTGCTGCTGTCTGCAAAGTAACGAATGCTCTGAATCGGATAATCCCCATCTGGCAGTCCGTATTTGAACCTGTAAAATCCGTATTCAATAAGCGAAATGCAAAGTGACAGGAAAAGGACAACCGCAATCATAATGAGCAGCTTATACAGAGCGCTTTTTCGCCCCTCCCTTGCAGTCAGGATCAGGGTGTCCATCTGGCAGCTGTACTCAGAACAGAAAACAGGCGTAACAATCAGCAAAATGCCAAGGAAGAGAATGAAATTAAGCGTACCTTTGCCAAGAAGCCCCATCCATCCGTTTGTCTGGAGAAAACAGCGGTTCCCCGCATTTTCGCAGATATAGAGATATTGCTGAAAGATAACCTCAAATCCATTTTGACGCTCCAGAACCTTCTCTATTTCCCGGCTCTCTTTTTTATATTCACTTTCACTGATCTTCCCGTCATAGTAGTTCTCCAAAAGGCTGTTCTGCCTCTCCTTCGCTTTTGCAATCCTCTCCGCCTCCTGCTCCAGATAAAGGGAAGATTCCTCGGTGCAGTATCCGTTTACCTTTTCCAGATACCATTCATATTCATTTTTATACCGCTCCATCGCTATGTCTACAGGGTTGTCGGACAAGGCGAGCCAGACTGTGCCAAAGAGCAGGACAAGGGCCATATAGAACAACCCCCTTTGCCAGAGCATAATCTTTTTTACTTCGTACATAAATCCAGACATTTTATCCTCCTTTCCCGGCAATAAGAGTTCCTTTTAGAAAGCATCATCATTGCCGTTATGGAAACCACCCCTACGGTTATGGCAAAAATAATTGCTGCCTGGAAACTCTGTACCGGATATCCTGCAAAACCAATAAACTCGGTCTTGCCAAATAGTATGCGGTTAGCAAGCAGCGAATACGGGTTTATGATTTTGAGCCAGGTATTACTGAAACAGCTCTGTGACGCGCCTGTAATAATGAAACACAGAGCTGCTCCGAAATCAGCGACAAACGGAACAAGGGCATTACGCCCAAACATGGAAATCAATAGAAACACCATGCTCATTGTCCATACGCCGACTGCCCTTATCACTGCGGACAGAATCGCATATTGCCATAAATTACAGTTTACCGCAGCCGTGCTGAAATTGCTGACAGCATACAGCGGAAGATTTCCTCCTTCCGCCGTTCCGAAGAAATACACAAAGCCAATATAATCCACAACAGAAAACCATATGGCCACACTGAGCACAAACAAAGAAGCCGCGGTAATTTTAGCAAATGTGGTCTTTTTACCGCCGCCCGGATTTGTCAGCAGCAGCATATCCATCTGTGTTTCCTTTTCGCAGACAAAGGTGCTGACAACCCCGTACAGACACAGAAATAAAACCAATATGCCCGAAAAATCATAGTTCAGATAATAGTTATACATTTCCTCATAGGCAAAGGCTTTTATGCTTCGCCCAGAATAAAGGTGATAGATCACACTGTTTTTACGCGCTTCTACAGTCTGCCCCCGTTCTTTGTAAACAGCGGCATTTTTCTTTGCCCTCTCTGCCACTTGAAACGCATAAGTCCGATAATGGTAGAAATATTCCATAGGCTCTACATAGTATTTTTCCAGGATATTCCGGTCACTGTATATATTTCCCGTCATCATATCCGGATTGTCTTTGGCTGTGCTTGCTGTCATATCAGCCGTAGCGTCTGCTAACGGCTGATATATGGAAAGAAGATGATTGATTTTTTCAGCAGTGATCTCCCCTCTGTAATCCTCATAAAGCTGCCAATACACGCTGTTCCAACTGCGGCTGTCATTTCCATCCGCCAGGTAGGAATACGAATGGAATTCGCTGTTTATTTTGAACAGGTTTATTACACTGAACAAGATGAGTACAACAAGTATTGACCGCTTGCAGAATAATTTGTAAAATTCATATTTGATTAAGCGCGTCATGTTATCTCTCCCTTAACTCATTGCCCACGGAAGTAATATAGAAATACATCTTCCAGGTTAGGGGAAACCTTTACCGCGTCTGAAGCAGGCAGCATATCGCTTACGATTCTTACTAAAAAGCGTTCCCCCTGCTGTTTCATATTGCTGACATAATATTTGCTTCCAAGTCTGGCAGCGTCTTCCCCGTTTACTGTCACCTCCCACACTTTCCCATAGATATTCTGTTCTAATGTGTCGGTAGTTCCCTGGGTTATTAAGGAGCCTTCCTTTAAGATCATAATCTCCTTTGCGATACACTCCACATCGGAAACGATATGGGTGGCCAGCAAAATTGTCCGCCCCCGCGCGAATTTTGAGATCAGGTTGCGGAAGCGGATACGTTCACTGGGATCAAGCCCTGCTGTCGGCTCATCCAAAATGAGAATTTCAGGATCGCCCAGCATCGCCTGGACAATGCCGACCCTCTGCCGCATACCGCCGGAAAGAGCGCCAATCTTTTTCTCTTTAGCATTTGAAAGATTGACAATGCTCAGAAGCTCCAAAGCCCGTTTTTTTCCCTGTTCGTCAGGGATTCCTTTCAGCGCACACATATACAGCAGAAAATCCATCACTGTAAAATCCCGGTAGAAAAAAGGATATTGCGGCATATATCCGATTTTTGACAGGAAGTCCTTACCCAATGTTCCTGCATCCTGTCCGTCAATCAAAACCGTTCCGCCATCGCTTCCCAAAATACCCACAAATATATTGATCAGTGTCGTCTTTCCCGCGCCGTTAGCGCCCAAAAGCCCATAGACGCCCTCCGTAAGCTCCGTGGTGAAATCTTTCAGGGCATACTTGCCCTTATACTGCTTTGAAACATTTTGCAATGATATTTTCATAGGCAATCACCTCGCAAAGCCAAAGGTTGTTATCAATGTGCTTACCTCGTCAATACCCCGTCCAAGCACAACGATACAGATGCCGGATTCATCCAAAATCAAAATCTGTGGAACACGCAGAAAATAGGTACTGTTGCTGTCCTGAACGGTTTCCGTATGGATACTTTTTCCCGATGCCGTATCATAAATGTTGATTGTAACACTGCTTTCCTCCAAAATAGCAGTAGCCACATATTTTCCCTGCCCGGAGCAGTAAACACCGTCTTTTCCCTCACTGCGGCTTGAGAACGACATCGTATTTTCTGTATTGGATATGGTATCAAGCATCAGCAGGGTTCCATTATTTTTGTCAAAACTCTGGGGCATAATAAGCAGGTTTCCGCCCTTTTGCACCTCTTCCGTTTCTACTTTGTAATCCCCCTTTTTGGTAATCGTGAAATTTGCGCTGTCTGTGGATACTGTACCATAAACACTGACCCCGTCCCCGCCAATGGAGGTATCTGTAGCCATGCCTACATAGACTAAAGCGCTGTTCCCCGTAAAGGTAAGGCTGTCCATGGTTGCAATCTGCATATTACCTGCCGTGCCTTCTTCGGAATAGTTCAGAATGGTACGAACCTTCCGGGAAGAAACATCATAAAGGTAAAGCCCCTGAAGTCCGCCGAAAGCAACCTGTTTTCCGTCCTGTGAAATAGTGATCCCTGTGATCTGCGAGGTAAAATCGTCACTTAATAATCCGCTAAAGGAAATGGTATCCTGAATAGCAAAGTCCTTATTCAGTATGTATCCATTGATGCCGCCGCTTTCTGATGCAGCAAATGAACCGTTGCCGCCTCCGCCGCCAGCCTTTCCCTGGCCCACAACAAAGTAGCCGTCTGTAAAAGTCTGTACGCATAAATCTTCCATGAAAATATCCACACTTGCGATTGTTTCGCCTTTCCCCATATCGTAAAGATAAAGCTGATCCGCCGCAACGATAATCCGGCTTCCATCAGCATAATAGCAGCCGCTGACCTTTCCTGAAAAAGCGGAATCCTTAACCGTGCTGACCGCCATAATATTTTTATCTGTGCCGTTATCCTGCAGATCAATCACGTTCATTTCGCTGCTTTCATTTCCGGTATTTTCCGATGAATCATCTTCTACGGATTGCGGTTCCATGTTTATGGCTCCATTTTCAGAGCTGTTCCCATTCTCCTGTCTATCCCCGCAGGCCGACAGATGAAGCGCCAAAGCAAGCATAAGTATCATACACATCCATTTTGTTTTCATTTTCAGTCCTTCTTGTATAATAAAATTGAACCTGTTTTACTTGTAACTGAATTTCCGTCCGCCGCAACGGCTGTCGCATAAAAGGTATTAAAGCCATCCAGCTTAGCGGTATCTATGGTTGCCTCAATAATCCACACATTTCCTTTGCTTAATGTGACATCACAGGAAACCACTCCATCAAAAGATATGGGCTTATGGTTTAAGAAAAATGATATGCCATATCTTGCGCCTGGCGTTCCACAAAGGGTGTAGCACACGGTAAGCGTATCTTTCCCGGTAAGGTTGATATTGTCATACACCACCTCGCCATCATGGGTCATCGTCCAATAAACACTGTTATCCATGGTATCCATCGTAACGCCATCCCATCCTGCTTTCACAAGCTCATTCTCAATAAAAGAGGAAGTGACTTTTTCCTCTGAAATGCTGACATCACGAAAAGCAGTTATACTTTCTCCATTAATGCTGTCATTTTCCGGAGCATCCTCATTAAAATGCAGTTTCAGTACCCTTTCAAAACTCTGATGATACCAGCCATAGCTTGAGGTTTCTTTCATATCAGGCTGGAAATCGGGCCTGGTGACGCTCACGACCGTCATATTCAGGGTATCGCCTTTTTTCCCTGTGTCCGGTGTGAACACAAAGGAAAATTTCTCTTCATGCTTTTCTGATGTCCGGAAGCAGTGGAGATACTCGTATTCCGCCCCCGTATCGTTCACCTTGTAGGCTTGCGGCTTTCCGTCCAAAAAAAGCAGGAAGCCAATGCTGTCCAATTTCCCCTCTGATGAAAACTGATAGTCAAGGACAAATTCTCCGCCATGATACTCATAAGGCAAAACACTCTGGTCATCCGCTCTGGCGGGACCGACTTCCCCATGGCTGAGAAACCCTAAATCTCCGTCCTCCTGCGCCCCGGCGAATGGGTCTTCTTCTACGTTTTGCGGCGGGGCATTCTCGTCCGCAATGTTATACCCTTCGGGTGCCCCTGAATTCATGCCCTTACGGGCGGTCGGACAGTTTTCGCTGTCCGATAAAGTATAATTTCCACAGGCCGCCACAGCAAAAGGCAAAACAAGAATCATAGCTAATGATAAGAATCGCTTTCGCATCGTCCATCCTCCTACTTGTTTTTGATTCGACTTTCATTATAAAAACCAAAAGTCAAAATGTGGTCAAGGAATAGAAAAAATTCCACCTGTACGGTTGGATGCTAATCCGCAGTCGCATTTTCATTGCAATAAATTGCATAAAAATAGCCAACAAACTGTAATTTCTCACAAGTTTGTTGGCTCTGCATCTATATATCTGGCTCTTTGATAAGGTATTTGTTCTCCCATGCAAATGAAAATTGAGCCACTTCTTTTCAAGCAGCGTTACGAGCAAAATCAACGCTTCTTTACTATTTTATCAATCAGGCCAAAATCCATTGCTTCTTTTGCTGTCATATAATTATCACGTTCGGTTGCAATAGCAACTTCATCAATACTTTTTCCTGTATTTTCTGATAAAATGGTGTTTAATCGTTTTTTACTTTTTTGTATATGGTCAGATGTAATTTTTATATCGGTTGCCTGTCCCTGAATTCCATTTCCATGAATGGCAGGTTGATGTATCATAATTTCTGCATTAGGCAAAGCAAGACGTTTTCCCTTTGTACCTCCTGCCAATAAAAAGGCTCCAAAACTTGCGGCAAGACCTATACATATTGTTGATACATCACATTTGACATATTGCATTGTGTCATAAATAGCAAAACCCGCCGAAACAGAACCGCCTGGACTATTTATATATAATTGAATGTCTTTTCCTGGGTCTTGGGATTCTAAAAACAGCATTTGCGCAATAATCAAACTTGCTGAAACATCACTTACTTCTTCTCCTAAAAAAACAATTCTATCGGACAATAGTCTTGAAAAAATATCATAACTTCGTTCTCCTCGGCTTGTCTGTTCAATAACATACGGAATTGTACTCATGCTGCCAATTTACCTCCTGCTAAATAATACATAAATGAGTATCCATTAAACGAACCCATCATGCATATCTTCGATTGTTTAGGATAGAACACACCATTTTTTCGATAAATATTAGGCGTGCATTCATATAGCTGTTTAAAAGCTAGTGTGAATGCTTGCTGTGAATCATAATATGCTTCATAAGCAATTTCAACAATGGGCTGCTCTGTTTCTACAAGTTTTTGAGCAGCCAAAGTCAGCCTACGCCCCTGTATGTATTTATAAACCGTACATTTTGTTTCTTCAGTAAAAATTCTGGCTATATAGAATTTTGAATAATTTAATGCATTTGCTATTTTATCAAGCGACAAATCCTCGTTAATGTGCGTTTCTATATAGTCTACTATTTTTTCTACAACTGTATTATTGTTCATATATGACACTCCTTTCCCTATTTAATATAACATAACTTTTTAAAATTATCTTAATAGAAATTGCCCTAATTAGAAACCAGAAAAGCGACAGAATTATCCTGCCGCCATTTTGTGGACTGCAAGTTTAATTGTTACACAAGCTCCACTAGGAGCAATATTTGAAAGTTCTATACTTCCGCCGTGTTTCTGGCTAAGGACACGGCTTGTAGCCAATCCCAGGCCCATATGCTCTCCCGTTTTATCCTCAGAATAAAGAAAGGTGTTCTTTTTACGGAGCATTGCCCTTGAAAAACCTTTGCCATCGTCTGATATGGTTATCATAAGCATACCATCGGTAAGGGAGTACCCAAAATTCACCTTGCTTTTGGCATATCGAATGGCATTAGAAAAGATATTCTCGACAATACGGTAAAAGATCTGCTCGTCTAATTTCACCTGACATTCGGATATGGCAGAATGGTATGCAATCTCCAGGCTATGTTGTTCTGCAAGAAACGAAAGGCTTTCCGTAGCTCTTCTTAAAAAGTCCGGTAACTGAACTACGGAATACTTTGTTTCCGTTTCTTCAATGGCATTCAGGTCACGGATATAATCTGTATAATGTTCAAGCCGTTTTGCCGTTACCGCAAGGTTAGACAGTGTATGCCGCAATTCTTCGTCATTCAGATTTCCATCTGCCAGGCATTGCTGCATATATTCCACATATCCCTCAACAATCGCAATGGGATTTCTGAGGTCATGTGCCACTGATGCCTGCAGGATTCTGCGCTGCTCAATCATGTTCCATAGCTGACGGTTGTTATCATAGAGCGCCTGCCGCATTTCTTCAAAAGCGGTGCAGAGCCTTCCTAATTCATCATTCCTGCTATAATCAACCATAAAATCAAGGTCTTGCTCCCGGATATGTTTTGTCGCGTCGGCAAGAACCTGAATGGGCGGTGACAGTTCTTTCCTATAAAACCACCATGCGCACAGCATGATACCTGTAATGGAATAGACAAAAGGAAACAGCACCATAGAAATGCCTGCCATTCTGTATACAAACTTTTGCTTTGGGCGAAGCGCCACGAAGCCGGACTCGATTTTCTCTATTATGAATTCCGTATTCTCCAGAGCCACATCCACTCCGGTAGGAACGAGCATATCCACCTGGGCAGGTTCGTCAAGGATAACCCTCTGCCTTCCCTCTAATACCCTCCCGTCCGCTGTGACCGTCCGGGTATTTAGCCAGACCTCCTGAGAATCGGGAAGTATCACTTTCTGTATACGGTAGCATCCATAAATCGTCAGGACAGATGCCGCAAAAACAAGAAACATTGTAGCAGCTACCGCACAGATAAAATCTCTTTTCATTGATCCGGGTTTCCTCATTTTTTCCATCTGTAACCCATCCCCCAGACTGTTTCGATGTATTCCCTGCCCGTAGCTTCCTTCAGTTTATTCCTGATCTTTCGGATATGCTCTTTTATGACTCCACTATCTCCTTCGGCATTCAGCCCCCACACGGCTTCATAGATCCGTTCCCTGTCGAATATCTGATTGGCGTTACGCATCAGAAACTCCACAATGTCAAACTCACGGTTTGACAGGTTCAGCGGCTTTTCCCCATAAAAACAAGTACGTTCCGCAAGATTTACGATCAAGCCCTGAGAAGAAACGATTTTAGGCGTACACTTGCTTCGTTCATCCCTTCGCAGGTGAGCCGCCACTCTTGCAGTCAACTCTTTCAAGCTGAACGGCTTGGTTATGTAATCATCACCGCCAACCTGCAAGCCGATTATTTTGTCCTGTTCCGTAATCCGGGCTGTCAAAAACAAAATGGGGCAGACGACATTCTGGCGGATCATTTTGCATAACTCCAGTCCGTCTATTTCCGGCATATTGATGTCAAGCAGAATCAAATCCGGATAGACATTCAGCATGGATATTGTCTGTTGTGCATTTTCCGCTACAAAAGCCTCATATCCACACTTCTGTAAGTGACTTGACAATAACTCTGTCAGCATTTTTTCATCATCAACAATGAGTATTTTGTATGCCATAGCAGCCTCCTCTCCCAGAATATGATACTGCAAATAAGTCAAAAAGTGGTCAATTTCCTGCTTTTCAGAGCGTTCTCAACCGCTTTTTTTATGACAGTGCTTGAATTTGTTGCGCCTGATATTGCGTCTACATCTATTTTCTGTTCATCAACTATACTGTCAGTGATAACTTCTGCAGTCTTTCCACGTTCATGCCTGTGCTCCAAAATGTTAATATTTGTGATTTCTCCATTTTGCACGGTAACTTCCACTTTGGCATATATAAAATCCACGTCATATTCACCAACATAAACTCCGTCAGGAATATCAGAAATATTTATATCTTCAAAGGTGGTTTCCCTTACTGCCTGTTTATAGTCCGAAACACTTTTAAGGTAGAGGATTCCCAAAACGAAACCGACAAGCAAAAGGAACATGATAACAAATAATACTGTTTTCTTTTTCGATATTCTCACTTCATCACTCTCCACTATCTGCAATAGAACAATACAACATATGAAAACCATGTTCTAAAAACTGGGCTTTTGATAATCCCATTGCTTTTTTAATATATTCTTCTTTATTTTCTGCAAGCTGAATAAGCCCGGACAACATACCCCAGAAAATAAAAATTGTAGGCATGATTTTCAGATCGCTGCGTAAATCGCCTTTATCTATGCCGGATATTAATAATTCCTTTATCTTTTCGTTTATTTCTTCCCCTATTTGATAAGTTTCTTTTTCCTCTGAAAGATAATCGTGGCTCTCAAAATCAATATTGATTTTATCCAATACCATTTTGAAGTAAAACGGAAATTCTTCCTGATACTGAACCAATCCACGACAAATGAAATTGTATTGTTCTTTTGTGGTTTGCTGCTGCTCCAATGCAGAAGCGATGTAATAATAAAGTTTTTTCATGCTGTCCAGCACTAAGATACCAACAATTTCCTCTTTGTTCTCAAAATACACATATAAAGTCGCTTTGCTGTATCCGGCTGCTTTGGCTATATCGTCCATAGAGGTTGCCGCTATGCCTCTCTCCAAGAACAATACTGACGCAGCGGAAGCAATTTTTTCCCGGTGTACGCTTTTCGGCTCTTTTTTTCTCCGTGCCATTGTCTGCCTCCTTATAATTGAACTCAGAGTTTAATTATAATAGTTTTAAAGAATACTGTCAACTTTTACCTCCAAAATGGGTGCAGATAAAAATAGTTGGTAAATATGTTTACAAATCTCCTTATAAATGATATAATTGAATCGTCATATAAGGAGGTTTCTTATGGAAGATATCAAATCGCCATCCTCCGTTACGATTGGGGAACTTTCCCGATTAGTCAAAGAATTCGAAGAGAAGATACAAAACGGCACGGAAGATCCAGATCGTTTTTTAACCATCTATGAAATTGAGGAACTTTGGAGCCGGTTAATAGGAGATACCAATGTTTTATATTCGGATATGCTTCAGACAATTATCCGAAACATTGATGAAAAGGAGTTGATACGTAGAAAAAAAGGGAGTTCCAAGCCAGAGGAATAAAATTGCGCACTCACAGGCGCGCAGAGCGGCTCATTTATACAATTCATGGCCCTCTCCATTATGATAGGGCTATGCTGATTCCAGAAACCCCGGAATCTAAGGAGGCACTTCTGAAAAACGCGCATGCGAAAAGTGTTTTCCCTCTGGATGACGCGCTTGGGATTTCCAGGCTTCCTTTTAAAATGACCCCAGCACTTATGCTCCGATGTGCCTATTGGGCTCAAAACCAATGTTCATACCAAACTGCCGAGAATGTCATTCGGGATACTTATGGCATGGAAATCAATGATGATACGATTAGACATGTGACGAATTGCATAGGCCGGGTGATATTCGAGGAGGACTGCAGGAAGACGGATCGTCTGTTCCAAAAGCAGAAAAGCGGAATGCTGGATTTTAAAAATAACAAGAAAGGGATCCTTTATATCGAAGCGGACGGTGCCGCGCTGAATACAAGGCACAAAAATGAGGAGGGCTCGACATGGCGGGAGAATAAGCTTGGAGTCGTCTATTCCTCTGATCACATTTATTATTGGAAGAACAAAAAAGGGGAGCGCCAGCATCAGATAGAAAAAAGAGAGTATGTTTCCTATGTTGGAGCCGCGAGCGAGTTTGGCAGGCATCTCTACCGGTGCGCGGTTGAGAACGGTTACGGCAGCTATCAGGAAACGGTGGTTCTCAGTGATGGGGCGGCGTGGATTGCAAATATGGCGGAAGAACTGTTCCCTGATGCGCAGCACATTCTTGACCTGTACCATTTGAAAGAAAACGTGCGCGCTTTTTCCAAAATCAAGTTCGGAATGAAAGAAGACAAATACATTCCGTGGGCAGAAGAGATGTCTGACCTGCTTGAAAACGGGCTGACGGATCAGGCTCTAAGAAAATTGGATCCCGATGAAACCTATACGAATTGCGTCAATCTATACCACTACATTTCCATGCATAGAGGCCACATCAATTATCCCGAATATAAGGCGAAAGGATATTTCTGTGGAAGCGGTGCAATAGAAAGTGGAAACAAAATCGTTTTACAGAAACGACTAAAACAAGCTGGCATGCGGTGGGAACCGCGAACGGCTCAGTATCTTCTTACTTTGAAAACCAAATATGAAAGCGGACGATGGGAGCGGGATGTTGTTGATTTTATCAAAAGGCATCTCAGTTATTTAAAGCAGAATTGACGAAGGCATACGCATCAAAAAAGCGTATGCCTTTTCTTTATCAGAACCTAAAAACCAACAAAAATTATCTGCACCCAACAATCAAAAGCTATATGAAACTAAATACTGTACTAAAAAATGAAGCCAGAAATCTTTCTCCTTGATTTCTGGCTTATCAACTCTGTTTATACGCCCCTGTCAGCTTTTAATTGTTTGACCTCTTCAAGAGAAAGCCCTGAAATATTAACGATTTCCTCTAAAGCATATTTGCCAGCCGCCAACATACGGAGCGCAACTTCTTTCATTCCCTCTTTCAATGTCTGATTCCTCATATCTTCCATAGCCCGGCACATAATCTCGATTCCCTCCTTGCTCTCTTTGAAAAATCTCACCCTGTCTGCCAGTGTCCCATAATACATATCCACTGCGTCTGTGCAGGAGAAGTCATGCATTAACTTCCCAATTGGCGTATCTCCACGGTAAGCGCCATTTACATACAGTATGTGCGAACCGTCCTCAAATCTTTCCCCGGTTCCTAAAAAGCACCGCTCAATCGGATAGAGTGGCAGCCCTTTTCCCATTACGTCATTCTCTGTGATAAAGATTACCCACGTTTCCGGCAGCTTGTCGAAGCCCTCGCCTTTCTTCAAAAGGTTTGCGTCCATCATGCTGCTGTTGTACCTTGCCCTTTTTCTCCCGGCTCCTTTGTCGGAGCGCTGTACCTCCACATTCAGTTTCGCCCCTGTGCTGTCCGTAGCCAGGATATCCAGCCTCACCGAACGGTTCAGCAGGTTCTCCACAAATACCTGGGTGCGGACATCCAGCACCTTTAAATCCGGCTTTTCCAGCACAATCCGTAATACCAGTTCTATGCTTGCCGTATCTCCCTCAAAACACTTGGTGAGGAAATCATCATCAAGCAGGCGAAAGCCTCTTAGCCTCTGTAAATCTTCCTGATGTTTCTGGTCTATCTGTTCCGTCACTGTCAATCTTCCCACCTGCTTTCCCTTCTGTTTTCGTATCTCCATACTACCATACAATCCGAATATTTTCAATCACATCCAGACCGTCTACACTGAAGAAATTAAACAAACCATCCTTACCACGTCCACACCGTCCATACGGTACAAACATAGAAAACATAAGGAATAGACACACTTTTTCACAAAAACCATCTTCCCTTTTCCAACCATTTCTTGTAGAATAGAGCTATCCTTATAGAAGAGCATTGCTCTATAACTACGTTATATGGAGATAATCCCAATGGAGAAGAGAAAACGGCGAAAACTAGACATGACACCTCCTCAGCACAAAATCCTTGGTGAAAGCTCAACTCAAAGGTCACAAAAGCTCATAGCTCATACAAAATCTGTAATTGATGATATGGTAGAGAAAGGCATCCCTCTTACAGTGGAGAGGGTTTCCCTTAATGCAGGATGCTCCAAATCCTTTATTTACAAGAATCAAGAAATCAGAGACTACATAAATAACTCCAAGCAAGAACCAACTATCGGCAAGAGAACATACACAGACTTGGAAGAAGCTAACAAACGTATTAAAGAGCTTGAGATAGAGAATATGATCTTGCGGATGAAAAACGTAGGATAGGATACACTTAATTGAATGGTTCTTAAAAAAACCATATCTTACTTTAGATCCGTTAAGGACACCTTGAATTTATGTGAAAGAATGCTTTGCTTCGGCAAGGCATTTTTTGTTTGGGAAAAAATCCCAATATCAAATATTGGAACGAACAACCATAAACGCAAAAAAGGACTAAACCAATAAAACTGTAAGCGCCTCAAAAGATGGCGTAGTGCATTTCCCATCCATTCCTGCTATACTGATAGACATCATATAACGAAAGGAGTGAAACCCGAATGGGAAATGGAAAACAGGAACCAGCCATCGC
>CAJSZT010000008.1:0-126084 GCA_910573785.1 Lachnospiraceae bacterium | reverse complement strand
TTGTCAGCAGGATGTCCGTATCCTCAATCCGGTTGATCACCAGGTGCACATGCCACCCTCCCTTTGTTCCGTGTTCGATATTCCGGATCCAGAAGATCTCATACCCCTTCTTCCGATACCAGTCTTTCATCTTCCGGATGAACCTCTTGAAGTCCTCCTTCGCCTGCTTCATATCCGGAGGGCGTTCCTCCTTCCGGTAAGTCAGCGTAGTAAAATAATCATTCTCTTTGAAATACTCCCGCATCCGCCACCTGGTCTTCTTCTCCCGGTTCATCTGATTGACTTTTTCCATCTGCTCCGGTGTAGGCTTTTTCTTTTTCTCCCGTTTCTTTCCTGGAGCTCCATACCTTCCGTCATGGTATTCCTCTATCTCGATAAACTTTTCAAACCTGTATATTTTTCTTACCGTACCCATACATCCTCGTCCTATTTTTAATATCTTTATCAAGTGATAAAATGGGCAAAAATCCCCCATTTTTCTTGACTTTCCGGCCCCACGGATGTATACTGGTATTGTGTTTATATCCGTGTGGCCGAAAGGTATTTTTTAACACATCCAGTGCGAATGGATGTGTTATTTTTTATTTTCAAGCTGCATCCATGCAGGATTGAATCCTATCCCGGAAGAAAATTTCTCCGGATCTTCCAGCTTCCATCCTGCCTTCTCCGATCCGTCAGAGAATCACATATTTCATCCCGTTTTCAATGGATTTTCTCTCTGCGTACTCTTTGACCTGCTCCATGGTGTCCAGACCGGCAGGGGCGCACTGGATCGTATTGTCCTCCCACCGAATCCACGGCACCCATGCCATCCCCCTGTATGTTCCATACGTTCCTGCTGCCATCTGTTCTCCTTCCATCCATGCCTGCATATTCATGGAGTAAGATTCTTATATGTCTTTGTTCATCACTTTTTATCCCATGTCCCTCGCCTATAACAGCTGCCTTAAGATGTCACAAATCATGGCGATGCCCGAATCCGCTTCCACATTGATCTGGCGACTTCCGCAGGCAAATTTCACTGTCACTGTCGTGGGCTCATATTTCATCCCCACAAGATCGTGACATGCACGTGTCTTCTGCAGGGCTGCCAGAAGAAGGCTGCAGATCGCCTGCTTGTCTTCCCAGGCTTGATCCGGTCCGTGTACCGGGTCAATGCCTTCATATATCCTGGTAATCCTCTTTGCCATGTCCATCGTTTCCTCTGGTATTTTTTCCTCTCCCCAGATATGATCCTCTATTTTGCAGCTTGCTTCTGCGGCGCATTCCATGATCAGAGTTTCCAGGTTTTCGGTCATGTTATAGGAATCAAGAATTGAAGCCATAGCTGCGCCGATCAGCACAGTCAGATCCTCTTTTGATAATATTGCTTCATTTTCATTGATCTTTACCATTTACAAAGCCCTCACTTTCGGTTAAAATATAATTGCTGATTTAGCAGAGCGCTCAACGGTTGCCGCCGTTTTTGAGTGCTCATTTTTAATGCCAGACAATATCCCCATCCTCTTCCCTGTAGTGGAACCACTGGCCGTTTTCATAGCTTACCCGCACGGAGCCGTCCGAATCCCGCCAGATCCCGGTCACGTCTCCCTTATCCCAGCGCATCCTCCTGTTCTCGAAAGCCTTTTTATGCTTTTTGATGCATTCGCCTACCAGACCCAGCAGGTTTAAGGACTTCATTTCAATTTTCACGGTTTTGGCCCTCCTTCCTTGTTATCTTGTAAAATAGATCAGCAGCGCCAGGCAGGAAAGGTTCCCCAGCACGTACCCCAGCGCAATGCTGCAGGCGCAGATAATGATCACTGTACGCCGCTTCCGTTTCTTCTGCTGGTGCCTGGCAAATGCACGGTCGTATTTATCCATAGGCTTGTCCTTTCTACCGCCCTCAGGCGGTTTCCTTCTTTTGCATACACTCTAAAATAAACTGCGAAAAATTGTTGATTATCCGCTCAATTTCTTCTTCCGATTTTTCAGCATATGCTGAATCGTCAATCTTGCAGGTGCACTCCCCCAGCTTCATAGTTTCAACAATCAATCTGCACCACCTCCATCTTCTTAATTAATCCATATGAATCACTGGTTGTACTTGTTGCTTAATCTTTTTCTTATTTCAAAGTAGTTTTTTCTAGTATCCTTACGGCGTATCTGTAAGGATACTTTTTGATCAAAGCCGAAAACTGTCACGCTTTCCTGATAGATATGCCTTCCATACTACGCATAAAATTCTAGCTACCACAGCAATGTAATACCAGGCTTCTGCATTCAATTTCATTCCTATCCACCACAATAATATTGATGAAACCACTTTCTCACACCTCCTTCCTATCTGCTTGCGAATTTCTTCCTGTTCTCCTATAATTTAAGTACAGGGCACTGCCATGCCCGAGTACGAAAGAAAGGAGGAAAATCATGAATACTGCACTGTTAAAGTATTTAGTTGAGCTTTCTAATCATGAAGTTGATACCATAATCTTGCCGGATTTATACAAAAAATTCCCAAATTCTCCCGAGCTTGCGGAAGATTTAAAATCCTTAAAATCAATGGGATTCATCTCCATTCTTTATGCGGACAACATTATTGATGATGTTGGTGTAAATCAGAAGGCTCTTGATTACTTCAAATAACTCTGTAATTCCTATAGTGAGAATGACCATAAATACGGTTATTCTCATTACTTTCCCCTGGTACTCCTTAATTTCTTTTGTCTTTTCTTTCAAGCATTCTTTTGCAACTTTGAAATAAAATTTTTCCCTTGCTATTTTTTGTTCATCTTTTTTCTTCTCTTCCAACATCTACACTCCCTACCCACTTCTCTTAATTGATTGATACGGATCCCATACTACGCATAAACGAGTCTGTAAACGACTTTCTAATCAATAACTAATTTACCTAAAAAAGGTAACAACTTTAGCGCATCTGCCAGTATGCGGGATGCGCGATCAACTGTTAATTCATCCTCACACAATATTTTTATAATTTTTCTTATCGTTTCTTCGTCTTCCAGGTTTGATGTAAAACCAAGTGCCTTCCTTCCAGCAGCATTCACCTCTATACCACCTCCTATCTGCTTGCAAATTTCTTCCTGTTCTCCTATACTTTAGATACAGGCTCCTTCCAGAGCCGAGTACCAAAGAAAGGAGAATCTTATGTTAAATCGCCATAGCAAAAAATTTATCCGCTATCTTCGTTCAACATCCCCTGATTTTGAAAACAGAGTTTATACTTATAGCTATCTGGAACGTAATCATCCAGAGCCGATTGAATCCATATATGCTACTGTTAGATATCTTTCCAGTGAAGGCTATCTGGAAATCGCAAAGCTGAACGGTTCTCATTTCGGCGTTATCTTAACAGAAAAGGCTTTGCATCCTTATGAGTTTTCCTGGACACAGATAATATCTTTCCTGTTTACCTCCATCTTTACGCCTATAGTTGTTTCAATCGCTACAACCCTATTGACCCTGTGGCTAAGTACACTGTAATTAAAGAGGTCATCATGCTTACAAAAATAATCCATAACCAGTGGATTATTTTTTTGTTCTGCTTTTCGATCCAGTTATACTGAAGCTCTGCTCCGCATATTTGGCAATACTGTTTTTCTTTATCCGTCATGTTTCCGCAACAGTAACACTTTATCTTTTCGCCCACCTCACACCACCTCCTTCTCTTCTGCTTGTAAATCCCTTCCAGTTCTCCTATAATTTAAGTACAGGGCACTGCCATGCCCGAGTACAAAAGAAAGGAGAATAAAATGGCTGGTTTTGAATTTGATGATTCTGTTTTTGACGATATTTCCAACGAGCTCGAACATTTTGAGGTTGATTGTCCAGAATGTGAAAACTCTTTTGAAATCTCCATCAATGACATAGGCGAATCTGTGACTTGCCCTCATTGTGGATTAGAAATACTTATCCAATCAGAATCATAATTTCTTTTTGAGCTCAGTGACTTCCTCCATTAAATCTCTGAGCTCTTGAAGTCCTCTTTTCATTTCTCCAATTTTTTTCATGTATTCCCTATATCCTGTAATTTCTACATTAATCACCTTTTTTTTAACCAACTTTTTCAGTTCGTTTTCTTCTCCTCTGATCTTTTCCACCTCTACACCACCTCCTTCCTATCTGCTTGCAAATTTCTTCCATTTCTCCTATAATTTATGTACAGGCATCTGCCAATGCCGAATACTAAAGGAAGGAGAAAAACTACATGAAAGATTTTGATGATTTTATTGAACGCATCAAACCAAAAGAACCCGAAGCTCCTGTGAATCCTGAATCTCTTATCACAATTCAGGCCGCCCTTGACCTTCTTCGTCAGTATCATGTTTGGGCGAACGGGGAAGAGGAAAACCCGTCACAACATTAAACGGATGTTTTCTGATGTGCTCCAAGTCACCCTGAATGGCTTGTAGTTCTTTTCTTATTACTACAAGCTCCTGATAAATCTTTTTCAGCATCTCATACTACCTTCCTCTCTATTGAATCTATACGTCCAAAAACCGCATGGAAAAAGGCGCTTTCAGTCGGCGGATACATTGGATCTTTTTCTATAGATTTAATTTCTCAAGTCACACGTGAAGCAATATCCGCCATGGTTCCTGTAGCTATATCCGCTATCGCAAACTGCCAAGTACATCCTTAAACATATTTCGTCCTACAAAACCAGTACATTCTAATACTGAGCCAGTCGAATCCGCTACAGCACAATCGCTATAGATATTTTATTTATTGTTAAACAAACTAAAACCGTTATTATCCACATTTCTATTCTCAATAGCTTATTATTGATAATGTCTTGTGGATTTTTTTTACAGTCTATGAAGTAATGCCCCCACAGCATTATCAATAGGACTATTGCAATCCCTCTTGTAATGTTTATCCATTCGATTTTAACCACCTCATCCTTTACTTCTTGTAAATTTCTTCCTGTTCTCCTATAATCTGAGTACAGGGCACGGCCATGCCCGAGTACGAAAGAAAGGAGACGAATTATGAACAGTATAAAACTTGAATCAATTATCAATGCTGCTCTCACAGAAATAGAAGATGAACTCGGCGAAAACTCTAAGTTCATGTTTCGCGGGTCTGATACTGATAGTGACTGTATAAACCCGCATTTAATGCTCAGGACGTATTCCGAAAAATTACTTGAAAAATACCATTCGGAACTTCAAAAACTTCTGCGTGAGCAGGGTATTGATATCTAATCCTCTTTTATGACGCTGGTTTTAATATCAGCGTCATCCACTTCTTTCACCTTCATTTGTGATAAACCGCCCATTTTCATAGCTGATTCCATCATCTCAGCGGAAAGTTTTTGCATTTTCACTACCTCTTCAAGCATTCTTTCCAACGGAAGCTGTATTACTACCATCCTTTCTCACCTCCACCAATTCAGAAGTATTCACCCTATTTAAATCCATCATCTCTTAATCACCTCCCCTCATTTCAAATAAATCATTCATTGTTACTCCTAAAGTTTCAGATATTGCATATGCATCACAAGGTTTAATGATTTTTCTTCCGTTAAGCATATCGCTAAACTGTTGTTTACTATATCCCGCACGTTCTGCAACTGCGCATTGTTTCATTCCTTTTTCATTTATGATGCGCACAATATTAATTGGAAGTACGAGATTATAATCTTTTGCTTTCATTTTTTCACCTCCAGACTTCAATTCTCAAACTTTTATTTTATAATAAACTCGTTTTGAGAGATTGTCAAGTAAAACAATTAAAAAATATTCGAGATTCGAAAACTTTTATATTGAATTATTGATACTAATATGATATTCTTCTATTACAAGGAGGTATCACGCATGTCTTTACACGATAGAATTAAAGAAGCTCGTAAAAAAAGAGGTCTTACTCAAGAACAATTAGGAAATCTTATTGGGGTAGCCAAAACAACAGTCACTGGTTACGAAAAAAGTAGAGAGCCTACTGCCGCAAAATTGGGTGAAATAGCTGATGCGCTCGGTGTAGATGTTAATTTTTTATATCAAGATGAAGTCAAAGAGTTTCATGATAATCGAGCTACTATAGACGAAATGGAGAAATTGGTAAAACCTTATCGCTCCCTCGACCCTCACGGAAAAGACATGGTAGATACAGTACTTCAAAAAGAAGTCGAGCGCATGGAGTCACTGGAAAAAGAACCGGCGTCTGACCCCACCGCGCACATCTACCCCTACCTCGGAAAAATTGCCTGCGCCGGTACCGGCTTTTACTTCGATGACATCCCAACGGACACGATCAAGGCCCCTTATGTGGAAGGCGCTGATTTTATCATTGGGGTAAGCGGCGAATCCATGGAGCCAGATTACCATGACGGCGAAAAGCTCTACGTCCGGAAAGTGGAATACCTTAGGAACGGCGATGTAGGCATCTTCACCATAGGGAATGAATGCTTCCTGAAAGAACTTGGCGAAGATGGCCTGATATCCAGAAATAAGAATTATGATGATATTCCGGGAGATGAAAAGGTTCGGCTGATCGGAAAAGTGATCGGGAAAGTTGAGTTATAACCGCACCAGCGATTATATAAAAAGGAGTATAATACATTATGTCAACCATAGAAAAGCTATATCTATCAATAGTAAGCGGTACACAAGACAAAAACACTAAATTTAGGGATTTGCAAAAACTTCTTGATATTTTAGGTTTTGAATGCCGCATAAAAGGGGATCATTTCATATATTCTTATGGTAACCTTAGAGAAAATATAAACATCCAGCCTGACAGCAACATGGCGAAACCTTATCAGGTCAGGCAGATCCGGAACTTTTTGCAGAAATATCAAATCAGATTATAGGAGGTACGCACATGTATAAGTATGAACGTATTATTTACTGGTCAAACGATGATAATGCCTTTATTGTAGAAGTTCCAGAACTTCCAGGATGCATGGCTGATGGCAAGACCGTTGAGGAAGCGATCGCCAATGCAGAAGTTATTATAAAAGAATGGATTGAAGTTACTATTGAACGCGGGCTTGAAGTTCCAGAGCCTAAAGGACGGTTAATGTATGCCTAAAGGAGGACGATTATGTCATTACCACAAAAACAAGTTCTGAATATGATAACATTGTCTGTACGGGTAAAGTGGTAGGAAAGTATTGAAATGTAAACGTAAATTGAAAGGAGTTTATATGAATAATATGGAGGCAATCTATGAATGAACAAGATACTAAAACAAATGATTATGGGCCTGATTATATAGGTAATGTAATACGAATATTAGATACTCAAACTTTAGTGGTAAATGCTGGTGAAGCAAAGTTGAAAAAAGGAGATGAAATCAAGGTTTATACCCAGGTAGAACCCTTGTACGATGTAGATGGTTCTCTTTTATGCATGTATGAATATACAAAAGATACTTTGACAGTTACTGATGTAAATAAGAAGTATTCTGTGTGTCGAAAGATGAAGAAAAAAACTGTTGAATCAAGTATGACCTCCGTTGCAACTATTTTATCCTTGTCCCCGTTGTTTGATGAAAATAAAGAACCTATTCCTTTAAATATCAATGATAACGATATTTCTCCTATTAAAGATTTCAACCGTAAAATACAAATAGGAGATCCTATAAAATTGGCGTAAATTTCATCATTATACAGTACTTGTTATGTGGTGTCTACTTGACAAATAAATTTTCTAATGGTAAGATGGATTCGAACAGAGATGGTCGCCGCACAAGGTGACTGGAGAAGCCCTCTTCCCATTATTTGGTAAGGGGGCTTTGACTATTGTGGAGAATATAACAGATTATGATAAACCTTTTTTGACCTATGAAGAGCAGATGGATCTTATGGAATCAAGAAATATCATAATCCAGAATAGAGATTTTACACGCCGTGCGTTAAGCGGATTGTCTTATTATACAATAATTAACGGTTACAAAAATACTTTTCTATCTCAGATTGGAACTGATAACTTTATTGAAGGAACTAAATTTGATGACTTATATACCCTCCATATGATTGATACCAACTTAAATACTATAATTTTAAAATATATTCTATTTGTTGAAAGGTATTTAAAAACAAAATTATCCTATATTATCTCAGAAAATTACGGTGTTTATACCAATATTGAGGACTTATCCAATTGTAATCCAAAAGATTATCTTTTTCGGGGTAATTATAGCCGAAGTGCATATGGACGAAATAATATTCTTCTTAGAATAAAAGAAACCCTGACTTCAAACCGGATAAATCCGAGCGTTGCTCATTATGCGAATGATAAAAACCATATCCCTGCTTGGATACTAATGACAAACCTTACTTTTGGCTTAGCAATCAAATGGTACAGTATTTTAAAAAACGATGATAAAGCACGTTTGTGTACAGAATTTATTCCTGAATCAGATATTTCGATTTCAGATAAAAAAGAATTTATAACTATTGCTTTTTCTTTACTGCGTGAGTATAGAAATCGAATTGCGCATTCGAATAGAACCTTTAATGTTACAGGTCTTCCTATTCTTCCTAAAAGACAGCTCTTGACATTATCACGCAATGCGTTGTCACCTGATGAATATAACAAAAACTTTGGAAAAAGCGACCTATTTGCTGTTATACTTGTTTGTTTTATACTAATAGATGACCGTTACATATTATCTAACTTTTTAAGAGATTTAATTTATATTCTCGATCCTTATAAAACTATTGTCATGAATAGAAGTACTATATTAAAAATTCTAGGACTTCCAGAGAATTTAAACGACAGGTTAAAGCAACTTTTATTAGAAAAATTTTCCGACATCAATGTTAATCAAAACAATATTGAAAGGACGTGACTACATGCCATTACCACAAAAACAAGTTTACACATCAGAAGACTATTGGAACCTTCCGGACGGCCAGCGTGCGGAGCTGATCGATGGGAAGCTGTATGCCATGGTGCCGCCGAATCGGATACATCAGAAGTTAGTCAGTCGATTAACACAGACCATAGGTTCATTCATTGATTCTAACAAGGGCGCTTGTGAAGTTTATCCAGCCCCATTTGCAGTGAATCTTAATGCGAATGATAAGATATGGGTAGAGCCCGATATTTCTGTTATTTGTGATAAAGATAAGCTGTCAGACCGTGGATGTGACGGAGCCCCAGACTGGATCATAGAGATTGTATCGCCAAGCAGTACCCGGACAGATTGTGCAATCAAATTATTCAAATACCGTACTGCCAAAGTCCGGGAATATTGGATCGTAAACCCCATGAAGAAAGTTGTCCAGACCTATGTATTTGAAGGCGAAGAAGATGCAAACCTGTATTCTTTCGATGATGAAATACCGGTTTACATTTTTAATGATTTGACTATTAAAATCTCTGATTTACTGTAATAAACGAAAACCGCCCCTGCGCCAACAGGAACGGCCTTCACCTTGGTAACCATGTCATGTACAAGTGCACGTGATATAATCCCAAAAATCCAAAAGGATTATATCACACCTGCACCTGTTTTGGCAAGGTGCTATTTTTATACTTATTTTTATATACTGTACAAGGAGCGTGATATGATGTCATACTGTATCTATTTAAGGAAGTCACGCAAGGATCTGGAAGCCGAGCAGCACGGCGACGGCGAAACCCTTGCGCGCCATGAACAAACCCTTCTTTCCCTCGCCAGGCAGAAAAAACTCATTATCGGAAATATTTACCGTGAGATTGTTTCCGGGGAAACCATCGCCGCCCGTCCGGTGATGCAGCAGCTTCTCCATGAAGTAGAACAGGGCTTATGGGACGGCGTGCTGGTCATGGAAGTGGAGCGTCTGGCCAGAGGTGATACCATCGACCAGGGAATTGTCCAAAGGGCCTTCCAGTATTCCAATACACTGATTGTGACTCCGCTGAAAACTTATGACCCGGCAAATGAATTTGACGAAGAATATTTTGAATTTGGTCTGTTCATGTCCCGCCGGGAATATAAAACCATCAAACGCCGGATGCAGGCTGGCCGCTATTCTGCCGCGCAGGAAGGCAAATGGCCGTTCAATGTTGCGCCATACGGCTTCCGCCGTGTAAAGCTGGAGCAGGAAAAGGGCTGGACCTTAGAACTGGATGAACAGGAAGCTCCTGTTGTCCGTCTCATATTTAGCCTGTTTACCGGTCCATCAAGGATCGGCATTACCTATATCAAACGGAATCTGAATCTGCAGGGAATCCGCCCCAGGAAGTCGCAGAAATGGACAGACAGCACCATCCGTGATATTCTCCGTAATGAGGTCTACGATCAAAAAGTCGCAATCGGCCAGCGAAAAGTGACTATGCAGATTGTGGACGGAATGCCGGTCAAGAGCCGCCCCCGGAGCAGCGACTATACGTCCGTAGAGGCCCGGCATCCCCGGATGATCGATCACGAGGTTTTTCTTGAAGCCCAAAGCTATCTCGGACTCGGCGCCCCGAAGCCCCCGGAATCCTACGGCATAAAAAATCCGCTTGCCGGTGTAATTGTCTGCAGCGAATGCAGGCGGAAAATGTACCGCCGCCCGGCCTCCAAAAGTAAAGGCGGCGCCCCCTACGATGTCCTGATGTGCAAAACTGACGGCTGTCCTACGATCGGCAGCAAGCTGGATCTGGTCGAGAAAAAGCTGATAGACTGTCTCTCTGACTGGGTGTCCGGATACCAGATTCACGCTCCGGTACACAAAAGCCTGATTCCGGAAAAAACACAGGTATTAAAACGAATACGTGCGGATCATGGGAAATTAATGCTTCAGAAAGAAAAGCTGTATGATTTCCTGGAAAGCGGTGTGTACACCACGGAAATTTTCCTGGAACGTTCCGGTAGGCTCCAGGAACAGATCCGCCAGTCCGAAGAGCACATCCGGGATCTGGAAGAGGACTTGAAAAAAGAACAGCTGCGTGAAGACAATATCAACAATTTTATTCCTGCGTGCCAGAGCCTGCTCAGCTGCTATTGGGATCTCTCTGATCAGGAACGCAATAAAGCCCTGAGACTGCTCCTGGAATCTGTAGAGTACAGGAAACTCACTAAAAATAAACGCGGCGAAAAGGAAAAAGCCACGTTTGAACTGTCTATAAAGCCGCGGATTCCTCGTAATTAGCGGCTTCTCCCTCATTTCCACCTTTTACGGGATAACGAACTGGCCCATATGGAGATTGTCTGCGCAATCGTTCACCAACTGACCAGAAACCTGTCTCCGGAAGAACTGAAAAAATCCGGTTTCGACAAATATTATGTAGACCACACACTCGCACTTTGGCCCCAGTCAGCAGGCGGCGCGCCATGGACCGCAACCTACTTCCAATCCAAGGGCGACCCGATCACGGATCTGCATGAAGATATGGCAGCAGAGCAGAAAGCCAGAACCACCTATGAGAATATCCTCCGTCTTGTAAAGGATCCCGAAGTATGCGACCCGATCAAATTCTTACGGGAGCGCGAGGTGGTGCATTATCAGCGTTTCGGTGAAACAAAGAGTAGTTATACAAGCAAAATAGAAAAAAGAAATGTGTATAGAAACATCGATAATAAATCTCCATACACAAAGGTCAGCATCAAATATTCCATTCAATTTCAATCACATCCTCATCAATATATATCACTTTTATGAGAATGTCTGCTATTTTCTGCTTATCCTCAAGGCTTAAATCTGTCCATTTTGAAATATAATCCGTAATCTTATCCAGCTTTTCCGCCGGTTTATTTGCAGTAGATTCGACCAGCTTTTCCAACAGAGACTGCTTCTCTTTATCCAGTTCCTCAATGCGGTTATTTAGATAATTCATCAATGTTTTATTCGCATCAGCAACTTTTGATAATAATGAAGTGATCTCTTTATCAATCTCTGCAATACGGATTTTGTTCTGGTTATCAGACAAGGAGACTGTCTGTGCCAATTCCTCCGAAAGATACTGGAATTTTGTCAGTTCCTTCTTAATTTCTTCAAGCACATAGTCTTCAAATACATCCGCATAAATGGTATGACCGGAGCCCTTACATTTAATGGAATACCGGGAGCCGGAACATTGAAAATACCGTCCAGCTTTTGTATTTGACCGGGTAACAGTATAAGCATAACCGCATTTCCTGCATTTCACTTTTCCGGAAAGCCAGGTTCGCTTGCCCTTATTCGTTCTGGCAGATTGCCGGTTATTCATGATTTTCAGCCTGCATTTTAACCAGGTGTCAGAATCTATCACACCCTCATGCGGCGCTAAAACAACATCTCTGTCTACCAGATCATACTGTTTTTTCTTTGTCTTATCCCCGTTATAGCCTTTATAGAGGAAAATTCCATTCGTCCCGATGTAATCAGATGCCGGATTTACTAAATGAGAGCCCTGGCTTTCAAAGAAATTGTAAACATCTATATCTGCCTTAACATACACCGGATTGCGTACAATTTCGCTGATTCTTGCCGTACACCATGCAGCTCCGCGCTTTTCTGTAAAACCGCGATTCAGAAGTTCACGCATAACTGCTCCTAAAGTCATATCCTGTTTCGAGTACAGCTTATAAATCAGTTTAATCTGCTTTATTTCCTCCGGCTCCGGCACAAAACGCGATGTATGTATTCCGTGAATAATTGCATCTTCCAGTTTAAATCCGAAAGGCACACGCCCACCCATATAATAGCCTTTCTGGCTTTTGGTATTATACGCATCAGCAACACGCTTCTGGATCGTCTCTCTTTCTAACTGCGCAAATACAATACTGATATTCAGCATGGCGTTGCCGATCGGTGTGGAAGTATCGAACTTTTCTGTAGAGGATACAAACTCTACATGATATTCTTGAAATACTTCCATCATGTTAGAAAAATCCAAAATAGACCGGCTGATCCTGTCCAGTTTATAAACGATTACGCGTTTAATCTTTCCGGCTTTGATATCCTGCATCATTTGAGTGAATGCCGGACGATTGGTATTTTTTCCACTGAACCCTTTATCAATGTACGTTTCATAGTCACCACCACGAATTTCATATTTACAAAACTCGATCTGGTTTTCGATGGAGATACTATCTTGTTTATCTAGTGACTGTCTTGCATATAGCGCATCGATCGGATACATCATAGTACATACCTCCCTACGATGTGTAGACAGTCACTCTCCACTACCACCAGTATACCACAAACTTGCGGCCATTTGAAGCGGATACTCGCCGTTTCTACCGATAATTTTTAAAAATCTGATAAAGCTCCCGACGCATATCTCGTTTGATTTTAGCCGCTGTTTCACTGGAATATTGTGGATGCTTACTGATTACACAAAAATGCATTTTGTCAACATGAATCTCTTTGAGTTGCTTACTTTCCATTGTCTGGTTCATAAAATCCCCCTAAACATCATATTTCAGTTAAAATTTGTCCTATGCCTATTTTTCCAAAACAGTCCAGACCGAGATTACAGTTTCTTTGGCGAACGATATTTCACGTTCCTCTTAAGCAAATTGCTTAACCCGCCGTTGAATGCCGGGCCACCCCAAGGAGTTTCACCTATTAGATGTAAGTGTCATTATGTGATTACCTCTGATTCCGCTTTCTCTGATTGTCAAGTACGACACTCGCTTGAAAAATCCGGCTGTATCAGCTATAATTTTTCAAGAAGCCTTGTCACAGTTTCATCATACAAAACCATAGCGTTTTTCTGAATGGCAGCGACTTGGCATAGAATTGGCAAAAAAAGGATTGAATTAAATTTGAGAGACAGATTAGATTTTTCTTCTATATCGAAGATTATATTGGATAACCGAAAGATTGGAGCACTGTCACAGGCAGAATACTATTCCTACCTGTTTCAATATGCCTTCAATCAGACAGACATTAAATTAGCTGTTCCAGAAGATCCAGAAATCAGCAAAATCATTAGTGGTCAAAGGAATGTATCAAAGGATATTATTTACCTGTATCAGACACTTTCCGGAGCAATAGAATTAAAAAAAGCTCTGAACAGTGTACTTGATGAAGTATCTGATGTTTATTATGTAAAAGAACAGATTTATAGTATTCTGTGGAATGACATCAGTATTTCACAAGAAAAAAAGCAAGAATTGTCTGCCCAGTATGCAGATGCTATTGAATTTATATCTAACTGTCTGTTATTTGCATTATCACGAAGTTTCATTCCAAAAGGCAAAAAAGCTGCAGGAACGCAATTGATATTATCGGATTATCTGTTAGATTGCCGTCTTCCCTCCGTCACCCGTCATTTTGTCGGAAGGGAAAAAGAATTGAAAGAAATTGCAGAACAGTTACAGTACGAAAACTGTATTTTTCTGGAAGGGATTGGCGGAATTGGGAAGTCTGAGCTTGCGAAATATTACGCAAATCATTACAAAAAGCAGTATTCCAATATATTGTATCTACGGTATCATGAGAATCTAAGACGAACAATTCTGGAAATAGATTTTATAGAAGATACAATGGAAATGTCGGAAGATGAACGATTTCGTAACCATTATCGTTTTTTCAAATGTCTGGACAGCAGAACCCTTGTAATCCTTGATAATTTTAATTCTGTCCCAGAAGATGAGGAAATGTTTCATACATTTCTATCCATGCCTTTTCAAGTATTGGCAACTACCAGAAGCCATATTGCGGATACAACTTGTTATAAAGTTAATGAGATGGAAAATATAGAAGATTTGAAACAGTTATTTTTCGCTTATGCTCCCAACAGCAAACAGCATCCCGATATAATTGTAGCGATCATTGAGGAAATATACCGGCACACTTTGACTGTGGAGTTGGCAGCGAAGACACTGACTGCATCTGGCATGGAAGCCAAAGATTTCCTTCATGCGCTACGTACAGAAGGATTAAGCCTGGCGAATCCGAATAAAGTAGTCTTAACCAAAGATAACGTATCGCACAAACAACGGCTTTACCAACATATCCAAACCTTGTTTCAAATACAAAAATTATCATCGGATGCTCTTGATACTCTCAGAAACATGGTACTCATGCCGAAAAAAGGAATCTCTAAAGTGCTTTTCCATACATGGCAAGGGAAATCGGATTGGAATATTACGAATGATCTGGTGGAATATGGATGGATACAGGAAGATACTGTACATAACCAAATTTTATTGCATCCATATCTCCATGAGGTTCTTTTAACCGAAACCGTCCCGTCTATTACAAAATGTGCGGATCTGTTAAAAGGAATTTTTGAGAACTGTATTGTGTATGGCATGGATGTACCTTACTACAATGCATTGCTGAATACAATAGAAAGCATTTACCGCAATATAAAGCTGGATGATGCGGAATCTGCTACACTGTTTATGGATACTACCTTGGCATATCTGGCGAAATACGGGCGTATGGAAGCTATTAAAATAGTTCTTAATCTTATGAAAAATATGCCGGATTACGGGGAAAATGCGCGTCATACTGCCATTTATGACTGTTATGCAGGATATGTTGAATATGTGAGTGGCAACTACCAAAAATCAAAACAATATTATCTTCATGGACTGGAACTACTTGAACCATTTCACCCGGTAAATGCTGATCTGGTATCAAATTTGAAAAATAATCTCGGGCAGACATATCTTGCGTCGGGAGATGTACATGTAGCACTTTCGGTTATCGAAGAAGCAATCTCAGTTCGCGAGAAATACGGAACGATTTCTTCCCATGATACACTTGTACAAGGGCTTTCCTATGCTCAACTGCTTGCTGCAAACGGAAATTGGCAAGAAGCTCGAAAACGCTTATTCGCTATGATACGTTTTGTGAAAAAGATTGATGGTATGAATCTGTTTCTGGCACAGCTTTATAAATCACTTGCTGTTATTGAATCAAAAAGGCTCCCAGAAGATAGTCTGCAGCATTACCGAAAGGCAAGGCAGGCTATGCTAAATGGCTTCGTTCCAAAGAATCATCCGGAAATTCAGAAAATCAACCGGGCGATTCAAATGGAGGAAATACTTATTCAAAGACTTAATGAGAAACAAGTGCTCACTACTCCGAAATTACCACCAGAATAAATTTTTTACTTACATGGAGAGACATCACTTTTTTCAATGTCTCTCCATTTTCTACATACTATTTAATTTTGTCGAATCAACTCATCCACTTTTGGCAATGCATACTTGAGAAGTTTATCCGCTATGGTAATTGTTTTATCTGGCAGTAAAATGCTATGTTCACTCCACATTGCAGGATATACAACAATTCGCACTCTTTTATTATTCTTTTCCACAAAATGTTGCATTCCGTTACCAACAATTTTATATTCTGCTCCCAAAACGTTTAAAGGTCTGAGTAGCTCATCCTGTTGATCATAAGATAATTCCGGAGGCAAACTGGAGCTTTCACACCAGTCCAAAAGTTCTAATGCCGCAAAACGATCTAGAAAAGCATGAGCGCGCTGATTCCAATAATGCATTAAACATTCATGACAAGCGCTATCACATCCTGCAGGACAATTTTCTAGAATTCTTTTTGTTTCTCTCATTAAATCCTCTGTTCTTTCTGCCAGTGCCGAACAATATCCTGCTCCACTGGATAGACTATCAAACAAAAAGATATCCACATACGCCTTAAATCCATCTTCAGAATATCGTAATCGATATCCACTTTTGATTTCATTAAATTCGATATCCAGCAGCCGACCTCCTGCCAAAGTCATTGCCTCTGCTAAAGTCTGACCAGCCCTTCGTATCCAAAGCCCACCAGCGCTTATATTTATTTGTTCTGCATTGAGTGAAATTTCATACACCACCATATCTGTCCTGAACTGGTTTCCTAAGTAAGTATTTATGACACGTCCGCTCGGATGATGACAGCTGTAATTTATATATGGATGAAGATATGGTTTATGTATCTTTTGAATCAGTCTTTCGTCATCTCCTGGAATTGCTGCCCCACAATCCATGCAAACCATAAATCCTTTGGATTTTGGTCCTTTATTCAAAATAATCAACGGATCATTGGATCTTTTTGAATAACGCAGATTATCAAAACAACCCAAAATCTCCATCTCACTTTCTTTTGGTGTAATAGAATAACAAGGTTCCTCTGCATAAGACATTTCCGCTTCTGCTTCTGCTTCTCTGACACTTGTCCCATTAATAGGCGCGAACCCCCACGGTTTTAACATCTTTTGAGACCGAATTTCCGCCTTACCACAAAACGGACATTGGCTTTGATACGCCAATCCCATCCAGTTGCAAGCCGGATCATCACAGTAATACAGATCTTTAAAATACTCCGTGTTTTTACTATCAAAAAAGGGGCTAGCAGGATGTTCCTGTTCCTCTGGGCGAAACTTTGAATGAAAGCTGTAAATACCACCTGATTTATAAGTAATCTTATTAATCACTACCAATCTCCCTGGAGCATATTCGCTGATCGCCATATCCAAAGCACGTTCCGGCTTTTGATCAATAGATTTTCCATTTTCTTTTTCTACATAGAACCCTATAATGTCTTTAGGAAAAGAATATGTCGGAAAAATTCCACTTTCAAGAAAGGTATCTAGAACACTCTTTTCCTGATTATCATCATTCCTATACTCATCTGGAAATTCCTCTATCCTCTTTTTCAGTTTCTCCAACTGATCCAATATTTCCTTTTTATATTCCTTAATGCTAAAACAGACACCCTCTGGAATAAGCGTCTCCAGATCAAAATCACGTTCTTCCTTCATACTGATAAAATTTCTAAAATTATCATATTCAGTCTGAAAAAAGCTACAGATATGCGCTTCATCAGCACCTGACACCATCCTGTCAAAAAATTCTGTGGCACAGATCACATTCAAATGCCGATATGCCAGTTTTTTATTGTCAACATCAATCCAAGGTGTTCTTGGAACACCAGATATAATTTTTTCGGGATTATGAAAGTAGTAACTGTCATGAGGTCTGTTATCCGTATAAGTGACAATTGTAGATATAGCAGCACTTCTCCTGCCTGCACGTCCCGCACGCTGTTGGTAATTTTCTCGCATGGGTGGAATATTTCTCAAGCCTACCGCAGTCAAAGAACCTATATCAATCCCTACCTCCATAGTAGTGGTACAACTCAGTATATCTACTGGACGATCATTATCCACATGGACGTTTTGGAACCTCATTTCAAAGTCTTCCGTAGTTGACCATGTTTTTTGTTGTTGATCCTTATGGGAAAGCTGCGCCGTATGTTCCTCTGTATTGATACGAGTCATATGTACCTGTGGATCACCATGTATAGCTCCTAAAACAGGCGCACGCCAAAAATTCACCCCTTTAAAATCTTCCTGTGTCATCACTCTAGGAACTCCATTACCGCAATGTGCGCATTTTCCCCATAATGTGAATGGAAATACTCCACTACAGCGTGGACATTTGTACCATTCATGTTTTTCGCCAAAACGTAACATTATTATCTCTAGGTTTAGAAACATAGCAGATGTATGGTCACCTTTCGCAAGATATCTCCCCAGTTGTCTAGCCAAAATGTCAATTTGTTCCTTTGAAAATCCTTGTGCTTTTAGAATTTTACTGATTCTTGTAGGCAATTTATTTTCATCCTGAATTCCCAATCGTGGGTACACTGTAATATCTTTTCGCACTTTATTGTCAATCTCAGAACCAACAGCATACTGTGATGTCATGATTTCCATCGCCCAAGCAGCAAACAGGGCCTTAAACTCATCCAAAGACATCTCGACCTGTGCTGATTCTAATTCCTCTTCAATTTCATCAAATATATCATTACCGATGTCACATGGTTCGATCCAACATAATCCAGCATCTGTCAAAGAGCGAAAACTACTGCACAACTGCCGCAACAAATGTTCATAATACTGGTCCGGTTTATGCTTAAAATGCGTTTTCTTAACAATATTATAATTTATTTTTTCTTTCTTTTTCTCATATAGTCTCTTCATCTTTTCCAAATCTTCCAATAGTTCCTTTTCATTATTTCCATAAAAAAAACTAAGTCCATTCTGATAGGCAACCTTTAAGAAAACAGGATATAAAATATCCAAAGTTGGTACTTTATTATTTTGAGCAGCCCATTCCTGAAGCTCACTCGCTGCAACTGTTAATGCCTTTTTCATAGCCCATTCGTCTGAAGCACGAGTTAAATCCCTCGCTAGGACAGCAGCACGTTGCCTACTGTCTGAAAACAGTAAAACCTTCCGGCCTTCATTTACCAGTTCTTTATATTTAGAAACAGGGGGCTGTACATAAAACTGTTCAGATACTAAATTAAAAAATGGTTCATTTCCTTTCGTAACAAAATCTGTTGCTTCAAATCGCATTTTATCACATTTCGGACATGTTTTGAAAGTCCATAAATCCGGTCTTCCTTTAATCTCCACATCACAATATGCTACCTCAAGAAAGTAATTATCTCCATCTGTTTTCTCATGAAATTTATCCAGATGCCCAGTCATAGAATTAAGCCATGCTGTTTGTATTTTTCCCGTTCGTTTAAAACTGCCATCCTGAGGAATTGGATAAAAAAGCACTTCTTTCAAGCTATCCGCAAATTGAATCCCCGGCTCATTCCATACAAAGGGATTTTCATATTCAGATACATCCAAAAAACCTCGCAGAAACAATGCACCACAAGATCGCTCATTCATCAGTTCATATATCATGCCTCCACATTTACAGCGCGTTCCAGGTCTGCGCAAGTAAACGCGTCCCAGTCCAAGTTCTGTATCCTCATGGCTCTTTTGTGTACAGGAGGGATTAGAACAAGCATAAATTCCCTGCAATCCCCGAAACATCATATGCAACCTAGCAGGGTACAGAACCTTCCCTTCTATATTCTTTGCCAACGGAGCAATCGCAAGCAATGTACTGGTTGCCTTTTCCGCAATAGATGAATCGCTTTCTGGAAACGCAATGTTCACCAGATCTTGAAAACTCACTGCATGCCCACGAGTCTCTTTCATGATCCGCAACATAGGGTTGTATAAACGTAGACATTCATACAGCCATGATTCAACCAATTTTTCATCCTCAAACTTGTTGGGTACAGAAATACCTATTCGTTTTGCAAAATCTAAAATGGCTATATATCTCTCATCCCAATCCTGTTGCAATGCGTCCATATCATAATTTTCCAGAACAGATGGGGCAAACTCTTTACCTGTTATCTGAATCTCTTCTTCTTTTCCCTTAATTAATGCAAATCTATTTCCACTTTTCCTCTGCGCACTTAAATCGCAGGCAAATTTGTATATTGCCTCTTCCTGGTCTTTTCCCGGCGGTACACTGGCACTGGTAAGAATAAATTGTACCTGACTACGCCTGATCCCTAACTTATGCAATACTCTACGAACTAAAAGGGAAACCTCCCCACCAGCTGAGCCACGGTACATATGAGCTTCATCAATTATAAACAAAAGTCTATTCTCCGGATTGCTTTCAATCCAATGTTTTGTTTTATTCCAAATATCTCTCTCAATAGGACGCATTAACATATATTCCAACATGGAGTAATTCGTAATCAATATATCTGGGCAATGTTGATGCATTTCATGCCGAGTTATCAGCTCCGCATCCTGCGGATCTGTCACACAATCCTCCTGATTCCTCAAACGTTCAATAAACGCTCCTAGATCCTTCTTAGAAGGATATTTCCCCAGTTCCCATAACTTCTTCTTAACTTCTTCTGACTGTAGAAAAATATCCTTCTCCATAGTATCAGCCAATTTACGATTTTTATTTCTGTCTGCCTTACCCGCATATGGCGTGCGGCCAGTATACATTCCAAACTGTGGAACGCGACTCCCTGGAGCCATTTCGTTGAGGAGGCTATGAAAACCGTTTTCGCCATTTCCAATCATACGGCGAAGCCTTCCGACTTGATCCGACACCAACGCATTCATGGGATACAGCATAATCGCCCGTATCCCGCGAATTTCCCATGTTTTCGGAGAATGCATTTGCTCTAAAACCAATTTACTCACCATAGGCCACATAAAGCATTCTGTTTTTCCAGAACCTGTACCTGTAGCCACAAATAGATCATTCCCACAATAAAATTTTTCCAAAGCTTCAATCTGGTGTTGATACGGATTACTGAAAACTCCCAAATCCAATTCTGTCATTCTTGACAGAATTCTTTTTACATCTTTACTTAACTCTGCATTATGAATTCCATCTTTTACCTCATAATAGGCAGGATTAGCCTCTATATATGGTTCCTGGAAAACCATCCCTGATTTCTGTAGCTCTTTTTCACAGGCACTACGTAATGCGTCATTTTTGCCTAAATACTCTGTATTGATATAATCCAATAGTCTATTTCTAATAGCATCATAAGTACTTTTCACTCCATATTTATCCATGATATTTCCTCTCATCTGTTAATTCTAACCGCAAACCACATAAATGCGGTTTTATGTATCTCCATACGTCTTCGTCCATATCCCACTCCAGTTTATCCTTAAAAGTATTATGTGGCCAAGCATAGGTTTCCAACAGAGAACTTTCTTTTTGTGGTAAACGAATCCTCAGTTTTACTAAAATGTGATCTGTATAATGGTATATCTGAACAGGCACTTCATTCTCTGCCATATGTCTCATAACTATCATAAATCGCCTATGCTCGCCAATTTTTTGAAGAAACGGATCTATTTGATGCGTATATAAGCAATTCTCCTCCCGCAATAAAAAATACTCACTCCAGTCTTTGCTAATATTACGGCGGACAAGCCATAGAGCATTCACAGGTTCGGGCCGTTCTAATTGCCAACATGAATAATTATTTCTTGCCCTTTTATAAGCATTAAAATATTGAATATTTCCATCAATTCCTGCCTCTTTCCACCAAGCAGACCTGACATAATCCTCAAACCATGTCACAACATCCGTAACTACTTCTGGCTTATATAGCTTATTTCTCTGTGTTTTTTGAAGCATAGCCACACCTGAATAATACGTTTCTGGAATAAGTACTGCTCCTTTTCTGCATTCCAGACTATCCAATAATGGCATTTGATTACTTCCTGCAAGAATTAAATTAGTCTCAAATCCAACATGCAGCAAATCGCCATGTCGTATCAATCTACTTAGCAAAATAGCAATAGGATTCTCTTCTACGGATTCTGTATCAAACCATTTTTTTGATTCAGGAAACCTTTTTAACATTTCGCTTAATATAGATGTACATTTATCAAGGATATGCCTTCTGCTCACTCCCGTATTATCCGTTTGTACACTGGTGACAAGCCGATCTAAAGCGGAGGCTTTTATCCAGCTAGCCATTGCAGAATATAATACTCTATTACAATATTGAGTTTCCGATTCATTCCCATATCTATTTATTCCCAAATCAGCCGCCATTGTAAGCAGAATTCTGCTCTCCATCCGACACACCTCACAGATATTTTGTTATATATTTGTCCGACTTTATGTCAAAATCAATTGATGAAAAAATCTCCAACAATTCTTCTTTTTTTCCGTTGGCTTTTGCACTTAACACAATCTGAACTAATAACATTTCATTTGGTTCTATCATTCCATCCGTCGCTACCAAATACTTTGTATAATTCAACAATGCCGTATTGTCAATGATTCCATAAAACCTCTTTAACAGCTTTCGCTTTTTCCGGAACTCTTCTTTATCACATTTCTCATCATATTTCAAAGTAAAATCGAAAGCTGTGTGAAAAGATTTCAAAATATTTGTATCAAAATCTACAACTCCGATATCTCCATCAATAAATATCGTTCGATTCCACACATAACTTGAAACCATATCTGTATTGATTCCGTTCAATGGAAAAATGAGAATGGCGTTATGCTCCCATTCTTCAGAATATTGCCTTATTTCATGAAAAGCATTCAGGCTGAATCCATCAAAAATACCATTCACTAGAAATACTCTAGTTGTACTTCTTGTTTCTTGTCCAATCAAGTCACATATTGTTTTACAATGGGAACTTCCAATCGGTAATGTAACCATGCATACCCCCTCTTCTCCAAACATAGCGGAAACACAATCTGCGATCCTTTCTGCATTATCTGAACATACTATAGGCATTTTGCTACAGATAGCAAATATTATCATCTGTGCTATTTGAAGTGCAGCATCATCGTTGTATCCTGCCTTACTTAAGTTATCTGTAAGTTCTTCTTCAAAAGAATCTATATCCGTTATTTCATCGCCTAAAATGTACTCTTTTTTTCTATAAGTAACGGAAATATCATTGAAATCTTTTTCTGGTAATATATTCCTCCTGCTGGCATCATTTGGTATTACAAATGCCATTTCAGATATAAAATCCGCTGCATCTTTTTTTGCTGTGGCAATTCGAGCCGCAATTTTTTCTTCTACATCCCGAGCCAGTTTTTCCTGCCTTGAAATTTCCTCTTGAAGCTTTTCCAACTCCATCTTCATTCGGTCGTGCTTCTCTTTATATGTATTATAAATATTCGTTTCTTCATTGACAGATTTTTTCACTGTATCCAGTTCATCCTGTGCCATGCGGATTTTTTTTGAATTCTCTGCTTTCCAGTCTTCAAAGAGCAATTCTTTGCATTTCATTACAAGTCTTGTGTTTCGTTCCATAGCTGCTCCAAGCGTTTCCATATCAAGATCACTTTTCGTCAAATAAGAATCTGCCTGCTCAATGAAGGTAGACAAATATTCTTTAGCATCCGTTTCTGTACATCCATATGCATCAACAATTTCTTGATAGATTGTTTCTTTTGGAAGATCCTTTAGAAAAGCACGACAATGCTGAGTCTCTTTTATACTAAGGCCACTTTGGCGCAATTTAGCACCTGTAGCACGTTTTACCACTAATTCTTTTACAACTTCTAAAGGACTTTTTATTTGAAAAATACTTTGAGGTATACCCAGATTAAGAAATCTATATATATGCTTTCCTCCAACTTCCAATATATCTCCCACATCAATTGTATACTGGGGCAATACATACACATCTTTCTTTAATCGAGCGCCTCCATCATAAAATTCAAGTTCCCGTGTACTACACAACAAACCACTTATTTGATTTTCTGTTATCCTATACCCCGCAAACACTTTACTATTCGATATGCATGAAAAAGTATTTGCAATAAGAAAAGCCGAAATTTCTTCGCAACTATGACACTCTGAATGTTCTACAACTTCTATATATTTTATACTGCTATTATACTGCATCCGTATATAATCTCTAGATGGATCCTTATGATTTGGAACCGCATTCCAATCCCATACTCCAATAAACCCTTCTGTATCAGGTCCGTCAAACAGTGGCAATTTGTCGCGATTACTAAAATAGGGCAGTTCTTCTTCATCTTTAATAAATTGTTTTACTTTTCTGCTTTCTATGTCTGCCAGTCGTCTACACTTTTTCCCACTATAATCAGTATAAATCTGGCAAATAGATGTGTATCGATAATCATCGCTTCGTTCTTCCTCTATTTCCTCATCAGAGTATTTTGAAAGATGATGAATCTTTTCAAGTTCTGCTTGAAGTCTTGATACATTATCCTGTGCCACTTTAAATTGAGTCTTTATGGATATTAGTTCATTCTTCAATTCAAGATTTGTCTCAGATAACTTAGCCAACGCTTTTTCATCCTGATGGTGCGTATTTATTTCATTTTCCAATTCCTGTCGCAACTTTGTAACTTGATTAGCTAATTCATTTTCTTTCAACACAATAATATCTGAATTCTTTGCTACTTTCTCAGCTCTATCTTTTAAATTTTCATTTAAACTCTTTTCGAACTTTTCTTTTTCCTCTAATATCAGTAATGCACTCTCTACCAATGCAATATACTCCTCAGAATATTGCTTTCCGAATACTTTTAAAAAAAGACGCACATTTCCTGCAAATACACTTTGAGATATCGTTTTAAGCAATGCCCTCTCATGAGATTCCCCATTCTGCTCAAGTTCTCTAAAATATTCTTCTATTTCCCATTTCCAGACATCTAACTTCTTGTAAATAAATGAAGCAACAAAATCTTTTTTAATATTTTTGTTTACAAGCATTATTGTACTATCATCAGATAAAGAAGACGCTCTGACTCCTGAACGAATTTTATTGAACTCTTGCGGATATCGTTGAAAATATGCTCTTATTTTCTTTGGTGTTATCTGCTGACAAATATATTTTATTTCTACCTCAGAAAGATCCGACATGCAAATTGCATTTTTCTCCTTTAATGCTTTTTGTATACATTCAGTGCTTTTATTATTATCAATATTGTTTGTTGTTTCTTCTTTATTCTCTTCCAAAGTATTACCATCCTTCCCCATCTGTCTCATAAGTGATATCCTCTCGCATTACAATAATCATATAATATTTTTAAAAGACCTGCTGGCATTTTACCATTGCAAATTGTTCGATTTACTTCATCAGATATCCTGCCAAATCCAATTCTTCTCCACTCAAAAAGTATATTTGCTACCCAATATGGAATAGGAATCCATTCCCCTTTACAACACTTTCTAATTTTATCCACGGTCAGTGATTCTTTCAAACGTTTTGTCCTATCAACAATTTTTATTCGAAAATGCATTATAACACTGTTTTCTAACACAAATAAAACCTCTTCTGAATTATACCTAGAAGAAATACTTACTCGTTGTTCACGAACAGATATATGCCGAAACGTTTTATCCCTGTTGCCAATATACATTTCTATTTTTGTATTTGTGTTTAGAAAAAACGATTCAGAAAGTATATCACTTGTTACATCTTTCCATGGTATCAAAATTCCATTTTCCTTTTCAATAGAAAAATCATACTTAAAATTCGGATAAGTAATTTTTTTTATTTGGAATGAGACTTCTCTTCCTGCATATTTCCTATCCACTGAAAGAAACATTTCTTGTGGAGAAACAGAAAAAACAACTGTACGAATATCACTCTCATTTTTATCAATCTTTACTAAAGAAGTTTCATATCCATCATATCTATACACATTCGGCTCATCATTTCCGCTAGATACTGAGCAATACATTTTTCCATTACTTTTGACAGGTATCCGTACTCCCTGCTCCACCACAGGCGGCCACAATGAAATCAACTCAGGCGCTGTTTGTAACAGCCCTACACTAAATTGTTTTTGTAAATAATTTTCTATCGCTTTATATCTATTTATGTTTTCTATAGAGACATTGATGGTAATCAAATAAACATTATAAACATCCTTATTTAAGACTATATTTCCAATCTTTTGTGAACAAATTTCTTGCGGTGGACTAAATTGCCCCGTAATTACATAATATTGCCGATCAGGAGAGACAGTATCACCTCTTCTTATTTTTTTGCCCCCGTTTTCTCCATATGTAAAAATTGCCCCTCCATGGCTGAAACCATCTGCATAATCCGACCATTTTTTTCGTAATTCAGTTATCTTCATGTTGGACACAATTGTTACTTCAAAATCTTTCCCCGAAGCCGGTATAAAATTGATTGGAATCAATGTAATACTATCTTCAAAAAAATGGACAGTATTCACTGAAATTGTCCTTTGATACTCTGTACTTCTAATATAAATCTTAGCTTTCTGTTGATCTGCTTTTTCAAGCAATTGCTTACCAACAGCAGGAAATCCAATATTCAGGCAATATTGGTTAATCGAGTTGACGGTTAAATAAACCGGCAATCCGACATGCTCATACATATTCAGTCTTGAACGTCCATTCGCTCTTTTATCACATTCCGGAGTCCCTTCTGTTTTTTTATGATGAGAAAACTTGTCTGGTTGCGTACCGCCTCTAGAACGCCAAAATACAGGTTCTCCGCATTCCGGACAGTAAAATCTAGTATTTTTTTTAGGAATGTACTTATTATAAAAACTATCTGCACTAACTACCTTCTCTAATCCTAATTCAAACCTATCAATTGCGTATTTCATGAGTCTCCCAACTCTCTTATCTTTCAAATTTGTTTTCCGTCTCTACTTCACTACCCATATCTCAAAAAAATTTTCTTTTTGTTTTCATAGGAACAATCAGACTCAGCAAGCTGGTCGCAACTATATATTAGTATAACATGCATTTAACAATTCTACCATAGAGATATCCCCATATCATTCCAATAGTGTCCTATTTTAATTTCAAGGGGCTTGGGGCTCTCCCCAAATTGCATTTGGATATCCAAATGCTATGCTTGCAGTACCAGTCCTGGCCTTTTCTCCGTACTTCTCCCAACAGATTCTATTCAATCTTGCATCGCTAACATTTCATCGTTTTGTTCTGAATCACCCTGTCCAATGTCGTGCTGATGATATAAACCCAGTAGTTCATGCTGATTTTTGTATTCATAATTCTAATCACTTTAGAAAGATGAAAATATACCAATTCATAGAATTTGCCTTCTCTTCATCCATAAGCCAGTTCTTTCTCTATCATAAAACTTCTCTTCCTTTTTTGGATATCCATATGGGTATCGTATTTGACTTTGAATAGCTTTAGGGCATCCACATGGATGCCCTATTTGATTCTGAATGGCTTTTAAGGCATCCATATGGATGCTTTATTTAGTTCTGAATGGCTTTTAGGGCATCCACATGGATGCTCTATTTAGTTCTGAATGGCTTTTAAGGCATCCCATTGGATGCTCTACTTGGTTCTGAATGATTCTTAAGGCATCCGGTTGGATGCCTTCCCAACATCCGTTTCTTCTGTCACGAATCAAATACAGCGCTACGGAATGTTGTGTAATTCTATAAAAGAGCTGTTTCAAACACTTTCTCTATATATTCCAACCCACTTTGCCACGAATTGTTTCGTGCACTGCCTAAAATAACTTTTTCGAACACTATCCGCGTAAATCCAGAATCAGTTGACACGAATTATTGCTCTGTTTGATTTCTAACAAGCAGAATATTACTCTGGAATATAATAACACTACTTACAGACTTCCGAATCCATACCATTTCATCATAATTTTAAAACAATTCTATAGTAAAACAGAATCCTTACTTAGCATTCCTATAAAGTAAATCCCAAGCCATTTTCGGTCATTTCTGTTTGAAACTCCCTGCTGGAAAGAATGACAACCACACGCCGAAAGATACTTTCCCCAGCCGGTAATAAATTCACCTCCTGTTGGAAATATACTTACTCAATCGCAAAAAAAGAGATTCCCATCTACATAAATCGAATCTCTTTCCTGCTATCCATTTTTCCTATCTTATTCCCGAAGCAACGCCAAAGCATCCTCAACCCCATATCGATATAGTAATTGGCTGTAAAACAGCCACTGAGAATTTACAGCACTCACATAATCGTCTATGATATCCTCAACTTCATCCGGCAAATGCAAGCATTTCACAGCTTTCTCCTTTTCTGTCGTTTCGCTGTCCATTCTACGATATTCCTGATTCTCAGACAACAATATTTCCTCCAAGCCCTCCATTCTCCCCTCTGCCAGGATATCCAACAACTGTTTTTTCCGTTCTTCGGCATTTTTTGTATCTCCATTATTGCAATGGAATGCCTGTAATCCAGAATCTCCTATAGACTGCCCCAGATAAAAATGATACTCCCGAATCAAAGACTCCATTTCCTCACGCAGTCTAAAATACTTTAGAATCGCCTTATGCTCACCGGCGGTCAGGCTGACAGGAACCTCATCATCCAAAAATGGAGCAATAATGGCATATTGCTCCGCCAGTTCATCTTGTTTTTTTAGAATAGCTTCAAATTTGGGATGATACGCTTTCAGATAAGCGACTACTTTTCGATCTGCCCAAATTTCCAATGCCTCCGACCATTGTTCGTCTTTATCACATTGCAGCATACATTACATCTCCTTTTCTATTTTTTTGCTGTCAGGTACACCACTATACTATCTATCGGAAAGAAAGCTATTCACAGAATCTTCTAAAAACTCATGCCTAAAATTGTGCATCTTATAAAAACCGAACAATTATTTGTAAAATATCTTTCTCTGCCAGTTGTTACAAATCATCCTCTAAATGGCAGATCTTTAATCAGATTTTTGTACACCCTATGTATACTGACTAATCTGTAAGATACTATTCCGAAAGTAATGCTTGCACCGAACATATAATTATTCTTTTTCTCAACACCTGTATTTTAATACAGTCTACTATAATACAGCTTATTTTTCAATACAGTTGTATCTATAATTTTAAAAGGAGATGATGGACATGGAAATTTATATTGATTTAGAAAATCTGCTGAAAGAAAAAAATATCAGCAAAAATAAAATCTGTGCCGCCTGTAAATTACAACGGACACAGTTAAATAATTATTGCAAAAATAAGGTGTCTCGAATTGATTTATCCATACTTTCCAGATTGTGTGAATGTCTTGATTGTACCCCAAATGACCTGTTGAAGTTAAAATAATGCTGCTGAACTCTCAACAGCACTATTTTAGCTTTTTGTGATAAACTGATATAAATGATAAATTGATTTTACAATCTCAAGACAAAATTTTATTATTTTCTGAACTTTATTTGGTTTGTCATTTTTATCACAATTCAGGGTTATCAACACTTTACACGACTATTTTTATCATTGATTCTGTCATTACAGTTTCACTTGCGTTTTCATTCTATCATCTGTCACCTATTTTCTAAAAAATCAAATCAATATCTTATTGCAGATCAAAAAAAATCATTTTATCGAAAATTCCATCTGCTCAAAAGGAACCCCTTCCGCATCGTCTACTTTTATAAAATCCTCTTCTTTCATCGAAAGATTATCATAATAAAAGCCATCACTATTACGTTTTATGACATATCCTTTGTCTGTCATCATACGGAAGAATATGGATTTTCCATGAGCCTGACGATCATTTTCTTCACAAAAATCGGTATAAAACTTGTACATATCACTTCGCTTCAACCTTTTACCATTTTGTCTGCATACCTTTTCATCCAGAAAGGCTTTCACACTATCTGCTGAACGATAAAGTTCTTCAATACACTCCCGGCTATGACATGATTCACAAAAATGATTATCTTCATAAAGCTGTTTTAATGCAGCAACACCCATATGAATTGCATAATCTGTTTCTTTGAAGATTTTCTCTTTCAGCATAATGTCCCTTTCTGATTCTGGAATAGAACGATTCATATCCAACACAAGCAAGCGACGATAATATGCATTTGTCTTATCATCCAGATTTAATGGCATTTCATTGGCCGAAAACAGCAGTTTCGCATAGCTATGAAACTGTATAGGATCCTGTCCCTTTTTCTCATAAAGCAGAGTGTCTTCGCCAACTGCTTTTTTGACAATATCTACGTTCTGCATGGCAGTACAGGGAATATCGGCGCAGGCATTTAACTGTTTTCCAAACAAACCTGTGGCATAAAAACGTTTGTTTAAATCCTGAAGCGGAATGCTAGAACAATTTTCAATTCCAATAATATGCTGTATAAGAGAGATAGCCACCGATTTACCTGTACCGCCCTTTCCTTTAATCATTAAAAATTTTTGAAAATGCGTATCTGTCGTCATACAATAGCCAAGATACTGCCAAAAAGTCTTTTGATCAGATTCATTTGGCATGGATAAATCCAGATAGTGTTTGATTGCAGTACACTGTTTCAGCGCAGTCTCAGCCTGTTCTGGATAAAAGGAAAATGGAATCTGATTTATCATGAGATATCTTGTGTCATGCGCTATTATTTTCCATTCTTTCACATCGAAATATCCGTTTTTAAAGTTAATCCAGTATGATGGCTGATTGTTTAAATCGGAAAAATTCCTCTGAACCTCTGGCTGACTCACAAGCAAATTATAAACGCCTTGTATGACGGTGCTTTTGATACAGTCCCGAAATAACAGCTTTTGAATATGAGATTTCAAAATAATACCATTAAAATCCTCTTGATAGCAGCCATGATTATAGATATAAGGTATGCTGCCTATTACAAAGAAAGGAACCGTCTGCATCAGATAATCGACAATCTCCATATCCAATACGCCAATTTGCTTTCCCTTCTCATTGAATTTATGAAAACGGTTTAAATCTGGCTGCTCTGACGGTTTTCCTTCAAACCTCAAAAGAAAGCCCGACAGTATCGCTTTCAGTTCTGCCTGATTTTGCATTTTCTGTAGATAATCTTTATTCTTGAAAAGCATCCATCCGATACGAAATTGTAAATATTCCTGTTTAAAGTATCCTTCTAAAGTATCATTGATCTTTTTCACAGAACTTGCCGGAATGTAGCAGTAATCACTGCGATATGTTCCCGCAAAAGCAATTTCCTCCATATACTCAATAAAAGAATATACTGAATAATATGCCTCATTGCCCGATATCAGTGCAATTGCCTGATACCCGCTGGCAACAATATTCATTGCAAGATTCTCATTGTCTACCAGAAAGATATATTTCTGCTCCATTGTCTGCGGCTCTGTAGTCATGTAATGTTTAAAAAAATGTTTATTCAAACTTCCACCTCCAAATGGCTGCTCTTCTACATAATGCCTGCCGCTGGCAACTTTTCAGCATACTTCGGTATCCAGGCAAAAGAAAAAGCACCCTTTCGGATGCTAAATCTTTCGACGTAGAGAGTGACAGCCTGCACATAAAATTTGTTTATCGTTGCTCAAAGTGCTTACATAACTACGTTTCGGTGAAAGCCTCCGAATCGTACAGGATCATCTGGACAGCAAGAACTTCTACGCATTCAATCCGGCATTTGATATGTCGTCAGACTGCGGATGTAGATAAATAACAGATAAATTCAATGCTGCCGTAGGAGCTGTTGATAAATAGCTCCTATGGCAGCATTTTTGCTCTGACACAATCATGGAATCTATATGATCTCCAACACAATCCGGATCATATCCAGGAACATATCCTGACATCTCGTCTCCCGTCCTTTTTATCATTTGGAAAGCAGATCTTCTGCCACCTCGGCAATGATCTTCTCAAAGTCCCCTTCAAAAATCTTCATTGAGCAGCTGAACATCAGATTGCATGGATAATTAAAATTCTCCACATTACTGCCCGTATGATCCCGGTATTCCTTGTCTACGCCAAGGTGCGGGATCTTCTCTATCATAGGTGAAGCGTTGTCCATATATCCGTACAGTTTCTTACCGAGCTGAAATCCCATTCCGCACTCAAAGCCTACGTCATTGTTTACCTCATATCCACGGTAATCATTTAAATCTGCAACAATCACGTCACAGTTCCTGACATGCTGCTGGAAATTATCAAACAGATTTTGTGCCCACACATAGGGGTTCTCTGTCTCCATCTGCTCCACTCCTGCTGCCCAGTCCACCGGTGAAAATGTCTGCATCCCATATTTTGCACAGATTTCCTTCATTTTCCCAAAAATTTCCTGCGCATTTTCCTGGTAACGCCCGACTCCTGCCAGGTATACCAGCGGCTTCTCCCCGGATTTTTCCGTGCGGGCCCTGGAGCGGTCCACATAGTATCCTCTCCGGGCTTTAAATTTACTTTCTTCTTCCTTATCAAGGATCATCATCTGCAGACAGTCCTCGAAGCTGCCCTCCACAATCTTTGTGGAACCAATGATCGTGGGGGCAAAGGGAAGCTGCCCGTAAAACGGATGATTTCCAAATTCATCTGTGACTTTCCCGTCCTGAAGCCTTGTGTTCGGATTTTTCGTGGCAAAACTCCGTTTATCCCTGGTGTAACCATAGCATTTTGCACCCTTTGCATAGGCCATTCCCAGTTCGTAGACAGTCCCGCTGTCCGGCTCCGCCCCTCTGTAGGCCTCCAAGTCTGCCACGATCGCCGTGGTGTCCAGCATGACCTTTTCCAGGTTTGCAAAGATACTGTCCGCCCGCTTCTGCAGATTCGGATTTTCCATATCCAGCGGATCGCTGTTAGGAAGCGTCACCGAAAATCCAAGCGCCTCCGCCCGGGCCTTCATCGCCCCAAGGGCATCATAGCCATACGTGTAAAAACATTCCGGCCCCGCGATGTATAACGCTTCGTCACTAACCAAAGAATACTGATATCTATACATCCTTTTTTCCTCCAATCCTATCTCAACTCCCGAACCTTCCTCACACAACTTGACCTTCGGCTTTATGTCGGAGCAGCAAAAGTCAAAAGTATCCGGGAGTCTTTAAATTCCTGTTCTTATTTGAGTACCAGCTCCAGCAGCATCTGCAGGAATCTCCCGCAGTCCGCGCTGCATCCCACCTGGATCAGCGGAAGCTGCTCCCATACAAAATGATGTCTCCGGTCAATGACCGTCATCCCCAGAGTCAGCCCGTCCTTTGTCTCCACTCCTACATGGGCCTCCATGGTCTCTACCAGAGTCGGGTCAATGGCGTAGGCCACCGCCATACAGTCAATCACGGTACAGTACGCGTCAAAGCCTCTCTTCTTCACGAAGCGGATCGCATTTGCCAGAAAATCAGCTTCCTTCTTATCACTCTCTTCCAGCCGCTTCACATCCTCATCGCTGAAATTTACATCAAAATAAGTTGCCACATCCAGCCCCAGCGCCACCAGCCTGACGCCGGACTCATAGACCACCTTTGCAGCCTCCGGATCTACATACACATTCCACTCGCTCTGGGGCGTATCTCCGGTCGCGTTTAAAAAGGCATATTTGTTGAGTCCGAACGCACCGGAAATGGCAATGATCTCGGGAATCATTTCCTTGATCTCCGGAGCCTTGATCATGGCCATGGCGATATTGCTCATAGGACCTGTCGCGATCAGCGTCACCTCTCCCGGATTTGCCTTCACCAATTCAATGATCAGATCCACCGCGTCCAAATCTGCCAGCGGCATTGAGGGTTCCGGCAGATAAGCCTCTGCCTGTCCGTCCTTTCCATGGGTAAATGGATCCGGCGGGGATTTGCGGATGATGGGGCCGGCCATGCCGCGGGCAGCGGGAATGTCCGTCCTTCCCAACAGTTCCAGTACCTTTCTTGCATTTTTACTCGTCACATCCACCGGGTAATTTCCATTGACAGTCGTGACAGCCAGTACATCCAGCGCCTCCGACTTGACCGCCATGACAATGGCCATAGAGTCATCCATACCCGGATCGCAATCCAATATGATCTTCTTCATCTTCGTTTCCTTTCCTTATATTAACTGAATCTATCCCAGCGCCCTCTCAGACCGCAGCTGTCAAATATCTGCCGCTGCTGTCTATCTATTTATCACTGAATACCTTCACAAAATATTCTCTGTCCCTGGGCCCGTCAAATTCCAGAAAATAAATTCCCTGGGATCCGCCCAGCAGCAGCTTCCCTTCATGTACGATAAAGCTGTTTGAAATCCCAAGCAGCGCGGATTTCACATGTCCCGCGGCATCCTGGGGGGTATCATGCTGGTGCTTAAAGTCCACCCTCGTAGGGATCAGCCGGCAGATCTCCTCGTCCAGATCCACAAACCCGTCCGGATCCCACGGTGAAAATACCGTAATGCCCGCCGTAGAATGAGGATTATATACAATGCAGATCCCCTCCTCTACACCGCTCTCTTCTACCGCCTGTCTAACTTCCTTTGTAATATCATATACATCGTTATACTTTGTCTTGATTTTATAATGTTTCAGCATCCTGTTCCTCCTGCCGTCATCCTTCCCCTGTCTGCAGGGCGCCCGTCCCGGAAAACAATGCCTTCCCGACCGGTGCGGGCGCCGTACCTTTTGTCAGCTCTATACTATGATCTCACTCTCCGTTACACCGGCCCCGTTTTTGCTGAACGACCAGTCCCCTTCGCAGCCTCTTCCGTATTCCTCCCCGGTCAGTTCCGCAATATACGCCGCGATCAGGCATACCGGCGCGAACTGGGTCAGGGGCATGGTGATGGGATATTCCGGCTTCGGTACCTGAATATAAATTGCCTGCTCTCCTCCGAAATCCTCCGCACTTCCATCCGTGATGACTACCAGAGGTCTGTGCAGCACGTTGGCGTATTTCACCATCTCCCTTGCGCGGCTGTGCCCGGGGCTCGTCGTATTGGCAACCACCACGGTCCCCATTTCCCTTGCATTTCTAACAAAAAAATTCAAATGGAACCATTCCTCGGTGTTAATATGCATGGCAAATTTTCCGGTTGCCTCCAGAATCTTTGCCTGCCCGAACCAGGCCGCCGCATAGTCAAAGCCGGAACCTACAAAGTCATAGCACGGAAATCCCTGCCACTCCTCTGCCACAGTCTGGCAGACTGTCTTCATCTCCGGAAGCAACGTTCGGAGCAGTTCGCCCTGTCTCCGGATATCCCTTCGGTAATCCATGGCCTGATCCATGGTATACTGATGCCTCACTTCGCCGAACCGGATCGCCAGCAGCAGCAAAGACATCACGCTCACCAGATAGCTCCGGGTTCCGGGCGCGCTCTCAAAAGCCGGGATATTCAGCTTTAAAATCTTATCCGAATGGATTCCCAGCGGGGACTCTTCATTTCCCGTCACTCCCAGCACGAAACACCCATGCTTTCCGGCCCTCTGTACAGCTTCCGACACCCTGGCCCCGGTACCCGAATTGCTGACAGCGATCACCAGCGGGTTCCGGCAGTCTATTCCTAAGTGCCTCTCACAGTAAAACCGTCCCAGTTCTATGGCAGTCACCACCTCCGTAGGAATACCGGTCAGCATTTCAAACGCATGCTTTGTAGCCATTGCGGCTGCCAGGGAATCCCCGCATCCAGTCAATATGATTCTCTGAATATTGTAGATTTCCTGAAACGAAAGGACCTTTCTTGTCTTTGGTTCCAGGTCGTCATACTGCTGTTCCATCAATTCCGGCAGACTTTCTACCTGTCTGCTCATGGGATTATCATATTTTTTCATCTTTGATTTCCTTTCCATTACACAGTCCGGCATACCAGTACCTTTTTCCGTGCTTCTCTTTTTGCCGATCCATTTCATTCAGCAGATAACACCCTTCCAGCGCAATCTCAATGGCAAAATTATGCCCGCTTCCCGCGTCAAATTTTTCACCGGTGCACAGATTGTCCGCAACCGAACACACCGAACCGCCCCTTCTTCCAAAGAGTGCAGAAAGTGTCACGATGGCCGCGGATTCCCGGTCTCCGTTGAGCACCCCCGCCCGATTGTAGATCCCGGCAAATTCTATGTTCCAGGGCTGCATGTAACCTCCCACCCCGGGCCTTCCTCCGCCGATAAAATCACTGTCCACCGATACCGTAGTCCCCACATGGTACGGGGCGTTTAACCCCTCTGCCGCCTGAACCATGGCCGTCACTACCTCGTAGTGGCTGGCCGCGGGATAGGCCGCCGGGATATAAGCCTTTGTCATTCCTTCTTCTCTTACGATCCCGCTGGAAATGACTACATCCCCCGGCTTCACTTCATCTCCGATCCCGCCGGACCCGCCTACACGCAGAAATGTATGGGCATCCGTGTATTCCATATAGTCATACAGGATCAGCTCCATCTCCGGCGAACCGCTGCCTCCGCTGACGACTGTGATCCGTACTCCTTTGTACTCCCCGGTATAACTCGTAAACATACCGGAACTGCCGATCAGTTCCGAATGTTCCATCTTGTCGGCAATGATCTTCGCCGGGTCGCGGTCATAAGCACACAATGGATCCCGCACTGTGACCAGCACAAAATCCCCCGCTTTCTCCGGGATGATCTGTGTCAATGCCGGCCTGCCGTTGATGACCAGTCCCCTCTCCGGAACATTCTGATAATATTCATAGCGCTCCCGGATATTTTTTATAGATTGTTTTGCTCTGATCTTTTCACTTAACATGAATTTACACCAGACCTTTCATATTTTTACAAATTGCCTTCTCCCATGCTTCTTTTCGCATTTCTTCGGTGATCTCTTCCGGAACGCCATACTGGGAGATGCACATCGCTGCGGAGATGCTTCCCATCCTTCCGCAGATTTCCGGAGAACGACCTTCTACCAGCCCGCACAGGACCGCACCTGTCGAACTGTTGCCGCCGCCTGTGGCATCCACCACCTGAACATCCGGCTGGGACAGCACCTCCACCACTTCATCCGCCGTGATCATAACCGCCCCCTTTGCCCCCTGGCGCAGGAAGATCAGTTCCAACCCCCAACTCCTGAGCTCTTCTATGATCTGCTCCCGGTCTGAGGTACCGAACAGGCTTTTCGCCTCTGTCATATTGATGGAAAATGCATGCAGCTGCCCCGCAATCTTTCTGACGGTTTCCAGATTTTCTTTTTGCGCGGCATCTGCGGCAATTTCCCACATGATCTTGCATGAGGAATCCTTCTTATTTTTCAGGAATCCATTCCAGAAGTCCGGATCCAAATTTCTGAAAATATACATTCCCTCTGCACTGTCCAGATACGGTACTACCTCCTCCCCGGTTGTCTCCAAAGAGCGGAAATGTTCCAATCCAAGCGCCGGCGTTTCGATCCGCTCGCCGTCCGGGAAATATTCCACGATCGTATACGGGGATCTGGCATCCTTGATCCGGAAGCCTTCCATGGAAATGTGATTCCTCCTGTACCATTCCCCATGCAGTTTTTCGTAATCCTCTCCGATCCCGGTCACAGCCACAACCTGGTCGCTCCACAGCCTGAGACCGCACAGTGCATAGAAGCCGGCTCCGCCCGGGGCAATCTTCACATTTCCGTCCGGAAAATGTATTTCATCCGTAACAACGGCTGATACTACCACATATTTCATAAAAACCTCCAAATTTAACAGCCCTTTTCAGCCTCAAACAAGTTACTATTCACAGCGCCCTCACTGCAGCCCTTGCTGATTGTTTTTCACGATCAGGCTGTCGCAGGTCATCGTACCTTTGGAAATCAAAAAACCTCCCCCGCCGCATCTAAAGGTCGCATCCTCTGCTTCCAGCACCCGCTTTCCATTGATATCCAGATACAGCCTGCTGCCCTTTACGGTCAGTTTCATGCAATATCCGGTTTCTTCCTCATATGGATACTCTGTTTCTCCAAGGACCGTTCTTTTCCCATCCTGTTCCAAAATGATCTGCGCCTTGCTGAAACCGTTCAGTACGGCAGCGTAAAATCTCCTGTGTCCGGTACTGCGCGCCACCAGCCCGCCTTCCTGATGCAGACTGTAATATATCGTAGATTCCACGCTGTAATCTTTCCACTCCCTGCTTCCGATGGTCACCACTCCGTTTGCTTCTGCGTGGGATACACAGTAGGTCCGCTTAAAGTCCGCCGCAAACTGCGCAGCAGAACTTGCAAAGCCTGCCAGCCACAAAGGACTGGTATTCCAGATGGAATTCATCAGCATTCCTCTCTGTGAAAAATCCGCCGGCGCGCCGTTCCAGTCTATTTCCTTCAATACGATCCTGCCGTCAAAACGCTTCCTGCTTTCCATCTGATATCCCAGCTTGCATATGGACATTCCTTTTGTGTCCGGTACTGTCCAGAAATAGGTTTCTGCATCTTTGGAAAGCTCCCAGCCGTCTCCATAGATCACTTGAATCTGATCGTCTATATCATAGTACAGAATATACGGCCTTAAATATACCTGGCCGCCTGATTCTCTGTATGCGGTCGTAGAGACCACCTGAGAGGAATAGAGTGTTGGTGAGGCAACCGTCGAAAAATTGACCGCCAGTTTCGAAAAATCAATAAATGTCTGGGTGGAAACATTGGCTGTCACACCGTCCGCCACATGGCTGCACTCGATACAGAGTCCGTTTTCCCCGGAAATCTCATTCCGGTTAAAGATCCGGACGTCCGCCGCTGCCCCATGGTCAAACTCACATTTCAAGAATCCCTGCACAGCCCCCGGGTATTCAAAGGTATATCTGGATTCCGATACAGAGAGGCTTTCCCCGCGCATTTTCGCGGCAGCCTCCACGATCTTCTTTGTCTCCAGAACCGCATCCGTCACTACCGAACCGCCGTCGGATGTCACCACATACATCAGATCCGCCACCGGCCCCCGGAAATCCGCACCCCCATTGATTCCTTCTATCCCAAGACGGATACCGTTCAGCGCCCCTACATTTCCTGCGTTGCAGTCCGTATCCCATGCCGCCGAAGCCGCAATGCTGATGGACTTCTGAAAATCGTCGCCGCCCAGGATGAATGCCGCAATGACCATGGCATGATTAGGAACCATATGACAGCACCCCGGATAAACGTCATAACCGTATTTCGGGTCCAGATATGCCCGGACCTTCCGCCAGTCTCTCTCTTTGCCGCAGATATCCCGGACGTCCCCTATGATATCCAGCAATTCCTGACTCTTCACATATCCGGCCGCCCGGTCCAGAAGCACGTCAATCCGTTTTTCCTCAAAAGCCATCGCTTCCAGAGCCGCCAGATGGCACGCAGCCTCCACCGCAATCCCGTCGTGGCTGACGCCGGCCGCATTCCGGACCAGCTCCACCGCCGTCTCCGGGTCTCCCGGACATGCCATGGCGATCGCGTCAATAAAAATCTGTGCGCCGATCTGCTCTGCCAGAATCTTTCCATTGACCTCAATGGAGCCACTTTTGGGCGCTTCTATCCCGTTTTTCAGATTCAGATATGCGGTATGTTCCGTAGATCGTCCCAATCCGCCCCACCACAGGATCGTTTTATTTTCTATAATGTAATTGAGCCATGTATCTCCGAATGCCTTCGCAGGCGTGTTTTTTTCAAATCCATGATCCTCAATGGCCCGAAAAAAAGCAAATGTACCAGAAATGTCATCATCCGCCACGATCAGGGGCACCCCTGCTTTTTCATGGACGTAATACCGGATTTCTCCAAAGGTATCCTGGATTTTCTCATAACTCCACCCTTCCACAGGCCTTCCCAGATATACGCCGAGTATCTTTCCAAGCACCCCGGCATAAATATCGTTTTCATATTTCTGTATACTCATCGTTCAACTTCAACCGCCTTTACTTTTTATGCTCTTTCCACTACAAACCCGTCCCCCAGTATCGCGCCGGAATCCACTACAAATCCAGCTTGCCCGCAAGAGTATTCCGAGTCCTCTGCACAGAGTACGTTCTCTCCGTCTATATATAGCTTCAGTGTTTCCCCTTTGACTGTAAATGCCAGTCGGTGCGTCTCATCAATCCGATAGCCGAAGGGTTCCTTTGCTAAAATGGTCCTCTGTTCGTTTTTCTGTTTATAGATCTCTGCGCATCCCCCGGTCAGTACCGCGCCGTAATACTGCCTGTGCCCTTTCGCCCGGGCAGCCAGTCCGGCCAGATCCTGCTGGGAAAATGTGATCACCGAGGATACGGTATAATCATCCCAGTCACTGCTTCCCGTTGTCACCACGCCGTTCTCCCGTTCATGGCAGATGGAAAATGTAACCGTATAATCCGGGTTAAAATGGTCTGCCGAAGATACAAAGGTTTTCAGCCAGGAGGTCGTCGTGGTCCACGGTGTCAGGGAGGGAGTCATTTCCATGGAACGCCCCATCTCATACCGCACCGGTGTATTGGACCAGTCCAGCGTATTCAGGATGATACTGCCGTCCACCCGAAACCGGCTCAGCAGGGTGATCCCCAGCCGGTACACCGCATGGCCCCTGGTATCCGGCACCGTCCATTGGATCACATTGCGTCCCTTTTTTAGCTTCACGGAATCCCCGTACCGGATCGCAAGCTCGTCATTTTCATCGAAATATTGAATGAAAAACCGGAAATCCGGATTCACATCCTCGACTGCCGTCACACAGGCCGTAATCTCCTGTCCGCTGTACAGGGTGGGGGAACAGAGCACGTCAAAATAGCTTGTCCCTTCCTTACCCTTTGGTTTTAAGTCGATAAAGGTATCCACACAGCAGCTTGCATGGACCCCTGCGCCCAGGCCTTCATAAGAGATCCTGCAGCCAGGTTCCCCTGTGGAATCGTAAGCATTCTCGATCCGGGTCAGCACCTGCTCTTCCTGGTTTTCGTCGAACGGGATCACGCCCTGTACGCTTCCCGGATATTCAAAGGCATACCGTTCTTTCGGAATCTCCACTTCTTCTCCGTTCAGCATGGTGGCTGCTCTTACAATCTTCCTCGTCTCAATGACCGCATCGGAAACCGTCTCGCCGCCATCGCTGGTGACTACATACAGACGGTCTGCAACCGGCTTTCTCAGGTCTGTCCCTGTTGAAAATCCTTCCAGACCCAGGCGGATTCCGTTTAAGCATCCCACATTTCCTGAATTACAGTCCGTATCCCAACCTGCGGAGCATGCGATCATGCATGCCTTGTTGAAATCATCGCCTCCCATGATCAGCGCCATCAACAGAGTCAGGTGATTCGTGACCATCGGACAGTTTCCAGGATATTTTTCATACCCGTGCTCACTGGCTATCCAGTCCCGTACCTCATGCCAGTCCTCTGCCGCCCGGCAGCGCCTCCTCAGCTCGCCGACCAGTTCTTTGAAAAACGGGTTGTCTATATACTCCAAACCTTTGTCCAGAAGGGTGTCAATCTCTTTTTCTTCAAACGCCATGGCTTCCATCACGGCCAGATACACCGCCGCATCGATGGCCAGCCCGTCATGGCTGACACTGGCCGCTTTCCTGGCCATGTCCGCCGCCCGATCCGGATTGGCCGGATTGACCAATGCCCAGGTATCGATAAAGATCTCCGCTCCGATCTGTTCCGACATGCTCTTTCCATTCAGCTTTTCGCTTCCGCTTTCCGGTGCCTTAATCCCGTTTTTCAGACGGAGATACGCGGTATGCTCCGTACTCCTGCACAGTCCGCCCCACCAGAGGATCGTCTCATTTTCCACGATATAATTCAGCCAGGCATTTCCGATATCCTCCGCCGTCAGTCTGGCGCTGCAGCCATTGTCTTCCAGAGCCCGGAAAAAAGCGAAGGTTCCCGAGATGTCGTCATCCGGCACGATCAGCGGCGCTCCGGTAATATGTCCCTTATAATAGTACACTTCCCCGAAATGCTCCCGGATTTTTTCAAAACTCCAGCCTTCAACAGGCCTGCCCAGGTATACCCCGATAATTTTTCCAAGCACGCCGGAATAAATTTGATTTTGATAATCCTTTATCTGCATATTATCCTCCTTATTTCATGTTGATCCAGCCGCAGAATCCGGCCCCATATCATCCTTTCACCGCTCCGCTGACCATACCGTCCACAAAGTACCTCTGGGTACACAGGAAGAATACGATGATCGGCCCGATCAGTGTCGACGCAGCCGCCATCATAACGCCCATATCGGAACCATAGGATCCGTTCATTGCCAGGAATCCCAGTGTTGCCGTGAAGTTCTTTGCCCCCTGCAGGAACGTAGATGAAATCAGGTACTCATTCCAGGACTGCAGCCCAATCAGGATCGCCACCGTGATCAGCCCCGGGGAAACTACCGGACGCATGATATGCCAGATCACCTGCCAGGTGCCCGCTCCGTCGATCCGCGCGGATTCCTCCAGCTCTTTCGGTACATTCAGGAAAAAGGTCCGCATCAAAAATACGGAAAGAGGCATATACAGCGCAGCCAGGATAAAGCTTGTAGCCAGGATATTTCCGATCAGGTTTAATTTTGCATAGGCATAATACAGCGGGAACAAAAACAGCTGAATCGGCACGGTCATTGCCATCATGAAATACATCAGGATCACGCCGCTTCCCTTGATCCGTTTGCCGGACAGCACATAACCTGCCAGGCTTGCTGTGATCAGTACGATCACTACCGTACATCCGGTCAGCTTCACGCTGTTGATAAACCCTACCGAAAAGTTGCCGGTCTTCCATGCCTGGATATAGTTTTCCAGATGCAGGACAAATGGCCAGGAAAGAGGATTGCTGACAATCTCCGTATTGGTCTTAAAACTGTTGATCACCACCAGCGCGATGGGCGCCAGACAGATGATCACAAGAACGATCAGTACCAGATGGATGATAAAATTAATACCAAATTGTTTTTTCTTTGATGTCACTCCCATTTGTTTCCCCTCCTTCTACTGCATCTCTTCGTTCTTGCTCAGTCTCGTGTAAATGGTGGACGCGATCAGCCCAAAGAAGCTGATAAATAAGCCCACTGCCGCCGCTTTTCCGACCTTCATGGAATCAAAGGCGAAGGAATACGCATAGGTTCCGAGCACCTCCGTCGCATGAGCCGGTCCGCCTCCTGTCATCAGCTTGATATAATCGAAGGCCAGGAAGGAGCCGATGGTGATCATGACAAACATGAGGCTCACCGTGGACATGATATTCGGCAGATAAATGTAACGGAACAGCTGCCATCCGTTGCATCCGTCCAGCCGGGCCGCTTCTACCTGATCGGTTGGCACCTGACGCAGCGCCGCCAGATAAATAACGGTCAGGTAGCTCCAGTAATGCCAGATATCCACTGCCGCGCATCCGTAGATCGCTGTTTTCATATCCGCCAGCGGAGAACTGATGTCAATTCCCATATTCCGGAATACGGAGATCACGCCGGATACCGGGCTGAACACCACGTTCAGCCAGAGCATGGCATTGACAGAGGGCGCAAGCACATAGGGAATCAAAAACGCGACCTGGTAGATGCTCCTGGTCTTTTTTCTGGAAAGCAGCAGCATAGCCGCCAGCATTCCGATGCAGACCGGGATCGTCAAAAACAGCAGAGTCCAGATAATGTTGTTCTGGATCGCTTTGAAAAAGATCTTATCCTGGAAAAGCTCGATAAAGTTTTTCAGTCCGATAAAATTGATGTTTGGGGATAATCCGTTCCAATCCGTAAAGGAATACGCGAATGTCATAACCCCCGGGAGCAATATAATACTTACGCTGATCAGCAGCGCAGGAGCGATCAGAAAATAATTCCAATTGATTTTTCTTTTTTTCATCTTTTTCTCCTAATAAATGTAAGCAATTTGCGCAGCAAAGTGCCTGCCTGCTTGTACAAAGGAAGCTTTAGTGAAAAAGCGGACCGGAATCTGCTATTTGATCCATTCCGGCCCGCTTGATCACTTATTCATGGTTCTTCAGCACACAACTCCTTAATCCATATTGGGCTTCGGAGTCGGCGGCACCATACCGTTCTCGAACTCTGTTTTAAATTCATCCTCCAGGGACTGTACATACTCATCTACCGTTGATGTCTCATACCAGACTTCATCGATATTGACGATTCTTGTCTGCGTTGCGGACGGGAAGAAGGTGTTGTCATAATATCCGAAATTTCCCTGGTTAACAGCATCTGAAATATCGCTGACTACCTTTACAAATTCTGCGGACAGATAATTCATATTACCTGCGTCAACACCGGAGAGGTCCTTCAGAGGAGTTCCCCAGTATCCGGGCCAGGCTGCTGTCATTTCCTGCATAAATTCTGCATTCATCATCATATCAATGATTTTTGCAGCTTCATCCTTATGGGAATCCTCCGCGTTTGCATTGATGGACAATGTGCAGGCCCCGCCTAATGTATAAGTCTCATCCGGAACCTGTTCCGTTGCCGGGAACGGGATAAACGCAATGTTTTCTTCCTTATCGCCTGTAAAGAAGGAAGCTGCCCACTGGAATGCAATAGACGGTCCCACAAAGAAAGGTGATTTTTCGTCGGATAAGAGCTGCAGTGATTCACTGAAGTTCAGGTTTACATAATCTTCACCTGCAAGATATCCTTTATCCCACCATTCTTTTGATTTTTCAATGGCTGCTTTCACGTCGTCATTTACCCAGCTTTCTTCGCCCGTCAGAACCTTGTACATGGTCTGAGGCGTCGCGATATGGGTCAGAAACAGAGACGCGTAATTTTCATTTACCGGCTGCCAGCCTTTATTACCTGTGACAGAAGCATACATTCCCTTTTCGATCGCTTCATCCATGATTGCTTCCATTTCTTCGATGGTCGTGGGAACTTCCCATCCATTATCCTGCAGCACTTTTTTATTGTAGAATACGCCCATTGTGCTGACGCCGTTTACCAGGCTGTAAAGGCTTCTATGTACTGTACCCGACTCATAATATGGTTCCAGGATCTTGTCCTTCCATCCATACTCTTCTGAATATGCATCCATGTTTTCCAGCTTTTCTGCTTCTACCAGCGGCATTACAAAGGATGGGCCGGAACCGTAAATAATGTCTGGTCCCTGATTTGCTGCCAGGGCTGTTTTGATATCTGCATCTACAGACGGACGGAACTCTACTACAAGCTGATAATCATCCTGAGATGCATTATAGCTGTCTACAAGTATTTTTTTGAAAGCCTCCTGAGCATATGGCTCTGCACCCCAGAACCACAATGTAATCTCCTCTCTGCCTTCCAGATCTTCATCCTTCATGACAACAACATCGTCCCCTGCTTCTGCGTCAGAATCTGCATCATCTGAGCCTTCTGTTCCTTCCGTGCTCTCTGTGCCGCTGTCATCAGACTCTTTTGTGGTTGATATCGCGCATCCGGATAAAATAGATGTGAACATTGCAGCACACAGTAACATGGATAACATTTTCTTTTTCATGTACTTCCTCCTTTAATTTCATCACTTTTTGATAAACTTTTATCTTTTGTTTATCATTTTTTATTTGTTAATCATACTATATCTTAGTTTTTCTCATTTGTCAATTACCATTTATGCACATTATTAATTTAGCATATTATAATTTTCATTATTTTTTACACATTACATTAAATAATCTGTTTATTAATCTTTTATCAATCATATTTTTCCTTGTTTACAAATGATAAACTTTGATAAACTTTACATTTTTGTAAGTTATGCACAAAAAAAACACATTCATTTCTATGATTCTTACAAAACATAAAATGAATGTGCTTTTTTTATAACTCATAAATGATACTCACGTCCGATGAAATCTGGTGCTCAGTATATAGCTGGTATCAATGCCCGATTCTTTTTACAGAATCTCCCTGCCGCAGGGTGGGTGTAAAATAATTCGTATGGATCCCTCCGATCTCTTCATGCCGAATCCGGCTGATCAGCACTTCCACTGCCTTTCGCCCCATCTGCTCCCCCGGCTGAATGATACTGGTCAGCATGGGATTCACCCACCCGGCCTCCCTGAGATTTCCAAAACTCACGATCGAAATATCCTCTCCGATCACCTTGTTGTTATCTCTGGCATATTCATATACCCCCAGTGACATTTCTCCATTGCAGGATACCAGCCCTGTCACCCCCTTTGAAAGAAGATAACCGGTTCCCTCGTACCCTGACTGCCGGGAATATTCTCCATAGTAGACCAGTTCTTCGTCATACTCCAGGCCATGGAGCGCCAGGCTGTCTTTATAGCCTTCCACTCTTTTTCTGGTGTTATAGATTTCTTTTTTTCCGGCCAGAATCCCAATCCTTCGATGGCCGTAGCTGAGCAGATGGTCCATTGCCATGTCAGCGCCCAGTTTATTGTCCGTTGTGATAAAATCACAAAACACCTTATAGACCGCTTTATCCAACAGAAGATACTGGATCCCGGAATGCTTCAGCGCTTCCCCCAGCAGGATATGGTTATCCCCTGTATTCATGTCATTCGGCGGAATCAGGATCAACCCGGCCGCCCCAATGAACACCGCTATTTCAATCTGCTCAATACACTTCTGCGTTGTCTCCGAACAGTATAGCTGAAATACATGGTAGTCATACAACGACGCATACTCTTCAATCCCCTGCATGCATTCTTCGATCAGTTCATTCCGAAGGCGCGGATAGATCAGCGCGATCAGCCGGCCGCTGTACCTGCTTTTGCTTTTTATTCTGTCTTTCTTTCTGACATAGCCGATTTCCCTGGCCGTATCAAATATTTTCTGTCTCGTTTCTTCTGAGATTCTGCAATCCCTGTGATTCAGCACCAAAGAAACACTTGCAGAAGAAACTCCGACCCGTTCTGCAATCTCCCTGATCGTTGCTTTCAATCAATCACCTCACTCCTTTTGCGGGAGTTCAATTTGCCCTCTTCCTATTCTAGCCGTCAGACAAGCAGATTGCAAGTTTTTTGGTAAATATTTACTATTTAATTTTCAGAAAAAAAGTTTAGCAGCATCAGCGCATTGTCCAGATTCGAAGCATTACCAGCCAGACCAGCCACCGGCTTTTCCATCGGGACCCCGGCAATCTCCCCGGCATATTTTCCAAAACAGCTTTCCGGTCCCGTACCAGTCACATTGCCTTCCTTATCATACTCCGCCAGTCCGCACAGGAAAGCGTCCGGCTGCTCTGCTTCTGTGTCGCCCAGATCCTTCAGATACCCGGCCTGTGCGTATTCCGTCATCTGCTCTTCTTCCCCTATGACCACATCCACTACCTCCGCCCGAATCCAGGTCAGCGCAACCGCTTTATTCGTCCCGACTCCGGCAGAAATGGTCCGAATCTCTATTTCCTCATCCTCGGCCGCCCCAAGCACTTCCCGGACCTGCTGCTCCAGCACGGAGGTATCCTCCATAAATTCCAGGACCAGCACGGAAACAGCCGTCTTTTTGTTCTGCACAAACATGATATTGATAAAATATGCTGCAAGCAGAAGGACCGCACAGCCTGCCAGCAATACGGCGGCATATTTTCTTATGAAACTGATCAAGTGATTTTCTTTTTTCTCTGCCATCTCTCTACTCTTTGATAAACCGCATTGTCGTCACATCAAACATCCCGGCTTCCGTAAGCCGCAGCTCCGGAATCACGGTCAGCGCCATAAAGGAAAGCGTAATGAACGGATCCACTCCCTCGGATACGCCCATGCTCCGCGCCTTCTGTACCATTTCTCCGGTTTTCTTCTGCACAGCCTCCGCACGGTCCACGCTCATCAGTCCGCCGATGGCAAGGGGAAGCTCATCCACTACCTTGCCGCCGGAAGCGATCACATATCCGCCCTGGATCCGCTCCAGTTCCCGGACTGCGCACAGGATATCCCGGTCGTTATCGCCTGCCGCAATGATGTTGTGGGAATCATGGGAAATGGTCGTCGCAATAGCGCCGGACTGGATCCCGTATCCTTTCACCGGGCACACTCCTACCTTTCCGTTTTTGCCGTGCCGCTCTACCACGGCCAGCTTCGCGTAATCCTTGTCCGGAATAAACACGCCATGCCGGCCCGGAACTTCTTCCACCCTGTGCAGAGTCAGCAGCTCATTCGGCACCAGCTCCAGCACATGGTTCTTTTCTTTTTTTGTCAAAAGCAGATCTTCCTCTGACATGCTCCGGATCCGGACTGTACGGAGAAGGGATCGGTCCTTGAGTTCATATCCGAAGGAATCCAGCCATGCTTCCTCCACGATCCTCCCGTCCTTGAGCACCATGGAAGGCACTGCTTCCTTCAGATTGTCAATGATCAGAAGGTCTGCCCGGTAGCCCGGCCCTACTGCGCCTGTGTCCTTGAGGCCATAAAACCTTGCCGCATTCCAGGACGCCATTTTGTATGCCCGCACCTCCGGCACGCCCAGGGCGATGGCCTTGCGGACGCAGTAATTGATATGTCCGTCCTTTTCGATATCCTCCAGATGCTTATCGTCCGTACAGAACATGCACTGATCCAGGGAAGCCCCGTTTTTGAGGAGACCGCTTAAGATCCCTTCCAGGTTCTTCGCCCCGCTGCCTTCCCGGACCAGGATGTGGAATCCGGCCCGAAGCTTTTCCAGTGCTTCCTCGCCGGTGGAGCACTCATGGTCGTCCTGAATCCCGGCCATCCGGTATGCCTGGATCTCTTTCTGTGAGATCCCCGGAGCATGCCCGTCCATCACCATATCCGAAAACGCATCCAGCTTATCCAGGGTTTCCGGCTCCTCGTTCAGCACATCCACGAACCGCATCATCTCTCCCAAGCCCAGCACCCTCGGATGGGATTTGTATTGTGCCATGTCCTCTGCCAGAAATTTTCCGGCGCCGTTGGTGTCAATGTTGGTGGCAGGCACCGACGAGGGCACCATCACATAGACGTCCGCCGGAACCTGCTCCGACGCGTCCAGGATATAGTCCATCCCCCGCTTTCCGCTGACGTTCACGATCTCATGAGGATCCGCCACGATCCCGGTGGTCCCTTTTCTGATGATATACTTCGTAAACTCCAGGGGGGACACCATGGAGGATTCAATATGTACATGGGCGTCGATCAGCCCCGGGGCGATGTACTTGCCCGTGCAGTCAATCTCCCGTTCCCCTTCGTAGCTCCCCAGTCCCACAATGCGGCCGTCCACAATGGCCACATCACAGGGGACGATCTCCTCTGAAAATACATTCAATACGCTGCCGTTCTTCAGTACCAGGTCTGCGGGAATCTCGCCCTTCGCAGCCCGGATCATACTTTTGCTCATAGCTGCCTCCTTCTCCTTTTTTCTTTGCACACTCTCTATAAAATCTTTTTTCAGCTTCATACTATCATCTGGTGTTGTAATCAATCTTAGCATAAAGGAAACCGCTTTGCAAGCAGGGCAAAAATTCTTAATCTAAACATGTTTGTCATTTTCTTTTCTGAAATTTCTCCGCAGAAAATGAACCGCCCATCTATGAGCGGTTCAAAAATCTAACATTTTCCTTCACAATGTTCCAAAAAGCACCCTTCCTCATGGGAATAGATCACCCCGACTGCCTGCAGATACGCATAGATGATCGTTGTCCCGACAAAGGTCATCCCCCGCTTTTTCAGATCCTTTGACACCTGATCCGAAAGTTCTGAGGACGCAAGCCCTGTTTCATAGATGACCTTGCCGTCTGTCCAGTGCCAGATATATTCCGAAAAGCTCCCATATTCCTTCTGAATCTCCCGAAACACGTTTGCGTTGGATACTGCGGCCCGTATCTTCCGTTTATTGCGGATAATGCCCGGATTTTCCTGCAGCCTTTCGAAATCCTTTTCCGTATACGCGCACACCTTTTCCAGATCAAATCCGTCGAACGCCTCCCGGAAAACCTCCTGCTTATTCAGCACACATTCCCAGGAGAGTCCGGCCTGGAAGGATTCCAGTATCAGCATTTCAAACAGCTTATGGTCGTCATATACGGGAACCCCCCATTCCTCATCATGATAATGAATATACTTCTCATTGTTGGGATTAGCCCAGCGGCATCTACTTTTTCCATCGCTCCACTGCATGATCGAATTCCTTTCTCCAAAATTTTTCTAACTGTACGGTTGCTGATTCGAAATATCGGTTTTATTGCAATAAAACTGAGATTTTGGATTAGCAGCCTAAACCTTTTCATTCAAATCTCACCTTAATATACGCCTTGATCTCCTCCACACACTTCTCAAATCCCAGCTTCCCGCTGTTCAGACACAGGTCATAGTTCCTTGCATCCGTCCACTCCCTGCCGGTATAGTGCTTATAAAAATCAGAGCGGTACTTATCCGTCGAGGCAATGAATTTCTCCATCTCCGCCGTTGTCATGCTGTTGCGTTCCATGGCCCGGGCCAGGTTGAATTCCGGCGAAGCATGGACAAATACGCTGACCACATTGGGATAGTCCTTGAGCACAAAATCCGCCGCACGCCCGATGATCACGCAGGTCTCGCTTTTTGCCAGCCGCTTGATAACCTCCGCCTGCCAGTTGAACAGATTTTTCGCAGATACGAAATCCTTATGTCCCGGCGGGATCACCTTCCCGTCATAGAGATCTGTCGTCATACGCAGCAACAGGTTATTCCTAAGCTTTTCGTCAAACTGCATGAAAAGCTGCTCATTGATGCCGCTCTCCTCCGAAGCCATTTTCAGAAGGTTCATCCCATAGCAGGGGATCCCCAGCTCCTTCGCGTACATTTCCCCCACGGTCTTTCCGCCGCTTCCATACTGCCTTGCGATCGTTACTACAATATTTTCCATATCCGCAGTCCTCCTCTCTCCTGCTGAAAAAACGCTGACATGCACAGAAGTCCCGTCACGGACGATTTCCAGCTGCAGACAGCGTTTCTGTCATTCTTTCAATTCCCTTTCGCCGTTTTATTCTCCCAGATACGCCTTCTTGATGGAATCATCGTTCATCAGTTCTTTCGCGTCTCCGTCCAGCACGATCTTCCCGGTCTCCAGCACATACGCCCGGTCCGCGATGGATAATGCCTTCTTCGCGTTCTGCTCTACCAGAAGCACGGTGGTCCCGCCTGCGCTGACCTCCTGGATGATATCAAAGATCTCATTCACCAGAATCGGGGACAATCCCATAGACGGCTCGTCCATCACGATGATCTTCGGATGGGACATCAGTGCCCGGCCCATAGCCAGCATCTGCTGCTCCCCGCCGCTTAAGGTCCCTGCAAGCTGGTTTTTCCGCTCCTCCAGACGTGGAAACCGTTTGTAGACCATTTCTAGAGTCTGGGCGATCTCCGCCTTGTCCTTTCTCGTATAGGCCCCCATTTTCAGATTCTGGTAGACGGACAGCTCCGCAAATACACGCCGCCCCTCCGGTACATGAGCCATCCCCAGGGATACGATCTTGTGGGCCGGAACCTTCGTGATATCCTTTCCCTCGAAGATCACGGAGCCCTTTTTCGGGGACAGAAGACCTGTGATGGTATGCAGGATCGTCGTCTTTCCCGCGCCGTTTGCGCCGATCAGGGCGATGACCTCGCCTTCGTTGACCTCAAAGGAAATGCCCTTGATAGCCTGGATCACGCCGTAAAATACTTCGATATCTTTGATTTCAAGCATTGCCATGATCTCACCCCCTATTCTCCCAGATATGCCTTGATGACTTCCGGATTGTTCAGCACATCGCTTGTCTTGCCCTCGGCCAGTACCTGTCCGAAGTTCAGTACGGTCAGCTCCTCGCAGATCCCGGACACCAGTTTCATATCGTGCTCGATCAAAAGCACCGTCATGTCAAAGGTATCCCGCACGAAACGGATCGTCTCCATCAGTTCCTTTGTTTCATTGGGATTCATGCCCGCCGCAGGCTCATCCAGGAGCAGAAGCTTGGGCTCCGTAGCCAGCGCCCGGGTGATCTCCAGCTTCCTCTGCTTTCCGTATGGAAGGTTAGAAGCCAGAGTCTGAGACTCCCTGTCCAGGTCAAAGACCTTCAAAAGCTCCATGGCCTTTTCGTCCATTTCCTTCTCCACCTTATAGTATCTGGGAAGGCGCAGGACGCCCTCCAGTGTGGAATACGGATGATGATTATGCAGGCCTGCCTTCACATTATCCAATACAGTCAGCTCCTTAAACAGACGGATATTCTGAAAGGTCCTCGCAATGCCTGCCCGGTTGATCTCGATGGTTTTCTTTCCGACGATGTTTTCCCCGTCCAGCGTAATGATCCCTTCATTCGGCCGGTATACCCCGGTCAGCAGATTGAAGACCGTAGTCTTGCCCGCGCCATTGGGACCGATCAGGCCGTATAGACAGCCCTTTTCGATATGCAGGTGAAATTCATTCACCGCGCGCAGCCCGCCAAAGGAGATTCCCAGATTTTTCACTTCCAGTAATGCCATAATTTTCAAACCTCCTCTGCCTTTGCTTTTTTCCTTGCACGGAACTTCTCCGCATACTTCTCTCTCCACTCAATCGCCTTGGGGCTCCAGTTAAAGAGCATCATCACGATCAGCACCACCGCGTAGATCAGCATCCGGTAATCACTTAAGCTCCGCAGCAGTTCCGGAAGCAGCGTCAGAACGATAGCCGCAATGATGGAGCCCCGGATATTTCCGATACCGCCCAGTACGACGAACACCAGGATCATGATAGACATGTTGTATCCGAAGTTCTTAGGCTGAGCCGTCAGAGTCGCCAGATTGTGGGCATAGATCACGCCCGCCACGCCTGCCAGCGCCGCAGAGATGGAAAATGCCATCAGCTTGTATTTGGTCACATTGATCCCGATGGACTCCGCCGCGATCCGGTTGTCACGGATTGCCATGATGGCGCGGCCGCTCCGGGAATGGATCAGGTTCAGTACGATAAACAAGGTCAGCAGGATCAGAAGCACTCCCACTGTAAAGGAGGAATCCTTGGGCGTTCCCGTGATTCCCTGGGGGCCGTTGATGATGACCACCCCGTCCGGCTCCATATTCAGCGCCATCACGTCCTTCGTAGAAAAATGAAATCCGTTGGCGTCTTTTCCGATAAACAGGATGTTCATGATATTTTTAATAATCTCGCCGAAGGCCAGTGTCACGATCGCCAGGTAATCCCCTTTCAGGCGCAGTACCGGGATTCCGATCAGAATGCCGCAAACCCCTGCCGCCGCCGCCCCGATCAGCAGGGCGATAAAATACCGCAGGCCCGCAACCGGGATCGCCGCTGACGTACATTTTGAGAAAAAGGCGCTGAAAAAGGCGCCCACGCACATGAATCCGGCGTGGCCCAGACTCAGCTCTCCTAAGATCCCTACGGTCAGGTTCAGGGAAACCGCCAGGATCACATAAGCGCACAGCGGCACTAAAAGCCCCTGCATAAGGCTGGAAAGGCTGCCTGACATGATCAGTGCCTGTACAATGAGATAGAGGACGATCACCATCACATATGTGATCAGATTATTTCTAGTCATTTTATTCATCTTTTTCATCCCATTCACCTACACTTTCTCCTGAATATTCTTGCCGAGGATTCCGGCAGGCTTCACAAGGAGCACCACGATCAGCACGCCGAATACGATGGCGTCTGCCATCTGGGAAGAAATGTATGCCTTTCCGAAGATCTCAATGATGCCAAGCAGGATCCCACCGATCATAGCCCCCGGAATCGAGCCGATCCCGCCGAATACCGCCGCCACAAATGCCTTAATTCCAGGCATGGCGCCTGTATACGGGGTCAGGGTCGGATAAGTCGAGCAGAGCAGCACGCCTGCAATGGCCGCCAGAGCAGAACCAATGGCAAAGGTCAGCGCAATGGTCCCGTTGACATTGATCCCCATAAGCTGAGCCGCTCCCTTATCCTCGGACACTGCCCGCATGGCCTGTCCTGCCTTGGATCGGTTGATAAACAAGGTCAGTCCCGCCATAATCACGATGCAAGCCCCGATGGTCATGATGGTCTCTCCGGAAATGGTCAGATTGCCTTCCGCAAGCACCACCGGGGGGATCGGAACAACAGAGGTAAAGGATTTTGTGTTGGCGCCGAAGATCAGAAGCGCCAGATTCTGCAGCAGATAGCTGACACCGATCGCGGTGATCAGAACTGCCAGCGGGGATGCCGCGTTGCGCAGAGGCTTATAAGCCACCCGCTCAATCAGCATTCCCAGCACGGTACAGAAAATAACCGCTGCCAGCACCGCCGCCGCGGGAGGAAGCCCCGCGCCGGTCATGGCAGTCAATACTACATAAGCACCGATCATGATAACATCACCGTGCGCAAAATTCAGCATCTTCGCGATGCCATATACCATCGTATAGCCCAGCGCAATGATCGCATATACGCTTCCCAGGCTGATACCATTGATCAAATAAGATATAAAGCTCATATACCCGTCCACCTGTCTCTCATTTTTTTAGGAGAAATGATACAAATAGAAGGCTATCCCGAAAGATAACCCTCTATCTGATATTACATACGTTTCCATGGTCTTTTACAGACCTCTTTTTATACCGATCGTCAGATCATCATTGCTTACTCAACTACCGCATAATCTCCGTCTGCGATCTTCACTACCATAGGCTCTTTGCTCGGCTCGCCGTTTGCTTCCCAGGCCAGTGCCTTTGCAGTCACTCCGTCGATAGTGATCTCTGTCATGGCTGTTTTCATAGCGTCACAGATATCGGCCGCGCTCATGTCCGCGGTCACGCCTGCTTTTTCCATAGCCGCCTTGATGGCATAGATTCCGTCATACGCGTCTGCCGCAAACTGGTTCGGTGTTCCGCCGTAAGCTTCTTCGAAATCTGAGACAAAGTTCTTGATCGCTTCCTCCTCAGAGGTCGGTGTAAACGGGCTCAGGAACATCAGATCCTGCGCCATAGACGCATCAAATCCGTCCACGTCCAGGATACCGTCCATACCGTCGCATCCGAAGAAGATCGGCTCATAATTGATGCCTGCTGCCTGCTGCAGTACAAGGGCTGCCTCAGAATAGTAGAACGGCAGGAATACCAGCTCTGCGCCCGCGTCCTTCGCCTTCTGGAGCTGTACGGAGAAATCGGTCTTGCTCTCTGCCGTAAACGCCTCAGTCGCTACCAGTTCCAGACCCTGGTTCTTTGCCTCTGTCGCAAATGCCTGATAGATCCCTGTGGAGTATACATCCGAACTATCATAGATAACCGCAACCTTCGTCGCCAGCTTATTCTCTCCAATGTATTTTGCAGACTCCAGTCCCTGCATCGGGTCGGAGAAGCATACACGGAACGCATTGTCATACTGCACGCACTCTACTGCGGTTCCTGACGGTGTCAGAAGGAACATGTTGTCCCCCTGTGCCACATCGCCGACTGCCACACAGGGAGCAGAAGTCACGGTTCCCAGCAATGCCTGCATGCCCCAGTCCTTCAGGGTGTTATAAGCATTGACTGCCTTCTCCGCGTCATTCTCATCATCCTGGAAATTAAACTCGATCTGGATGCCGCCTATGCCGCCGTCCGCATTGATCTCCTTAACTGCCAGCTCCGCGCCGTTCTTTACAGCCATGCCGTAGATCGCTGCCCCGCCGGTGGTAGGTCCGATCCCGCCGATCTTCAATACCGCGTCGCCGCTCCCGGCATCACTGCTGCTCTCGCTGCCGCTATTGCTTTCGCTGCTGTTGCTGTTGCTGTCACTGCCGCTGTTCCCGCCGCCGCATCCGGCAAGCATTCCAACCGTCATGGCTGTGACCATTGCGGCTGACAAAAATTTCTTCCAATTTCTCATCTTATCTTTCCTCCCAAATAACAGAGTACGCTCTGTTCTTCTTTTCTCAAAAATCATATCGTGGATCGGGAGTTTTGTCAAGTATTTTATAAAGAATTCAATGCCTGCTGTGTTACTATTCGTTACATGTCACACCCCGACCAATCACCACGCTGATTGGTCGGGAGGATGCACATAAGAGCTGGTATTCAGGCCGTCCATTGCCGTAGGCAATTTAAAATGACGGCCTGAGTTACAGGGCACGCCTGGTCAAGGTGTGACCTGTAACTACTATTCACAGTTTTTATCTGACTGTGAATAGTAACTGCCTGCTTTAAATCTTCTATACTACACGATTAAGTTCGACATCGCTCCATAACATGTCATGTATATACCAGTTCTTGCTCTGGTCAATGCCACATGCAGCAGACATTTCTCTCCCATCTCAAATTCCTCAAGAGATATATCATCTGAGAAGTCGCCGCGGGCTCCGTTTGGAAGCGCCCTCTTATTGACTCCGACGGCAAAAATGTAATGGAACTCCAGGCCTTTTATCCTGTGCATAGTAGCGATACGCACACCGTTAAAGGAGCGGTCATCCACCTTGTTCGCTTTAATCTCAAATATATCAATCTGGTTGTTGCGGTGTCCTTCTTTTCTTCTTTCCCAATATCTTCTCCCGACAGGCACTGACCGGATACCAGCTGCACCCGTCACAGATATCTGCGAGCATCTCCGGTGTCATCTCTTCCCGGATCCTTTCCACCAACTCCTGATAAATATAATCCTTTTCTTCCAACTGAAAATATTTCATCACCTTCCAGTCATACCGCTTCACCTTTTCGTTGGTACTGCACAGATCCGTCCCCAGCATATTGGGACAATCAGCGCACAAAACATCGGTGGAACAGGTCAGATGGACCATCACCGGCTCACTGCCCCGAAGTTTCTCCGTGACCCGGTTCATATTTTCTACAAATTTGTCGCTGTACCCTTTTCCGGAATATCCCTGGGTGCAGAGAAGATGATGCGGCCTCAAGTCCATTGCAGCGCCTCCCCCAATCGAACATGCAGCTTCAGCCCCAGTATGGAGGCAGCGGCCGCTTTGATCACTGCCGTCGGAAGGAAGGGCAGCACACAGGCCGTAAAGCCCGTCCAAACGGATGCTTTCATCAGGATGCAGAACATCAGCACACCGACTGTATAATTGACAGCTGTCCCCAGGATCAGGAATAAAACAAACATGCCTTTCTGCTTTCTCAGCTTTGTACCCACGCCGATCAGGTATGCCATGATAGGAAAAGATAGAAGAAATCCCCCGGTAGGCCCGATGAGATGCTGGAAACCGCCGCTGAATCCGGCCAGCACCGGAGCGCCGATCGCCCCCAGCAGTACATAAATGATCATGGAAATTGCCCCCCGCTTCGCGCCGAGGACCACCCCAGCCAGAGTCACGGCAAATGTCTGCATGGTCATCGGCACGCCCATCGGCATGGGAATGGAAATCTGCGCCATGACCGCTGTGATGGCCGTCATAATGGCAATGCTGCATATGTCCTGAGTGGAAATCTTTGAATTTTGCATGGTGTATGCCTCCCTCATATTCTAATCTCATTAGTTACAGAAAACCTGTCGGCAGCAGATTTTCTGTACTGGCTTGCGAAATGGATCCCGATAGCTGCGCAGTACGCTATTGGAATTCATTCTTTTTTTAGTATAATTACATATACGCAAATTGTCAACCAATTTATTTTTATAGTTAACATTTTACTCTTCAAAAAAAGAGTTTCAGTATCGCTTGAAATCGCAGCATCTTTATAGTAAAGTTAAAGAAATTGTTGTGAGTACTTTCCTGCAATTCTGCCAATCTCTTTGATTAAAAACCAGTAGAGAAGAACTCTGCCAAGAATAAAATAATATATCTGCCAAGGCAGCCGGAGGACGTGCTCCCATCCGTTCCGAGATAAGAAATAGCCGTCCCGCTCACTGGCAATGATAGCGCATTATATAAAACGAAAGTGAGGAATACATCATGGCTTTTGACGGAATTGTCGTGGCAAACCTGGTCCACGAATTAAAAGAACAGCTTCAAAACGGAAGAATCGCAAAGATCGCCCAGCCGGAAGCGGACGAACTGCTTTTGACCATCAAGACCCCCGCCGGGCAGAAGCGGCTCTATCTGTCCGCCAGCGCGTCCCTGCCACTGGTCTATCTGACGGAGTCCAATAAGACAAGTCCCATGACCGCCCCCAATTTCTGCATGCTTTTGCGCAAGCACATTGCAAACGGACGGATCGTGGATATTTACCAGCCCCGCCTCGAGCGGATCATCCACTTTACCATCGAGCATCTCGACGAACTGGGCGATCTGTGCCGGAAGGACCTGATTGTGGAGATCATGGGCAAGCACAGCAACATCATCTTCTGCACGGAGAACGGCACCATCATCGACAGCATCAAGCATGTGTCCGCCCAGATGAGCTCGGTCCGGGAGGTGCTCCCCGGGCGGTCCTATTTCGTCCCGGATACCATGGAGAAGCAGGATCCGCTGTCTGTGGATTTTGAAACCTTTTCCCAAGTATTGCAAGCGAAGCCAATGCCTCTTTCCAAAGCCGTCTACACCAGCTTTACCGGAGTCAGCCCGGTGACGGCGGAGGCGGTCTGTTCCATCGCCCAGGTGGATTCCGGCCTTCCGGCGTCTGCATTTTCAGAGGACATCCTGCGGCATGTTTACAATCAGTTTGACATCTATTTTTCCGGCGTAAAAGAACAGCGATTTTCTCCGGCCATTTATTATGAAGGGAAGGAACCGAAGGAGTTTTCTTCTCTGCCTCTGCCCCAGAAGAGATGGGAACGTGTGGAATTCGATTCCATTTCCCGGGTGCTGGAGACCTACTATGCCCTGAAAAACACTATTACCAGAATCCGGCAGAAATCCACGGACCTGCGGCATATCCTCCAGACTGCCCTGGAACGGAATCGGAAAAAATACGACCTGCAGATGCGGCAGCTCAAAGATACCGAAAGCCGGGACAAGTTCAAAGTCTACGGTGAGCTCATCAATACTTATGGATATAATCTGGAAGAAGGAGCGAAGAAGCTGGAAGCTTTGAACTATTATAATAATGAAATGGTCTCCATTCCGCTGGATCCTACGAAAACGGCGCAGGAAAATTCCCAGCGTTATTTTGAAAAATACAACAAACTGAAACGGACCTATGAGGCTCTCTCCCGCCTGATCCAGGAGACGCAGGAGGAGATCTCCTACCTGGAATCCGTCCGCACCTCCCTGGATATTGCCATGAGTGAGGATGATCTGGCGGAGATCAAGGAGGAGCTGATCTCGTCTGGACTGATGCGGCGCAAATTTTCCAAGAAAAAAGTGAAGATCAAAAACACGCCCCTGCATTACGTTTCCAGCGACGGTTATCATATGTATGTAGGGAAAAATAATTTTCAGAATGACCAGCTCACCTTTGATCTTGCCGTCGGAAATGACTGGTGGTTCCATGTCAAGCAGGCCCCTGGCTCCCATGTCATCGTCAAGACAAACGGGGAGGATCTGCCGGACCAGACCTTCGAGGAAGCCGGACGGCTGGCCGCCTACTATTCCAGTATGCGGGGAGTGGAGAAGGTGGAGATCGACTATGTGGAGAAAAAGCATGTGAAAAAGCCCAAGGGCGGGAAGCCCGGCTTTGTAGTATACTACACAAATTACTCTCTTGTGATTGACAGTGATATCAGCGGGATCCAGGAGATTCGGTAAGGAGCTGTGCCCCAAAGCTTTACAATCCATATTTTATATCACAAAAATCAGGGAACAGACCGCCGCAGCGTCCATTCCCTGATTTTATCTTTGATCGCGCAAGGCAGCCTGAGGATCTGTGCGAAAATAACCTGCTGTTTTGCGCAGTTCCTAAAGCAGCGAATGCTCACCCCGCTGCTGCCTTGACCTCCTCAGGCACCCTGATCTCTTCCACTGTCCCATACTTGTCAAAATCCAGCTTAATACTATAGGAATTGACATTGGTTGTTTTCTCGAACTTGTCATACAGCCCGTTCATAGCCTCCGACATATCAACCACGATCCGCGCCGGGAGCAGCTTCTCCTTGTATATATTGAAGGTAATGGGGATCACCAGCTCCGAAACCGCGTCCTCATCCGGCAGCTTCACCAGGCCGTAGGCATTGAGCATCTGACCGCCGATCAGCCCTTTCAGATTCTCTCCGGTCACTTCTCCGTACATCTGATAGCACTCCTCGCCGTTGACTTCGATCATGCTGTCCGCAATCTCAAAATCCTCCACGGAATTCGACATGGTGGAAAATAAACTGTTGTCAATCGTAATAACAGACCCCTTGGTATGCTCCGATATCTCCTTGCTCCAATTGCCGTCCAGGCTGCTGTAGGTGGCTCGCCGGCCGTCCTCCATCACCTGATAGACCTCCAGGATGCTTTCCAGCTCCGCCCCCCGCATCTTAATATGTGCCTTCCCCAATGCATGCCCTGCCTTCGGGTCCGACGTGCTTTCTAGGCTGATATCCATGGAAACCGAAGTTGTATACAGCACATCCTCCAGCTCAAAGTTCAGCTTCACCTTATTTGCAAAGGACGTAATCCCAGACATATTGGTTGACATGGACTCCATCAGCTTCTCGGGAGTCATTTTTTCGCCGCATGCCGTGAGCATGCACATGGACAGGACCATCAGAGCAAGGCAGCCTGCCCGTTTCCATACCGCTTTCCACTTTCGTATCATTGTCTTTTATATCCTTTCAAGAAAGTTCTGTACCGGATAAGTAATCAATAAACTGCTGTGCCGTCCGGCCAGAGAGTCCCCCGTGGTTCAGCTCCCACCGGTTCGCCTCCAAGAGCAGCGTCTCCTCCGGCATATTGATCCCGTTTGCCCGGGCAAGCGTCCGCACGATCTCCTGGAACTCCTTCTTATCCGGAGAACCGTAGTAGATCGTGACGCCGAACCTGGCGACCAGAGACAGCTTTTCCTGCACGGTATCGTTGGTATGCAGCTCATCGTCCCGATCCGCCTTGTCCCGGAAGGTCTCCCGGATCAAATGCCTCCGGTTGGAGGTGGCATAGATCAGCACATTTTCCGGCTTCTTTTCCAGCCCGCCTTCGATGACCGCCTTCAGATATTTATATTCTGTCTCAAATTCTTCAAAAGAGAGGTCGTCCATATAAATGATGAACTTATAGTTCCGGTTTTTGATCTGCGCGATCACATCGTTTAAATCCCGGAACTGGTGCTTGTAGATCTCGATCATCCGAAGTCCCTGGTCGTAATACATATTCAGGATCGCCTTGATCGAGGAGGATTTTCCCGTTCCCGCATCTCCGTAGAGCAGGCAGTTGTTGGCCTTGCGCCCTTCCACAAACGCCTTCGTATTGTCGATCAGCTTTTTCTTGGCGATCTCATAGCCCACCAGGTCATCCAGGCGCACATGGGCAATATTGGAAATGGGTTCGATCCGCGCCCCTTCCCCCTCGGGATGCTCCACCCGGAATGCCTTATGAAGTCCCAGCTTCCCCACCCCGAATTCCTGATAAAACCGGGTCAGACACTGTTTAAATTCCTCCGTTCCTGCCGCTTTTCCCAGGGACCGGCTTAAACCGCAGATCCGATCCCGAATCCGTTTGTTAAATACCTTGCTGGAAGCGTTGATATTCTCATAATCCAGCAGGAGGGAAAAGCAGTCGGCGTTCAATGCCTTCTGCATGGGTCCGAAATCATAGTCAAACAGCTCTCTCATCACCTCAAAATCATGGAGCACAATCTGATTGATGCTGCCGTTCACCTGTCCTACGATCTCACAGGACGTACTGTAGGCATTCTCGTGATTGGCCAGCAGAAAGGTCAGATAGGCATGCCACAGATTGCCCTCAAACCCATACCGGGCCGCGATCTCCAGCAGTTCATTGACGCACTCGAAGAGGAGGCTTCTCAGATCCTCCTGATTATAGAATCCGTTCTCGTAATTCTCCATCAGAAAGGTCATATCCAGCAGGATATCCCCATGTTCCATATTTTTATAAAGCATCAATTCATTCGTACGCATATTCTTTTCCTCATTATATACTCATGGCCCGTAAGTATCACACCAGCCGCGGAGGGATCAGTTATGGGATGCCCCTTTGGGATGGATTCCTTACACTGCTGTTTCATCAATAATTCCCCAGGATCTTCAGGTTGATCGCTTCCTCTCTCAGCCCCCGGATCGTATTCTTCACCGCCGCGTCCCCCATGTTGCCGTCGAAATCCACGAAGAACCGGTATTCCCAGCTCTTCCCTTCCACCGGACGGGATTCGATCTTGGACATATTCAGGTCATTATATATAAAATGTGACAGCAGCCGGTACAGAGATCCACTCTGGTGAGGCACCTCGAAGCAGATGCTGATCTTGGACGCGTCCTTGAGAAATACCTTCTGGTTGGTGATCACGATAAAACGGGTGGAGTTATTCATTTCGTCATTGATGCCGTTCACCAGCACCGAAAGCCCGTGAACCTGTGCCGCGTAGGCGCTGCAGACCGCCGCCTGAGCGGGATCTTTATCTTCCAGGATCTTCTTTGCCGCAACCGCCGTATTGACCACGCTGATCTGCTGCCAGTTCGGATACTCGTCCAGAAAATGGGTGGTCTGCATCAGTGCTTCCGCCTTGGAATAGACCCGCCTGATCTCATTCAGATCCGTCCCCGGAAGTCCGGCCAGAGTATGCCGCACCGGAAGGATTGTCTCTCCTACGATATAGTTTTCAAATTCCACCAAAAGATCATAGACCTCTGTCACCGCTCCCGCCGATGAATTCTCGATCGGCAGCACCGCATAATCCGCCGCTCCGTCCTCGATAGCCTCCATGGCGTCCCGGAATGTCCGCACGTGGAAATTATTGCAGCCTTCCCCAAAATATTTCAGCATGGCCGCCTGTCCGTAGGCGCCTTCTACTCCCTGATAGACTACACGGGCCGTATCCTTTTCCAGGGAATCGATCCCGATAAAGGGCAGCTTCCCCAGGGCGCCGGCCTCCACCATCTGCTGGTACTGCAGCTTCCGGCTCATGGACATGAGCTGTTCGTATAACTCCTGGATCCCTTTTTTATTGAACTCATTGGTAGCTTTCGAAGCCACATCGTTCAGCTTATTGCGCTCCCGCTGCCGGTCCAGCACCCGTCCCCAGTTCTGTACCTTAAGCTCCCCCACTTCCTCGCAGACCTTCATCCGCTCTTCATAAAGCCTGACGATCTGCTCATCAATCCCATCCAAACGTACCCTCAAGTCTTCCAGTGCAGCCATACTCTCTTCTCCTTTGTCCCTGTTTCAATTCATTCTTATTAGTATAATATATTTTTTTAATAAATGCTACTATTTTAACAAAACATATTTTTCAAAATTTTGTTGACAAAGGGTCATTTTTAAGATATTGTATGTAAAAGAATGTTGCTGTGAACAGTAACATCAGAATCCGTATCCGGAGAAAGGAGGCAGACAGATGAACCAGATCAGACACAATATGATACGAAGGCGCAAACCAGGACCAGTCACCGCTTGTCGTTGTATCACTGTTCCTTTTATTTCCGCATTTTCTATTTCCTGTCTGGGAAAGATGTTCAATTCATCTGATTTATTTATATTTTCTGTTTTCCTTTTCCCAAAAACATACGGTTTTGAATCGTTATTACCGTGATCATTCACACAAAGTACGAGGAGGTATTTTATGAGACACTTGATGAGCCCTCTGGATTTATCTGTTGAGGAATTGGACACTCTTTTGGAACTTGCACAGGATATCGAGGCACATCCCGAAAAATATGCTCATGCCTGCGAAGGCAAGACGCTTGCGACCTTATTTTATGAGCCAAGCACACGGACGCGCCTGAGCCATGAAGCTGCCATGCTGAATCTGGGCGGCAATACGATGGGATTTTCCTCTGCGGATTCCAGCTCTGCCGCAAAGGGGGAAAGCGTATCCGATACGATCCGGACAGTTTCCTGCTATGCGGATATCTGCGCCATGAGACATCCCAAGGAAGGCGCTCCCATGGTGGCCTGCCAGCATTCCGGCATTCCGGTCATCAACGCGGGCGACGGAGGACATCAGCATCCGACCCAGACTCTGACCGACCTTCTGACCATCAAGAATCTGAAAGGACGTCTGGACAATCTGACCATCGGCCTCTGCGGGGACTTAAAATTCGGCCGTACCGTACACTCCCTGATCCATGCCCTGGTCCGTTACACCGGCATCCGTTTCATCCTGATCTCTCCGGAGGAATTAAGACTCCCGGATTATATGCGACAGGATGTCCTGGACAGACAGCAGATCCCGTATCGAGAGGTTGTCCGTCTGGAGGACGCGCTTCCGGAGCTGGATATCCTGTACATGACCCGAGTTCAGAAGGAACGCTTCTTCAATGAAGAGGATTACGTACGGATGAAGGATTTTTATATCCTGGACCGCAAGAAAATGAAATTGGCGCCCGAGGATATGTATGTGCTCCATCCACTTCCCAGGGTCAACGAAATCTCCGTAGAGGTAGACGACGATCCCCGCGCCGCATATTTCCGTCAGGTACAGTACGGCGTCTATGTGCGTATGGCTCTGATCCTGACGCTTTTGGATATCCATGTGGACTGATTTTTGAACATAGCTCAAGTGTAACTTTATTATAGAACAATACAGTCCTTCCGTGCCGCAAAGCATCGGCCAGAAAACCGCGGTTTCAGGCTGGCGCGATACGGATGCGGAAGTTCTGCGGATGATGAAAAAGAAAGAGGCCGAATATGGTAAATAGTACATTGAACGTTGGAAAGCTTTCCGAAGGTTTTGTTTTAGATCACATCGAGGCAGGAAAAAGTATGGAAATCTACAAGTACCTGCATCTGGATAAACTGGACTGCTGTGTTGCCATCATCAAGAACGCAAAGAGCAGCAAGATGGGCAAAAAAGATATCATCAAGATCGAGTGCCCCATTGATTTTATGGATCTGGATATTCTGGGATTCATTGACCACAACATTACGGTCAATATCATTCAGAACGAACAGATCGTAGAGAAAAAGCTGTTAAAGCTTCCCGCGGAGATCAAGAATGTGATCCGCTGCAAGAACCCGAGATGCATCACATCCATTGAGCAGGGTCTGGACCATATCTTTATCCTGACGGATGAGGAGAACCAGGTTTACCGCTGCAAGTACTGCGAGGAGAAGTACCGCAGCATAAAATAATCCCGCATAATTTCCACCTGTATGTTTTTTTCATTGTATGGAGTCGATTGGATACTCTTTAGAGCATTCAGCCGAACAGATGGAATCATTTTAAAACAGCAGCATAAAAATACAGCCTGCGCATGTTATCCGCGGAAGGCTGTATTTTTTATATCATCTATGAGCTTCGCCGCAGCCGCCCCTCACAGCAAGCTGCTTTTTTCCTCTTGTAAAAGTTTCAACACCTCTCCGCAATCTCATAAATCAGGTGCTCGGTATCCTCCCATCCCAGACAGGGATCGGTGATAGATTTTCCATAGATCCGTTCACTGTCGATGCTCTGACAGCCTTCCACCAGATAACTCTCGATCATCACTCCCTTGATCAGTTTTTTCAACTCCGGGTTGTAACTCCTGCTGTGGAGCACCTCGCTGGTGATGCGGATCTGTTCCCGGAACTTCTTGTCCGAATTGGAATGGTTCACATCAATCACCGCCGCCGGATTCTTCAACTCTTTTTTCTGATACATATCCAGCAGCCGTACCAGATCCTCATAGTGATAATTGGGGATGCAGGTTCCATACTTATTTACGCCGCCCCGCAGGATCACATGCGCAAGCTCATTGCCTTCTGTGCTCACATCCAGTCCCCGGTAGATAAAACGGTGAGAATTCTGCGCCGCAATGACGGAATTTAACATCACCGAAAAGTCGCCGCTGGTGGGGTTCTTCATTCCGATGGGAATATCCATGCCGCTGGCTGTGAGCCGATGCTGCTGATTCTCTACGGAACGCGCCCCGATAGCCTCGTAGGACAGAATATCATCCAGATAGCTCCGGTTCTCCGGATAAAGCATCTCATCCGCTCCGGTCAGCCCGCTCTCCTCCATGACCCGGATATGCATCTTTCGGATCGCCAGGATCCCCGCATAAAGGTCCGGCGCCTTATCCGGCTCCGGCTGGTGCAGCATCCCCTTGTACCCTTCTCCGGTCGTCCTGGGCTTATTCGTATAGATCCGCGGGATCACCATCAGACGGTCCGAAACCTTTTCACTGACCCTGGCAAGCCGGGTCACATATTCGCAGACCGAATCTTCATTGTCCGCAGAGCAGGGGCCTACCAATACGATAAACTTATCCGAAGCCCCGGTAAAAATATCCCGGATTTCCTGATCCCTTTCCTTTTTTATCTGACGCAGCTTCTCTGTCAGAGGATATTCTGCCTTCAAGTCTGTCGGCAGGGGCAGCTGTGCATTTACAGTCATTCCCATTGGTGTGCCTTCTTTCTTTATAAAAATAGTTTCAGATTTAAGCAAGACGATAAGCCGGGTTATGTCGTTGGACAATCATCTATCTAGGCCCGGCGTCGCCGCCAGGCTCAAGCGACCTACCTAAAGCGTGACGGGCCGCCACATCGCTTTCTTCCGGTCTTGCTTCGGATGGGGTTTACATGTGCCCTCTCTGTTACCAGAGAGGCGGTAGTCTCTTACACTGCCTTTCCACCCTTACCCCATGTCTTTGTGTACTGACAAGCCGAAATCTATGAGCTTATCAGTACGCAAAGACATAGGGCGGTTTATTTCTGTTGCACTGGCCTTGGAGTCACCTCCACCGGACGTTATCCGGCATCCTGCCCTGTGAAGCCCGGACTTTCCTCGTCTGCAGCCTTTCGGCTCCCGCAGCCGCGATTGTCTGTCTTACTTAAACCTGAATCCACTGTTTCTGCTGTGCGGAACACGCGTCTATCATACTTCCAGGTCACACCCTGGCCAGACCGCAGCCTGGAACTCAGGCTGCCCTGACTGCCGTTAGACAGACCTGTGCTCCGATGCTCCATACATCCATTACGACACCCCCGGGTCTTTTAGCAGACCATCGCCGTCCGCCGCCGTAGTCGCCAGCTCGTCGCACCGCTCATTCTGAGGATGCCCGGCATGTCCCTTGATCCAGTGGAATGTCACCTCATGATTTTTTTTCGCCTCCAGAAGGCGCTTCCAGAGATCTACATTCTTCACCTCTTCGTTTTTTCCGCGCTTCCACCCCTTTTTGACCCAGCCCTCGATCCAGTGCTGGTTGAAGGCGTTGACCACATACTGAGAATCCGAATAGACCTTCACCTGACAGGGGCGGTTCAGGGCTTCCAGTCCCACGATCACCGCCATCATCTCCATCCGGTTATTGGTGGTCTTTACATATCCCTGGGACAGCTCCTTTGTATGCAGCTCTCCTTTCGGATCCACATATTCCAGTACCGCACCATAGCCGCCGGGCCCCTGCGGGTTTCCCCGGGCCGAACCGTCCGTATATAAGTTTACCTGCATTTTCTTCTCCGTTCTTCTCTGAACCCCGGTTCCTGAATCCAATATTCATACAAGCAGGGGCAAATAATAAACATTGCGACATAGTAAAGTCTGATTACTTCACGGCAATAAAAAGGTCTGCCCCGGCTCTCGGATCTCCATGATCCGCTCCCTGTATTTTGCCGTACACGCCTCTTTCTTAAGCCGTTCGAAAATTCCATAGTCATTCCAGAAATGCATGGGAAACACGCATTTGGTCCGGGTGTGGAGCATAAAGAACTCCAGCCCTTCTGCATACCGCCCTTCCAGCCTGGGATCTACGGGAACAAATGCCGCATCAATGGTCTCACCGCCGATCTTTTGAATCTCCCGCTCATAGCTCCGGCGCATCATCTTTACATAGTCTTCGCCCTCTTCGTCCCAGTACCATGCATTCAGATCCCCTGCATGATAAAGGACCTTCCCCTGATATTGAACCAGAAAAGCGACGCCCTCATCCGTAGAGCACAGGGTCCGGATCCGGCATCCCTGCACATCCAGCTCTTCCTCCGGCTTTACGAACCATATATTTTCTTCCCGGCCCCCATGCTTCAATGCATCCCTTTTGATATCTTTTGATAAAATGTAAAAGGTATGGGGCATCTTCTCCTGAAATTCAAATATCCTTCTCTGATAGTGGTCCTGGTGCGCATGGCTTGAAAAAATGAAAAACTTCTTTCCCGGATCCAGCTCCGGCAGCTCACCGCGGTAGTAGTCAAACAGGAAATACGCATCCTCCAGTTCCACCTGAAATCCACTATGCTCGATATATAGCACTTTGATCATACGATAACCTCACTCCTTGCCTAAAGAACTGTAAAGAGTAATCTTCTTTCACGGCGCCTTGCGCTCTGTTGCAAAGTATCCGGCCAGTATAGCTGAGATTTCTCAGACATTCAGCATCTCCACCGCCCGCACCAGCTCCGGCAGGATAAATTCGATCCCTTCCTTTGCCAGCTTTCCGCTGTCTGGAAGGTTCACCATGACCGTCCGGTTGCGGATACCGGCTGCCGACCGGTCCAGTATGATTTTTTTTGAATACCGAATACTGTATGCACGGATGGCCTCCGGGATCCCCGGAAGCAGGCGTTCCGCCGCATCTGTCAGAGCATCCGGCGCGCAGTTCTTTTTCAGGACGCCTGTAGACCCTACCGTCAGGATCAGCTGCACCGAGCCCGTATCCGCCAGCTGTCTTAAGACTGCTTCCACCACAGTCCGGTCCTCCGGCAGCACCCCTGCCTTGACATCAAATCCCACCTGTTCCACGACACGCTTCACCGCTGTTCCCGCGGCGCTCTCCTGCTTTGCCTTGTATGCCCTTGTACTGACCGTAAATACCGCTGCCTTCATGATACCAGTCCTCTTTCATTTTATAACAGTTCCAATCAACCACCGCAACAGGATAAAGCTGATTTCCGATTGCAGTCCGGATCTTTTACATTGCGAATATCTTCTCCGCATATTCATTGGCTTTTGCAAAAATTTCTTCTTTGGAAGAATCCAGATAGAATTCCCCGTCCTGATACAGCACCTTCCCGCCGATCATCGTCATCTTCACATTCGACTTGCTCCCGCTGTACACCAGGTTTTTGTCCAGGTTGCGGATGGGCTGCATATTAGGCTGGTTTAAGTCGATCAGGATCAGATCCGCCTTTTTGCCCGGCGCAATGCTGTCGCACTCCGGCAGTCCACAGGCATAAGCCCCGTTCACCGTTGCCATTTTCAGCACTTCCCTTGCTGGAACCGCCTCGGGATCGTCGCAGACCGCCTTCTGCAGCCCGGTCACCAAAAACATCTCCCGGAACATATCCAGACAGTTGTTGCTGGCTGCCCCATCCGTTCCGATAGCTACCGGGATCCCCATCTCCAGATACCGCTTAATGGGCGCGATCCCGCTTGCCAGCTTCAGATTGGACGCCGGATTGGTGACCACATAAATACCCCGTTTCTTGATGATCTCATAATCGGTCTCATCCATGTGTACACAGTGGAACAGCGTGCCGCCGTATCGGAACAGCCCAAGGGAGTCCATATAGGCAACCGGAGACATGCCTGAACGCTCGCGGCACTCTTCGACTTCCTTGTGCGTCTCGGAGCAGTGCACAGAAACCGGAGCCTGATACCGTTCCGCCAGTGCCGCGATCCCTTCCATCAGCTCCCTGCTGGTGGTATACTCCGCATGGAAACCGATCCGATGGCTGATCTGCCGTGCCGGATCGATATTCAGCCGCAGGTAGTCCTTTTCCACCTGGTCTACGGTGCCGCCGAAATTATTAATGCTGTCACAGAACACATACCGAAACCCGGTGTCCTTTGCCGCCCGTGCCCCGTCGTCCACGTAGAAATACATATCGTATGCCGTCGTGATCCCGCTGGTCAGATATTCCATGAATGCCAGCTTGGTGAACCAGTAGAGACTTTCGCCAGTGAGCTTCCCTTCCGCCGGAAACACCTTGTTAAACAGCCATTCATCCAGCTTTAAGTCATCCGCGTGGGAACGCAGGAAGGTCATGGCCGAATGGGTATGGGCGTTCTTGAAGCCCGGCATCAGCAGATTGCCCTGGCCGTCGATCTCCCTGTCCCATACCTTTCCGTCCTTACGCTCAGGCCCCGCATAGGTGATGGTATCATCCTGGATCCATACCTCTCCCTGAAAGATATCTTTCCCTTCTTCCATGGTCAGTATTCTTACATTATAAATTCTTGTGTTCATGGATTTCCTTTTTCCTCACTTTCACAGCTTTCTGATGATCTGGGTCACCAGACGCTCAAAATCCTCTGCCCGTTTATCCGCCGCAATCTGCACGTCCTCATGCTTTAGCTTCTCCTTAGAGATCCCGCTCGCCATATTGGATACGCAGGAAATGCCGCACACCCGGATGTCCGCGTGCCGTGCCGCCAGCGCCTCGCCTGCCGTGCTCATGCCCACCGCATCCGCGCCCAACGCCGCAAACATGCGGATCTCTGCCGGGCTTTCGTAATTCGGCCCGGTGGTCTGCACATAGACTCCTTCCCGGATGGGAATCCCCTCTTCTTTGGAAGTCTTCCGGATCAGCTCCTGAAGCTCCGGGTCATAGATATTGGACATATCCGGGAATCGAAGCCCCAGCTCCGAAACATTTTCCCCGATCAAGGGAGAGGGAACAAAATTGGAGATCTGGTCCGTGATCATCATGAAATCTCCCACCTGGAAATTCCGGTTGATCCCGCCTGACGCATTGGTCAAAAACAGCACCTCAATCCCCATCAGCTTCATCACCCGGATCGGCAGCACCACCTCCTGGGGCGTATACCCTTCGTAAAAATGAACCCGTCCCTTCATCACCACTGCCGGAACATCGCCGATCATTCCAAACAGGAATCTTCCATCATGGCCTGCCACCGTGGAGACCGGAAAATCCGGGATATCCCCGTACGGGATCTCACACTCCACCTTCATATTCCTGGCATAATTGCCCAGCCCGGAACCCAGGATCAGGCCCACTCTGGGTTGAAAATCCGTGACTGTCCTGCAATATTCATAACATGCTTTTACCTTTTCATACTGTCTGCTCATCTATCCTATCTCCTTCTTAAGCCTTGTGAAACTTCGCCGTAATGAGGTACCCTGGGTGTACATTGCCCTCCTTTGTCCGCCCCACAGACTTCCTGCGCAGGATCCCTGTTTTGCCGCTACCTGGAACACTTCCATACCAGCTCGTCCCATCTCCGGTCCACTTCCTTCTGAAACTCCCCGATCAGGTGCTCGTTTTCTTTCTTAAACAGATGTTTGAACCGCCCCTGCTTTACCAGGAAGTCCTCAATTGGAAGCTTCTTCTTCGGCTCATAGTTGAGGATCCATTTCCCTTCCGCGACCTCGAACAGCGGCCAGTAGCAGGTCTCCACTCCCAGTTTACAGATCTCCATGATATCCGGCGTATTGTACCTCCATCCCCGGGGACAGGGCGCCATGATATTTAAAAATGCCGCGCCCGGCGTATAGATCGCCTTCTCCGACTTAATATGAAGGTCCTTAAAGTTCTGTACAAATGTAGTCTGTGCCACGTAGGGGATGTCATGGCTTGCGATGATCGCCGCAAGATCCTTCCGGTTCTGTGGCTTTCCGTTGCTCTTCGTGCCTACCGGTGTGGTTGTCGTATCCGCATACATGGGAGTCGCGGAGGAACGCTGGATCCCGGTGTTCATGTAAGCGCCGTTGTCATAGCACACATACACCATGTCGTGATTCCGTTCCATGGCGCCGGACAATGACTGAAAACCGATGTCATAGGTTCCGCCGTCTCCTCCGAAGGTGATGAACTTGTACGTCGCATCCAGCTTCCCTTTTCTCTTCAATGCCTTATAAGCGCCTTCCACGCCGCTCAAGGTCGCCCCCGCGTTTTCAAAGGCATTGTGGATATAGCTGTCCTCCCATGCCGTATATGGATAAGTAAATGTAGAGACCTCCAGACAGCCGGTGGCATTGCCGATCACGGCCTTGTCTCCTTCATGGAGCCCACGCAGGACATTGCGCACCGCAATGGTCCCGCCGCATCCCGCGCACATCCGATGTCCGGGAGCCAGACGCTCCGGCTTATTCATGGTTTCTTTAAAATTGTAGCTCATATCCTGTCCCCCCCCTATTCTCGAATTCCAAGATAGCGGTAGGTTTCCCCTGTCTCGCCGTCTTCTGCAATCTGTTTCAGGGCTGCAAAAATATGCTCCATATCTTCCACGCACACGTCCCGTCCTCCCAGTCCGTAGATATAATTCACTGCCAGGGCCTGAGAACGTGCACGGAACAATGCTGCCATCACATCTGCGCCCAGCGGTCCTCCATGATTCGTATAGCCTTCCGCCCGGTCCATGACCGCAACGGCCTTCACCCCGGATAAAGCCTGCGCGATCTCCTCCGCCGGGAAGGGGCGGTACATCCGGATCTTCACCAGTCCCACCTTCTCGCCCTTTGCCCGCAGCCAGTCGATGGCATCCTTGGTTGTGCCTGCCGCAGACCCGATCATCACTACGGCCAGCTCAGCGTCTTCCATGCAATATTCTTCAAACAGTCCGTATTTCCTGCCGGACAATGCGGCAAATTCCTTCGCTGTCTCCAGCACCACCCGGCTTACATGCTTCATGCCCTCGGCCTGGTTCCGTTTTGCTTCCATATAATAATCCGTAATGGAATAGGGGCCTACTGCCATGGGGCAGTCCGGATTCAGCAGATAGTTTTCCGGCTCATACTCTCCCACAAAGCTCCGTACCTCTTCGTCCTCCAGCAATTCCATATTCTCCACCGCGTGACTGGTAATAAATCCGTCCTGGCAGATCATGATGGGCAGCCTGACATCCGGATGCTCAGAGATCCGGTATGCCTGCACCATATTGTCATAAGCCTCCTGGTTGTTCTCCGCATAAAGCTGGATCCATCCCGAATCCCGCGCGCCCATGCTGTCCGAATGGTCGCAGTTGATGTTGATGGGACCCGACAGGGCGCGGTTCACCAACGCCAGTGCCAGCGGCAGACGGTTGGACGCCGCAATATATAATTCTTCCCACATATAGGCCAGTCCGCAGGAGGATGTGGCTGTCAGGCTCCTTGCTCCCGCCGCTGAGGCACCGATCGCCGCACTCATGGAGCTGTGCTCACTCTCCACCGGAATGAACTCCGTATCCACCTGTCCGTTTGCCACAAAGGAAGCAAAGTACTGTGGAATCTCCGTGGACGGTGTGATGGGAAAAGCCGGGAATACATCCGGGTTGATCTGGCGCAGCGCGATCGCCACTGCCTCATTTCCTGATAAACGGTCTCTCTTTGCCATGTCAGTTCACCCCTTCCATCGTGATCGCGCCGAAAGGACATGCCTTCACACAGATCCCACAGCCCTTGCAGTGCTCATAGTCAAATGCCCCCCGCTTATAATCCGCAACCGGGATACAGCTGTCCGGACAGACCGGAACACACAGCAGACATTGTTTGCATTTTTCCTCGATAAATTCCGGCTTGTCCGTAGACCACTCACCGGTATTGAACTCCCTGGATGTGCCGGCTCCCGCAATCACCATGCCTTCCGTCAAGTCCTTCCATCCCGCTTTCACACCTAATTTACTGATATCTGCCGCCATCACCGCACCTCCTGCAATGCCATCTTCAACGCCGCCATGTTGCCCTCAATCACTTCAGGCTTACCTGCAAATTTGTGGGAAAAGGATGCCTTCATCTCTTTCAGAAAGGTCTCTTCCTCCATGATCCCCGCCACCTTCACAATGGCCGCCAGCATGGGCGTATTGGGAAAATATCTTCCCATCGTCGCCATGGATACCTTGTGGGCGTCAATGATATAAACTTCCCCTTCGTATCCTTTCAGGTGGGGAATGATCTCTTCTTTTGAACGCTGGGTATTCACCAGGATCGCCCCGTCCTTTTTCAGTCCGGAGGTCACATCCACTGCCTCCAGAAGGGATTCATCCACAACAACCACATACTGGGGATCATAGATATTGGAATGCACCCGGATCACCTGGTCGCTGATCCGGTTATACGCGGTAATGGGCGCGCCCATACGCTCCGGGCCGTATTCCGGAAATCCCTGGACATACTTTCCTGTCTGGAATGCGACATCCGCCAGCAAAAGCGCCGCCGTCTTGGCACCCTGGCCGCCCCGGCCGTGCCATCTGATCTCTGTCAGGTTCCTCATGTTCTTTCTTCCTTTCGTTTTTACTGTACTCCGCCTGCCAAAAATCAAACTGCCATACACTGACGCAGGCGGAATCAACGGCTTATATACAACTAGTACAATGTTGCATTAATAATTGAGTAATAAGTGCTCGCTGTCCATGCCATTACTGCGTTGGAGTCAGTCAACGATGCTACCGGCATCGCCTCCTTCCTCCGCCTTGTACTGACATGAACATCGGACGCTTATTACTTCAAAATTAATGCAACATTGTACTAGCAGTGTCTTCAGATCCAAAAACACTGCCAGTTTTTCATCTTGTAAGACGCAGAAAAACTGCCCGAGACAGACTTTCTGCTATTCTGCCATAAAAGCCATGTATACAGCTTCCGGTTCTTTATTTTTTCAGAAGTGACTTTCCTGTCATCTCCGCCGGCTGCTCCAGTCCCATCAGCTCGATCAGAGTCGGCGCGATATCCGCCAGGCATCCTCCCTCCCGGAGCTGATAAGCCGGGTCTGCATTGACCAGGATAAAGGGCACCGGATTGGTCGTATGGGCGGTGAATGGCTCTCCGTTCTCCTCGTCGATCAGCTGCTCCGCATTGCCGTGGTCTGCGCAGATGAACATCTGTCCGTTCACTTCCTTCACTGCGTCCACCGCTCTGCCCACGCATTCGTCCACCGCTTCGATGGCCTGGATCGCCGCCGCTTCCACGCCGGTGTGTCCTACCATATCCGGATTGGCAAAGTTGATGATGATCACGTCATAGGTTCCGGACTTGATTGCCTCCACCAGCTTGCCGCATACTTCATATGCGCTCATCTCCGGCTTCAAGTCATAGGTGGCAACCTTGGGGGACTTTACAAGAATCCGGTCCTCGCCTTCGTTGGGTTCTTCTACGCCGCCGTTGAAGAAAAAGGTGACATGAGCGTACTTTTCCGTCTCTGCCAGACGAGCCTGCTTCAGGCCGTTCTTTGCAAGAAACTGTCCGAACGTATTGGTGATCTCTTCCTTCGCAAAAGCCACCAGCTTGTTCTCGATCGTCACATCATATTCTGTGAAGCATACATAGGTCGTCTTGATTCGCGAGCCTCTGTCAAAGCCGCCGAAATTGTCGTCACAGAAGGTTCTTGTGATCTCTCTTGCGCGGTCCGGACGGAAATTAAAAAAGATGATGGAGTCATTGTCCTGGATCGTAGCCACCGGTGCTCCGTTCTTCATCACAACGGTAGGAAGTACAAATTCATCCGTCGCGTCTGCGTCATAGGAAGCCTGGATTCCTGCCGGTCCGGACTCCGCAGTCTCGCCGATCCCCTTTACCAGCGCGTTGTAGGCTTTTTCCACACGCTCCCAGCGGTTATCCCGATCCATCGCGTAATAACGTCCCATCACGCTTGCGACTTCACCCACACCGATCTCCTTCATCTTTTCTTCCAACTGTTCTACATATTCCTTGCCGGATGCCGGAGGCGTATCACGTCCGTCCAGGAAGCAGTGTACATACACCTTCTGGATGCCCTGCCTCTTCGCCAGCTCCAGCAGTCCGTATATGTGTTCATTGTGGCTGTGCACGCCTCCGTCAGATACCAGTCCGAACATATGCAGCGCGGAATCATGTTCTTTTACATTTTCGCAGGCTGCCAGAAGAGCCTTGTTCTCAAAAAAGTCTCCGTCCTGGATTGCCTTTGTGATCTTGGTCAGATCCTGGTATACGATCCTGCCGGCACCCATATTCAGATGTCCGACCTCAGAATTGCCCATCTGTCCGTCCGGCAGCCCCACTGCAAGGCCGCTTGCATTTCCCTTGACAAAAGGATACTCGGCCATCAGCTTATCCATGACCGGGGTCTTTCCCTGTGCAACGGCATTTCCGGTTGTATTGTCATTTAATCCATAACCATCAAGAATCATTAATACAGTTGGTTTTTTGCTCATTGTCCTTCTCCTTTTAAACACTGAAATTGTAACAGTTCTGTCACCTAAAAGTCCAGTATCTATTGTACATGCTTTTTCCGCTTTTTGCAAATCATTTTAATCGTTCGAGTATATTTTTGTAATATTCCGGATTGATCTCAAATCCAATATATTTTCTATTTAGATTTTTAGCCGCCACCAGCGTTGTACCGCATCCGCAAAATGGATCCAATACGGTCTGCCCCTCTACCGTCACCAGCGAGATCAATATTTCCATCAGTTTTACTGCCTTTTGTGTAGGATGGAGTCCTCTGTCCGATTTCTGCGACTGAACCTTTAACATATTGGAACAAATCTCCAATCCTTCATTCCACACCGCTAATTCTTTTAATTTTTCTTCGTTATAGCCTCCAACCGAATATTTCAAAATATTATCCGTCAATGTCCCTCCTTGAGGATATGGCTTCATAAACCATAAAATCGGCTCAAACAAGGGTCTTAAATTGCCTACCTTCCATCCTGCCCACTTCTGGCTGTTGGTAGAATCCTGCCTTCTGTCAAATATACTGCTTACCCTCTGAGCCCGATATGCCGCAGAATCCTTCTCCCAGGCTATCATGTCTTTAAATATAAATCCTGTATCCTCCATTGCACAGATGCATCTATGGGCCATTCTTCTTCCCGCAAATATAAAACAACTTGCTCCGGGTTTTAATACACGATACCAGTCATATGTCCACTTCCTGCACCACTCATAATACTCCTTAGGAATATTTTTATCCGACTGTGCCCATCCGTTTAACGGCTTCCCGCGTGACTTAAAAATGCTGCCACTTTTTTCCTGCGCAGGACTTTGTCCCAATAATGCTGTATTGGTATTGTTATGAAGTACATCCCATTCATCATAATTAATTCCGTATGGTATATCAGACAAAATCAAATGAACCGACTCCGTTTCAACAGTTTTGATCAATTGAATCGAGTCTCCCAATTCTACCCTGCTCATATATCTCACTCCTGCTCATTCAATCTGGCCAAATAGGATCTGATCACTGCTATCTTTTCTGTCAGCTTCCTTGCAGAAATCAATTCATCTATTGCCTGCTCCCTTGTATAGGAACGAATCTCCTGTATATGGTTTTCCCAATATGAGATTTCCATTTTTCCACGGCATACGATGAATGTTTTATACCTGTCCAGTTCATTCTGATAATCTTTTTCTTTGATTCCAATCTTTTTTGCAATAAAGCTGTCCATTCTCGGCAAAAAACAGATCTGTGCATTAGCAAAAGATAAATTTTTATCTCTTGCCATCATCTGAGATGCATTCCATAACGACTCCAGCGTAAAAGTTGCTGTCTCTTTTATCCCGTGTTCAAGCAGCAATGAGATATGTTCCCAGGATAAAAGGCATACATTATGGGTCAATGCTTTGGAATAAATCTGGCTTCGCGTCTGAGGATACTGAAAATAGGGTGCCACTAACACCGCATATTCATTTTCAGAGCCCCTCCAATCACTCAAATTACTAACCTTGAAGTCCTTCTGATTCCTCGCTGTACGGCTTAGTCTGAAGCACTTTGCATCAGCGACTAGGCTATAATTGTATCCATTCGTACTTTCCGCCAGGATATCTGCGCTATCAGCCCGTTCATCCAGCGCTTTTGCATCCAGTCCCAATTCCCTGAAACTTCTGGCCAAAACAATATCTGATGCTTTCGAATATAGTTTTTCTTCTGAGGAATCATGCGCAATATTCTCCGGAATGATCCCGATATTCTTCACGATCTCTTTAAATCCGCAGACATCCATACAATCTATATAGGACCTTACTTTTTCTGTTGCCTCTTTAAATTCCCCCTGAGTCACAGTGTGGACCAGATTTACCAATTCCTGAAACATCGTATCACCTCTCATCTGAAAAATGTCTTCATTTACTCTGTTGATTCAGTATATCACAAAAAGAACATATGTTCAACTCTAATTTTATTTTTATGAAGCAGCATATTTACAATTACTGTGAGCACCTGCATTTTAACAGCAACTATTAGAAACCCCCCGTTTCTATTCATGCCATGAACGACGAAACAGGGGGAAATTCATTTTTCTCTCATTAATTATATTTTACACCGTGAACTTTCTGTCTGTTTACTTGTAATTCACGATCTTTCCGAAGTCAGCCTTCAGAGACGCGCCGCCCACCAGGCCGCCGTCGATATCTGCCTGTGCAAACAGATCCGCTGCCGTTGCAGCATTGACAGACCCGCCGTACTGGATGCGGATTGCTTCTGCTGTCGCGTCATCATATACTTCCGCGATGCATGTGCGGATTCCTGCGCAGACTTCCTGTGCCTGCTCTGTAGTCGCGGTCTTGCCGGTTCCAATCGCCCAGATCGGCTCATAAGCGATCACTGCGGTCTTTGCCTGATCTGCGGTCACGTTCTGGAATCCAACCTTGACCTGCTGGCGGATGAAGTCCATGGTCACGCCCTGCTCTCTCTGCTCTAGGCTCTCGCCGCAGCACATGATCGGCGTAATGCCGTGCTCAAACGCCTTAAGTACCTTCTTGTTCACGTCTTCGTTGGTCTCGCCGAAGTACTCTCTTCTCTCGGAATGTCCGAGTACCACATACTTCACGCCTGCGTCTACCAGCATGTTCGGGGAGATCTCGCCGGTGTATGCCCCGCTCTCCTCAAAGTACATATTCTCCGCGCCCACCTGGATGTTGGTGCCCTTTGCAGCTTCCACAACCGGAACGATGTCGATCGCCGGTACACAGAATACAACGTCCACTTCTTCATTTGCAACCAACGGTTTCAGTTCCTCCACCAGAGCAACAGCCTCGCTCGGTGTTTTGTTCATTTTCCAGTTGCCTGCGATAATTTTCTTTCTTGCCATGATATGGTCTCCTTAATTTTTTAGTATATTCTTTAGACTTCTCTAAGTATTTACTTATCATTAGCTGCCGCAACGCCCGGTAATTCTTTTCCTTCCAGGAATTCCAGTGACGCGCCGCCGCCGGTGGAGATGTGGGTCATCTTGTCGCCGTAGCCGAGCTGGTTCACTGCTGCCGCGGAATCTCCGCCGCCGATGATGGTCACAGCGTCTGTATCCGCCAGTGCCTTTGCCACTGCTTCGGTTCCTGCCGCGAACTTGGGCATCTCAAACGCACCCATCGGTCCGTTCCATACAACGGTCTTTGCTTCCTTCACTGCGTCTGCATAGATCTTCGCAGTCTCCGGTCCGATGTCAAGACCCTGCCAGCCGTCCGGAATCTCACCGTTTGCAACGATCTTTGTATTTGCGTCATTAGAGAAATCATCTGCGATCACATTATCAACCGGGAGAAGGAGCTTCACGCCCTTATCCTCTGCCTTTTTGATCATGTCCAGCGCGTACTGGCAGTAATCTTCCTCCAACAGAGACTTGCCTACGCTTCCGCCCTGAGCCTTGCTGAATGTGTAGGACATTCCGCCGCCGATGATCAGAGTATCCACCTTCTCCAGGAGATTTTCAATCACGGAAATCTTGCTGGAGACCTTAGCTCCGCCCAGGATCGCCACGAACGGGCGCTCCGGATTGTTCACTGCGTTGCCAAGGAAATCAATCTCTTTCTGCATCAGGTAGCCTACCGCAGCCGTATCCACGAACTGGGTCACACCTACGTTGGAGCAGTGCGCCCTGTGAGCGGTACCGAACGCGTCGTTTACAAATACATCGCAGAGGGAAGCCAGGTCTTTGCTGAATGCTTCACCGTTCTTGGTCTCTTCAATCCTGTAACGGGTATTCTCCAGAAGAATGATCTCACCGTCCTGGAGTGCCTCTGCCGCTGCCTTTGCATTCGGTCCGACCACTTCCGGATCTGCCGCGAATTTTACTTCCTGGCCGAGCAGTTCGGATAATCTGGCAGCAACAGGAGCCAGGGATAATTCCGGCTTCGGCTCTCCCTTCGGCTTGCCCAGATGAGAACAGAGAATGATCCTTCCGCCGTCCGCAACCAGCTTCTTGATCGTCGGAAGCGCCGCGACGAGACGGTTCTCGTCGGTAATCTTCCCATCAATCAACGGCACGTTGAAATCACATCTTACCAGGACTTTTTTACCCTTTACATTAATATCGTCTACTGATTTTTTATTAAGCATGTCATTGCCTCCCTGTTTTCATTGTAAAAACATTGTAAAAAAAGGGATCCGGTCCCATTATAAGACCGGACCCCTTCGTGAGTCTATTTCAGAATCAAATCTGACAAATTCAGTTTTCTCTGAAAGCCTGTCCTACAGTAATGTTCCAAAATGCTTGATTGTTCTTACCATCTGGCTTGTGTAAGAATTCTCATTGTCATACCATGAAACAACCTGTACTTCTGTTGTACCGTTGTCAAGCGGCATAGCCATTGTCTGAGTAGAATCAAACAGAGAACCAAATCTCATACCAACGATATCGCTGGATACGATCTCGTCTACATTGTAACCGAAGGACTCGTTAGAAGCAGCCTTCATAGCGTCGTTGATCTGATCAACGGTTACGGTGCCTTCTACTACTGCTGTCAGGATTGTTGTGGATCCGGTCGGAGTCGGGATACGCTGAGCAGCTCCGATCAGTTTTCCGTTCAGTTCCGGAATAACCAGTCCGATTGCCTTTGCAGCGCCTGTGCTGTTCGGAACGATATTCACTGCTGCCGCGCGGGATCTTCTCAGGTCGCCTTTTCTCTGCGGTCCGTCAAGTGTCATCTGGTCGCCTGTGTAAGCGTGGATGGTGCACATGATACCGGACTTGATCGGCGCAAGGTCATTCAGAGCCTTTGCCATCGGCGCAAGGCAGTTTGTTGTACAGGATGCCGCGGAGATGATCTGATCATCCTTTGTCAGCTTGTCATGGTTCACGTTGTAAACGATAGTCGGAAGGTCATTTCCAGCCGGAGCTGAGATGATCACATACTTCGCACCTGCATCAATATGAGCCTGTGCTTTTGCCTTGGATGTATAGAAGCCTGTACACTCCAGAACAACGTCTACGCCGATCTCTCCCCAGGGAAGCTCTGCCGCGCTTGCCTTCGCATAGATCTTAATCTCTTTGCCGTCAACTGTGATAGAATCTTCACCTGCAGTCACCTTATCTGCCAGTTCATACTTACCCTGTGTTGAATCATACTTCAACAGGTGAGCCAGCATCTTCGGGGATGTCAGATCGTTGATCGCTACGATCTCAAAACCTTCTGCTCCGAACATCTGTCTGAACGCAAGACGTCCGATACGTCCAAATCCATTAATCGCTACTTTTACTGCCATGATTAATTCCTCCTAAAAGTTTAAAATGTTAACTGTAACACAGTTATTATGGTGAACTCCCAACAAACCTAAATCAGGCGCAGTTTGTTAAAGATTCATCAACTAGAAATATTGTACTAAATGGGGAACAAAAATTCAAGTCCTAAATCTATTTTTCTGGAAGTTTGTGTAAATCTTATACCCTGCCCGTAAATCCTTTAGTTATTTTTTATAGCCGTGCGCTCTTACAGCTTCCGGAAAACCGGCTTTCTCTCCAAAAATTCCGTATAATACTCAAATCCGCATTCCCGCAGGACCTCGGCCGCCCTGCCGAACTCATAGGCAATGTGCTCCGGCTGATGCCCGTCCGCCCCCACGGTGATGATCTCCCCGCCCAGCTCCCGGTAGCGCCTGAGCACATCCGGATGGGGGTGGCAGAAGCCGAGCCCGTATTTCAGCCCCGCCGAATTCAGCTCGATTCCTTTCCCCATCTCAATGATCTGCTTCAGAACCTCATCCAGCCAGGGCGCAAATGCCGCATAAGAGTAATCCTTTGTCTTATAGGTCCCATACCGCACGATATAATCCATATGCCCCAGTACATCAAAAGTATCCGTATGCCGGATACTTTCCAGTGTCTCCTCGAACGCCAGACGGTAGAGCTCCCGGTCCGTCAGCTCCGAAAACAGTTCCCGGTAATATGGATCCTTTTTGTCCACCACGTGAATCGAGCCGATCACAAAATCAAAGGGATATGTTTCCGTGATCTCCCTGCAGAACGCGCCTGCGTGAGGCTGCAGTCCCAGCTCGATCCCGATGCGCAGCTCGATCCGCCCCGCATACTGCTCCCGCAGCTTGGTCAGTTTTTGAAAATACACATCCGCGTCAAACAGAAAGGCATCCTTCCCCAGCTCCTCGCTGAACGGATAATCCCAGTCCATATGGTCTGTGACGCAAATTGCTTTCAGTCCTTTTTCCAGCGCGCCCTCCACCATGGCTTCCGGCGCGGTGCTGCTATCCGTGGAAAAAGATGTGTGCATGTGACAGTCACTCGTAATCATACTATCGTCCCACCTCCCAAGATGTACTCTCCGTCATAGAACACCGCAGCCTGTCCCGGCGTCACGGCCCGCTGGGGCTCCTCAAAGGCGCAGGTCACCTCATCCTTCCCGGTCTTCTCAATGGTCCCCCAGACTCCTTTATGGTTATAACGTATTTTCACAAACACACGTCGGGGTTCCGTCAGGTCTTCTACGGACATAAAATTCACATCCGATACACACAGAGAGTCTGCCAGAGATTCCTCATGGGTTCCGATGACTACCTCCCGGGTCTCTGGCCGGATCTCCAGGACAAACGCCGGATACCCCAGGGCCAGCCCCAGGCCCTTGCGCTGCCCCACCGTATAATGGATGATCCCTTTGTGCTGTCCCAATACCCTGCCGTCAGAAGTCACAAAGTTTCCCTTCTGCAGTTGGGTTCCCGCGTTTCTTTCTATAAAAGAAGCGTAGTCCCCGTCCGGTACAAAGCAGATATCCTGGCTGTCCGGCTTTTGGGCCACAGGCAGTCCGATCTGCTCCGCCATCCTGCGGATCTCCTCCTTGGAAAATTCTCCCACCGGCATCAGCGTCCGTTTCAGCTGGTCCTGGGTCAGATTGTATAATGCATAGGTCTGATCCTTTACCGACGCTGCCGAGCGGCGGATGGAATACCGGCCGTTTGGCAGCCGTGCCACTCTGGCGTAATGCCCGGTAGCAATATAGTCCGCCCCGATGGACAGGCTCCTGGACAGCAGAGATTCCCATTTCACATATCGGTTGCAGGCGATACAGGGATTGGGGGTGCGCCCCCGGAGATATTCCTCTGTAAAATAGTCGATCACATGCTCCTGGAATTCCTTCCGGAAATTCATCACATAATAGGGAATGTCCAGGCGGGCCGCCACGCGCCGGGCATCCTCCACGGCGCTCAGGCCGCAGCACCCGCCGTTTTCCTCCTGGAATTCCCGCGCTTCTTCCTGCCAGATCTGCATGGTAACCCCGATCACCTCATAGCCCTGCCCCTTTAACAGACAGGCAGCTACGGAGGAATCCACTCCTCCGGACATCCCCACTACAACCCTGCTCATCAGTATTCCTCTTCTTCCTCTTCCTCGCCTTCATGGATATCCGACTTCGGCTTTTCCAGCCCTTCAATCTTGATGCCATGCTTTTGGGCATAATCCCAGAGGGCCGCATGGATCGCCTCCTCCGCCAGGAGGGAGCAGTGTACCTTCACCGGCGGCAGTCCGTCCAGTGCCTCCATCACCGCTTTGTTGGTGACCCCCATCGCCTCCTGCACGCTCTTTCCCTTCACCAGCTCCGTTGCCATACTGCTGGTGGCCACTGCCGCGCCGCAGCCAAAGGTCTTGAATTTGACGTCGCGGATGATCTGATCGTCATCAATATCCAGATAAATGCGCATGATATCTCCGCATTTCGCGTTTCCCACAGTACCTACGCCGCTTGCATTTTCAATTTCTCCAACATTCCTTGGATGCTGGAAATGATCCATTACTTTCTCTGTATACATAATCCTTCCTCCTGATTTTATTTGCCTGCCATTTCCTTATTGATAAAATCCTCATAAAGAGGAGACATGTTCCGCAGATCCTGAACAATCTCCTTTAATGCTTCCACCACGTAGTCCGCCTCTTCCTTCGTGATCTCCTCGCTCAGTGTCATACGCAGGGAGCCATGGGCGATCTCATGGGGAAGGCCGATGGCCAGGAGCACATGGGAGGGATCCAGGGATCCGGATGTGCAGGCCGAGCCGCTGGAAGCACAGATCCCTTTCATATCCAGTCTGATCAGCAGAGATTCCCCTTCCACAAAGCGAAAGCTGAAATTCACATTGTTGGGAAGTCTTTTTTCGCGGTCCCCGTTCAAACGGCAGTAGGGAATCTCCGACTCGATCCTGCGGATCAGGTAGTCCCGCATCTCCCGCTCTTTCCCGGTCCGCTCTTTCCTGGTCCGGGCCGCGCGCTCCGCCGCAGCGCCGATCCCCACGATGCCGGGAACATTTTCCGTTCCGGCGCGGCGCCTTCTCTCCTGCGCGCCTCCATGGATAAAGGAACGGATCTTCACGCCCCTGCGGATATACAAAAAGCCGATTCCCTTGGGACCGTTGAATTTATGTCCGCTTGCGCTGAGCATGTCAATATGCAGCTCATCCACGTTGATGGGAATCTGTCCGAATGCCTGCACCGCATCCGTATGGAACAGGATGCCGTGTTCCTGCGCGATCTGTCCGATCTTCCCGATCGGCTGGATGGTGCCGATCTCATTATTCGCAAACATAACGGAAATCAGGATCGTATCCTCCCGAATGGAAGCCCGAAGCTGTTCCAGATCCACCAGTCCGGCTTCGTCCACATCCAGATATGTCACCTCATAGCCCTTCTTTTCCAGGTATTCACAGGTATGCAGAATGGCATGATGCTCAATTTTGCTGGTAATGATATGCTTTCCTTTTGAGCCATAGGCTTCTGCCGTCGCGATCAGCGCCCAGTTGTCCGACTCGCTTCCCCCTGCTGTAAAATAAATTTCTTCACTCTTTGCCCCCAGGATCCCTGCGATCTGCTCCCGGCATCCGGTGATCACTTCTTTATTTGCCGCCGCAAATCCGTAGATGCTGGACGGATTGCCGTAATGCTCCGTAAAATAGGGAAGCATGGCCTCCACCACCTCCGGCGCCGTTTTCGTTGTAGCCGCATTATCCAGATAAATTAATTTTTCCATGTGTGTATTCCTCCTGAAATGTAATACGCCGTCTAATTCTTACAGATATTCCGATCCGGCGCGTCCTGGCAGCACCGCTTCCGGCTCTCCTCCACAAGCTGGTCCAGCTTGATCTCGTCCACCGTCCGGTTGATACTCTCATTGATCCTCTGCCAGACGTACTTTGTCACACAGCTGTCCGCAATCTGGCAGCCCTCCTCCGGGTTCAGCCCGGAGCACTCCACCGGATCCAGGCTCCCTTCCAGCGCCCGCAGGATATCCCCCACGGAGATGTCGGCCGCTTCCCGGGCAAGCACATAGCCGCCCCCCGCGCCCCGCAGACTTTTCACAAGCCCGCCCTTTTTCAGCATCGACATCAGCTGTTCCAGATAACGCTCTGAAATGTTCTGCCGGTCCGAAATGCTGGTAATGGACACCGGAGCTTCCCCGCTGTACCGCGCCAGATCGATCAATGCGCGCAGCCCGTATCTGCCTTTCGTTGATAATTTCAACCTTCTGCCCTCTACTTTCCAAATGCAGCAGCCCAAGCCAAAAGCCGGATCTGTGATCTTTTTGTTATGAACCGCTGCCTGATTCTGTAATTCCCAGTATTTCAATCCCTAGCGTTTTAATCCCTATGAAAATACTAGGATATCTTTCCGTAATGTAGAATAACACCAGTCTTATGTTCTGTCAAGCCAAATTTAAGAATATGCTATAAAAAAGTTACTATTCACAGTCGGATAAAAAATGGCAGTCGGATTCTTCAAGCGAAGCTTGTAAGAAGCCGATTAACAGTTTTTATCTGACTGGAATCAGTCGCTTCACCCACATAAGCAAAAAATCAAGACGCAAAGCATCGGCAGACGGCTTTGCCGACTGTTTTTGCGCATGTGAGTGAAATGACTGTGAATAGTAACTAAAAAACCGTTACGGTTCATGAAAAGGAGTTTTCTATGTCCAGAAAGCAAACCATCATCCGTGGGACCATCATTCTGACCATCACCGGTTTTTTGAGCCGGTTCATGGGATTCTTTTACCGCATTTTCTTAAGCCGCACCTTTGGCGAGGAAGGCGTAGGGCTGTACCAGCTCATTTTTCCGGTCTATGCACTCTGCTACTCCCTCACCACCGCCGGGATCGAGACAGCCATCTCCCGGACCGTAGCCCGCAAGGTCTCCTTGGGAAAGGAACGGGAAGCGCGGGAGTTCCTTCTGACCGGTCTTTCCCTTTCTTTTTTTCTGGCTTGTATCTGCATGGTGGCCATGCAGAAAAACACAGCATTCATCGCCGCCACGATCCTGGGCGATGAACGCTGCATCCCTCTGCTTACCATCTTATCATATACGGTCCCCTGTTCCGCCATACATAGCTGCATCTGCGGGTACTGCTACGGGCTCAAGCAGACCTCCATTCCGGCGGCTGCCCAGCTGGTGGAACAGACCACCCGCATAGCCGGAGTCTGGCTGCTGTACCGGCTTCTGATCCAGGACCAGGGAAATGCTCCCATCACAATCGCCGTCTGCGGGCTTGTGATCGGAGAATTTTTTTCCGCCCTCTACACCACCAGTATCCTGCCTGGCTTCCTGAAAGGCCGCAGCGTTCTCCGGGGGCCGCGCCGACACGCTTCTCCTGATCTTCCTACAAAACGGGCGTTTCCTTCCATGACCGCCGGAATCTTCTGTCGGAATCTGAAAGAGCTGCTTCCCCTTTCCGTCCCGCTGACCGCCAACCGGGTCCTGATCAATCTGCTGCAGAGCATTGAAGCCATCTCCATTCCCGGCCGCCTGCAGCGCTTTGGGCTGGGCACTTCTGAAGCCTTAAGCCTTTACGGTGTATTAAACGGAATGGCTCTGCCCTGCATTTTATTTCCATCCGCCGTCACCAGTTCCATTTCCATCATGCTGATGCCCACCGTGGCCGAGATCCAGGCCGCAGATGACCGCCATGAAATGCTGGATATCATCAAGAAGGTGACAGGCGCCTGCTTTACCCTGGGACTATTCTGCTGCCTCATCTTCCTGCTGTTCGGCTCCTGGGTCGGGGTCACCCTGTTCGGCAGCCGGACCGCCGGAAAATTCATTCTCACCCTGGCCTGGATCTGTCCTTTTCTTTACACCAACAGCGCCCTGTCCAGCATCATCAACGGGCTCGGAAAAACAAGCAGCACGCTGTTCATCAATACGTTCAGCCTTCTGATCCGGATCGCCGGGGTGTTCTATGCCATCCCCCGGTTCGGAATCCAGGGTTACCTCTGGGGCCTCCTTATCAGCCAGCTTGCGGCCACCCTGCTGTCCGTCTGGATCATCTGCCTCAACACAAGAAACATTAAAAAGTGTACGTCCTGAAACAGGCTCGCGCCGTCCGCGTAAGCCTCCCTCCCAGACGGCTCAGAAGTTCGTTTGTGATGGTCCCGCCCTGGTCTGCCAGATCCGGGGCCGCCGCCTCCAGACTGCCGTCCCAGCCGATGAACGTAGCCGTATCTCCCACGAAAATCCCATGTGCATCGGTAATGTCAACCATCAGCTGGTCCATGCAGATCCGGCCGATCACCGGCACTCTTTGTCCCCGGATCACCGCCTGAGTCCGGCCGCAGGAGAGATTCCGGGGCAGTCCGTCTCCGTAGCCCAGTGGAAGCACTGCGATCCGGCTGTCCCGTTCTGCTGTAAATGCCCTGCCATAGCCTACACTTTCGCCTGTTCGGATCTTTCGGATCAGAACCACTTTGGATTTCAGGGAAAGCACCGGCCACAGGTCCAATTCCAGCCTGGTCCGGTCGCCGGGAGCGCTCAATACCCCGTACAGGGCAATCCCGGCCCGCACATAGTCACAGGGAAGCTCCGGATAATTCAAAAACCCGTAGCTGCTCTGGATATGCACCTTCGGAATGGCAATGCCTCTTTCCTTCAGCTTTTCCAGCAGCCCATAAAAGCTTCCAATCTGCTGCTTCGTAAACCGGACATCCTCTGCTTCCAGACTGTCGGCCGCACAGAGATGGGTATAGATCCCGCAGACCTTCAGATGTTTCATGGAAAACACATGGGCGATCCTGTCCGCCTCTCCCTTGCCGAAGCCCAGGCGGTGCATCCCCGTATCCACCTTCACATGCACCTTCACAGCTTTATGCTGCTGGTTCAAAAGCCGGGCATAGGGATAATCGATGAGGGTCTGCGTCAGGTCATATCTGCAGAGCTCTTTCGCCCTTTCCGGATCCGTATACCCCAGGATCAGGATTTCCCCGGAAATACCGAAGCGGCGCAGCCGGATCCCTTCCTCAACAGAAGCCACCGCAAAGGCGTTCACCCCCATCCGGCTGACGCAGACTGCAGCCTCATACATGCCATGACCGTAGGCCTCCGCCTTCATCACCGCCATCAGCTCACACCCCGGCCGCATGGCATTTCTGAATTCGTTTACATTGTGCCGCAGGCAGTCTTGATCCAGTTCGATCCATGCGCGGTCCTTCCCCCGCATAGCGGAACACCTTCCTCCTCTTTTCTTTTTTCCATACAAGACGCCGCAGCATTCCGCGGCCAATATGCCGCATCCCACGGAAAGGGCGCTGACTGCCAGAAAATGTACCAGGCTGTTGTAGATCAGCAGGCTTTCCAGTCCGGTCAGCTTCGCCAGGAGCCGGACTCCGACGATCATCAGGGGGTGGATGATATAGATCAGAAGCGCCCAGGTCCGAATCCTTTCCTTTCGGCTCCCCTGCCGGAACAGAAGCAGACGAAACAGAAAATACATACAGGGCGGCAAAAACAGATACATACTGTCGTGACGCTGGATGCCAAGCTCGCGGAGCAGCAATCCTTCGCACGACATCAGCAGGAAGGAAACGCTCAGGCCTGCCCCGCAGATCCGTAGAGATAAGCTCTCCCCTCTGGCCGCTTCCTCCGCCGCCATTCCTCCCATCACCAAAAACACCGGCGCGAAGAAAATACCGTTTCTCGTATAGTCTGTGATCTCGAAGAGATTTTGATAAAATACCGAGAGTATCGGAAGTTTTTCTGCGATCCCGTAATAGCTGTCTCCCAACAGTCCCGCGGCATAAAGGCCCAGGGTGACGATCAGCGCTTTTTTGAACCCCAGCCTCCTTACCGCATACCATGCGATCCCTGCGCCGAGCATAGAGGCCGGAAGATACCAGAGATGATACATGGTCCCGTCGAAGACCAGATCCTTGATCAGCTCCGGCAGAAAATGCTTCCCGGAAAAGTATCCGTTGTACAGATTCAGAGGCAGATAGACCGCAATCGAAATTCCATAGAGGACTGCCGTTTTTTTGAGAAATGCCCATAGCCTCCCGGCATCACGGGCGTATTGAGAGATCAGGAAAAATCCCGATGCCATCAGAAAAAAAGGAACTGCCACGCGGGCTATGACCCGAGTCAGGAAAAAGTCGCCCGTTTCGCTGCAGGAGGCCAGAGGGGATGTGTGGATCGTGATCACCAGCAGCGCCGCCGCAAGCCTGAATTCATCAATTCCTGTATAAGCTGTTCTGTCATTCATAGTCTCTTCTCCATCTGCCTGTCGTGCCAGCCTGTATCGTAAACTCATAACTCTGCTGACATCGCCGGGTCACAATAAATCCGTCCACATTATTGCCGGATATCATGTAGAGCGAATCCTCGGGCAGTGTGATCGCGGTCGTGCCTGTTTGAAATGCTTCTGTATAAAACACTTCTGTCACCTGACTGCCCTTTGTCCACCGCAGCGGGCTTTTACAGGAGAATTGTTTGATCCATGCCATATATTCCTCCAGCGTCAGTCCGTATTCACTCATGATCTCGGAATGTGGATACCCCACATACCGGAAATGCCATGGCTCATGGCCGATTCCCGTGATCCCTTCCTTCCCCTTCGGGTAGCGCTCGATAAAGCCGTACGCCGGAGCAGTTCTTCGGAATCTGTCACAGATTCCCTCATAAGGAAATTCCGGACAGATAAAATCAATAACCTCCTGCTTTAAGCCCAGATCAATCGCCAAGCCGGTCTGATGTTCGCTGTGGTTGGGAACCGCCACATATTTTCGGGTGTATTCCTCTCCGTTCTCCCGCAGGGAGGATTGAAAAATCTCAGTCTGTTCCTCTGCGGAACGGTATCCGCTCACCGGGACGATGCTGTCCCGGCAATGGAGCTTGTCAAAGATCAGGTGGAGGATATACACCGCCTCACGCATCAAAAGGATGTCCGGATATTGTACGTTCACGGGCAGAAGCCTCTCCTCCCCGTTTTCCCGCAGAGGATGATCCGCATTGACCAGAAGCAGGCTTCCCTGATATATTTTTTCATCCGATAATTTCAGCTTCATCATAGGTACAGTCCCAGCAGCCTGTCCAAAAGTTCTCCGAAGTTCAGGCCGATTCCTTTCATCATATTTGGGTAACGGCTGTGGGAGGTGAATCCGGGAATGGTATTCACTTCGTTGAAAACGATCTCCCCTGCCGTATTTAAGAACATATCCACTCTGGCAAATCCGGAGCAGCCCAGCGCCCTGTAAATGGTTTTTGCCGTTTCCTGGATCCGCCTTTCCGTCTCTTCATCCACCCTGGCCGGCATATGGATTCTGGAGGTCTTTAGCGTATATTTTTCCGTATAGTCGAAAAATCCGTCTGCCAGTTCAATCTCGTCCACTCTTCCCACGAGCAGCTCCTCTGTTCCCAGCACCGCGCAGCCTACCTCAAAGCCATCGATATTTTCCTCGATCACAGCCTTGTCATCATGCTCCAGAGCAAGCCTGACCGCCGGTTCCAATTCTCTTTCCTTATAGATCTTTGAAATCCCGAAGGAGGATCCCGCCCTGGCCGGTTTGATAAAAAGAGGATACCTCAGGTTTTTCGTCTTTTTTCCCGGCTTTTCCATCTCCCACCGATCAACGGTCACCGAGCCTGGAACTGCGATCCCCGCTGCCTCTACAACCCGGTGAGCCAGATCCTTGTCCATGCAGACCGCAGAGGATAAGGTATCACAGCCTACAACCGGGATACCTGAGAGTTCAAACAGCCCCTGCACCGTTCCGTCCTCCCCGTTCTTTCCGTGAAGCACAGGAAATGCCAGGTCCAGACGGACCATCCGATTTCCCTCTGGCCGCAACTCAATCAAGGCGGATTTGGTCCGGTCCTGGGAAACTGCCGCAGGGATGAGATGATCCGCATCTTCATACCAGGTATCCTTTTGAATCCGTTCCAGGTCTCCCTCGTACCGATACCAGTCTCCCTGCCTGGTGATCCCGATCCGGATCACCTCATATTTTTCCAGATTCAGGTTCGCCAGCACCGAACACGCGGACTGCAGCGACACCTCATATTCTGTTGAGCATCCTCCAAAAATAACTGCGATTCTCTTCTTATCCATATTGATTCTCCTCCTGTAATGATTCCGTCAGTGCCAAAGCCCACATAAGAGAAAACTGCCATAAGCGCTGCACCGTCCGCAACCGCAAAGCGGCGGATTTTCTTAATGCTGAATGCTGTGCCTTCAATACAAAAACAGCAATCTTTGTTCTGACACAAGTATTGTATCAAATAAAGATTGCTGTTTTTTCTGTTTATTCTTAAGGTTTTCCTACTTTTCCATACGTAAATTCTTATGATTTTCTTAACAGGCAGAAACACCAAAACGGAGCTTCCATTTGCATCCTGTCAGTTTAGATATGGAACGCCTGCCCACTCCTCATACATTGGTATTCAGATTTTACCGCATGGAAGCGTCACTTCAAATTCAATCCTCTCGTCCTCGCTCCTGGCCATGATCGTCCCCTGGTGCAGCTCCACGATTTCCTTTGCAATGGCAAGTCCCAGACCGGCGCCGCCGCTTCGGGAACTCCGCGCGGAATCAAGCCGGTAGAACTGCTCGAAGATCCTCTCCAGCTTTTCCTTCGGGATCGTATTGCCCCGGTTTGAAAACCGGATCTTCATATCATCCCCTTCCCGTGCGGCGCCTATCCGGATCGTACCGCCCTCAAAGCTGTAGTTGACCGCATTTCTCAAAAGGTTGTCCAGGACGCGCTGCATCTGATCGACATCGCATCTCAGCGTCATATCCCGTTCCATCTCCAGGCTGCACGTCAGATTTTTCTCCGACAGCATGGGCTGAAATTCATAAGTCAGCTGTTCCAGAAGGCGGGTCAGGTTCACGCTGCTGTATTCCAATGTAATACTGGAAAGACTGAACCGAGTGATCTCAAAGAACTCATTGATCAGGTCCTCCAGGCGCTCCGCCTTTTCCAGGGAAATGGACAGATACTTTTCCCGCAGTTCCTCGGATATCTTCCTTTCATCCCTCAGAAGGGTCAGGTATCCGATCACAGAGGTCAGCGGCGTTTTCAGATCATGGGCCAGATAGACCACCAGATCATTTTTCCGCCGCTCCGCAACCGCCGCCTCTGACTTGCGCTGTTCCAGCGTGTGCCGGATATAATTGATCTTCCGCTCCGTCAGAGACAGCTCCGGAGACAGGATGACTTCCCCCGGATTTTCCTCGATCAGGGCGTCAATGCCCCGGTTGATCTCGTAAAAATATTTCGTAAAATTCCTTAAATAGATCCACATGCTGACCAGAAATACAGCAAACAGCCCCATGAGCCAAAACCATTCCAGGCGGTTCCTGAAGATCAGCTGATAGGCCTCCAGTGCCCGATCATAATCGTGGTAAATAAAACGGTTCAGAATCCCGACCATAAAGTTCGCAAACCGTCCAAACAAAAAAAGATCGCTGAAAATTAAAAGCAGAACCGCATCTGTTATCAAAAGCAGGATCGTGCGCAGAAACAGCGTAGTCCGCAGCTGCCTGTAGCGACCATCGTGTTGGTATCTTTCTTTTTTATTTTTTTGCCGCTTCCCTTTTTTCCTATTCAACCGTATACCCCACTCCCCACACTGTTTTAACAAATTTCGGATGTCTCGCAGGCTCCTTCAGTTTTTCCCGCAGCCTCCCGATATGTGCCATCACGGTATTGTTATTGTCAATATACTTTTCGCCCCAGACATTCTCAAACAGTTCCTCTGAGGAGATCACGCTCCCCCTGTGCTCGCACAGATACCAGAGAATGGAAAATTCCATGGGCGTCAATGCGATCTCTTTTCCGAAAAGCGTGCACTTGTGGGTATTTTTATTGATCGTCAGCCCCCGAATATCATATTCTTCCGTCAAATGAGCCGCTTCTTCCCCCGAATTGCCGCCATGGTTATACTGCACATACCGGCGGATCTGTGTCTTGACTCTCGCTACCACCTCCAGCGGATTAAAGGGCTTGGTAATATAGTCATCCGCCCCAATGGTCAGCCCCATGATCTTGTCCATATCCTCCCCGCGGGCCGTCAGCATGATGATGGGGTAAAAATGCTTCTCCCGGATTTTCTGGCAGATCCGGAATCCGTCAATATCCGGCAGCATCACGTCCAAGATCGCCAGATCAAACGGCACAGTCTCGACATATTTCAAAGCCTCGATCCCATTGTAGCATTTCCAGACCGTATATCCGTCATTCTGAAGGCAGACCTCGATCAGATCCGCAATCTCTTTCTCATCATCCACAATCAGAATCTTTCCGTCCATATCCGTTTCCTCTTTCTATACGATTCCCAAAAAGGCCTTCATCCATATCGGATTGACATACGCCTCCATAACCAGCCCCATCAATACCATCAGCGCTACAAACACGGTTTTCTGCTTATTCCACCGATTCCGGGGATACATCCAGCAATACCAGAGCACCACGATACAGGCAGGGATATAACACAGGAACTGGGGCAGGATCCCTACAACACACAGGATGATCCCTTTCACTCCCATCCCCACCACAGCCATGGTCAGCAGCATCCCGCTGGAAAAGCCCGTCCAAAGCAGGAAAGCCGCCGCTCCTAATTTTCTCAGCTTGGTAAAGGCCATGCCCGCAAGCAGCAGCGCTGGGAACAGGCGCACCCGTACCAGATAAAGCATATATTCCCCGGCAATGATCTCCACCGCCGCATACTGTCTCAGGAAATACGTGCTGAAAATGCCCGGCTCCGCAATATACTGCTTTACGATAAAGTTTACATATAAGATCCCCAGCAGAAACCCCGGCAAAAAAAAGGCCAGCATCTGCTTCTTTGAATGAAGTATCCTCACACCGTTTCCTCCCATCGTCCCGATGCTGTGATAATCCACAGCCTCATGGCCGCAGAGTATCGCTCGATACTTCATTATATGCCGGTCATAATTCCTCCATGCCTGTTATCTGTAACGTATTATGCCTGTTGAAATTAACCTGACAGTAAGGGGCTTGATGTCTGAAACCGCTGTTTCATCGGTCAGATGCCCCGCAGCAGGCGCAAGGCGCCGTAAATCGTAACCAAGTTCCTCTCAGTCGGTATATTTCGCCGCATATGCCAGCAGCGATGACACGGTCTTGCCGTCCTCGATCTCTCCGGAAAAGATCTTTTCTTTCAGTTCTTCGATCGAATAGGCTTTCAGATCAATGAACTCATCCTCGTCCAGATGCTGCTTGGAGGGAATCAGGTTCCTTGCCACATAAACCTCAATCCGTTCATTGCAGAATGCCACGGTCGTCCGGATCGTGATCAGCCATTCCAGATTTTCACAGCGGAATCCGGTCTCTTCTTCCAGTTCCCGGCCTGCGCATACGATCCCCGGTTCTTCCTCTGCATCCAGCGCTCCTGCCGGGATCTCCAACGTATACCGGTCCAGCGCGTTCCGGTATTGTCTGACCATCAGGATCTTCCCGTCCTCCGTTATCGGCACAACGGCCGCCGCCCCTTTATGCCTGATAAAATCCCACAGCGCCGTATGGGTTCCGTTGATCTCCATTGTATCCTGGTAAAAATCAAGGATCGTGCCTTGAAACTTCAATTCTCTTTTGATTCGTTTGATCTGTTCACTCATCACTGTCCTGCTCCTGTTTTCACTGTTGTCCGAAGGAATCTTCCGCCTGCGGCAGCCGCATGGCGACATCTGCTTTTTGCATTGCGGTTTGTCCTTCCCGACAGCCTTTTTTGCATACGATGTATTAAAGAAAAGCCCCTGTCTTTCGACAAGGGCTGTACTTTCATAAGCCGGTTTGATCACTGTTACTTCGCATAATCTGTTACCCGCGATTCGCGGATCACATTTACCTTAATCTGACCCGGATATTCCAATTCATATTCAATCTGCTTTGCAATATCCCTGGCCATAAGTACCATATCATCATCCGATACCTGCTCCGGAACTACCATAACTCGAATCTCTCTACCTGCCTGAATAGCAAAAGACTTATCCACACCCTTAAAATGATTGGTGATCTCTTCTAATTGTTTTAATCTGTTTGTGTATGTCTCGATGGTCTCTCTTCTGGCTCCCGGCCTTGCCGCTGAAATGGTATCAGCCGCCTGGATCACACACGCGATCAGGCTCTGCGGCTCTACGTCTCCATGGTGGGATTCCACCACATTGATCACGGTCGGGGATTCCTTATACTTCCTGCAGAGATCCACGCCAATCTGGATATGCGATCCCTCCACATCGTGGTCGATCGATTTCCCGATGTCATGTAAAAGACCTGCGCGCTTGGCCATGCGCACATCCAAACCGATCTCGCCTGCCAGCAGACCGGAAAGCTGTGCCACCTCAATGGAATGCCGCAATGCATTCTGCCCGTAGCTTGTACGGAACTTCATGCGTCCCAGCAGACGGATCAACTCCGGATGGATCCCCGGCACACCAACCTCTAAGGCTGCCGCTTCTCCTTCTTCCCGGATCATCACATCCACTTCCTTCTGCGCTTTCTCCACCATCTCCTCAATCCTTGCCGGATGGATACGCCCATCCACGATCAGACGTTCAAGGGCAATCCTTGCAACCTCTCTTCGGATCGGATCAAATCCGGATAATACAACAGCTTCCGGTGTGTCATCAATGATCAGTTCTACACCGGTCAGTGTCTCGAGGGTACGGATATTCCGCCCCTCCCTTCCGATGATCCTTCCTTTCATCTCATCGCTTGGAAGCTGTACAACGGAGATTGTGGTCTCGGCCACATGATCTACCGCGCATCTCTGGATCGCATTGACCACATACTCCCGGGCTCTCTTGTCCGCGTCTTCCTTGGCCTGCAGCTCCAGATCCCTGACCATCTTGGCTGTGTCATGCTTCACGTCATCTTCAACAGTTTTCAACAGATATTCTTTTGCTTGTTCGGAGGTAAGTCCTGAGATTCTTTCAAGTTCCTGTACTCTCTTTTGTTCGAGCTCTTCCACTTTGATCTCTCTCTGCTTCAGTTGCTCTTCCCGCGCTGTAAATTTTGCTTCGCGATGTTCCATTGCATCGGCACGTTTATCGACAGACTCTTCCTTCGCCAGCACACGCTTCTCATAGCGCTGCAATTCGTTCCGTCTCTCCTTCGTCTCCTTCTCAAGGTCATTCTTCGTCTTAATAGACTCTTCCTTGACCTCTAAAAGAGCTTCCTTCTTCGCTGCTTCAGCAGTTTTCACGGCATCGTCTATAATCTCTCTCGCCCTGGTCTCCGCATTCCCGATCTTCGAGTCTGCGTCATTCTTCAGCTTGGAGACTGTGGCAAAATATGTGACTATGCCTGCTATCAACGCGAGGGCTACAGCAATAACAATACACCATTGTATTGGCACAGGAGCACCTCCTTATTTAATTTTCATTGTACATTTAAAGCAATACAACAGTTAAATTTTATACTGTTTTCACAACTCTGTCAAGCATTCTCATCAGATTTTTGGTAAAGGTTTTGAATTTCCCTGTTGATATCCTCATACCGGAAGCCCTTCCGGGACAGATAACCGTACAATTTACGCACTTCTTCCCAAGATGCATGGGAAAAATCCATCCGTTTTTTCTCTATGATACGGCGGATGGCATCCCCTTCACCTTCCTCAGGATAGCAGGACGCAAATGCCTCCTCAATCTGCTCCTGAGGCACGCCCTTATTGCAGAGCAGGGCATAAATCTCCTTTTTGCTCTTCCTGTCTCTCCTGCTCTCGATAAAGTTCTCTGCATACCGCAGGTCATTGAGATAGCCGAAAGAACGGACATACGCGAGAGCCTCCTCCACGATATCCTCCGGGTAAAGCCCCTGTCTCAGCTTCTCCCGCAGACCCGATTCCGTCCGTGCCATATCCGTAAGAAGATGCATGGCACGCAGCTTGGCGCGCTTTAGGATCACGTCCTTTCGAATCTGCTGGTATGTCTCCTCCGGCAGCTCTTCGTCCACCCGGATCCCGAATCGTGACAATTCCTTTTTATATAACACAAAGGCGAACTCTCCGTCCAGCTCTACTTTGAGCTTCGCCTTTGTCAGTTCCTCTATTTTTGTTACGGTCATGGCCGAACTCCTGTTCTGCGGTCGGTCGGCCAAAACCGGCCTCCGCAATATTTACCGCATTCATTCATCAACGTACCGATGAAATCGACGGAAGATTACTCCTGTGCATCACCTTCCTCCGCGGTGTCTTCTTTTGTGCCGGCTTTCGCCGCTGTCTTTTCGTCTGTCTTGGAGGCGCTTCCGGAAGCGGTCTTTCCCTTTGCCTTATCCGCAGCCTTTTCCTCAGATTTTCCCTTGGGCTTCAGCTTCAGGTCGTCGGCTCCTCCGTCCTTTTCATCCTCTTCCAGGCTGTAATGTTCCCGAACCTTCTTCTCGATCTCCTCCATGATCTCCGGATTAGCTTCCAGATAGGTCTTCGCATTCTCACGACCCTGGCCGATCTTGTTTCCCTCATAGGCATACCAGGATCCGCTCTTCTTGACCACGTCGATGCTCACCGCCAAATCCAGGACATCCCCGGATCGGGAGATTCCCTTTCCAAACATGATGTCAAATTCCGCCTCTTTGAACGGAGGCGCAATCTTATTCTTCACGATCTTGATCCGGGTACGGTTCCCGACCATCTCCCCGCTCTGCTTTAACGTCTCAATCTTGCGCACATCCATCCGAACGGATGCATAGAACTTCAAAGCGCGCCCGCCTGTGGTGGTCTCCGGATTCCCGAACATCACACCCACCTTCTCACGGAGCTGATTGATAAAGATCACCACGCAGTTGGACTTGCTGATCACCGGGGTCAGCTTCCGAAGCGCCTGGGACATCAGACGGGCCTGCAGTCCCACATGGCTGTCCCCCATATCCCCCTCAATCTCCTGGCGGGGCACCAGCGCCGCGACAGAGTCAATAACGATGATGTCAATGGCATTGGAACGGACCATCGTCTCCGCAATCTCCAGCGCCTGATCTCCACTGTCCGGCTGTGAGATGTAGAGCTCGTTGATATCCACGCCGATGTTCTTGGCATAGACCGGATCCAATGCGTGCTCCGCATCAATGAAGCCTGCGATCCCGCCTCTCTTCTGTACCTCTGCGATCATATGTAAGGTGACAGTCGTCTTACCGCTGGACTCCGGCCCGTAAACCTCAACCACACGCCCCTTGGGCACGCCCCCCAGCCCCAGCGCCAGGTCCAGGCTCAGGCACCCGGTGGGCACAGTCTCCACATTCACATGCGCGCTGGAATCCCCCAGCTTCATAACCGTTCCTTTTCCAAAATCCTTTTCCAGCTTCGCGATTGCCGCATCCAATGCTTTTTTCTTATCTTCAACTACATTTGCCATGATTTATTCTCCTTTTTTCGAACAATTGTTCGTCCTTTTTTTATCTTATTATATTTTCCTCAAAATGTCAACTATAAATCTCAGCTTTTTTCTCCATCTCCTCCGCAGCCTGTTGCTCTTTATTCCCATCGGGGATTCCGGCAGCAGCGTCCATATCTTCTCTGTATAAACGAAAACAAAGCACGCACAATTTCCCGTCCTGCACCCGGAATCCATTGTCGCACATCGTAATCCGCTTTCCGAAATCCGCATGCGCAGTGTCTTTTCTGTTTTTCTTCTCCATATACATCAGGGAATTCTTAATGAATATCGGATGATATAAAGCTGATACCTGCCGTACGGAAAGAAATACCGTACAGAACTCCGCCGTTTTTTTACGGCTGTATCTATCTTACCATACTCCCCGCCGATTCACAAGAAATTTTTTATCCATTTAACTCCATTATTATCAGACTATTCAAAGTTTATATCCATTTTTTCAGTCTTTTATTTTTTTCATATTTTTCCTTGCATTTCCATTCGTTCGGTATTATAATAGTTTTTGTGCAGATATAGTTCATTGGTAGAATGCTAGCTTCCCAAGCTGGAGAGGCGGGTTCGATTCCCGTTATCTGCTCTGTCAGACTGTCGGTTTTACTGGACTTCCATTATTTGTAAAATCAATAAACCAATAAAAAACCTATCAAGCCAATATTGATAGGTTTTTTATTGGTTTATTGATTTTCTGCAGATCCTTACAGGGAAAGATTCCTTGCTGTGAACACCCGGCCAGGGTAAAAACAGCGGCAAAGCAACCCAGCCCGGCACAATACAATTGCTGTACAGCACCGGGCCGATAAAATAAGGAGGTATAGAACCAGTGATATTTTTTCATCACCTTCCGTATATAATGAACTGTATGGAAATAACGGATACATCTTGACTCGTCTATTTTCCGCGGTTCCCAAGATATCTTCCGCTTAATTCGCTTCCAGCGACCGCTTCTTTGTGATCGTCACCTTCTCGTCATAGCATACAAAGATCGCATCCATTTTTTCCTTCTCCAGCTTCGGAGTGATCAGACTCACCACCGGCACCACGATCAGGCCTGCGACCATCGCAATTGCTCCGGCATTGATTGGGGAAGCGATGTATCCGATAAACATATTAGACACGGTAATCCCTACCCCGGAGACGAAGCTTGCCCATACTGCCGCTCTGCTCACGCTCTTCCAGTACAGCCCGTACAGAAACGGAGCCAGGAAAGCACCTGCCAGCGCCCCCCAGGAAATCCCCATAAGCTGGGCGATGAAGGTAGGTGGATTCAATGCGATCACTACAGATACCACGATAAAGAACACGATCAGGATCTGCATGGTCACCACCTGCTTCTTTTCACTCATATTTTTCATAACCCGGTCCTTGAGCAGATCCAGCGTCATGGTGGAGCTGGAAGTCAGCACCAGAGAGGACAGTGTGGACATGGATGCGGACAGCACCAGTACCACTACGATCCCGATCAGGATATCCGGCAGGGTGGACAGCATATAGGGAATGATGCTGTCATAGATCACTGCGCCCGTTTCTTCATTATAAAGAGAGGCATTGTCAAAAAGCCGTCCGAAACCGCCCAGAAAATAGCATCCGCCGGATACTACCACCGCAAACAAGGTGGAGATCACGGTTCCTGTATTGATAGCCTTTTCGTCCTTGATTGCATAAAATTTCCCGATCATCTGAGGCAGTCCCCAGGTTCCCAGAGAGGTCAATATAACAACTCCCAGCAGATTCAGCGGATCCGGCCCGAAAAAGGAGGTAAATGCTCCAGGCTGACCCTGGGTCACCGGAATATCGCTGGGAACCTGCGCCATTGTCTGGATGGCATTGAGGAAACCACCCTGTCCGCCTAAGACCGCGCCGATCACCGCCACAATTCCGGCCAGCATGATGATCCCCTGGATGAAATCATTGATGGCTGTTGCCATGTAGCCTCCCAGGATCACATAAACCGCGGTAAACACAGCCATCACGATCACACAGACCGTATACGGAATGTGAAACGCCATACCGAACAGGCGGGACAGTCCATTGTAAACAGAAGCCGTATACGGAATCAGGAAAATAAATACGATAACAGAGGCCGTCACTTTCAGAGCGTCGCTTCCGTACCTTTCTCCAAAAAAATCCGGCATGGTCTTGCATTTCAGATGCTGGGTCATGACCTTCGTCCTTCTTCCCAGCACAACCCACGCCAGAAGACTTCCGATCACTGCGTTGCCCAGCCCGATCCAGGTGGAAGCGATCCCGTATTTCCACCCGAACTGTCCGGCATACCCGACAAAAACCACCGCTGAAAAGTAGGAAGTTCCATATGCAAACGCCGTCAGCCAGGGACCTACGCTGCGCCCTCCCAGGACAAATCCGTCCACGCTGGTAGCATGCTTCCTGGAATACATGCCTACATAAACCATCACCGCAAAAAATACAACCAGTAAAATCAGTTTAATTGCCATATCCTCATCCTCATTTCCTTTTGATACTAGTACACTTTAAAGCGTTGCGCTTTAAAGTATTAAAGTGCCATGTCATAGTTTAACACGGAGTTTCCTCCGTGTCAACTTGTTATTTATAGAAATCCTGCATTTTCGGGCATTGTTCAACTATTTTATGTATTACCAGTGTATGATTCAGTTTGATGTAACAACATGAAATGTTGAACACATTGAACTAATTATTTACAAGTAATCAAAATGATGTTATAATCATACATGTAAAAGGAGTGACCGCCCACAAAGTGGTTAACCTCCCGGATTATCGTTACAATAAACCTACCCAGGCGGCCAAGCACAAGGTAGGTTTATTTATTTTCGCTTGTTGTTCCTATTATCTATATAGGCAAGCAGCGCAAGCAGAAATGAACCGCCTAAGAATAACAGGCTTAAGACTTCATATGTATCCATTTGCACCACCTCCCCTCTTTTTCAAGTGTAGGGAGGCTTTCCACCTTGTAACACGATCACTCCGTAATAGATTCTACCATATCTATTTACTCATGACAACTCATATAACGCCCACATGAGAATAAAAAAAGCAATAGCAAGGATTCCTCCGGCTACTGCTCTTATTTGGCTATATGGCTGATTCTGCTTTCTTCCCATGCAGGAAGCTGTAGTATTTCTTATCGAACTCCGCAAGCGCTTTTTTATGTGCGTCAAATACATCTGCCTTTGTTCCAGAAGCTGCCCTATTTTAATTTTTATTGTCTGCAATTCTGACAAATGCTGTTTTGCATTCATACCGCTACTCCCTTCCAAGTCGATTAAGTCTGTTACTTGCACATCCAGAGCCTTGGCGATCTTGCCGATTGTTACCGGCTTCACCTTTTTACCAGTGAGCGCATTCATTGTCGTTGCTTTTGATAATCCTGACTTCCCTACTAATTCCTTAGTTGTCATGCAGGCCGTGGCCAGAGCAATCTCTAATTTCTGTTTGTTAATCTTCATCTCTTCACCTTCCTTTTCCTGCTGCAAGAGAGCATCATCTAAAGTATCCAGAAGAGCGATAGCCTCTTCAAACCTGTATTCAGATATCAGCCTGACTGCTTCCTCTTCAACCTGCGTCCTGTGGTCAAGTTCTTCCTGCATCCTTCTGATCTCTTCAATCTTCCTGTCTATCTTCTTCATAGGTTCTCTCTCCCTTCCAATACTTCCACACGCCCGGCAGCGTAAGGAAAGGGGATCGTTATTTATGAAATTACCAAACAGTTTTGGCTCTGTCCATAAATTGCCGGGTAACCAGCGCAATCCGTGGAGAGCGCGAAAAACAAATGGCTGGGTTGGGGATCCAGAGAGCAGAATCTGTAAACAGCAGTACATCACTATCGGATATTATCCAACGCAAAAGGAGGCGCTGCAGGCACTGGCGGAATATAATGCTAACCCTTATGATCTCTCTGCCAGCACAATTACATTTGAGGAAGTCTATGCGAAGTGGTCAGAAGAACATTTTAAAACACTTGGGGCATCAACCATACGTGGGTGGAAAAGCGCATTCAGTTACTGCAAGCCTCTATACCAGATGCATATGAAAGATATTCGGGTTAATCATCTGGAGCAGACGATCAAAAATGCCGATGTTGGAGATAACACAAAACGGCGAATGAAAAGTCTGTTCAACCTGATTTACAAATATTCCATGAAACATGAGATTGTAGATAAAAATTACGCGCAGCTCTGCGATAGTGTCAAAGAGCCAGAACCAGAAATTATCCGGATTCCATTTTCTGATCTGGAAATCCAAAAACTATGGGACAATATCCAAGTACCTTTCGCAGATATGGTATTGATCGGGATATACACAGGATTCCGACCCCAGGAATTATCCATACTTCAAATAGATGATATTGATCTGGATTTGTGGACAATCACTGGCGGTCTGAAAACCGATGCAGGAAAGAACAGGATTGTTCCCATTCATCCACGGATCAGGGAGCTTGTACAGCAAAACTATGACCGGGCCGGAAAAATGAACAGCAATTACCTTTTTAATGATGAAAGCGGACAGAGTGCACTTTTTAATTATGGAAGGTACTCCAGAAGGTTCAGCAAAATAATGAAACGATTGAACATGACGCATAAGCCGCACGATACCCGGCACTCTTTCATTACTCTGGCAAAAACTGCAGGTGTAAACGAATATATCTTAAAACTAATTGTTGGTCATGCAGTAGAGGACATTACAGAAAAAATATATACCCATAGGAGCATCGAAGATCTGCATCGTGAAATTCAGAAAATCAAATAAAAAAAGGCTATACCGGAATCAAAAAAATGCTTTCCTGGTATAGCCTTTTTGCTATTCAAATTTGTGTATTATGTGTGTATTATCTATGCAATCTAACAGCATTTTACACAATCTTTAACATTGAACAAACGCTGTAAATACGCTATTTCTTAGAATTACAATGTGTTCAAAGTTTCCTCCGTGTCAACCCATACTGTTTCCCTCGAATATCTCTATTTCATCCTTTCAACCCGGTCTTGAATGGTCTTGTTGAAATTCTCGATCTTCCGGCTGTACGGCTCGCTCATGTACTTCGAGCTCAGCATAAAGTCCGCTGTCGCCAGATTGTTCGCGATCGGGATATCATACACCACCGCAATACGCAGCAGCGCCTTTACATCCGGATCATGAGGCTGTGCTTCCAGCGGATCCCACAAAAAGATCATAAAATCAATCTTCCCCTCCACGATCTTCGCGCCGATCTGCTGGTCGCCGCCCAGCGGACCGCTGCAATAGCCCTTTACCGGCAGCCCCGTCTTTTCCGCAATCAGCTTTGCCGTCGTCCCGGTGCCGCAGAGGAAATGCCCTTTCAGGATCTCTTTATTCTTATCGCACCAGTCCACCAGCTCCTGCTTCTTACCATCGTGTGCCACCAAAGCAATGTTCTTAGCCTTGCCGATCTCCATTGTTACAAAATTTTCATTTAACATTTTGAATACCTCCTTTTATGTAACCACTTGCGCGGCAAGTGATTGCCATCTTGCCCGCCATCTGCGAAGCAGATTTTCCATGCGGGCAATTCCCGTTCCATCATTTTCCATCATTTTCCAATCTGTCAGTTCATCTGTTCCATGGTATCAAACCGGACAGACGCCAGCGCCCCCATCACTGCAGTTACTATGATACTATAAATCAGTATGATTGGAAAGACCAAATTGACGTGGATCAGTATCCCCGCCGCAACCGCAGCCATCCCCCCGATCCCGATGATAAACATCTGGAGGAGCATCCGGATGATATCCTGCCCGGTCTTTCCCAGGAAATCCCCGACCAGGCACTGGGCAACCACCCTGGTATACATCTTATTTGCCTGCAGCACCGTATAGATCAGGATCGTCATCAGGATCAGCCCCGGAGATACGCCCCACACCGCCCCCATGGGGACGCAGAGCACGATCCCGTCCACAAATGCTTTTACATGCTCCATCAGTGTCGCGTACCAGAGCTTTTTAAAAGGCGTATCCGGGATCAGGAACAGATAGGGGCTTTTCAGCTCCGTTTCCCATTTTCCCGTGATTCCCGAAAATACCAGTGTCATGTAAGCCGTCATTCCCAGCAGAAAAAGCTGGGGAACCTCTGTCCGTCCAACGTTCTGCCTGAGGGCGAACGCCATGACCGCGGAGGCTACCAGGTTGATGACAGTAGCCTTGGTAAAAATAAACCACCGTTCCTTTTTGTATTCCAGAAGCTGCCGGTAAAAGACCGCCTTCGCTCCGCTTGCCCGGTAATCCCCCGAGATCCGGCGGAACTTCCGTTTCTTCTCCCCGATGCCGGTGACCATCTCACCGCTGTTTTGCTTCCGCTTCATCTCCGCATAATCATCCGCAAATTTCGCCGCGTCTTCATAATAGGCTCCTTCGCAGCGCATATGCTTCGCCGTCAGAAACGCGGCTGCCACCGTACAGACATACAGAGCCGTACAGACCATATTCAGGTTCGTGGGGCCCGTCAGGATCAACCGGTAAGCCGCAATATTCCAGCCCACTACGGGGATCATCTGCAGTCCCGGCCAGTCAAAGAAGGCGGAAACCGTCGCCAGGCTGAAGCCCTCCCGGCGGAAATACAGAACAAGAAACAAAGTCATTGCTCCGAGAAAGATTTTGATCCCCAGACTCAGTCCTTTCATGAACCGTTCCGGCAGCGTTTCATTTGTATACATGAATACCATCACGCTGACTTCCAGCAAAAGCTCCAGGATGCACCCCACAATGAAGAACAGCGCCATTCTCCAGGGCTCCACACTGAATACGGTCACCCCGGCCAGCACGAACAGCAGACTGACGACCACTGAGGTCAGATAGTTCATCCAGGCGCTGTGGATCAGGATCAGCTTTGGGCTGATCGGGGCCGGAAACACAAAATGCGGATGCGCCTGCCGAAATATGACTCCTTTTCTGGATGAATAAGCGAGAAAATCCGACAGGAAAATGTAGATCGTCCACACGGAGACCAGAGCGATCAGGCCGTCCGCGGAATCAAACCGCAGCTCCGTCACCAGCTTTCCCACCATAAACAGGACATAGACCGCGTAAACCCCGAGTAAAATGATGAGGATCAAAGTGACCGGTTTTTTCAGCGCCCGCTTTACGTTATTGACAAAAGACCGCCAGGTCAGATATAACAATGCCCTCATCGCTTCTCACCGCCCGTCATCTCAAAGAACAGGTCGTCCAGATCCTTTTCCCCGACGTCCTCTTTTCGATAGGAACCGATGATATGGCTCTGATCCATCACGAACATGACGTCCCACAGCTCCTCCACCATCTCCAGCATATGGGTGCTGATCAGCACGGTCACTCCCTGGTCCCGCAGCTCCAGCACTACCTTTTTCAGTTCCTTGATGGCCTGGGGATCCAGCCCCACCATGGGCTCGTCCAGCAGGATCACCCGGGGCTTGATGGCCAGGGCGCAGCAGATGCTGACCTTCTGCATCATTCCCTTAGACAGTTCATTCCCCAGCTTATCCTGCTTGTCGGCCAGTTCAAAGCGCTCAAATAATGTCTGTACCTCTTCGTCCGTAATAGTACTGGAATATGCCTTCCGGATATATTCCACATGCTCCCGAACCGTCAGGGCGTCAAACATGGCCGGGATCTCCGGCACATATCCGAAGATCTTCTTCGCCTCCAATGACCTGGAAGACATTCCCTGGATCCCGATCCTGCCCTGATACCGCAGGAGTCCTGCAATACTTTTGATGATCGTGGATTTTCCGGCGCCGTTGGGGCCAAGCAGGATCCCCACCTGGCCGTCCGGCACGAAAAAGCTGACCTTATCCACAGCCAGATGCTTTCCGTATGATTTACTCAATTCCTGAATCTCTAACATGATTTCTTCCGCCTTCTTTATCTATCTGCCGCAATTTCCCGCTGTACACAGAGGAAATATCCCTCCCTGCGGGGACAGTCATGCCTGCCGGCCCGCCTGAATTTTACAGTTCTTCCGCATTTTCCGACTCCTCATCTTCGATTTCAATAGGATCGTAATACCGGATCAGCGCCTGAGTTCCCAGATCGCCCATGCCTTCCGCTTCCAATTCCTCACAGCCTGCAAGCACGGTGCTTAAAACGTCAAGTGAAAGTCCGCTCATATTAGCCTCGATCAGGGCCAGCCGCATGTCTTTGATAAAATGCTTCATAAAAAATCCCGGCGCAAAGTCCTCCTTCACGATCTTGGGTCCCAGGCTGTCCAACTGTCTGCTGCCCGCCGCGCCTGCGGATACCGATCGCAGCAGCGTGTCCGGATCCAGTCCTTTTTCCCTGGCATAGGCAATGGCCTCGCATACGCCTGAGAGCGCTCCGGCGATCATGATCTGGTTGGCCAGCTTGCAGTGCTGTCCACAGCCCGCCTTTCCCTGATAATTGATGTTGGTCCCCATGGCCTCAAAAAGAGGCATGCAGGCTTCAAAGTCTGCCTGATCACCGCCCACCAGAATGGAGAGGGTCCCTGCTTTCGCCCCGGTATCTCCCCCGGTCACCGGCGCATCCAGAACATGACAGCCCTTTTTGCCGCCCTCCTGATAGATCTTTTCCGCAAGCTGGGGGCTGGTGGTCGTCATGTCGATCAGATAAGCTCCCTCTTTTACATGGTCCAGGATATTTCCCTCATCAAAATAAACCTCTTCCACGTCCTGCGGAAATCCCACGATGGTGATCACCGCGTCCCGATCTTTTACACAGTCCGCAATGCTTTCGTGAAACACCGCGCCCTCGCCGATCACATCCTCCACCTTGGATCTGGTCCTTGCATAGATGTGCAGGTCAAAGCCTGCCTTCATCAAATTGCGCACCATGGATTTTCCCATGATCCCCACGCCGATAAATCCAATACTTTGTATCTCTCCCAATGTTCTGCCCTCCGTATTTTCTATATAAACTGCCTTCTTTCAAACGACCACTGCTCTCACACAAACCGCTCTTCGAGAGGTCCTGCCGCCCTGTCTGCCTCCTCTGGGTCAGTAGCCATCAGTCCTCTGCTTTTTCCACAATCTCTCCCTGCTTCTTGTAGATGCTGCCGCCGGGAACAAATCCCCGGACCGAGGACAGCGGGTAGATATTCGTATGCGCCCCGATAACGGTTCCCGGATTGAGGACGCTGCCGCAGCCTACCTCCACCTCGTCTCCCAGCATGGCGCCGAACTTTTTCATCCCGGTCTCAATCCTTTCATCCAAAGCCTTCACCACCACCAGCTTCTTATCCGACTTTACATTGGAGGTAATGGAGCCTGCGCCCATATGAGCCTTATAGCCCAAAATGGAATCGCCCACATAATTATAATGGGGAACCTGCACCTTATTGAACAGAATCACATTTTTCAGCTCCGTAGAATTTCCTACTACCGCGCCTTCTCCCACAATGGCATTTCCCCGAATAAACGCGCAGTGGCGGACCTCCGCATCCTTTCCGATGATGGCCGGACCGTTGATAAATGCGGTGGGCGCCACCTTCGCCGACCTGGCAATCCAGATATTCTCTCCCCGTCTCTCATACTCCTCCGGTGAAAGCGTGGCTCCAAGCTCCAGGATAAACGCGCTGATCCTGGGGAGCACCTCCCACGGATAGGTGACCCCGTCAAACAGGGTTGCCGCAATGGTTTCCTCTAAAGTGTAAAGTTCCTGTACGGTTAATGCTTTCATAGTGATCTCCTTATGATTGTTTATAAAATTGCCACCTGTACGGTTGGATGATCTAAAGATCATCCAACCTGCGCATTCATTCGCAAAATCCATGCTATTGCACTCTCGCGTCTGCTGATGCAGCCGCATTTTGCTCATTCATGCGTAGGTTGCTAATTCGAACTATCAGTTTTATTGCAATAAATTGCATAAAACTGATAGTTCGGATTGCAACCGTACAGGTTAGTAAAATTGCGATGCCTGGTCATAGCAGGCCCTGAGCTGGAACTGGTTGCGGAGGTTCTTCACCGCATCCGTTCTTCTGACGATAAACTGGCTCAGCTTCTGCATGTATTCCTCCGGCGTGATCTCTCCCTCCGCCACATAGGACAGCCCCTTTTCCCAGCTTGCCGTCAGCTCCGGGTTCAAGAGAGGCCGGATGGAATGATCCACCACATCATAGATCATCTCTCCCTGCAGAGTGGGGGTAATGATCTGGGTCTTTTTATTTAACGCCAGATACTGAATATTCATCAGCTTTTTCAAGATCTCCGCCCGGGTGGCGCTGGTCCCGATCCCGCTGCCCTTGATCTGGGCCCGGAGCTCTTCATCCTCAATGAGCTGTCCCGCGTTCTCCATGGCCAGGATCATGGAGCCGGAGTTATACCGCTTCGGCGGCGTAGTCTCCCCCTCTCTGATCTCCAGCCGTTCTACCGGGAGCACGGCCCCTTTCCGGATCCCCTGGACCGCCTGGAACAGATCCCGGTCCACGTTCTGCTTCTCGCCCCCGTCTCCCTCTGCTCCCCCGTCCTCTTTTGCCGTTTTTTTCGCCTGGGGAATGCCTGACACTTTGAGATAACCCTCCTCCGCCAGTACCTTGAAGCTGGAAAAAAAGCTTTCCTCTTTGATCTTTGTTACGATGGATACCTTCTGATACACTGCCGGCGGATAGAAAATGCTCAGAAAGCGGCGTACGATGCAGTCGTAGATCTTCCGGGACATGTCCGAGACAGAGCCCAGGCTCTGCAGTCCCTGCCCGGTGGGTACGATGGCATAATGATCCGTGATCTGCTTGTCATTCACATACCGGGTCTTTGCCAGGTTCTTATGGCTTCCGAACTGCAGGATATCCTGTAGATAGGGCGTTGCCATCTGGTATTTGGAAAGCCCGTTCAGATTGCGGCTGATCTCCTTTGCCGCCGCTGTGGACAGCACACGGGCATCGGTACGGGGATAGGTAACCAGCTTTTTCTCATACAGCTCCTGCACAATCCGCAGCGTCTCATCGGGACTGATCTTAAACCGCTTGGAGCAGTCATTCTGCAGCTCTGCCAGATTGTAAAGGAGAGGCGGATTTTTCTTCTCCTTTTTCTTTTCGATGGAAGCCACCTGGCAGGTGAGCGTGTGCCGCGCGCCTGCCGAAGCCCCGCCGCTCTTCCCCGGCGCAGCCTGATCTTTCGGCAATTCCTGGCCTGCGTAAGTTTCTGCGGCCCCCTGCCCGTCCGTCAGGTACGCGATCAGCTCCTCCGCCTTTTCCCGGGTCTTGAATCCATTTTCCTTATACAGGTCAAAGGACTCAAACCACCGGGAGCCCTGGACGGCCTTCCATTCCCCTTCAAAGGTCTGGCCGCTGACCTGGATCGTACTCAGTACACGGTAGAAGGGCGTTTTCACAAAATCCCGGATCTCCCGCTCCCTGCGCACCACCATCCCCAGCACGCAGGTCATCACCCGGCCCACGGAAATCGCCGGTCGATCCTTCGCTCGGAGATAATTGGAAACGCTGTCCCCGTATTTTAGGGTCAGCAGACGGGAAAAGTTAATCCCCATCAGATAATCCTCTTTTGCGCGCAGGTAGGCGGAGGCGCTTAAGTTGTCGTATTCCGACAGCTCCTTTGCCTCCCGGATTCCCCGCAGGATCTCCTCCTCGGTCTGGGAATCAATCCATACCCGCCTGCGCTCCTTTCCCTGCACATGGGCTTCCTGCTCCACCAGCCGATAGATGTATTCCCCTTCCCGTCCGGAGTCAGTGCACACATAGATGCGCTCCACATCCTCCCGGTTCAAAATCCCGCTGACGGTCCGAAACTGCTTTTCCACAGCCGGGATCACCTCATACCGGAACTCCTCCGGCAGAAAAGGCAGAGTATCCAGACTCCATCTTTTCAATGCAGGGTCATATTTGTCCGGATAGCTCATCGTCACCAGATGCCCGACGCACCAGGTCACGATGGCGTTCTCCGCCTCCAGATAGCCGTCACCGCGCCGTACGTTCAATTTTAAAGCCTTGGCAAATTCCTGCGCAACACTTGGTTTCTCTGCTATATATACTGCTTTCCCCATAGATTTATACTACCCGTTCCTTATTATAATCAATTCTGATCTATTCACGCCGATGAAATCCGCCGTAAGTATTGCGCCAGCCGCATGGAACACCGGAATCTCCGGACTGCCCCGATTCCCTGGAATTATCCTTCCCTGCGGAAACGGTACGCCGTCACCGTGTGATAAGCATGCCCTGCCCTGCAGACAGAGCTTGGAAAATTCTCATGATGGACAGCGTCCGGAAAATACTGGGTCTCAAAGCAGACCGCAGCACGGTACGGATACACCGCCCCGTCTTTTCCGGTTTCCTGATCCAGGAAATTGCTTGTATACACCTGAATGCCTGGCAGGTCTGTATACACGTCCATGACGATACCGCTTTCATGTGCGGCCGCCTCCGCTACTTTACCAAACTTTCCGCCATTTTTCAATACCCAGTTGTGGTCATAGCCCCTTCCCAGACGGATTGCTTCAAAGTCAGAGTCGATCTCGTCACCGATCACACGCCCGTTCCTAAAATCCATGGGCGTGCCTGCCACATCCATGAACTCTCCCGTAGGGATGGAATCCGCGTCTGTAAGAGTAAATACATCCGCATCCAGGGTCACCTCATGAGAAAGGATATTTCCGCTGTCATGTCCATTCAGATTAAAATAGCTGTGGTTTGTCATGTTGATGACCGTATCCGCATCCGGAACCGCATCGTATGTAAACCGGAGCTCATTCTCCTCTGTCAGGGTACATGTGATCTTCATATCCAGCGCCCCGGGAAATCCCTGATCCCCGTCCGGACTGTGCAGCAGGAAGGTCAAATGATCATCCGCGATCTCCTCTGCTTCCCAGAAACGCTTGTTATAGACGTCCGGTCCGCTGTGCAGATTGTTGCTGTTCTGATTGGCAGTCAGGGAAACGGTCACGCCGTTTAGTTCAAAGGAAGCCCCTCCGATCCGGTTCGCGTTACGGCCCACCGGCGCGCCGATGGATTCTGTGCCTGCCTCATATCCGGCTGCGTTTTCATAACCCAATACCACGTCCCGAAGCCGCCCTTCCCGATCCGGCACAAACAGCCTCACCAGCGAAGCGCCGTAATCCGTAAATTCCGCCGACATCCCGGCATCATTCGTCAGAGTGTACAGCTTTGCTTCCTTCCCGTCTTTTACTGTTCCAAATGCACTGATCTTGATTGGTTTCATCTGTTTTCCTCCTATACTTGTTTTATCTGCTATTTTCTCTTTTTGATCTGAACTACGGGCACAGCGTCACGCAGCCTGGACAAAAGGGACTTCCTTTCCTCAATCCGTTCCGGCCGTTTCGCGTGGAGCGCTTCCTTCATGAAAATCTCCTGGGCGCAGATTTTCCGCTCCCCGCCCTTCTTTTTCTGGTACGTTCCGTCGCTGGTCATGACCCTTGCTTTTACATTGTCCGCAAGCATAATCGCCAGATACCGCACAAGCTGTTTTTTGATGGCCGGGTCGTAGATCGGGCAGGCCACCTCCACACGCTTTTCCGTGTTCCGGGTCATCATGTCCGCAGAGCCGATGTACACCTTCTTCTCATCCCCGGATCCAAAGACAAATACTCTGGGGTGCTCCAGGTAGCGGCCTACGATGCTGGTCACGGTGAGGTTCTCCGTTTCTCCCGGAATGCCCGGCAGCACACAGCAGATTCCCCGCACGATCAGGTCGATCTTCACGCCGGCCCTGGACGCCTCCGCCACCTTCCGGATAAAATCAATATCCGTAACGGAATTCATTTTCATCAGGACTCTTCCCGAGGTTCCTTTCTTGATTTCCTCATCAATCAGCATCAGCACCTTCTGCTTTAAGCTGGTAGGAGACACGATCAGATGCTGGTATGCGCCGTGGAGGTTGCTGATGGCCATATTTTTGAAAAAGACCGCCGCGTCCTCCCCGATCGCCTGGTTGGCTGTCATAAGAGAAAAGTCGGTATACATTTTCGCCGTCTTTTCGTTGTAATTGCCGGTTCCGATCTGGGTAATATAGCGGATCTCGTTGCGGCTGCGGTAGGTGATCAGGCAGATCTTGGAGTGGACCTTATACCCCTCGAAGCCGTAGATCACTCGGCAGCCTGCCTCTTCCATACGCTCTGCCCAGTCGATGTTGTTCTGCTCGTCAAACCGCGCGCGCAGCTCGATCAGGGCTGTGACCTCCTTGCCGTTTTCCGCGGCGGCACACAGATATTCCACCAGCCTGGTCTTCTTCGCCAGCCGGTAAATGGTGATCTTGATGGTCATGACATCGGGATCCACCGACGCTTCACGGATCAGCTGCAGGAACGGCTCCATACTCTCATAGGGGTAGGAAAGGAGGATGTCCCGGCGCTTCACCTGGGCCATCACGCTGCCCTCCGCCACCGATGCCGACGGCTGAGGAACAAAGGTCTCATCCGTCAGGGAGCGTTTCATGGAATCTGGCACCTTCTCGATCACAGAGAACACGAAATCCAGCGTCATGGGCATCTTGGTCCGGAAAATGCATTCTTGGGTGACGTTGAACTTCTCACAGAAAAACTTCTCCATCTCTTTTCCAAGGGGGCTTGCCACCTCCAGGCGGACCACTGCCATCCTTCTTCTCTTGTGCAGCGCCTTCTGCATCACGAAACGGAAGTCATCATTGTCCGCATAGGAATCATCGTCCGGAGAGATGTCGGCGTTCCGTGTGACGCAGATATAATTTTTATCGGACACCTGGTACTGACCGAAGATCAGCTCCATGTATTCCAGGATCACCTTTTCGACGCGAATATAACGCACATCATGTCCCGGAAGGTACACGATCTTGGGCACGAACTGGGGAATCGGAACGATCCCCATCATAGTCCGGTCATCCAGCTTGAGATTCGCCACAATGTAGACTTCCTTATTAAGCAGGTGGGGGAACGGATGGTTCACATCCACGATCTGCGGGGAAAGCACCGGCAAGACCTGTTCCTTAAAATATTTTTTAATAAACTTCTTTTCCTGGGGCTCCAGCTCCTTGAAGCCCATGCTGCTAATCCCATAGGTGGAAAGCTGTTTCTTGATCTCCGAATAGGTCTTATCCCGCTCCTTGTAAAGGGGCGCCACCGCGCCGTAGATCGCCTTAAGCTGCTCCCCCGGCGTCATCCCGGATTTCAGATCCACCTTTTTGTTGTCCACAGCCGCCATGTTTAAGAGGTTGCCGACCCGGATCATAAAAAATTCGTCCAGGTTGCTGGTAAAGATGGAGACGAACTTCATCCGCTCCAGAAGCGGCACGCTCTCGTCCCGTGCCTCCTCCAGGACCCGCTGGTTAAACCGCAGCCAGGACAATTCCCTGTTTTGTGTGTAGTTCATTTTTTCCTTGCTCATCTTCTTTTCCTCCTGGTTTCATAAATCCTGCCTGATCGGACGATATGCGTCCATGATTGCAGGACAGATATTCTTCCTTGTGCAGAATTTATCTCTCCAAATATTCCGTCAGGCGGTCATATTCCCGCGCCATCAGGTGATAGCCGTGCTCGTAAAAGCCTGTCAGGATCTCTGCATTACGCTCCAGCCGGGACACCGTTTTCACCTGGGGCCGCAGGACGAAGATCCTGCCTTCCTCTTCCAGGCGTTCGATCTGTTCCATCGTGCGGTTATAATACAGACTCCTTGTCATGATGGCCCTCAGCAGAGCAGGATAAGACCGGTACGCCTCCCGGTAGACCCTTGCCATCCCCTTAGACACCCTCTTTTTCCGGTATCCCGGATTCCGGGTCAGGATCACCACGATCTTCCGGTTCCCATAGGTCAGCGCCCGCTGGATAGGCACCGAATCCGCCAGGCCGCCGTCCAGATATGGAATCCCGTCCACCCTCACAATGGGAGTCAAAAGCGGCATGCTGCAGGATGCCCTGCATAGCTTCATCAGCCTCGCCCTGTCCTGCCGTTCATCCAGATATTCCGCCTTTCCGGTGAGGCAGTTCGTCGCTACGATCTCACACTTCATCTCCGACTGAAAATACGTCTCAAAATCAAAGGGAAATGTCTCATTGGGATAGGTGTTAAAGATCATATCCATATTCATAAGACTTTTTTCCTTGATCGCCTTCCGGAACCCGTGGACATAATCATCCTTTTTGTCTGTCAGGATCATACAATCCCTTGTCCTGCCGGGCTGTCTTGACACATAATCCACCGCGTTGCAAGAGCCTGCGGACACGCCGATGACGTGGGATATATAAAGGTCCTGCTCCATCAGATAATCCAGGACTCCTGAGGTAAATACCCCTCTTGTCGCCCCGCCCTCCAGGATCATTGTTGCTTTCTGCATATTAAAACCTCGCTTCTGATCATTTTACTGTTTTATTCTCTCTTCGTTTTTTATCTGCAAGACGCCTCTTTTCATATGTAGGATTCAGAATCCGCGGAAAACATCTGACATCTCCTAACTCGTCTGTATCTGTCATTTTTCTGCTGATCCCGAATCAATTTCTTCCAATTATAGCACACAATCCCTCCTTTAAGTAGACCTTTTTATTGAAATTGTAAATGGCGCGATGATTTTCCTTGAAAAACAAAAGGTTTTATGTATAATATAGAGGAAGTGACAGTAAAACACGCGGGCGGATCCCGCCTGATAAAGATTTAGAAAAGCAGAGGGTTTACAGTATGATCAGTGCAAATAATATTACATTAAGAGTTGGAAAAAAAGCATTATTTGAAGATGTGAACATCAAATTCACCGAAGGAAACTGCTACGGCATCATCGGCGCCAACGGTGCGGGAAAGTCTACCTTTTTGAAGATCCTGTCCGGGCAGCTCGAGCCGACCAACGGGGAGATCGCCATTACTCCGGGAGAACGTCTCTCCTTCCTGCAGCAGGACCAGTCCAAGTACGACGAATATCCCGTTCTGGACACGGTCATTATGGGAAATGCCCGCCTTTATGAGATCATGAAGGAAAAAGACGCCATCTATGCGAAAGAGGATTTCACCGATGAGGATGGGATCAAGGCCAGCGAGCTGGAAGGGGAATTTGCTACCATGAACGGCTGGGAGGCGGAATCCGACGCTGCCGCCCTGCTGAACGGCTTGGGGATCGATACGGAGCTTCATTACAAAGCCGTGAGGGACCTGACCGGTCCGGAGAAAGTCAAGGTGCTGCTGGCGCAGGCATTGTTCGGCAACCCGGATATCCTGCTGCTGGACGAGCCTACCAACCATTTGGACCTGGACGCCATCGCATGGCTGGAGGAATTTTTGATCAATTTTGAAAATACGGTGATCGTGGTTTCCCATGACCGTTATTTCCTGAACAAGGTCTGCACCCAGATTGCGGACATCGACTACGGTAAGATCCAGCTCTACGCCGGAAACTATGACTTCTGGTATGAGTCCAGTCAGCTCATTATCCGGCAGATGAAGGAAGCGAATAAAAAGAAGGAAGAAAAGATCAAGGAGCTGCAGGAATTTATTTCCCGGTTCAGTGCCAACGCGTCCAAGTCCAAGCAGGCTACCTCCAGGAAGCGTGCCCTGGAAAAGATCCAGCTGGATGAAATCAAGCCGTCCAGCCGGAAGTACCCCTACATCGACTTCCGGCCGAACCGTGAGATTGGCAATGAAGTGCTGGCTGTAGAAGGGCTTTCTAAGACCATTGATGGAGAAAAGGTCCTGGACAACCTGACCTTTACGCTGGGCCACGATGACAAGGTAGCTTTTGTGGGCAGCAATGAGCTTGCCAAGACGGTCTTGTTCAAGATTCTGATCGGCGAGATGGAGCCGGACGAGGGAACCTACAAGTGGGGGATCACTACCTCCCAGGCGTATTTCCCGAAGGATTTCGGAGAGGAATTTGACAGCGATTACACCATCACGGAATGGCTCACCCAGTATTCCGAGAACAAGGATGTCACCTATGTCCGCGGTTTCTTAGGCCGGATGCTGTTCGGCGGAGAAGACGGCGTGAAGCGGCTGAAGGTACTTTCCGGAGGAGAAAAGGTGCGGTGCCTGCTGTCCAAGATGATGATCTCCGGCGCCAATGTGCTGCTCTTCGACGAGCCCACCAATCATCTGGATATGGAGGCGATCACATCGCTGAATAACGGGATGATCAAATTCCCGGGTGTGCTTCTGTTCACCTCCCGGGACCATCAGATCGTCCAGACGACAGCCAACCGGATCATGGAGATCGTACCGGGGGGCAAGCTGATCGACAAGATCACGACCTACGACGAATATCTGGCAAATGACGAGATGGCGAGAAAACGGCATACGTATACGGTACAGGTGGAAGAAGAAGATTAGGTAAGGCTTTCTATCCAGAAATCCTGCCACTGAAAATTTTTTGATACAATGTACGATGCTATGCCCTGGATGCTGATCCAACCAGGGCATAGTTATCCTTACACAGAAAAAATCCGTATTCTGGTCATGGTCATCAAAATTTTCCGCAACTGCTGACAAATCTGTTATTTCTCCCTTTGACACTTTTGCCACGAAGGCCCAACTAATTTCTGTACAAAATATCTATATATAAATTATACAAGATCCACGGTCAGACTTGCTGCCATATTGCATCTCACAATATATGAATAAAGTTTTTACTATTTCTCCTATTCTATACTCCACCGTTTAACAGGATCTTTATAATAGACCTTGCTCTCTTCCGCGATCACCGGCACTCCATCCCTCACGTCAACGGTGGTCACCGCACAATTCGCCGGAACCTGCCACTTCCAGAAATCCGCGGCGTTCAGATTCCTCCGGATATGGTTCAGCAACGCAGTCATGGCGGCGCCGTGTGTGGACAGCAGGATCTGCTTCCCCTGCAACGCCTGATTTTCACACAGCTCTTTTAAGAATTGTCCGGTCCGCTCCATAATGTCCGCTATACTCTCCCCGCCCTTTGCCGGGACAAAATTCCCCGTATCGATAAAGAATTTTTTGAACGCTTCACTTTCCAGCGCTTTTTCTTTTCCGCTGATGCACATGCCCTCATATTCTCCGAATCCCATTTCCTTGATCCCGTTGGATTCGATGAGAGGGATATCCCTGCCCGCCAGTATGATCTCGGCCGTTTCACGCGCCCGGACCAGCGGGCTTGTATAAGCAAGGTCAAAGGGAATGTCCTTCATCCCCTCCGCTGTCTCGCGTGCCAGATGCCTTCCGTATTCATTCAGCGGAATGTCCGAGAAGCCCTGTACCCTACGCGCCTTATTCCAATCTGTTTCTCCGTGTCGTACAATGTATAATCTCATCTTTTGTCCCCTTTGTCTGCTGTTGCTTTATAGTATTCTACACATCTCTATTAGATCTTATCGTGAAAAAATACTGTTCACTTTTTTGAAAATGCAGATTTCATCTATATTCTTTCACGCAATATCTTCACTTTATATAGTATATATGTTTATACTTATATTTTCAACTCAATTTGAATCCAAACAGTATCGCGATCGTTACATGTCACATCTTGCCGGCAAGAACGAACTAATGTTTGTTTTTTCTAGACAAACTATTTGAGATATGCTATACTGAATCATAATTCAGATTCTGTAATGACAATATCAATGAGAGGAAAACTATGTGTGATTACAATAACGATTTTCTAACTTTTTTGTTGGAAAGATTTAAAATAGAGAGACAAAAATTTGACCGTTCCGGAGTATATGCTTATACACAGCGCCTGCTCGCCTACAACTCCAACAAGATAGAAGGAAGCACACTTACGGAGGAGCAGACGGCTTCTCTGTTTGACCATGGTACGCTCCCCAGATCGGAGGACTATTACCGCGCAAAGGATGTGGAGGAGATGAACGGCCACTTTCTGATGTTCAATAGGATGCTGGACACTTTGAATGAACCGCTGACCCAGAGATTGATAAAACAATTTCATTATGAACTGAAATCCGGAGTATTTGAAGACCGCGCGAATGGATATGCAATCGGAGATTATAAAAAGCGCCCCAACATGATCGGCATGTATCAGACCATAAGACCGGATGAAGTAGCTGATGAAATGAATCAGCTTCTGCATTGGTATAAGAACCAGGCAGAGGATCTTTCCGTATTGGCAGAATTTCATGCAAGATATGAGAGCATACATCCCTTTCAGGATGGAAACGGAAGAACCGGCAGATTGATTCTTTTCAGAGAATGCCTGATTCAAAAAATGATTCCCGTGATCATCGAGGATGCAAACAGACACGAATATCTGGATGCTTTGAAAGCTTATCAGGATGGGAACGGTATTTCCCGGCTGACAGAGCTTTTCCGAAAAGAACAGAATTTTTATTTTGAAAAATGCAGATATTTTATAGCATAAAAGGAGCCCTATGAAGATCAGAAAAGCAACCCCGACAGACCTGGACATCCTTCTGCGGCTGTATGACAATGCCCGCAGGTTCATGGCCGCCCACGGCAATCCGACCCAGTGGGGAACCGCCTATCCGCCACGTACTCTTCTGGAATCTGATATTGCAGAAGGCTGCAGCTATATCTGCGAGGAACAGCAGAAGGTAATCGCCGCATTTTATTACCGATTCGGCGAAGAGAATTCCTACCGCCGCATCTGCAACGGGCAGTGGCTGGATGAGTCCCCTTACGGCGTCGTCCACCGCATCACCTCGGACGGCACCATCCGTGGCGCCGGTTCCTTCTGTCTCGACTGGGCACTCTCACAGTGCAGAAACCTGAGGATTGATACGCACCGGGACAACCGGGTGATGCAGCGTTTATTAGAGAAACGCCAGTTTACCCGGTGCGGAATCATTTATCTCGAAGACGGCAGTGAACGGATCGCCTACCAGAAAAAGATCATATAGGTTTCCGGGTCATGGGAGTTTCCGGGCATTCTTTGATATTGCCGCCCGAATCGCGGCATTGATGTTTTCCCGGACCTCCGCGAGATAGGATGCCTTCTGCGGATAGGCGCGGAAGGTGATCTCCCCGTGTTCTTCTTCCATCAGGCATTTCATGACAGTTTCCCGGTCCGTCAGTTTTTCCAGATGATCCATTGCGCACAGGTCCGCCATCGCCTTTTCCATCAGCATTGAGCGGATCGAATCCACCGGCTTCCCGTCCTTTCCCGGATATACCAGAAACGGATCTCCTGACGGAAATGCCCCGTCTGCGTCGGTGCACTGGTACGGATCGATCGGATACAGGGAAAATTCACTGTTGTAAAAATTATATCCCCAATGCAGAAAACCGCTGACCGCATATTTATAGAGCTGAATACCAAGGATCCTTGTGCGGAATCCCGGCAGAGCAATAAAGCGGTTGGAGACCGCCAGAGGCTGGGCAGTACAGTAATACGTCCACAGCCTGGGCGGACGGTTCTTCAAAAATGGCTCTATATGGTCATTGGCGCATACCGGCTCCTCCACAGCGCCCTGCTCATAAAACCTGTACTCGGAAAGCGCATCTATCATACGGTATCCCGACAGATATTCTTTTACCAGATTTTTTGCATGGATGTAGGACTCCAGGTCCTTTTCCTCCGGCTCGTCTGATACATGAAAATAACACTGCTTTCCTATGCCGAGCCGTTCAATCTCTTCCGTAAAGGAGACAAGAAACGTCTGCAGAAATTTCCTGTATTCCTCACCGCCAGCTCCAGTCTCCCATCCGAAGATTTTACGTTCCTCTCCGTTGACTCTGCCGATGATCTTCGGCGCCGCCTTCGCGCCCCACTGGCTGAACAGATGCGAGATTTCAAAATATCTGATCCCGCAGCGCCTGCACATTTCCACCCACTGCCGGAACCTGTCATATCCAAACTCATATCCCTGGTCCGACACGGTCACATCCACCAGCTGCACGGTGCGCCGTTCCCCATTCACAGCCGTATCCAAAGGAGGCGTAAATACCGGCGTAAGCAGCATATTACACCCCCTTTTGACCGCGTGACGGACAAAATTTTCTATGATCTCCCAATGCCTCTCACTGAATACTTCCACACCGTAATATTCTGCCAGACAATCGCAGTGGAACCATTCCGTATGCCGGATCTTTAGTTCCGGAAGTGCCGTGTTTAATATCTCCGCAGTCATGTCCGCCTCTGCGGACAATGGCCTCATCCCCGGCGCATGAACCCGGCTTTCCAAAATGATTTTTACCGGATATTCCCCGGCCGGCGTATCTTCCGTTGTCTCGATATCGATCCACAGGCTCCTCCACTGGCCGGAAATGATTGGGAATCCAAATTCCCCCAAGTCCTCCAGCAGGTCCGGATACAGCCCCGGTTCTGTAGTCAGATATCCCTCGTCCCTCTCCATGTGGCACGGGTAGGCACAGGGTACCAGTCCCACCTTTTTTACCCTGACCCTGATTCCGTCCGGTGCCTTGATTCGGGCTGTCCCCCGCTGCTTTCTTCCTACATCACCATAGTACGCGATCTGAAATGAAACCGTCTCCCCTTTCAAGGCTGTCAATCGGCTGACAGCCCCGTCCTCCGAAGGCTTTCGGGACGGAAAAACCTTTTCCATGTCTGAAACCAGCTTTACCTGCAGTCTATGCTCTTGAACATCCATATTCGATTCCTCCTGCCATTCTTTGAAAATATCATAGCTATTTTACGCAGAGGCGTCAATACTCTACGAAAATTAAAAGATTGACGGAGCGTTGATTTGCCGATATAATGTAGGAAAATCATTTTAACGCAAAAAGGACACTGCCATGCAAAAAAGAACTCTCAAAGAAATATTGCTGCGAATCGTAATCTTATTCATCGGCCTGACCATCGCTCATCTGGGCGTCACCCTGTTCCTTTTGGCTGACCTCGGCGCAGACCCCTTCAATGTGCTGATACAGGGGCTTTTCCGGACTGCTCAGAGTCTGACGGGATGGACGGTCCTTACACACGGCCGGGTACATATGACAATCTGTTTTTTAATCATCCTGGTACTGCTGATCACAGACCGCAGTTATATCAAGATCGGTACGGTCCTGTGCATGATCTGCGGCGGACCGATCATTGACTTTTTCACCCTGCTTCTGGGAGGGCTCATCCATTCCGGCAATCCGTTTGCGGCGCGGATCCTCGTGCTGGCTGCCGGCTGCGTGATCCTGGCTTTCGGCATGACGATCGTCATGAAATCTGATTCCGGCGTCGGCCCCAATGACCTGGTAGCGATCGTGATCAGCGATAAGCTGGGACAGTCATTCAGCATAACCCGTATTGTGGTGGACGTGTGCTTTGTAGCCGCCGGATTTCTGATGGGCGGGGCTGTCGGGGTTGGAACGATCATATGCGCGGCGCTGGTGGGCCCGGTGGCTGGAATCTTCCTTCCCCACAGTGAGAGAATTGTGGAGTGGATCATAGCTTCCGCAAATGTCCAAAACACCTGAATGAACTCCCCCGGCAGTCTGATTGAACCTGACGGCATCCTCCGAACCGCCCCGCAGCTGGGAAGTATCATCAGCGAAGAAGCCGGACGCTTCGGATTTCTTTTAGAACGCCCCAGACTGACACAGGCTGAGAAGAAAAAACTAAATCGGCTGATAGAGGGAGAATTTGAAAAAGCTTTTTCTCTTCATAGTAGTTTAAGGCTTTTAACACAATTTTTTTGAAAAAACCTTTACAGACAGCCCTATCAGAACATAGCTGTCTGTAAAGGTTTTATACGCCCAGCGAAACCGGCAGGGCATTCCCCAAAACAACAAAATATTTACAGTTCTACCTCATCCAGATACGGATTCTTCGCTTCATAGAACCGCTCTTCTTCCACCACTTCCGCAATCGCCGGATCAATCGGCATCCTGCCGAGTACGGGCACGCCCAGTTCTCCCGCAATCTCGTCAATATGGCTTTCTCCGAAGATCCTCAGCTCTTTGCCGCAGTCCGGGCATTTTACATAGCTGTAGTTTTCCACAATGCCAAGCACCGGAATATTCATCTGCCTTGCCATGTTATATGCCTTTTTGACGATCATCTGTACCAGATCCTGAGGAGAGGTCACGATCACTACTCCGTCTACCGGAAGCGACTGGAATACGGTCAACGGTACATCCCCGGTTCCAGGCGGCATATCCACGAACAGGTAATCCAGGTCATCCCAAATCACGTCCGACCAGAACTGAGTCACCACACCTGCAATGATCGGTCCCCGCCAGATCACCGGCGCGTCCTCATCCTCCAGAAGCAGGTTCACGGACATGATCCTTGTCCCGTCCTTTGCGAGACAAGGATAGATCCCTTCCTCTGTTCCCTTTGCCTGCTCGTGGATTCCATACATCTTGGGGATGGACGGTCCCGTGATGTCCGCGTCCAGAATTCCTACGTTATAGCCTTTTTCCTTCATCATGCGCGCCAGGGACGCGGTTACCAGGGACTTTCCGACGCCGCCCTTTCCGCTGATGACCCCGATCACCTTTTTTACATTCGAATATGCGTTGGCCGGAGCCCGCAGATCCTCTTTTTTGCTTTCACAGCTTCCGGCATGCGCACATCCCGCACAGGACTCCTCCGTGCATCCGCCGTTATTTACTTCTTCTGCCATATCTTTTTACCTGCACTTTCTTTTTAAAATAGTGATAGATTCCTATAAATCCTCTGCTCCTCGGTTTATCTGAACCTGTCCCTTATTATAACAGAATTTACGCATATAGACACTATTTTCTTAAAATTTTCCCGATTCTTATTTAAAATCCGATCAGCACCGCAATCACCATGGCAAGAGACGCTACCGCAAACAAAACACCCTGCATCTTAATCTGGAACTTCGCCCATTTTCCCCATTCCAGCTTCGCAACGCCGAGTGTACCAAGCAGACATCCGGAGGTCGGCACGATCAGATTGGAAAACGCGTCTCCCAGCTGGAACGCCAGAACGGACGTCTGCCGGGACACACCCACCAGGTCTGACAGCGGCGCCATGATCGGCATGGTCAGCGCTGCCTGTCCGGAGCCGGATACTACGAAGAAATTAAATACGGTCTGGAAAACATACATCAGCCATGCGGAGATCACGGCCGGAAAATTCTGCATTCCGCTGCTGATCCCATGAAGGATCGTATTGAGCACCGTAGGGGAGGACGCATCCGTTCCGCCCAAAATAATGATGATCCCCTGCGCCATGCCGACAACCAGCGCCGCCCCTACCAGGTCAGCCGCACCGCTCTGGAATGAAGATGCAATATCATTGACACGCATATCATTCAGCCTGAAGATCACGGCAATGATACCAGCTACCAGGCCCATTACAAAGAACTGCGACGCAATCTCCGGAATATAGAACCCTTTTGCCACAACGCCCCATACCGTCCAGATCATGGTCGCCAGGATCACCAGCAGAATCAGCTTGTGGCCCAGCCGGAAGTCCGCTTTTTTCTCATCGTTTCCTTCAAACTCCTCCCTGTATCGGGTGTCGCTGTCATAGGCAACCGATATCCTGGGATCCTTTTTGATCTTGGCCGCATAGACCATGGTAAATGCCATCCCTATCCCCGTAAACACAAACCAGAGCACGATACGGAAGCCCGCGCCGGAAAGCACCGGAACCTCTGCGATCCCCTGCGCGATGGCCAGGCTGAACGGATTCATCCAGGAAGCGCCGAATCCGATCTGAGTTGCGCAGTATGTCACGCAGACTCCTACGACAGCATCATACCCCATGGCAATGAACATGGGCACCAGGATCATTGCAAAGGGGATTGCCTCCTCGCCCATTCCAAAGACCGCGCCTCCCAGAGAGAACAGGACAAACAGTACGGGGATCAGATATTTTTCCGTGCCCTTTGTCTTTTCGATCATGGCCAGGATCCCCTGATCCACGGCTCCTGTTTTCAGCACAATCCCGAAGGCTCCGCCGATGACCAGGATAAATGCCACAATCCCCACTGCGGAACCCCATTTATCCCCGACAGTCAGCCCCTCAAATACATAGTTCAGGATTCCCTGTCCGCCGAAATCCTCGGTTCCGAATATGGGGGCTGTGTGGGTCATCTTTTTGCCGTTCTCATCCGTCACATACTGGAAGCTCTCCGGATCCAATACAGTCCTGGTCTTCTCCTCCCCGTTCTGCATATAAGTGATCTCTTTTGTCTCATACTGCCCCAGCGGGACAAACAGCGTCAAAACCGCCGCAAATAAAATCACAAAGAAAATGATCACATAGGTATGCGGCATCTGTATCGTTCCTTTTTTCGTTTCCATCCATTACTCTCCATTCATTTTAAAATTTCTTTCGTACTGTTCCATTGTTCTTTCAAATCAGTTCTGTCCCTTCGCGGATACACCCGCGATTCCGTCTGATTCAAACGTTCCTTTTCGGACAGCCGTCTTTTGGTATACCATGAGCTTTCCCTTTGCTATCACAGTATGTATGTCCATAGTATCCTCCTCTGCAAGCACCAGGTCGGCATCCTTTCCCACGGCGATACGCCCCTTTTGCGTGAGCTTCAGCAGATCCGCGGGGTTTGAAGTCACAGTTTTCAGCGCCTGCGTCAGACCCACATGGTTTGTCAGGACCGCATCCCGGACCTCCCGGTACAGAGAGCTTACTTTCCCCACCCCCAGCCCGGCAAGTTCCCCGCTTTTACTGAAAATCGGGATACTGCCCTGTCCATCTGAGGAAAATGTGATCTGATGCTCCGGCACTCCTGCGTCCAGCATCATTTTCAGGCCGGTGCTTGCTTTTACCTCGTCCTCTTCCAGAAAATCCGGATCTGAGCTTGTCGTCAGATCCACAAAGCCTCCCAGAGTTTTCGCGTAATCGATACCGTCATGCAAAAGCCGGGCACTCCGGTTGATATGAGTAGGCAGCATATTGGAGGTTGGGATCTCCGTCTCCTCCGCTACATAGCGCAGGTACGAGAGCATCCGCTTCCCATCCCCCATGTGGATATTCACCAGTCCGGCCTTCCCGGAAAGAATCCCGCCGACTCTCGTGTCTCCCACGATCTTCGCGAATTCCTCTTCTGTGGGCTGGGAGGAACGGTGGTCGGAAATGGCGATCTCTCCGCAGCCTATTACTTTGTCGATGAGGATCAGGTCATCCACCAGATTCCCAGTCAGCGTACGCACCGGAATCTGGTACGAACCGGAATAAATGTACGCGGTGATTCCCTCCTCCTCCAACCCTCTGGCCTTTGCCAGGAGTGACGCCATATTCCGCGTCGTACCGTCGGTTCCCAGACAGCCCACAACCGTAGTTACCCCGCCCATAGTGATATCCGTGAGCATGATCTCCGGTGTCCTCGTGTGATAGCTCCCCTCTCCGCCGCCTCCCAGGATATGTACATGGCAGTCAATGAATCCCGGGAACAGCAGCATGCCTGTCCCGTCAATCGTACGGACATCGTATTCCTCGACAGCCGGAATATGGGGAGCGATCTTTAATATCCTGGAATCGGCTGTCAGAACATCCTGTACTCCCAGTTCTTCCGGCGCAAATACCTTTGCGTTCCGGATCAGTATCAGCATGGTTTTTTCCTCCTTTTCCGAGCTTCCATTCTGCAGAATAATCCGCAGTCATACGTTTAGTTATAGTATACTCGTAAAAATCCGGGTTATCAATCATTTTTTCAGCAGGTCAAAGTGTTGATTTTCTGCCATTACCATTCGCAGCCGGTCAGGCCGTGCACGGTAGTCTTCTGCCCCGATACCTTAGTAAGTAATATATAAGAAACGTATGCGACTTGACACACACTTGCGCCGGAGCGCGGCTGCAACAGCAGCTATTTTCCTTATGCGCGCAGCGCGCATCCCCCGGAGGGTTTTTGTTCTATAGGAAAATTCGGAGAAGTTTGGTAAGTAGGTAAGTCCCTTACGGGGCTTACCCCTCTCAGAACCGGACGTGCAGCTTTCCCGCATCCGGCTCCCTGCAAAGCTAATACATCTACAACTATCCGTATATACTTACATAGATACGTGGTCGGACGAGTGGGAATTGTCTCATCAATTCCTTATATCCTT